>VGXC01000021.1 GCA_016873495.1 Nitrospira sp. | reverse complement strand
CTCCTGCGTGGGCTCTCTAGAGGTCTACTGTTCGGGCATAACGACTACCGGGGGGCTACTGACACACTCCATTCCAGGCTCTCTAAAGGTTAGAGGTCATATGAAAATGCGATCACTTCGAGGGGAAGCACTCACCACGACCAGTTCGAATGCCCAGCAGGCCGAAGACCAGTACATGACCGTACAGCAACTGGCGCAGCGCCTGCGGGTCACTCCGGACTACCTGTACAGCGACGTGCTGGGTCAACCCGACGGAATACCTGGAATCAGACTAGGGAAAGGGCGCCGTCCTCGGTGGCGCATCCATCCGAGCGATGTCGCGCAGTGGGAAGAGCGCCAGCGAAGGACCTATGATTCACCGCCGCCGTTAACGGCCAGCGCCAAGAAAGTACGTTCTGTTCCAAGACAAGTTGATTCCAAGGCCAGCTGATCGAGCTAACTCAGTTGAAGGGGATCCATGGGGAAAAGATCGGGAGGCGGCACGGTCACACGCATCGGGGAGAAGCGGTATCTTATTAAGTGGCACCAGGGCCGTGGCCGGCCCAATATCCGCAAGGTCATTCATGGCACGCGGGAGACAGCAGGCCGTGTGCTCCAGACATTGCGCGAACGCTTCTATGGGGGCCTCTTTGGCTGGCCGCAGCAAATGGAGACCAAGGTCAGAGAGCTGACCCAGCTCGTCGTTTCTGATTACAAGGCAAATAGCTACAAGTCCCTCAAGAATGCAGAACAGCTTCATGCCTTCTGGAGCGCTTTCGCGGGGAATATGCTCGCCGAGACAGTGAGTGCAACGGACCTTCGCAATTGGGCAACCGAGTGGCGCGAGAACGGATTGAGTCCGGCGCGTGTCAATAGACGGATGTCCTTCTTGCTTCGCGCGTACCGCTTGGGGCTTGCGGGGAAGCCGCCGCTCGTGACCTCGGTCCCACAGTGGACCAAATTGAAAGAGTCACCCCCGCGCTCTGGCTACCGCTCGTGGCAGGAATTTGTGAAGGTTAGAGCCTTGCTGCCGCCGCACGCTCGCATCCCGGTCACGATTGAGTATTGGCTGGGGACGCGCGAAGGTGAGACCATGAATCTCGAATGGCCTCAGGTATACATCGATCATCAGAAGCGGAACGTCGAGATCCGGCTTGCGTCAGAGACTACGAAGACGGAAGAAGAACGAGTCGCTGTGATGGGCGGGGACCTTTACGATGTCCTCGCCGCATGGTATAAGCACACTTCGGACCTGTATCCGGATTGCCGGTGGGTCTGTCACCTTAGCGGGAAAAAACTGGCTTCCATCAAGAGTTCATGGCGAACCGCCTGCGTCAAGGCTGGACTCGGGCGATTTGAAAATCCTAAGGGGCGTTTTGTTGGAAACCGGCGCTATCGTGGGGCGTTAATCCACGACTTCCGTCGAACAGCAGTCAGTAACATGGAGGATGCCGGGGTGCCAAGAAAGGTCGCGATGGCAATCAGTGGTCACAAGACCGATTCCGTCTACCGTCGGTACCACATCGTGAAGAGATCTGACCTCATTGAAGCCGGGCGCAGGCTCCAGGAACACCACGACCGGAAGCACGGTCACGGTGAACATTTGGTGAACAGTTCGGGGTCGGAGCGCTCGGCTGACAAGACCAAAGCCCCTTAGAAATCAATGACGTGGCGGTGTAGCTCAGTTGGTAGAGCAGCGGACTCATAAGCCGCGGGTCGGGGGTTCGATACCCTCCACCGCCACCATCCTACCCATCGCTTGCCCCAGACACTTCCACCACATGGCTGTACCCAACCCACGACCAGGGAATTCGAAGGGGGTGCGCACCCTTTGTGGGATCTCGCGCAACATGCACCAAGGTTGAGCCGGCAACGAAGTGGGTTCGATACCCCCACCGCCACTATGTCATGCTTGCTCAGCCGCTCACCTTTCCACCGGTGTGAGCGGAAGGATCTACGCCATTCCGCCCGGATCCAGTTCCGGCAAATATCGTAGCCAAATTGCTCCGATTTCCCGAGCATGCCAAGCTTTTCATATACTACGGTTGCATCTCTTCAAATCATGCGTCGCACTCAATATGCTCTGCAACCTGCATCGCCATCCGGATCAGCCTACTGCGCATGCTGTAGCGCGTGAGATGAGTTGACACTTCATGCCGATCCCTCACGGGATATATTCTCGGGTCATCATCACTCGCTTCCGGAAACGGCAGGCTATGGTGCTTGCCGCCGTCGTCGTTTTCCTGGCGCTCCTCGTCTACCACATGTGGAAGATATCTCTGGCGCCACTGCAAGCTCCATGGGAGATGAGCGTTCGCGATCGACTGACGATCTGCTTCATGGCATTCCTTGTGACCCTCTTCATTGCTTACACGACATACCGTTGTCCCAACTGTAACAGCCGGCCAATAGGGAAATACTGGCCTGGCTTAAACCCGACGCGATGCCCTTCCTGTAAAATTGGTTTTCGATAGCCTCGCCTTCCACCTCTCCATTGACACAGCCCTACACAGCCAGCCTGACAATCACTGCGTGCAATCTCATGAGTATTGAATATGAATGCACTATTATTTCACTGTAACTATATGAATAATTGCAATAATATTTATGTTGACAAAATGATTAAACATTTAATATTATTACTTCATAATTTAGATCGGAATTAAACTATGTGGTTACTCGAACGCCATCGCGCACTTCTTCAAGGGATTTTTCTAACGTTCATCCTCCATATCCCTGCCTGGCCACTTCAGTCTCTAGCATTCGATTGGACCCCCTCGGCAGAAGAGATCGCCAAGTACAGAAAGAGCTGGAATCCATTTTCCGAGGGGCCCCTGCTCCTTCAATCCGTAGACATCCATCCTCAAGGCCAGCTCTCCGTCCGTCCATTCTTGTTTTCCCAAATTTCCGAAAAGAGTTACGGCAACCGTCTCACGACGCCGGTCGATGCGAAAAACGGCCCGACGCACCTCTACTCCGTCGCACCACTCGTGACCGTCACCTACGGAATCACAGACCATGTGGAATTCGGCGCCGCCACCTCCTGGAATACCTTCTGGGCGCAAGACTCGGAAGGATTCAATAAGGGACGGGGTGGCCCCATGACCACGGACTCGGGCCTCGGCGACCTCTCATTGGTCATCAAGTATCGGCCCATCGTGCAAGATCCCGATAGTACGCGCCCCTCTATCACGCTCTATAATCAGATTATTCTTCCCACCAGCCGTTGGGCCGGCACAGAGCGGCCGCCCGGAGGCTTTGCCCCGCTGGGGCGCCTGCCCGCCACCCGATTCGGAGAACTGGGCATTACGGAAGGGCTGACCTTTCGAAAGAATGAGAAGCCGTATCGCCTGAGCGGCGGCGTGTATTACACCTATGCGGCACCCGGCAGCGACGGAGGCCAAACCACCTACGTGGGCGACATCATCAATACTCGTGTGGCGTTCGAGCATTTTCTAGACGATAAAAAGGGGCTGGCCTACAACATTGAGCTGGCCACGTATCATAGCCTCACCTGGCGCGCCGACGGCCACGCGCTCAATCGAGGAGCGCGCAGCGGCTCGACGGTCATCGGGATCGAGCCGGCCATTCAATGGCGGTTTTCCGACGCCTGGGTCGGCGCATTCGGCGTACTCTACACAGTCGCCGGACAGAACAGCCCCGATGCTTTCTACCCGAACTTCGCCATCCAGTGGTACTGGAACCAGGGCAAGCAAGTCATCATGCGCTGAACGATCCAGCCCCGGCACGACGCGGCACCAGATGAACGGCGCCGGCCTTGATCGCGGCCACGACGAATGCCCCGGTCGAGAGGCGCAGCTCTTCCAGAGCGGAGCGCGTCACAATGGCGGACAGCACAAACCCGCAGTCGATCTCCACTCGAACGAGCGCACCCATCGGAATAACCTCGCGCACGGTTCCGGTCAGCTGATTCCTTGCGCTTGTCGTGCCGGTCGAGGCCGCCTCCAAGAGGACATCTTCGGCGCGGATGCAGACAAAGACCTCGGCCCCAATGCCGTCGCCGCCGACCGCCACGAGCCGTCGCTGTTCGACCTCCACCGTGACCAGCCCGTGCGCTACCTCGATGACCCGACCCGGCATGACCGTTTCCATGCCGACGATCTTGGCCACCTCCGCATCCTGGGGACGATTAAATACCTGCTGCGGCGTTCCCTCCTGCAACACCAGCCCCTCTCGAAGGACCACCATCCGATCGCCCAATGCCAGGGCTTCTTCCCAATCGTGCGTCACCACAATGGAGGGAATGGCCAATTGTTTCAGCAACGATCGCAACTCGCCGCGCAGTCTGGAGCGGGTCGGCAGGTCGAGCGCAGACAGTGGTTCATCGAGCAGCAAGAGCCTAGGGCGACGCGCAAGGACACGGGCCAAGGCGACCCGCTGCTGCTGCCCCCCGGACAATTCGGCCGGCCGTGATGCTTCCGTCCCCTGCAACTGGAGCAACTCCACAACCTCTCGGATCCGTTGTTGTCGTTCGGCTTCCGGCAAGGTTCCCAATCCGTAGGCGATATTGCCGGCGACAGAATAGGTTGGGAACAAGGCATAGTCCTGAGACATGTACCCAATCTGGCGCTGTTGGGGATGCCGTCGGATGCAGGCGCCAGTCTCGACCCAGATTTCCGAGCCGAATCGGATGCTCCCCTGATCCGGCCATTCGAGCCCGGCCAGACAGCGCAACACCGTGGTCTTTCCGGAACCGGACGGCCCGAAGAGCACCAGGACTGAGGGCGGCTCTAGGTCCATGCGAAAGGACGCACGGACCGTCACGCGATCGGGGAAATTCTTGGTGATGTCGACGCTTACTTCTGCGGCCATATGGCCCAGACCTTCCGGTTTATCGCATAGACAGCCAACAGGACCGTATAGGACACGATCAGAAGAAACAACGCAGTCTTAGCAGCTCCCGCATAGTTGAGCGCCTGGACTTCGTCGTAGATATCGATCGAGACCGTCCGCGTCACACCTTCAATGTTGCCGCCCACCATCAGGACCACCCCAAATTCGCCGAGGGTATGGGCGAAACTCAACACTGCCCCGGTAATGATGCCTGCAGCGGAAAAGGGAACGATCAGCTTAAAAAAGGTCATCGGGCGGGAAACGCCCAAGGTCCAGGAGGCCTCGATCAGACGGCGATCCACTTGTTCGAAGGCCGCGGCAAACGGCTGGACGGCAAACGGAAGGCTGTAAAGGACAGAGGCCAGGAGCAGGCCTTCGAATGTAAAAGGCAACGGATGGCCGACGAGATCAATATAGAACTGCCCCAACGGGCTATGCGGCCCAATGGCGACGAGAATGTAGAACCCCAGGACAGTCGGCGGCAGCACCAGCGGAAGCGCCACCACCGACTCGACCAGGAACTTCCACCGCCATCGGGAGAAGGCCAGCCAATAGGCCAAGGGTAGGCCGATCAGGACCAGAATCAACGCGGTGAGAGTCGCCAGCTTCAGGGTGACCAGGATCGCCGTCCAGTTCACAGCGGCCAGCTTCTCATCATCGCGCCCCTCAATAGTGTGACACGATTCGTCATTTGCACCGAAATTGAAGCCCCCAGAACCGCTTGGTCGTCAACGGCTCATCCGCATCAAGCCCCGTCGTGCGCATCTCCGATTTCGTCTCCCCGTCTTTCGTGATCAAATAGGCTCCGTGACAATGCTGTTCGATCATCTTCAAGGCTTCCGCGCGAAACGGCGAGGCGTACACGCTCTCCCTGTCCTTCTTGAGCGGAAAAACCACCAAGCCTCCCTGTTCATCCACACGCACAAACCGGGCTCCCTCTGCGCAGCCGGCCAAGGCAGCCAACAACAGCAGCCCGGCTATGTGGAACCAACGAGGAGAACCAAGGGGAGACCCTGATAAGCGCACGATAGATCCCGTCCGGAGTTACTCGGTCAACACAAACCCGTAGCCGGCCATGACCTGCCGGCCCTCCGGCCCCCGCAAAAAGTCCAAGAAGGCCTTGGCCGCCTGTTGATGTTTAGTGCCCGCTACAATAACCGCACCCTGCTCCAGCGCAGGGTGAGCCGCAGTAGGAATTTCCCAATACTGGCCTGCTTCGTTCATCGCCGGCGCCAACGCCAACGACAGGGCGATGATTCCGATATCGGCCGCGCCGGATTCGACGAACTGGGCGGCCTGGGAGATGTTCTCGCCCAATACAAGCTTATCCTTGACGCGGTCGAAAATCTTGAAATGCTCCATCGAGGAAATCGCTGCTCGCCCGTACGGAGCATGCTTGGGGTTGGCAATGGCGATCTTTTGAATGGACGGGGCCAACAAGGCATCCATGCCCAGTTTTCCAACCGACACCGGAGACGATTTGGGTGTCCAGACCACGATCCGCCCGACGGCATACTTGTATAGGGAGCCGGGCACCGCATGGCCGGTTTGTTCCAGCTTCTGGGGGTAGCGAATATCCGCCGAGAAATAGAGATCGTACGGAGCCCCATGCTGAATCTGAGAGAAGAAATTGCCTGACGACCCAAAGGAAAGCCGCACATGGGTGCCCGTCGATGCCTCAAAGTCAGAGACGATCTTCTTAAACGCGAAATTCAAGTCCGACGCAGCGGCAATCGTCAACTCCTCGCCTGAGGCCGATGCCAGTCCTCCCATTCCCAGAACCATCATTCCGACCGCCACGACAACCCATGTAACGAGCAGAATGGGCGCCGCTTTTCTAACGATCATCATCGTTCCTCCACGTATCGACTTTCCTCAGGCCACGGTATTCGACCGGATGCCTCGTCGTGTACCGACCCGAACCACCGCCACTATACTGGCCGGCCGCTCGCCGCGCAAGGCTACGCCTCAGAAGAAAATCTGCAACTGCAGGCGGATCGTGTTGTCGATCAACGTTCCCCCCCTCGCATCCAAGGGCACCGTGCCCGAAGGATAGGATGACGCGCTATTCAACGGCCCGACGGCGGGCAGGGGCGCGCTACGCCCGATCGCATAGCCGCCGGTCCCCATCGCCTGGTTTGAATAGGTCAACATGACTTGATAGTCGTAGACCCCGAACGGGAAATAATTGACGGACGCATCCACTTGTTTGATCAGGTCGCCGCCGACGCTGGAATCCGGGTCCCAATAGGAATAGCGCGCGGCGAATTCGAGATAGCGGGGTATGAGATAATAGCCGGACTGGACATAAAATCCGCTCGCATTCCCCATCAGCGATGGGGCATAGGTCGTGCAGGCTGCGCCGGCCGACACGCGCTGCATGCAGGGCAAGCCTTTCTCATGGCGGGTGATGTTTTTGAAGTAGTACTCGCCCTGGATCGAGAAGCCTCGGTACTTGAAGATGGTGTCCAATCCCCACGTCGTATAGTCCACGATACCCCATCCGAGTTGTCGGCCGTTCCCAAATGTGGCGAGTGACCGGCGCCAGTTGAGATTGGCCAGGTCGATACCAATGAATGCGTTGTTGCTGCTTGTATTGATCCCAGGGTTGTAGGCGATGTTACCGCCCATCGCCCATTGCGGCGTTTCCGAATAGGCCAGATCCCCCTCGCCATACCCAGGTCGTCCCATGACGTTCCAATTGAAGCGCGCCGTATACATCAATTGATTGATTTGAGTCCGCAGGTTCGCGTTCAGGTTCCGCTGGGACGTGGGACAACTTGCAGGCGATGGAACCGGATTGCCGCTGGTTTGCCCACCCGGGCAGTTGGCCGTTGGCTGTTCGCTTTCATAGGCCCCGTAGCGGGTGAAGAGCGGGCCGCTGCCGTTGAAGATACCGAGGTAATAGTTCACCGGGTACAGTTCGTCGTCGTTCATGATCGTGATACCGATGTCCCGGCGATTCAACCCGCTGGCGGTAAAGGCGTCCTGGACCGGCGCCCGCTCCGCGAATTGCATGGAGGCCGTGTTGTTAATCTGCGACCGGTTGAAATAGACCTTGTACTGGCCGACCTGCACGTTGAACAGCGAGAAGTGGGTGCTGGTCACGTAGAAGTCGAGCAGGTTGGCCGCGCCGGGGGTCTGAGCGTTCTCCGCCGACTCAAACCCCATTTGGACAAAATACTTGAAATCGGGATTGAAGACGTGACCCGAAAACAACAGGCGCGCGCGCCGAAGATTAAAATAGCTAGCGTCATTCGTCGAGCGGTTCGCGCGGTAATCGCCGAACACCCCAAGGAGCTCGGGGAAATTCTTGGCATCGCCAGGGTTTCTCCAGGCATCGTTTCGGAATCGCGTCGTTTCCCGAAACATGGCTCGGCCTCGAATTTTGAGGAAGAATGCATTGTCGTTCGTGGAGATATTGAAGCCCCGATCGTACCAAAGCTTGAAGGGAATTTGGGTCTGGTACCGATGGGCCTCTGATTCCTTGAGGGCCTGCTCGTACTCGTCCTTGGTGATGATCCCCTTCTCAAAGGCCCGATCCATCAACAGCTGCAAAGAGGGATCCTGGCTTTCGACGAAGACGTACTGGCCGTCCTTCTCGATTAACCGTCCCGAATCCACAGCCAAAGCATCTAAGGGATCGGCCAACCGGCCGACCGCCACGGCGGTCAGAATGAACATCCCTATCAGCCAAGCCTTGGTCTGTGCTGCGCCGATCAACTGAGGCCATCGGTTCATGGCCGCCTCCATACATGCATGCCAATAAATGGTCTTGTCCGCTCAGGTGTGAGTCACTTGCCACCGGGAACAATCGCGGACTTGAGGAAGTCGCGGTACAACACACCTCGCTCGTTCGCCGCCGGATCGGTGCTCCAAAAGCGATTCGGCTCGAAATACAGCAGGAAGGTGCCTGGCTCAGGCGGAATCGCGGGGTAGCGCAGGTCCCACATCTCCTCCTTCCGAATCGAAAATTGCCCGTGGTAATGTTCGAGCGTGAGATGGAAGTAGGGGCCGCGAACGGCGATCCAGCCGTCCGTGGTGTCGCGCTCAAGCGCGGGGTTCATGCCGGGGGCCAAAACCGTAAAATGGATGCGCTCTTCTGGTCCCGCTTTCTGCAACGCTTCGGCAAGATAGGGCGTCAGCACCTCAAGCTCGTCTTGGCGGAACACTCTTTTGGGGGGAGCCTCCTCCGCAAACCAGCGGAGCGGCAGCTTCTGCTTTTCCCGAAACGAGAACGACCGGAGAATGGCACCGAGGTCCTGTGGACTGATCTGAACCGGATGGCTGTATCGGGCCGGTTCGACCTCCTGTTGGAGTGTAACGATCGCACGCTGGTCTTCATGGACTGTCTGAACTGTGTAGGGCAGCCGCGCACAGCCGAATAGTGATAACGTGCAGCCGGCCACGACTGCTCCGCTCACCGCGCAAAGGCGCCAATCTATTTTTCCTCGTATCATCTCGCGCCTCCTTCCACGACCAGGCCCATCATGGATTGCTGATTCCATATTTCTAAAAGACAAGTATACAAGTAATTAGTAATGTATCATGACATCCCAGGTGAAATTTTTTTACGGCCTCACCGGCGGTAGGTATCCCAAAGATTGCACAATAGCCTGCATATCGGGGGACTCCACAAAGGCTAGGAATTCCAGGCACAATGTCCGGTTTCGACAGTAGCGATGCATCGCCATTGAATGAAGGGAAGGTTCGAAATTCGCCCGATCCGCTTGGGCCACGATTCGGACCCGCTCCTGCTCCAGCACGGCATCCGGACCGAACAGAATGCCGACATCGGCCTGCCCCAGCAAAAGATGATCCAGCACGCCACGCGCATCCGAGGCGACATCCAGCCGTGCCCGCACGTGATCGGCAATGCCCAAGGCGCTGAAGAGTTCCCCGGTCTGCCGACCCAACTCCGTCAACGTCGGATCCGAGATCGCAATCCGGTATTTGCTTCCCCGACCCAGTTCATCGAACGACGCGGGTGCCTCCACGAGCGCCACCGGAACGACCATCACGAGTGGCACAGCCGCATAAGGACGAGTCGTGCCGGGCAGGACATAGTACTTCGCCTCTAAGCGCGTGATCAGCTCGTCGCCCCCCGGGGCGACAAGATCGATAGGGCCGCTTCCGAGAAAGAACCTGAGGTCGTTGCCCACCGCGGCCATCGTACGCCTCAGGTCCAGCCCGGAATCGTAATACACTTTAACCTTCACGTTCGGATGATGAACCTCAAACGCGCGGCCCAGCGCCTCAACCGGCCCCTTCATGCTGGGCGACGCGCCGATCACCAAGGTTTCGATGACTGGCTCGGCCATGGCCGCAACGCCCAGAGACAGCACGACGAACAGGCTGGCCGCCGGCAGCCAGACAACCCACGATCGACTCATTGCTCTCCCTCGCCGCCGCGCCACGATGTCGCGCGCCTCACAACGCCTGAACCTTTCCGGTTTCCCGCGTGTCATATCCACCCAATGCCTCGACTTCGGTACGGAAGGGGCGGCTCACGATCGTATCAAGCAAGGTGGATAGACCCGGATGATCGGTCAAATATTTCGAAGGGATGACCAGGTCGTACCGTTCTTCCTGCAGAGGCAGAAACTCCAGCCCTAACAAGCGAGCGGCCGACATCACGCCCATCCCCACATCCGCTTGCCCCTCGGCAATCACACGCGCCACTTCGAGATGGGAGGCCGCGCTTCGCTCATGTCCTTTAACCTGATTGGCCTTGATACCGGCCGCTGCCAGCTTTTGGTCCAGCAACAATCGCGCGCCGGCTCCCGCCTCCCGATTGATCAACACCAGATCTTTGCGCGCCAGGTCCTCCACTCCCCTGACGCTTTTGGGATTGCCCTGCTTGAACATCAGCCCCTGTTCCCAGGAAGCAAAGGTCACGACCTGCACCTCCTGCCCCTTCCAATGACGTCGCAGATAAGGCAGATTGGACTCGCCCGATTTTGGATCCACGATATGGAGACCGGCCACATGCACTTCTCCCCTCTTGAGGGCCTCTATGGCGGCAGAACTTCCCATGGTCCATTCGACGACCGAAGTCTGGTCCTGCCGGCGGCGGAGATACTCCCCGGCGAGGAAGATGGCCGGATCGCATCCAGCCACAACGATCTCTCCGTCCACGATCCGACGATCCCGCAGGAGTCTGACTCGCACGCGGTCTCCCTCCCGCACGGTCCGGCGTGACGCAGCGGCAGCCCCGAGAAGCAGACCGTCCGCCGGGACGGTAAAGTTCAATACTTCCCCCAATCCAGCCACAGGCCTGATCAACAAACGGCTCCCGACCCTCGCCACTTTGACGCGGGCATGGGCCAGATGGGCAGGAAGAGAGCCGACCAGTTCCCCTTCGACAATCTCCCCACCGGAGATCAGGCTAAATAGATCTTCGACCCGGCAGTCGAGGGCACCGGCCAGACGCAGCGCCACCGCCGTCGTGGGCAGGTACTGGTTGCCTTCGATGGCGTAGATGGCCTGCCTGGTGACCCCGGCCATCCCAGCCAAAGTCCCCTGTGAGAGCCCTTTGGCCGTACGCAAGCGACGGAGGCGGTTTTCAATGTTTCCGATCGGCTCAGCCTTGCTGTTCTTTCCCATAGGGCACCGACATATCAGATCACATGTCAATATGTCAACTATCATGACAGCAAGCACGATCGCACAGACTCCTAGGCCCTACAAGAAGGCCTAAAAGCCTACGAATTGCCGAGGCTAGAATGTCGAGTTGACGGGAAGGGCGAGGGTAAAGTACTTGCCGCGTTCGCCGTAGAGAATGCGCCTGGCGACCAGGATAGTCAACGCTTCTTGCAACGAGTGCAGATCAGCCACTGGCCCCCGTCCCACCTCTTCCATGGCGGCCTGGATCTGCTCCAGAGACTTGGGAGCTTCGTTGCACAGTTCGATGATAGAGGATGCCGGCCAATCATAGCGGGTTCGCGAGGGCGCATCGCTCGGGCGGCCATCATAGACCGTCACATAGCTCAAGGACTTGGCATAGTAGAGAAAGGGCTTATCCGACGACGCATGCCGCTGCTGCCAATCCCGGACCAGTTGTGTCAGCTCTTCATAGAGTCCGGGAGTCACTTTGTGGTCGATCTCGTATTCGAAGTCGTAGGCGATTTTTCGCAAATCCACCACTTTGGGATCATACACATAGTGGTAGGCTAATCCTGGTCCCGTAATGCGGATGCCGTACTGTTCCGGCCTGGTGAAATAGGGACTGAACCGCTCGAGCCAAAACTTCCCAACCCCCTGGGGCGGCTGCAGATGCAACAGAGCGGGAATCAGCTCGATCTGCTTCCGGTAGTCCTCATCCGTCTCTTGAGGAAAGCCCAACAGAATATTCCAGGAGATATCGACATGGTAGTACAAGCTCCACTTCAAGCACTGGACGTTTTGCATGGGGCTCACGCCCTTGTCCATCTCCCGGAGCTGAGCCTGGCTCAAACTCTCGATACCCGGTTGCATGCATTTCACCCCGCCCTGAGCCAGGGTCCGGATCTGCTTCCTGTGCAAATTACTCTTGGTTTCGATAAAGACATCTAGATCCAAGTGGTCCGCCGCAAACTTGCCAAACAACTCATCCACATATTTCATGTCGATGATGTTGTCCACCAACCGAAACCGGGTGGAATCGTAGCGGCTGGATAGGTAGTCCAGCTCCCGCGCCACTTGCTCAGGAGTTTTGGCCCTGAATTTCATGCTCTGGGCGTTCAAGCCGCAGAAGGTGCAATGATGCTTCTCACCCCACCAACAACCCCGGGACCCTTCGTAGAGCAGGATGCGGTCCAGGCCTCTCGATGGCTCCCCGCCGATTTCGGCCACCTGCCGAAAATAATCGTCGTAATCGGGAGGACCCGTCCGCTGAAATTCGGAAAAGAGTTTCGGATTCGGCTCAAAATAAATCCGCCCCTCCCTGCGATAGGCTACCCCGTTCGGAACTACCGTCTCGTTCCCATCAAGAATCTGCTTCACCAAGGAAGGAAACACCTCCTCCCCCTCCCCCACCACCACGTAATCGATCCAGGAAAAGGCACGGAGATGCTCGAGCCCCATGTCTCCATCGAAATTGGCTCCCCCGAACACGATCCTCACGCTCGGGTAGAGATCCTTGATAAGCTTGGCCAATGAGAGGCTGGCCACGTTCTGGTCGAACGTGGAGGTAAACCCGACGACCCGATATTGCCCCCAATCGATCGCCGTCATAGCCCAGGTGAGAAACTGCGGAGCTCCTCTGGCGGCCAGCTCTTCAAAATACGAGATGGGGTGCCCGCTTTCACGAGCCAGCTCTTCGAAGACGGGTTTGAAGGTGCGGGGATAGTCGGCATGCTTGGGGTTCTCGCGGAACAGCAAGTGAGAAAAGAGCCATTCTCCCAGCAGCGCGCGTTTCTCACACAGCAGCTCATACAGCGGCACGCCGATCTTGTGGGCGAAACGGAGGTTTAGGTAGTGGCTGGCGACGCCGATTCCCTGAGACTTCAGCAAGGCCGACAGCGTCCCCAATTGGATGGACGGGTACTTGGAATAGCCGAACGGCATATTCACAAGCGCGACTTTGATTTCGTCGCTCACAGCCTTCTCCCCACCGCCACCGAGGTCGGTTTAGGCTTCCGACACGGTCACGGTCATCTCGACCCGCTCGAGCGGATTGTCCCGACCATCCCGTTTCACCGCGACGATCTTATCCGCCAGGTCCATTCCGCTTACCACCTCGCCGAACGCCGTATACTGCCAATCCAAAAAATTGGCGTCGGCCACGCAAATAAAAAACTGCGAGCCGGCGCTGTCCGGATCGTTCGACCTGGCCATGGACAACACGCCCCGCTTGTGCGGTTTGCTGTTAAACTCCGCCTTCACCCGGTGGCCAGGCCCGCCCATTCCGTGCATGGAGCGGTCCGGCTGCTTGCTGTTGGGATCGCCGCCCTGGATCATGAACCCCGGGATCACTCGGTGAAACGTTGTCCTGTCGTAAAACTTTTCCTGGGCCAACGTGAGAAAGTTTTTCACGTGGCCCGGCGCCACGTCCGGATAAAACTTCAGCCCGATCTCGCCCAGCCGCTCCCCTTTCATCGTTACCGTAATCGTCGCGCGCGTCTTCTCGCTCGGCTCTATCATGGTTTTCCACTCCTTCCCAAATGATCCCATGGCGACTTTCCCGCCGACTCCTGCGCCGCTCCCAGCCCCTCGCTGATTCCGGCCCAGCTCTCTCCATCGTCGTCGCTTCGAAACACCCCCGCACTCGTCCCCGCATAGAGCACCCCGCCGCCAGGCGCGACAAGGGCTTGAACGGACAGCTCCGTCAGTCCTTTGTTCAGAGGCAGCCACTTCTGCCCTTGGCTCACCGTCTTAAATATTCCCCGTCCCGTCGCAACCACCAGCCCATGTTCGATCACCACGATGCCTCGGATTGAGTCATTCGGAAGGGATCGGCTGATCGGAAGCCAAGTCTCCCCTCTATCGACGCTCCGAAACACCCCTCCGTCGAAGGTGCCCGCATACAGCGCTTGCTCACGATCCAGCGCTAGCACACGGATGAAGTTCTCGACCAGGCCTTCATGGTCCTTCAGTCCCTTGGAAAGGCGAGTCCACTCCGCCCCGTTGAACTTTAACCGAAGCACCCCCTTCCCGGATGTGCCGGCAAAGAGAGTCCGATCCGCACCCAGCACCAAGGTGTGGATGAGCAGGTCGTCGAACCCCTTGGTCACGCGGGACCAGCGGGCGTCCCCTTCTCCCAGGCGGTAGACGCCGTCGCCGGTCCCGGCATAGAGGGCGCGGCCATCGGTCAGCAAGGTCTTGACCTCCAATCGCTTGAGCCCTTCGTTTACCGCCTCCCAACTCTTGCCCTCGTTGTCGCTCCGGAACACGCCGCCTCTGAGTGTGCCGACATAGATCCTTCCATTTTCGGCGATGGCCAACGACAGGATAAACCCATCGCTCAAGCCCTCGCTCACGGACACCCAGCTCTTTCCCTGGTCATGACTGCGAAACACCCCCTGGCCGAACGAGCCGGCATACAGAGCCCGATCCTTGCCCACCGCCAACGCTTGAATACTGGGGGCCGGGCTAACCGGGACCTGCTCCAACGGCGCTTCGTGGCGGCCCGGAGACCGTTGAGCCGCACACGGCTGGACCGCCCCGATGAACAAGGCGCAAGACACAAAGACCCAGGCGGCTTTGAACGTGGTCATCATTTCATCCTCTGGCCGGCCGTGCCCGTCGGCAGTACCGGGACAGGCCCGTTCCGATCCTGCCCTGGCTCTCCTTGCGGTAGGCGCCGGCCGAAGAGGCGGGTCCCCAAGATGCCGATCTCGTACAGGACCATGAGAGGCACCGCCATCAGGAGCATCGTGAACAGCGTGGCGTCGGGCGTGACGACTGCCGACAGGATCAAGGCCGCCATAATGGCATGCTTGCGGTAGTGGCTGAGCAAGGCCGGCGACACGACGCCGATGCGCGACAACAGCGTCAACACCAAGGGCAGCTCGAACGCGAATCCGAAGATCAGGAGAAACTTGACGTTGAAATCGACGTAAGTGCCGACGGCCAATTGAGGGACCAGCGCTCGATCCATGCCGAAACTGACGAAGAACTGGATGACCAGCGGCAGGATGACCAGGTTGCAGAAGACCATCCCCAGCGCAAACAATCCTGCCGCCAAGCAGAAGAGGGGAATGCCCCAACGTTGTTCCCTTGGGAGCAAGGCCGGCTCGATGAACTTCCAGCATTGATAGAGGATCACCGGCAGGCTTAGTACGATACCGGCCAGGATCGACACCTTCACGGACGCAAAAAGGGCTTCGGTGGGGCTGTAAAACACCAGCTCGTCCGAGAAAGGACGCTTGAACCATTGAATCAAATTCCCTGAATAGGCAAAGGTCAGGATGAAGGATGTAAGGACCGTTCCCGCAATCACGATCAGGCGTCGCTTGATGCTGGCCAGGTGGTTGGCCAGGGGCGGGAGCAGGGTAGCCATGGACTTGATGCCTGGAAATTCCATCTCGTCGGTCCGCGAATTGCCGGTGAGCGGGAGGCGGCGCCCTATCCGTTCTCCCGATAGAGCCGAATCAATTCCGCCATCCTATCTTTCTTGGCCAGCTTCTCTTTTTGGAGCTGTTTCTTGACCAGCTCCTCCTGGGGAGTCAACACGTGTCGTTTTTGCAATTCCGCCAGTTCCGCATCCAGCCGATGGTGCGTCAGTTCGAGTTCCTTGAATTCGGTGCTGGTCTCTCTCAACAACTCCGAGACGCGTGCGTCAGTCAGCATGCTCCACCTCCTGGCTCAGGGTTAGAACGCCCACCGACTCTCGCTGCATCAGAACGGCATCTTCGATGGGATCCGAATAGTACCGGACACGCAGGGCCACCTGCCGAAAACCTACCCCTTCATACAACCGCCGGGCCGCATGATTCGAGGCCCGCACCTCGAGCAACGCCCGTTCAGCGCCTCGGTCACGGGCCAGGGACAGGGCCTGGAGTACCAGGGCCTTGGCGATCCCTCGGCGTCGGCTCCCCGCTTCCACCGCCAAGTTCATGAGATGCAACTCTTCAAACACGATCCAAAAGCACAGGTAGCCGACGATGTCTCCCGTCCGTCCTTTCGACTTCCGTCGCACGGTGAGAAGCTGGCTGAAGGGATTCTGCAGCTCCGCCTCGAGCATCTTACGGGTCCAGGGAGCCGTGAACGAGCCCTGCTCGATCGCCACGAGGCGATCGAGGTCCTCCAATTGCGCCGGCTCAAACCGAAACAGAGAGGCAAGAGGATCTTGGTAATCGTGAACCACGCTGCGCTTATGACCGTCCATGACTGTCTTCGCCCCGGCCCTGGACGGAGGCAAGCGCCGGCGCCCGCCGCTCCCAAGCCACCTCCGCCTCGGCCCGCTGGACGTACAAAGGGGCTACCCCCTGGCCCGCCCGCTCGCCCCGCGTCAGCCGTTCCAGCCCGGCCAAGCCGACACTTACGGCTGAAACTGCCATCGCCTCCGGAGGCGCCGCCTCCACCTTCACCATCCGCTCTCCAAGCACCAGCTGCAATTCATCCTTGTTACCCTCCCAACCCTCACCCAACACGAGGGTCGAGTCTGTGATGGACTCGCCCAACGCCCGGATCGTCCCGGCTCGTTCTTCCGCAACACGAATCAGCACCGTGTCCGACGTCCAGCGATACAAGGCCCAATAGACCTCACCTGTTCTGGCCTGCAGGATCGGACAGACGATGCGCCCCACCTCCCGATGATTCCAGGCCATGGCTTCCAGGGTCGGAACCGTCGCCAAAGGAAGGTCGGCCACCGTTCGGAAGCCCATCATCGTAGCCAAGCCGACTCGCAAGCCGGTGAACGATCCAGGCCCAATAGAAACGGCCAATCCGTCCAGACCGGCCAGAGCCACACCGGTTTGAGCCAAGAGCCGATCAATGGTCGGCACCAACCGGCGCGCATGGGCCCCCTGGGCATCTTCATCCGAACGTGCCAATACCTTTGTCCCATCCAGGATCGCCACGCTTTGGCGCCTCGTCGCCGTTTCCACGGCCAAAACTTTCACGACCTCGTCTCCATTGTGTTGAAAACCGTTCGCGCCATCGGGTGCTCGGGCCGGCGAATCCCTTTATCCTCTTTCCGGACCACACCCAAGTCTTCCGGTTTCAGGATTGGATTCGGCACGATCTCATGAAACGTAAGTTGCAGGGCGCCAGCCCCTTGTCCGTCTTGGATCGTGACCTTAAAGGGCTTCAGGAGAGGGCCGGCCTCGCCGGGCAAGGGCGACTGGACGGCTCGAAAATCCTCAAACCGGACCGTCGCTTCCAATTGACCGGACTGGCTCAGACGGTCTTCCTGCACCACCTGAAGCGACTGACGATCAAACCAGATACGGCGCAGAGCTTTGGCGCGATCGGCGGGACCGTCTGAGGACGCCATCACATCCAACCGATACCGATCCCCATCCTCGACCAGGACCACGCTGAACCCCTCGTCCACGGAAGCAGTCCCGACGGCGCCGCTCATGGCCAAGACGCTCAACTGGATGGGCTTGCTGATAGCGCCCAGGTCCTGAAGATCACCCAATCGTCCCGTATAGGTCTTCCCCGAAGCCAGCAGGCGTAGCCGGTACAAGTCTTCCGCCACGACAAAGTCGAACAGGGGCCCGCCGATCTGATTGAAGCCTTGCATCCGGAGCGTATTCGGCCGCCGGTAATACATGGCTCCTTCCATGCGCTGGACTAAGAAGCTGCCGACTCCCTTCACTTGGGCTCTGAAGAGGCCCTTCACCGTTTGGATCGCCGCCTCCCGGTCCTTTAGCAGCTGCGTCAGTTGCAAAGCCGTCGTCTCCGGGACTGTCGGCCCTTCCGGCTTGGACCACAGGGCGCAGCCGGACAGCAATGCCAATTGAAAAATTAAAAGTGCCAAAATTGACTGTTGCATTTTGCCTTTGACCTTGCGCATTGCTGCTCAGGCAAACGCCGCATCCAATGCGTCTCCGATCTCCCGGATTCCCACGAGTTCCATCCCGTCGACCGGCTCCAGCTTGGCCAGATTCCGTTCCGGCAACAGGCCGCGTCGGAACCCCATTTTGGCCGCCTCGCGCAAGCGGAGATCCGCCTGGCTGATGGCGCGCACCTCTCCACCGAGGCCCATCTCGCCCAAGACAACCGTGCGGTGATCGATGGGACGCTCGCGGAGGCTGGATGTGATGGCCAGCGCAATCCCCACGTCCACCGCCGGCTCCTCGATTTGGAGACCGCCCACGACGTTCACATAGACATCCTGTCCGGAAAAGTGCAACCCGAGCCGTTTCTCCATTACGGCCAGCAGCAGGGAGACTCGATTCAGCTCCACCCCGTTCGCCATGCGCTTCGGCATGGCATAGCTCGTTGAAGACACCAGTGCCTGCAACTCGACCAAAATGGGCCGGGACCCCTCAAGGCTGGAAACGACCACCGAGCCGGTGCTCCGTTCGGGCCGCTCGGCCAGGAACAGTTCCGAAGGATTGCCGACT
Source organism: Nitrospira sp. (assembly GCA_016873495.1). Classification (GTDB taxonomy): domain Bacteria; phylum Nitrospirota; class Nitrospiria; order Nitrospirales; family Nitrospiraceae; genus SYGV01. Next base: position 42,219 of record VGXC01000021.1, on the reverse strand, counting down.
TCTTCGAGCCCCGCGTCCTTCATGGTAAAGACCCCGATCTCGTTCGTGGATCCGAATCGATTCTTCACTGCGCGCAAGATTCGATACGCATGGCCCCGATCGCCCTCGAAATACAGTACCGTATCCACGATGTGCTCCAGGAGCCGGGGGCCGGCAATCGCCCCTTCCTTGGTCACATGGCCGATGATGAACACCGGCACGCCGCTCCGCTTGGCAAACCCCATCAACTGCCCCGCCACCTCCTGCACCTGACTGATGCTGCCTGGCGCGGAGGTGATCTGATCGGTATAGACCGTCTGGATGGAGTCCACCACCACGACCGTCGGCTGTAACTCGTGGATCGATTTGAAGATGGTTTCGAGGGACGTTTCGGCCAGGATAAAGAGGGCCGGATCTTCGACAGCCAGCCGCTGCGCCCTCATCTTGATCTGCCGCGGAGACTCTTCCCCCGACACGTACAGGACTTTTTCACCGGCCATCGCCAGTTTCGGCAGGGCTTGGAGCAGCAAGGTAGTCTTTCCGATGCCGGGGTCGCCGCCGATGAGGATTACCGACCCTGGAATGACGCCGCCCCCCAATACACGATCCAGCTCGCCGATTCCAGTCTGCAGCCGATCTTCGCCGATGATCTCGATCTCGTTGATGGGCGTCGCCTTTGAACCGGCCACGCCGGGATTCCCCGAACGACCAGGACCGGTCGCAGGAAGCCGCTCCTCCTTCAGGCTGTTCCAGCGACCGCAATCGGGGCATCGCCCCAGCCACCGGGGAGCCTGGTGTCCGCACGCCTGGCAGGAAAAGCTGGTTTTAACTCGCATCGTCAGAAGTATCTTCGTCACGCCGGCCCGGTTCTGGAGTGTCAGACGGTTGCATCTTAAAGCAACCGGGCACAAAACACAAAATGTTCATGGTCCAGAAAAAGTCCTTAACTCCGCAGCTTCTTTCGGATTTCCATCCAGTTTTTCATAATCTGCGCCTTCTTCGGCACTTCCTCGTCGCGGGAGCCGGCAGGCAGGATCACCGTGTCGATTCGATGCGCCACCAAGGTCTCGGCAAACTCCCTCGTCCGCCCGATTCCCACCTTGACGTTGTCCCACCCTTCGGCTTTTAGTCGATCCAGCAACGCACTCAAGCCGGCCTGCCCAGGCGTCGCCGTCGCCAACAATCCGGTTGGGAATTGCGCCTGTTGCAGCCAGGTCCGCGCATCCGACTCCCTTGGCCAGACCGCAGGTTGCGACCAGGATAGATAGATGACGTTATAAAAATAATCGGTCAGCCGCTTCAGCTCCGCCGCCGCCTCTGTGATGGGTTCCGGCGCCGCGCTTCCTACTGGAAGCGACAGGCCTGGCGGCATCGCGAAAGGAGTCTTGGACTCTTCGGCCAGCGCCGCAAGGTCCACCAGCAGAATGGGACGGCGGCGCTCCCAGCAGGCAAGCGTGCCGGTTGCGTCCGGACTGTCGACTCTCGGACTGCCGGCCACTCTGACGGTGACCACGTACGTCCCACGCATCCGGCAGGTCGCGTCAAAGAATGCCTGCCCGTCGCCACCCGTCATGGCCAGAACGGGCTTGTTTCCCCCAACCAGCAATTCCAATGGCTCGCCGCCCAGGCCCGGCTGACCCAGACCGCGGCGAACCAGTTTGGCCTCGATCCGGGCCGGTTTTCCCGGCGCCGTCAGCGCATCGCGCACCGACAGGTGTCCCTGGGCCTTCTCCGCCGCATCAGCTTGCCCCAAGACCGACCACCAGCAGGCAAGAGCCAGGAGACCGGCAGTCAGAAACCGACCAGGAACACGAGACGGAGATCGCAAGGTCCGACGTGCCAGGACCATGGCATTGGGCTCGGACAGAGCGATGCGGAGAGGGGGCTGGGTACGGCCGGCTCGCTCGGCCGGGCCGGAAATTGTTGCTGCTCGTCTGGCCACCGCGTACCTCCGTCGAGCCCGTCGAGCGGAACGCGGGAAATTTACATCAGGCCGTGGCCGCGTTTGGCGATAGAATAGGCATCCCCGCCGGAAAAGACGATCATACTTAAATAGAGGAGCTCTGCGGGAGCCCACAAGAGCCGAGAGATCAGAAACAGCGCGATCGCAAACGCCACAATGGCATACCCGCGCTTTTCACCCAGATATAAGTGCCCCAAACCAGGGATGAGGGACAACGAGGCAGCGCGCAGCCCATGCCAGGTTTTCTCTCGGTTGTCCATGCTAACCAGCGATGTGTGATGAGTGATGGGTGACGCGGCAGACGATATCGTCCATCCCGCGTTTCTCGCTCATCACCGATCACTCATCACCCCTCACCTTTGTCAGGGCCGCCAGCACCTCGTCCACATGGCCGTCCACCTTGACCTTGCGGAACAGGGCTGTGATAACACCCCGCCCATCGATGACAAACGTGCTCCGCTCGATACCCCAGTATTTCTTGCCGTACATATTTTTCTGCTTGTAGACCCCGTAGGCTTTGGACGCAGACGCATCCTCGTCGCAGAGCAGCGAAAACGGCAGGTCGAACTTGGCAATGAATTTCTTGTGCGATTCCGCTCCGTCGAGGCTGACGCCGAGGACGACCGCGCCCGCTTTCCGAAGACGTTGCTTGGAATCGCGAAAGTCACAGGCCTCCTTCGTGCACCCGGGCGTGTCGTCTTTGGGGTAAAAATAGAGCACGATGGGGGTTCCCTTCAGGCTCTTCAAGCTGATGGCCGCCCCCGCCTCGTTGGGAAGCGAAAACTCCGGCGCCTTGTCACCGACCGCTAAGTCTTGGCTCATTCCATCCCCCCCCTCGTCCCGTCAACCGGATGGCCCCGTTATCGCGTCATTCCCCCGGGAGGCACACCAAGGCCCGGTTTCTGGTTGGTATAATCTTGGGCGCCTTTCTTTTTCGGCAGCCTGGAATCCGGATTGCCGTATTGACGCAGAGCCGGGGAATCCCAGATCACCTTGTTGCCGGGAGCCAGATTCGCTGCTTCGATAAAATGATCACGGGCCGCGTCGTTGTCGCCCATCGCGAACAGTGCCAACCCAAGGTTGTAATGGGCTTCTCCAGAATCCGGCGCCGCCGCCACGGTTTGCTCGAACGAAACTTTCGCGATATCGAACTGGCGGCTTTGATAGGCTTTGGTGCCTTGCTCATTGGCCTGCACGGCCACCGTGGATGCGCTCATCGGAAGCGGCAGGGGAGCCCTCATTTTCGGCTTTTCCGGTTGCGACGAAGAACAAGCGGACGACCACACACCCACAAACAGCAGTAAGATAACGACCATGGGTTTCATAATTCCCTCGCAGACAAATAGACAACGTTCGATCTGGCACTAAGAGGAACGGTGTTTCCGCAGCTCCTCCTCCATCGCTTTCCGATACAGCACGTCCCACTCCTGGCTGCCCTCCGTAATGGGACGGGCATAAGAAGCCAGCCTGGCCCGAACCGTCCGCTCGACCGTCTCCTCCTGGATCAATTCCGAGGCCAGGACGCGCTTGATCTCACGCAGAGCCTGAGTCTCATCGCCCTTTAATTTTGCGGCCGGCGTCTTCTTCAGGAAGGCGAGAATCACATGCGACAGATGGGTAACCTTGTCGTCGCTCAGCAGCATGGCATAAACCCGTGAAGGGTGATCAGAGATGCGTGATGGGTTGCAGATGTACACCGCCTCTTCCCAAACTCATGACTCATCACTTCCGTTACAGCACCAACCCTCGATCCCGGACCAACTTGCCTTTGATCATCGTAAACATCTTCTGATAGTCCACTCGCCCCTGCTCGATCTCGGCCTCGTAGGCCTTCATGAGGCCGCGGATTTCCGCGTTCAAGCGATCCTCGACCATAAGTTCTTCCGTGATCGCCTGCTCCAGCGCCTCCGCCAGGGCTTTCGGCGTTCCGGTCAGATCCAGATGCCCCTGGGCCTGGAGCCGAGCGCCCAGGGTATGCGCTAGATGGGCCACCCGTTCTTTTGAGAGCTTCATCGGTCCCCCGCGATCCCGGAGTCATCCGGCCTATGTAGCACAACTCGGCTCATGCCTTGTCGACCCGGATGGTGGTCGCCCCTAAGGCCTGTCGCAACTGGGTTGCATCGCCCACGATTCGGCCGATTACATTGACCCGGTCGGCGGGCACAGGATCGGGCCCCATGCTCATCGGGGTTCGACCGAAGAAGATCGCGAGGACTTCGCCCACTCCCCAGAAGGCCACATCGCCGACTTTCACCTGCGTGGTCGCGATCTCCCGATGGTCCTTGACCCCCGGCATTTTGAAGAAGAACTCCTCGCCCCAGCTATTCACAGGGGCTTCGACCGGCAAGGCCGCATAAATCGCCTCCGTGGTCTTATTGTTCTTCAATTCCGCTTCCAGATTTACCCCGCCGATCTTGATCGTGATGCGTTTGGCTCCGTTGTCCGCCATGCCCGACCTTGCCCCCCCGTTTCGGTTCTGGTCCCACACCGGGCCCACACAATCTCTGCGGAATTTAACTTGTTTCCCTCCCTAAATCAAGGCTAGAATCCGCGCCACAGTCGCGGCAACTCTGTGAAATCGCATCACGATCATCATGCTGCAATCCACCTTCGTCCTCCTCAAAGGCGTGGGCGAATATACAGAACGACGCTGGTGGGACCACGGCATCCCCGACTGGCAGACGTTCCTGGATAATCCCTCGCCCAAAGGCCTCAGTCTCGGCCGCAAGACACTCTACGACCAGGACATCGCAACCGCCATCCGCCAGTTGGAGCAGGGCCGGGCGCGCTACTTCGCCCAATGTCTGAAACTGCGCGACCACTGGCGACTGTTCGAGACCTTCAAACCCAAGGCGGTATATCTGGACATCGAAACCACCGGCGAGCCGCCCGCCACCGGCGAGGTGACGGTGGTCGGGCTCTACGCCAACGGGCGCCTGACCCAACTCGTACAAGGCGACTCGCTCACCGAAGCGCGCTTGAGCAGGGAATTAGCCCCGTACGATCTCATCATCACTTTCTTTGGGAGCGTCTTCGACCTCCCCTACCTGCGCGCGAAATTTCCCGGCCTGATCCTCGATCAACCCCATATGGACCTGTGCTTCGCCGCCAGGCGACTGGGCGTGACAGGAGGGCTGAAACAAATCGAGGTGCAGATGGGCCTCGAACGTGCGGCCGATGTGCAAGGCCTGGATGGATGGGAAGCGGTGCGCCTGTGGAACGAGTGGCGGCAGGGCCGGGCGGCTTCTTTGGAACGCCTGCTCCACTATAACGCCGCCGATGTCCGCAATCTGGAGCCTCTGGCCATTACGTTTTACGACCGGTTGGCAGCCCGCTACCGAACTGCGGGAGCCTCCCGGACATGAGCCAATCGGCGGACGCCAGATGGTACGGAGCCGGCAGGACGGACGTCGGCCTGGTGCGCCGTGGCAACCAGGATGCGCTCCTTCTCCGGGACGAGCTTGGTGTGTGGATCATCGCCGACGGAATGGGCGGCCATCCGGGAGGCGATGTGGCCAGCAAGATGGCGGTGGAAACCACGGCGGCGCACATCGCCACCCTGGCCGAATCACGCGGGCGTCACGCAAGCGATCAAACGGAGGATCTGCGCCGTGCCGTGCTCCAAGCCAATGTGGCCCTCCATGCGGAGGGGGATGCGCGCCCCGAATACAAAGGTATGGGCACGACGCTCATCGCACTGCACATCGCCGAATTTCCCCAGGCCCAGGCGACATTGGCACATGTGGGAGACAGCCGAGCCTACCTCCACCGCGCCGGCTCCCTGAGCCAGCTCACGAGAGACCACTCCTGGGTGGAAGATCAGATCCGCGCAGGCCTCCTCTCGACGGAGGAGGCGACCACACACCCGCGGCGCCACATGCTCACCCGCGCCCTGGGCATCGACACAAGGGTGGAACCGGACATCCTGACCCTGCACCTGCGGACCGGGGACCGGATCCTCTTGTGCACCGACGGACTGACGAAAATGTTGAGCGATGGCGAGATCCTGGAAACCCTGGCGGCCTCTGGCAAGGATGCGCAGGCCGCCTGCGATGCTTTGGTGAGACAGGCCAACGAACGGGGCGGACAGGACAACGTGACCGTCTTGTTGGTCAGCGAACAGGGCGACAGGGCCTAACCAAGCCATATAAAAGAATGCACGGCACGCGGGCCTTATGCGACTGAGTGAGGCACCGCGGCCCGTACGGATCGTCGCGGCCGCGGCTTCGCAGATCGTGGCTGAATAGCGACCGTCAATCGGAACCCTAAGGCGTGGAGCAACGCATCCAGGCTCTGCCACTCGGGATTCCCGCGATCGGAGAGCATCCGATAGAGGCTCTCCCGATTCAGTTTGGCTTTGCCGGCTAGCTGCCCCATCCCGCCATGGACCTCCGCCACGTTGCGCAGAGCCAGCAGGAACAGCTTGGGATCGTCTTCCTCCAATGCGGCATTCAAATACGCCGCGGCCAGACGCGGCGCACGGAGCCGCTTCAGCAATTCCGGTTGATAGGGCTTACTCGCTCGCATGGCTGGTTCTCCTCTTATAATCCTTCCAACACGCTTTCGCCCGCCGAATGTCTCGAGCCTGTGTCCGCTTATCGCCGCCACAGAGGAGCAGGACGAGGGTAGCGCCGGCTTGGCCGACATAGACCCGGTACCCTGGGCCATAGTCGATCCGCAGTTCCTTGACGCCTTCGCCGACAGAAACGCAATCCCCGAAATTGCCGAGCCGCACGCGATCCAATCGGACCAGAATGCGGGCTTGCGCTCGTTCGTCCCGCAACACGTCGAGCCAGTCGGAAAAGGGAATGTCGCCGTCCTCGGTGACGTAGCTGCGTATCTCAATAAGGGCGCCATCCATCGGAGCGATTGTAGCTTATACACGACGCACGAGCAAGCGGCACGTCACCGGCCCAGCTTCAGCCAAATGCAGAGGACCGCACCAGGCCCCGACGACGAACGGTTCATCGAAACGAAGATGGGGTGACGAAGGGTGGCCGGCATAGTACACGACCACCCGGTCCTCTTTGCTCACCCGCTGGCGCAGCCTAGTGCGCAGCTCGGTGTTGATCGCCCGTTCGGTCGCTTGCTGATTGAGGAGTAGCGTGACCTGATACCCCCGGCGCTCCAGTTCCTTGGCCACCGCTTGGGCGTCCGCCACCGCATACTTGAGGCGTTTGATGCTCGGATCGCGGTATTCGTTGATCCCGATGACCACGGCCCAGGATTTCCCGGTCTGCTCGGCGACGTAGTCGGCCGGGGCCTTGCCACCGACCGTCACTCCGCGTTTCTCGGCCAGGGTTGGCGCAGCCCCGATCAGGAGGATCAATCCAGATAAGAGTAGGACCAGAGGAGTGAGACGTGCCATAGCAACCTCCGCGTGAAGCGGAAACCTGCGATACAGGCATGCTAGGCCAAAACACGGAGCGGGTCAATACGCCGGATGGCTTACGTAGGAATTTCCTGCTCTCGGAACTAACCTTCGCCGTCGGCCTCCCCGATCATTTCCGCCGCCGCCTCCCGCACATTCTTGGTGATGGCAAGGCCGCCCAGCATGCGCGCGACTTCTTCCTTCCGTCCGGCTTGGTCGAGCCGCCGCGCCTGGGTCACGGTGCGCTTTTTCATCACGGTCTTTACTACCACATAATGGGCCCCGGCCTGGGAGGCGATCTGGGGCAGATGCGTGATGCAAAAGACCTGGTGATAGGCAGCCAGGGCTTTGAGCCGCTTGCCCATCACCGCCGCCACCGCGCCCCCGACGCCCTGATCCACTTCGTCAAAAATCAGCACGGGCACACCGTCGCTCTCCGCCAACACGGTCTTGAGCGCCAGCATGATCCGCGAGAGCTCGCCCCCCGACGCAACCTTCGCCATCGGCTGCAGCGGTTCGCCGGGATTCGCAGAAAGCAGGAATTCCACCCGATCGCAACCGGTCGGACCCAGGGCCCCTTCGTTCGGATCCGATGAGACGACGATCTGGAACTGGGTCTGTCCCATGCGCAGCGCCGATAGTTCCGTCTTGACCCTGGTCTCCAGTTGTTTGGCCGATTTTTTCCGCCCCTCCGAGAGCCGTTCGGCCAAGGCCAGAGCGTCCCTCTCCGCCCGTATCACCTTCTCGCGCAAGTCGGCCAGGAGCGATTCGCTCTGGTTCAGCCCGTCTAACTCTCCCTGTAACAGTTCCAGTTTCTCGATCAACCGAGCGATCGTGACGGATGCCTCCGCCGCCCCATATTTCTTTTTCAGCCGCTGGAGCTTGTCCAGCCTCTCTTCGATCAGCGCCAGCCGATCCGGATCGTGCTCCAAGCCTTGCTTGTAATCGCGCAGCCGCCCGGCCAGCTCGCGCAGCTCGACGGTGGCACTCTCACAGAGTCCGGTCCATTCGACTGCCTCCGGGTCGATCCCCGCTAACTCTTTCAAACGCTGGGCGACCGCTCCCAGAGAGGCCAACGACGACGATTCCGCTCCGTACAGCAGCTCGTAAGCCTCGTCGCTCAGCTGCCCCAGCCGTTGCGCATGGCTCAGCCGGCGGCGCTCCGCATCCAAGGCCTCTTCTTCCCCGGAGCGCAGCTCCGCGTCCGCCAGTTCGTTGTACTGGAACCGAATGAAGTCTTCCTTCGCCTGCCGCTCGGCGGCCAGCCGGACCGCCTCATCGTACGCTTGCCGTTGAGCGCGCCAGGCTTCGAACCGCGCGGCATAGGCCCGGCGGGCCTCCCGCAACTGCCCGAAGGCGTCCAGGGCGTCCAACTGCGCCTGCGCCGCCAGCAAGGATTGCTGCTCATGCTGTCCGTGAATGTCAATGAGGGTGCCGGCCAAGCTTTGGACCTGATGGAGCGGGGTGAGCCGGCCGTTGAGGTAGACCCGGTTCCGGCCCGATCGGGAGAGGATGCGCCGGACGATCAGTTCGGTTTCGTCGGGAGCCAAGACCCCGCAATCCCGAAGACTGGCGATGAGGGGGCTCTTGGCCGGGATGGAAAAGGAGGCCTGAAGTTCGGCCTCTTCGGACTCGGCCCTGATCTGCTCGTTCGAGGCCCGGCCCCCGACCAGAAGGGCCAGGGCATCCACGAGGATGGACTTGCCGGCGCCGGTCTCTCCGGTGAGAACCTGGAACCCGCCGGCAAACTCAAGATGGAGTTGCTCGATGACCGCGAAGTTGGCGATGCGCAGCTCGGTGAGCATACGAGCCGCAACCTCAATAGAGCAGGATGGTCAAAATGGCCTCTCGTCAAGGCCGCAGCGAGTGAAGGCCCGAGGCGTACAGTTGCTGTACGTTGAGGGCCTGAGCGATGCGAGAACGCAGTCGGAGGACTTTTTCACCATCCTGCTAAGCGGAGGGGGTCGTCTGAGCTAATAGAGAGTCGATTGTTTCCTTAAACTGCCGCTTGGGTCTGGCGCCGACGAGCTTCTCCACCGGCTGCCCGTTCTTGAAGAAGAGAATCGTCGGAATGCTCATCACCTGATATCGGCCGGCCACTTCGGGATTCTCGTCGGTGTTCAGCTTCATGACTTTGACTTTGCCCGCATACTCGGTTGCCAATTCTTCGATGATCGGCGCGACCATCTGGCAGGGCCCGCACCAGACGGCCCAGAAATCCACCATCACCAGGCCGGGCTCTTTCATCACTTGGGCATCCCAACTGCTGTCGCTCACCTGCAACGCCTGTCCTGCCACAGATCGCCTCCTTCGAATGACGTTTCCCGAATGGTAGGAGCGCATCGTATCCTACCGCCGTTTGGGCTGTCAACCGAACTATCTTCCTCCCTATACGTTGAAACTATGGGCGATCATTACCAATTCCACTCTTGAGGCACGCCGCTCCACCAGTCGTCCGGATGGGCCGCGCGCCAGGCCGTCTGCTGCGTCCAGAGCCGTTCGGTCGTGGCCTTATCCAGGCGCGTGGCCATGGCCGCGGTCACGTCCGACTGCCGCCTGACGCTTTCCTGGATCAACTCTTTGGCAATCCGCGCCAGCACGTCCGGCGGGTCCGTCAGATCTACCGTGTCATGCGTGGCCAGGTTCAAGTACAGCTGCTCCACCGCCACCCAGCGGTCAGCCTTGGCCATGGCCTCCAGGTAGCCGTCGATCGCCTGATAGACATAGGTGAGGGAGACGTAACTGTGCGCCGAGGGCGCCTCCTCGACCTCATGTTGACAGGCCTCGACCGCATGGCGGTAATCCCCCGCGGCCAGAAAGACCTTGGCCCGATGCAGATTCGTTTGAGACGGTTCCGAGGAAGCCATCGGTGCCAGGGCCATCGGCAGCAGGAGTGCCAGGCACAACATCGCGCCCTTCATCGCGCCCCTCCTTGCATGTTCACCGTCCCGTGCCCGGCTGCCCTTGTTGCGACATTCCCGACGACGAAGACATCCGTTTCGGCGAGGTCGGCCAGGGCAGGCCCTTCTCGTCTTTCAGCAAGGGGTTCAGAATGGCTTTCATCAACTGGGTGCCGAACCCTTCCGTCGCGCCGATCCCGGTCAAGCTGATGAGAAAATTGTACTGCACCCGGTCTGGAAACTGAATGTAAAAGAGCCCTAGCGACCAACACTTGCAGGGATTCTGGTAGACCCCCACCAGATCCGTCTCCGGCCGCTGGCCGGTATTCATGTCGTAATAGGTTTTAGCGCCCAACGTCCACCCCAGCGGCGCCCGAAAGGCCACGGTCCCGGTGGCATAGTGGACGGCCTCGGTGGGGGCATAGACCTCGTTGAAGGAAATAGGGTTCCAGATGTCGCCGCGCCGGACCCGATTGCCCTCGTTCGTGTATCGCTGTCCCAGCTCGACATACCACTGGTCGCGATCCTGATAGCGGACGTCCGTGTTCCACTGGCTCAGGCTCCGTCTATAGGGGTCGAAGAAGGCGTCCACGGTCAGCGACATGGGATTCATGATGGCCGGCGTGCCGACATTGTTGCCGACCACGCCGCGGAGCCAGAGGTCCGAGAATTTCTTGCCCTCCACGGCAACCATCGTCGGCTGGAGGGGTTGGGCCGTGGACGAATAGAGGGGGCTGCTGGAAAACGGAAAGAAGCGGGCCTGGCTCTGGGCGCTGCCCACGTGATAACTCTGCGCCAATGTCAGGTCCAGCCAGTTGGTGCTGTTGCCGTCCGGCCCCATCTCCAGGAGCCGGCTGCGCAAGGAATAGGTCAGCAGATTTTTCTTGGGCAGGTCGTCCACCGCGTCGACCTGGACGATTTGGGACTGATTGCTGGGCGGCACATACTCGTAAATGATGTCCGGCTCGATCGTGTGGACGAGGCTCTTCCCGCCCTCTTTCGAAAAACTCCTGGAGAGCCGCGATGTGGCATCCACGCTCGCCCAGAAGGTCTCCCGGTGCACCGTCTGCTCGGTCGTCACCCCCCGCGTGTAATAGACCTCCCGCAGCTTCAGCTGCGGCGTGATCCCCACGACATGCCCCACGTTGATCACGTCCGTGGAGAGCGTGGGCATGAGGTCCACCCGATTGAGCTGGAAACCCTGGTCGCGGTAAAAATTGACGAAGGTATTCTCCATTCCGAGGAGCGCCGGGCCGCCGAAGGGCGCCACATTAAACAGGTTGAACCCGATTTCGGGCAAGCGTTGGAATGTGTTCGGACTGCCGGCCCCGACCGGCTGCAGGAACTGCCCCAGTAAGTAGATATTGCCGAGCGCATAGCGTTGGTTGAGGATGAAGTCCGATTCCTGGCTGGGCGCCGCCCGCAGCGACCCGGAGTTGCTCAAGTTGTTCAGAATGGTCCGGTCGGACAGCAAACTCGACTTGATGTGCAGCGAGAGGTCGTCGTTGAATTGCTGCGCATGGGTCCCGATAGCTTGAGCTCGTGACGTGTGGGTCACATTGTCCTGGATATAGCTCAACAGCCACTGCCCGCGGGATTGGCGGTTCAGCACATACTTGTACTCCAAATCGCCGCCGTAGCCACGCTGGCTCAGGTAGTCTGGCGTGATCAGAAGATCCTGGCTGGGCGACACCGCCCAGAAAAAGCTCTGCCGGTAATGGGCGCCGAACCGGTTGTCGTAGCCGAATTCCGGCACCAAGGCGCCGCTCTTGCGCGCCGTCTGGACGGGATAGGTCATGGCCGGCAGCGGGACCAACGGCACGTCGTTAATACAGAACCACAGGTCCTTGCCATAAAAACTCTGCCCCGCATTCAGATCCATGTCCTTGAAGGTAAACCGCCAGGCCGGAATCTCGCCGTTCTTGGCATCGCAGTTGGTGAACGATCCTTCCTTGGCCCGGTAATGGTCCTCCGAGAATCGCTGCAAGAGACGACCGGTCACCAAGGTATTGGAGTCCTTCATGTAGAGGGTCCCGTCGACGATCAAGCCCGCATCCGTATTGATGTCCAGATCCAACTGCTCGGCCTTGAGTTCGGACGTCGGGTCCGTCAGGTGGGCGTGTCCCTTCGCCGTGAGCTTTCCGGACAACATACTGATCCAAACCCGATCCGCAGTCAGACGCATCATACCTTGGAGGATCACCACCGATCCGACGGCCTCATAGACCTCAGTGTCGTTATGAAAGGTCAGCTGGTCGGCAAACGCCTGGATCGGCTGAGTCTGGATGTTCTGAGTTGAGAGGGGGGGCTGCTTGGAACCGGCGGGCTTGGCCTCTGCGGCCCATCCGGAGCCGGTCCCGGCCGCCGCCATCGCCGCAAGCGCGAGGCAGAACAGACGGCGCGGCAGGACCGAACGGCGGCAGCGATCGCCCATCCTCACCCCCGGATGGGAGACGTGGCACAGCCGCGAAGGAGGGCCTTGACGTCGCCCACCAGCATCAGGGATCCCGTGACGCAGATCAGGTCGTCGATGACGGCCATGCGTCTGGCCAAAGCCAGGGCTTCCGCCGGATGCGGAGCCAGGTGCGCGCCGGCCGCCCGCGCGCCGAGAACCGACGCCAGTTCATGGACGGACGCCGCGCGCGCAAGTTGCGCCTGAGTCAGGACCAGTTCGTCGGCCAGGGGCGCTAGGAGCCCGCAGAACCCGGCCAAGTCCTTGTCGCGCATCATCCCGAGCACCACGATGACCCGCGAGCCGGGACGGGCCACACGATGGGAGGCCAGATACGCGGCCAGGGCGGTCCCCGCCTCCGGGTTATGCGCCCCGTCCAGCAGCAACAGGGGATCACGCTCGACCATTTCCAGCCGGCCCTCCCAGGCGGTCTGGCGCAACCCGGTGCGGACTGCCTGATCGGACACGCGCAGCCCGCGCTCCGAGACCAACTCCATCAAGGCCAGAGCGCAGGCGGCATTGTCCAACTGATGGACGCCGGCGAGCGGGCACGTCAGGTCTTCCTGCAGACCCCGAATCCCTCTGTACGTGAACCCCGTCACGATATCCCCCTGGACCTCGAATTCGCGAGCCAACCGGTAGAGCGGCGCATGCCGCTCCTTTGCTGTCCGTGCCACGACGTCCGCCGCCGGAGGCCTCAGCCGACCGGTGACGACCGGCACGTGTGGCTTCACAATACCTGCTTTCTCAGAGGCAATCGCGTCCACGCTGAAGCCCAGGTACTCCTGATGGTCCAAGGCAACGGTCGTGATCGCCGAGGCCAACGGCACGATCATATTCGTCGCGTCGAACCGCCCCCCCAACCCCACTTCCACCACCGCCACGTCGACACGCGTTTCGGCAAAGTATTGAAACGCCAGCGCCGTCGTAAATTCGAAGAAAGTGGGCTGAGGCCCCTGCCCCACCAGATGGGCCACGCGCTCGGTCGAGGCCGCCACGGCTTCTTCCGGGATCATCGTGCCGTTCACCCGAATACGCTCCCGGAACTCGACGAGATGGGGGGACGTATAGAGCCCGACCCGGTACCCGGCGGCTTGCAGCATCGCCGCCGCCATCGCTGCCGTGGACCCCTTCCCGTTCGTCCCGCCGATATGCAGCGTGGGGTACGCCCCCTGGGGCCGGCCCAGCCCATCGAGCAATCGCGCAATGGTGTCCAGGCCCGGCTTGATGCCGTGCTTCTGGAGCCCAAAGAGGTACTCAAGCGACGCAGAATAGGTCATGGGGGTGGTGGTAACGGCGGACTTACAGGTGGCCGATGAGCGTGCCCAGCGTCTCCTTGAGACGCCGGCGCTCCACAATCATATCCACGATGCCGTGCTCCAAGAGGAACTCGGCGCGCTGGAATTCATCGGGCAACTGCTGCTTGATCGTTTGTTCGATCACCCGCGGCCCGGCAAACCCGATCAGCGCCTTGGGCTCCGCGATAATTACGTCTCCCAGCATCGCCACGCTGGCCGTGACGCCCCCGAACGTGGGGTCGGCCAGGATCGTGATAAACGGCAGCCGGGCCTCTCCCAGCTTGGCGACCGCGGCGGAAGTTTTGGCCATCTGCATCAGGGACAGAATTCCCTCTTGCATCCGCGCGCCGCCCGAGGTACAGACCAGGACAACCGGCAGACGCATTGTGACAGCCCGTTCGATGGCGCGGCACAATTTCTCCCCGACTACGGACCCCATGCTGCCGCCCATAAAACTGAAATCGAACACCGCCAGCGCGAGCCGGCGGCCGTTGACCGCTCCTTCGCCGGTCACGAGGGCATCCTTGCGCCCGGTCTTGTCCTGCTGGACCTTCAGCCGATCCGGATAGGTGCGGCTGTCGGCAAACCCCAGCGGATCCTGCGGAGCCAGATCGGCGTCCCATTCCCGAAACGTCCCGAGGTCCGCGAGCAACGCAATGCGCTCGGCCACCGAGATCGGGAAATGGTAATCACATTTGGGGCAGACCTTGTTGTTGCGGTCCACCTCCTTGCGATAGACGATCTCACGGCAGTGGCTGCACTTGAGCCACATGCCCTCGACGACCTTGGGCCGCTTCGACGGCTCGGCGCTCGGCGTTGTCTCTTTTTTAAACCAGGCCATAGCTCAGCAGAAACGACAAACGCGGAATGATGGATGCTGAATAGGGAACGTGGTCCGGCGGTTCAGCGTTCATCGTTACGCATTCAACGGTCGGTTAGACGACGATCTCTTGGCCTTCTTCCAACACGGTCAGGTTCGGGAGCCGGAACCGGGCGAGTTGCCGTGCGATATCGTCGCGGAAGCGCGGCTTGACGTGATACACGTAGACCGGCAAGTCCGGCCGCTTGATCTTCTGAAGCGCTCGGACCAGGAGCGTGGGCGTCAAATGCTTGCTGACCCTTGCCAGCTCCGACAGCTCATCCGGAAACGACGCCTCGATGAAGACCGCCTTCAGGGTCGGCTCGCGGGCCGCGATTTTCCAGATTTGCTCGGTTTCGTGCGTATCCCCGCTGTACAAGAAAGAGGACGCGCCTTCGCGCACCAGGAATCCCACGGTCGGCACCAGATGGTTCACACGGATGGGCGTGACGCGCAGCGCCCCCACCTCGATTTCCTGGCCCGGCTTGAACGTGCGCGTCTTGAAAATAGGACGTTTGGGATGGGGCAAGGCCATGAAATTCGGATAGACCTTGTCGTTGAACAAGTACCGCCGGAGTCCGCCGATCACCTGCACGGTGCCGATCAATTCCACCGAATCCGCCGCGTCATCCACCAGGTTATCGGCCAGGGTCGGGAGCCCCTGCACGTGATCGAAGTGCAGATGCGAAAGCAGGATGTGGCGGATTCGCCGCTGCTCGTCCAACCGCAGCGCCCCCCCGATGGTGCCGGCATCCACCATCACCGTCCCGTTGATGAGGAACCCGCAAGTCCGACATTGGTGGTGCCCCTGCGACTTGTCCAGGAGTTGGTCCGATCCGTGGCAACCCAGAACTCGAATTTTCACCCTATGGCTCCCGGTCGGCCTAGCGCCGGATCACTGAAAGGCCTCAAAAGGGGGTCAGAATACCACAGCCACCTGGGTTCCGCATCAAGAATCACGATTCACCCAAGCCCTGCGTCCGGTTGCCAAGCGCTCAAATCTACGTACACATATTGAAGATGATTTCTTGTAGTCGACGGGAGAAAAGACCGCCCGTGAGGTCAAAAAGAAGGCGATCCCAGGGCGATCCGCGCCACCATCGTCAGCCCGAGCCCGATGCTCCCGAGGCTGGCCAGTCCCTGAACGGCCACCTGAGCACGATGCCCCCACGAAGCCGACAGGACCAGGGGGACGCTGATCAGCATCCCCAAGACGACCATCCCGACGATCGAACCGACCCCGAACACCAGAATATAGACGACGCCCTCCCACACTGAACGGACCGCCGCAAGCACCAGCAGCATCAAGGCCGCCGAACCGGCCAGCCCATGCACCATCCCGACCAGAACCGGCCGGAGCGACGAGGGCAGCCAATGCTCATGCCCGTGGTCCCGTTGCAGTTGGTGACTGTGCAAGTGCACGTGGGCCGATCCTTCGTGCTGATGGACATGCACGTGCCACCGCTCCCGAACCAGGGTCGCCGCCAGAGAGCCGCCCAGGAAGATCAGCATCAGGCCCACGCCCACTTCAAGCCCTTGCGCGACCGGTTCGGAGATCGTGACCTTGAACGTAATGACTAGGAGGCCGACCAGCAGCAGCGTCGCCGTGTGTCCGAAGCCCCAGCAAAACCCAATGAGTCCGGAGGTCCGCCAGGCCGGACGATCAGCGAGCAGAGTGGAGACTGCCGCCACATGGTCGGCGTCGAGGGCGTGTTTGGCACCGAGCAGAAACCCCAGGCCGAGGATGCTCAGGAAGGACGTGTCAGGCATAAGGCAAAGGGCCGGCGAAGCACCCGGACGCGGGGCGTTGCCGACTCCTCTCATCCCCCTCTGGCATGCATTTCGAGGTGCGGGTCCTCGCGCAACTTTTGGATCTCGATCAACCGCGACTCACGGAGCCCGACCTGCTCGAGATTTTTGCGCTCTTCGGCGCCGCGATCCTTGCGGGCTTCCCATCGCGACCGGACCAGAGCCGTGAGCTCGTCCCTCGAGACGCCCGTCCGCAAGGGCTCGCGCAAATCCAGCCCCTCCTTGGCGTACAGGCAGAGGTACCACAAACCGTCCGCGGTGAGCCGGCTCCGGTCGCAGGTGGCGCAGAACGGACTGGTCGTCGAGGCAATAATCCCGAAGATCGTTCCATCCGGAAAGCGGTACCGCTGCGCCGGCGCAGAGCCCGCCTCGACGATCGGCTCGACCGGCCCATACCGCCGCCCCAGCGATTTCAGGATGGCGTCACGCGAGAGCACCTTGGCCAACGACCAATCCGTGGCCCCGCCGACATCCATGTACTCGATGAACCGCACCTCGGCCCCGACCCGCTTGCCGTACTCGATCAGATCCGCCAGCTCGTCGTCGTTGAACCCCTTCATCGCGACGGTATCCAGTTTGAGGCCGGTGAAACCGACCCGCAGGCTGGCCTCGATGCCCTCCAGCACTTGGGCATGCGTATCGCGCCGCGTCAGCGATCGGAACCGGTCCGGCTTCAACGTGTCCAGGCTCACGGTCACCCGGTGCAAACCCGCGTCATAGAGCGCTTCTGCCTGCTCCGCCAGCAGAATGCCGTTGGTGGTCAGGGCGATTTCCATGATCCGGCGGTTATCCCGCAACATCCGGATCAAGGTCGGCAGGTTGCGGCGCAACAGCGGCTCGCCGCCGGTCAAACGCACCTTGTCCACGCCCAGTGTGGTGAACAGATCGGTCAGGGCGTAGATTTCCTCGAAGCTCAGAAGGGTTTCCCGCGGCAGCCAGCCGTATTCCTCCTCCGGCATGCAATACTTGCAGCGGAGATTGCACCGGTCCGTCACCGACAGACGCAGGCTCTTGAGCGGCCGCCCGAAGGTATCGCCGACTATCGCTGGTTTGGAACGTTCCACGTTCATGGGCTCAAGCTCTCACGGAATGTTCAAAAAGGTCTTTCAGCAAAGCCGCAGGATGCACGGCGACTGCGGCGTACGTTGTTGGTACGCCGCAGGGAGACGGGCGACCGAGAACGCAGCGAGAGGCCTTTTTCAACATTCCGCTACGGGTGCTCCTCCACCCAGACCTCCCCTTCCGGCGTCTGCTCGAGCTTCCAGATGGGCGTGATCTGCTTCAGCTCGTCGATGCACCACTTGCAGGCCCGGAAGGCCTCGGCCCGATGTTCGGCGCCGACGATGATCAGCACGATGTTTTCGCCGATCTCGATCCGGCCATACCGGTGCAGGATCAGTACCTCGATCACGTCGAAGTCCTTGAGCGCCCGTTCGCGGATTTCCCGGAGCTTCTTCTGAGCCATGCCTTCGTAATGCTCGAACGTAATGCCGCTGACATCGCGGCCTTTCGAGCGATCCCGGGCTGTGCCCAGAAACACGGCGATTCCGCCGATGCGTGAAGACCGCTTACGCACCCGATCGAGTTCGGCATCGATCGAAAAATTCTCCCGCTGGACGCGCACCAACATCGCGTCGTCCGTGGACCGATCAGGCATCGTCGCACCGCCGGCAAAGGGGGGCAGCAAGGCCACCTCGTCGCCGTCCTTGATTTCCGTGTCTTCGTGGGCAATCTCCTGGTTGACCGACACCAGGACCTTCTTTTTGTGGATCAACTCGCCGATCTGCGGATGGCTGGCATCCAGGAGCCCCACCAGATCCTTGACGCACCGCCCGCCGTTCAGCGCCACGGAAAGCGTGCCCTGGTTGTTTGCCAACGTTTTGGTCAGGCCGAACAGGGTAATTGTGACCATGATGTCGCCCAATGCTAAAGGATAAACGATAAATTATGCATGAACCGCACAACCATCCGATCATTCATCTCGTCATGCATCTTGCCATGCGACAGACAGGTCACATGCCGGCCGGGCGCCTCACATACGTGCCGGACTTCCCCCCCGACTTGGACAGCAGACAGATGTCGCCGAAGCTCATGGCCTTGTCCACGGCCTTGCACATATCATAGATCGTCAGCGCCGCGACGGACACAGCCGTCATAGCTTCCATCTCGACGCCGGTTTGGCCCGTCGTCTTGGCCGTGGCGGTAATCGTAATCGCACAGCGTCCTTGCCGGTCCGGCTCAGCCTCCTCTGTGAACCCCACATCCACGCTGGTCAGCAAGAGCGGGTGACACATCGGAATCAGCTCGGGGGTCCGCTTGGCGCCCATCACCCCGGCTACTTGGGCCACGGCCAAGACATCTCCCTTGGCGATCTTTCCTCGTTGGATTTTTTCCAGCGTTTCCGGCGACATAAAGACTGTCGCCTGGGCCGTGGCAACCCGTTCCGTCGAGGTCTTGGCGCTGACATCGACCATTCGCGCCCGACCTGATTCGTTGAAATGCGTGAACTCGGCCATTTCTCTTGTGAAATCAGAGATTTTCAACAGAACTGCTCCAAGTGAGTGATTATAGAAGTCGTCGTGGAGATGAGTCAAGCATCATCCTTGACTCTCGCCGGGGCCATCCGGGAGAATGACGCGTATGGAAGATCGAGTCATGATCGAGCGTCTGGAGTTTCACGGCCATTGCGGCGTGACGCAGGAAGAACGGCAGACACCCCAGCCGATTGCCGTGGACCTGGAACTCACCTATCCCCCCGGCGCCTTGTCCCGAGCAGCGGAGACCGATGAGATAGGATGTGCCGTGGACTATGCCATGGTGGCGGAGCGAATCGTCCAACTCGGCCAGGCTCAGGCGTTTGCCCTGGTGGAAACCATGGCGGAACGCATCAGCTCAATGGTTTTTGCGGAGTTTCCCGTATCGGCCCTCCATCTATGGGTGCGGAAACTCGCCCCGCCCCTGAAGGACGTGCGCGGCTCGGTCGGCGTGAGGCTGGAGCGCACCCGTGCCTCGGCCCTCCCCGACCCGCGTCCGGCCCAATTTCTTCAGGAGCAGATATCTCGCATCCCGAAAGGCGTTGTCTTGGATCTGGCTTCAGGCCAGGGGCGAAATGCCCTATACGTGGCCGGCCTGGGGTACCGAGTGGAAGCGATAGATCTCGACCAGCTGGCGCTGGCCGCGCTGGCCGAGACAGCCGGCCGGCGCAACCTCTCGAATCTGACCACCACATACCTGGACTTGGAAGCCGATCCGACCCATCCGCCGGATCTGGGTACAGGGCGCTACGATGCGATCCTGGTCTTTTTCTATCTGCACCGCCCGCTGTTCCCCTCCCTGCTTCAGGCGCTGAAGCCGGGCGGTCTGCTGGTCTACGAGACCTTCCTCATCGACAACCATGAGCGCCGGCGTCATCCGCGGCGCAAGGAATTCTGCCTGGCCCACAACGAACTGCTACACCTCGCCGCCGGTTTGCGGGTCTTGCACTACGACGAAGGCGAGCGTGACAGCGGGCCCGAGACCTCCTTCACGGCTCAATTGGTTGCCCTACGCCCGAACTGATCAGCACAAGGACGAGACATGAGCCGCATCGATCTTCATCTCCATACGACCCACTCGGACGGCAGCCTCCCGCCGGCCGAGGTGCTGGCGCTGGCCCACAAGGCGGGCGTCACTGCACTGGCCATCACCGACCATGACATAACGGACGGCATCCCCGAAGCCATAAAGATAGGGGCTGACCTGGGCATCGAAGTGATTCCCGGCATCGAAATCAGCTCGCAATGGGAGGACGGCGAACTGCATATCCTCGGGTATTTCCTGGACTGGCAGAATCCGACGCTGAACCGGCATCTGGCTGGCTTACGCACCAGCCGCCACCGGCGCAATCCGCTTATGGTCCGGAAGCTGAACGAGTTGGGCCTGGAGCTGACGTATGAAGAAGTCAGGGCGCTGGCCGGCACCGAATCGGTAGGCCGCCCGCACATCGCCCGCCTGCTGATGGAGAAGGGTTACGTTCAATCCGCCAAAGAGGCCTTCGACCGATATCTGGGCAACGGCAAAACCGCTTATGTTGCACGGGAGCTGCCGGAACCGGCTGAAGCCATCGGCTGGATCAGGGCCGCCAAGGGCATCCCCGTCCTCGCCCACCCGACCTGGGTCCGGCTGGACGAAACCAGCCTGCTGAAGCTCTGCGAAACACTCAAAGCCGCGGGCCTAATGGGCATTGAGGTCCATTACAGCACCCACAAGCGGGCACAAACGGAGGAGTATCTCAACATCGCCAAACGTCTGGGCTTGTTGGTGACCGGCGGAAGCGACTTCCACGGACTCACGAAGCCGGACATCCAGGTAGGCGTGGGACGCGGAGGGCTTAAGGTGTCGAGCAAGCTCCTGGAACCGCTCCGTGCCGCCGCCGGCTAAGTGCCGGCCAAAAGCAGGGCATCGAACCTCCCCTCACGTGTCATCATTGAGGAGGGCCGGCTATGAAATCATTCGTGATCGCCGTCGTCATGATTTTGGAAACGGGATCAGCCTGGGCTTCCGGCATCAGCATGATTCAAGGGGATGACGGAACCAGCGGAACGCTTTACGATTTCGGCGGAGTGAAACTGTACAACGATTCGCGCGGGACGACCGGCACCGTCTACGACTTCGGAACCATTCAACGCTACCAGTTCAATCATTTTTCAGGCGACACTAGCTCCGGCACGATCTATCGCTTCCCCCAGCCGCAAGCCCATTCCACCTTGCCGGCTCCATCGGTGCCGGTCACGCCGTTGATTCCGGTCATTCCTTATGGCGGAGGGGTCAGCCCGCAGAGTCATCCCGGAGGTGGGCACTGGCGGGGCGGAACCGGCCGCTAGCTGAAGAAGGCAGAAGGCCGTCTGCAGAACGCAGCCAAGACTCCTCCCGCTTCCGCGTGCCGATTTTTGCCTTTTAGTTTTCCGGGGCTTCGACGATGTGGTTCTCGAACCGCGTGCAGCCTTCCGCCAGCAATCGGTTGGTGAGCATCTCGCCCGGCCATTCGATCGGGAGATCGGCCGTGAACACCCAGACGTCCGGCGAGGTCCAGACCGGGCCATGTTCTTCCGGCAATTCGGGATCGAACAGATCCGTCCAGACCGGCATGTAGACCCCGTTGCCGCATTGCGTGTGCAGGTGCACGATCGTGCGGCTGCGCACCGCCTGGTCCAACTCCCGCCAGACCGCCACGGTTTCGTCCGCCAGCCGGTGCAGCCGCACCGCGTTCTGCGCATCGAACATCGCATAGGCCGCATAGACCGGGGCTTCGATCATCTGCGGCGCCGGCGCCAGCTCGGGACATTGGGCCACCAGTCCGGCCAACAGCGCCTGGCGATCCTCGTCTTCCAGGGATTCCGGCAACCCGTGATCCGGCGAACCGATGAGTTCGAAGATCAGATAGGCCGTAGATTCCACCGGCGCGTGCAGGCGCGCCGCCATATACTGCCGGCGCTGCGACTCGGCCAACGCCGAGGTATGATCGTGCAAACCATGGAGGGTCAGCAATTCCAGCGTGGCATCGGTCAGGAGACGGGGTTCCGCCAGCACTACCGTGCCGGGAGGCAACCGCAGATACTTGTGCAGCAGGTCGGCGGTCGTGACCGGATTGATTTTCAATCCCAGCGGCGTGGGCAGATTCGCCTGCAACGGCAACTCCAGCGCCGCCATCACGGCATAGGTCGGTTTCTCGTCCGGCTCCCCTTCCATCATCACCGAGCAGGCGGCTTCCGCCAGGAGGTCGAACAGCCACTCGGCCATCTCCTCGTCCAGCGCAGCCATGACGGTGAGCAGATCTTGCTCGCGATCCTGCTCCAGAAACGCTTGCAGCGTGTCCACCGCGGCGTCGGCATCCCCGTGGTCGTGCCGCCGCGCATTGATGAGATGGATGAGATCGCGCGTTAAGGGATCGGGCCGGTTCCAGCTACTCATTCCCGCCTCCTGCGTCCTGCCTTGTCGCGATCACGGTCGGCTGACCCGAAGGCATCGATATTGAGTCATCCATGTTGCCAAACTTTCCCGACGGAGGCAAGCCCCACGAACAATGATAAAGTCAGAACGAGGAACCGGTGTCCCGTTCATCGTTCAGCATACCGGGTTCATCACTATTCCCCGATCACCTTGACCAGCACCCGCTTCCGGCGTCGCCCGTCGAATTCGCCGTAGAAGATTTGCTCCCAGGGGCCGAAGTCCAGCCGGCCCGCCGTGATCGCCACCAACACCTCCCGCCCCATGAGTTGCCGTTTGATGTGCGCATCGCCGTTATCTTCGCCGGTCTCGTTGTGTCGATAGGTCGCCTGCTGGGGCGCCATCCGATCCAGGAAGTCGTCATAGTCCTTCAGCAAGCCCGGCTCATCGTCGTTGATATAGACGCTGGCCGTGATGTGCATGGCATTGACGAGGACCAGCCCTTCCTTCACTCCGCTTTTCTTCACGGCGGCTTCCACGAGCGGCGTAATGTTCAGATAGGCCCGGCGCGTCTTCGTTTCGAACCAGAGTTCCTCGCGGTAGGATTTCATCGGGGGTTCACGCGTACGGTCACCGCCATTCTGCCTCAGGATTCGTGCCGGATGCAAGGCCGACGACGCGACCATAGTTCCCGTTCGGACTTTCGACTATAATGATTCGCAGCATGACTTGGGCTCGGTAAGTCCGGCAGCCTTGGTTTGTGAGGTCTCCGGTTCATGCGCCACACCTATCCTGCTTCTCGGCCCGCCCCGCGCCTGTCGGCCAACGCCCTGGCCGTGCTGCGCCGCCGATACCTGGCCAAAAATGCCGCCGGCACTCCCATCGAAACGCCGGCTCAAATGTTACGGCGCGTGGCCACCAATATCGCCGCGGCCGAAGCCCAATACGCCAAGAACCGTACCGGCCGACGGCGCGCGGCCCAAGACTTCGTCACGTTAATGCGCCGCCTCGACTTCCTGCCAAACTCCCCGACCCTCATGAACGCCGGCCGCACGCTGCAACAACTGTCCGCCTGCTTCGTCCTGCCGGTCGAAGATTCCCTGGAATCGATTTTCGACGCGGTGAAGGAACAGGCGCTTATTCACCAATCCGGGGGCGGGACCGGCTTTTCGTTCAGCCATCTGCGCCCGAAGCAGGATCGCGTGGCCTCCACCAGCGGCGTGGCCTCCGGGCCGGTCTCCTTCATGCGCGTTTTCAACATGGCCACCGAGGTCATCAAGCAGGGCGGCACCAGGCGCGGGGCCAACATGGGCATCCTGCGCGTGGACCATCCGGATATTCTGGAATTCGTCGCCGCCAAGCGTTCGCCGGGAGAACTGACGAACTTCAACCTCTCGGTCGGCATCACGGATGCCTTTATGCGCGCGCTGCAACGGAAGCAGCCCTACGCCATTATCAACCCGCGCACAGGCCGCCGCGTCGCGCAACGTCCGGCCGCGCAAGTGTTCGACTGTCTCGCGGAAGCCGCCTGGGAATCCGGCGAACCGGGCGTGGTCTTTCTGGACACGATCAACGCCGCCAACCCCACCCCGCACATCGGCCGCATCGAAGCGACGAACCCCTGCGTGACGGCGGATACCTGGGTCCATACAGCTGACGGACCACGACAAGTCAGGGCCCTGATCGGCAGGCCCTTTCTTGCTCAGGTTCATGGTGAGCCGCATGCGACCGGTCCGAATGGTTTTTTTCATACGGGCAGGCAGCCGGTCCTGCGTATTCAGACCGCCGAAGGCTACACCCTAAGACTGACCGCCGCCCACCTGATTCGTCGCGTCAGTCGAAAAACCCGCGACGTCGTTGAAAGTAAATGGCATCAGGCCGGCGACCTCATGCCGGGAGACTACGTACTACTCAACGATCACCGGGCCAACGTCGGCTGGAAGGGCAACTATACATTTGAGCAGGGCTACCTGCTCGGCCTCTTAGTCGGGGATGGCGTTCTCAAAAAAGACAAAGCCGTTCTGTCCGTCTGGCACACGGGCGGCAAAGGAACCGCGGGTATCATGAGTGAAGTCCTGCGTTGCGCCTATACCCTGCCTCATCGGAGCGATTTCAAGGGCTGGGTCCCTGTACCCGGACGCCATGAATGCCGGCTGGCTCTCGCCGCGCTTCGCCATCTTGCCCTCGCGTGTGGCATGCGTCCGGGCAACAAAGCGATCACCGCTCAGGCCGAGCAAGGATCGAGCGATTTTTGCAGAGGGTTTCTCCGCGGGTTCTTCGATGCGGACGGTTCGGTGCAGGGCAACCTCATTAAGGGAATCAGTGTGCGCCTTGGACAAAGCGACGTAGCCAGGCTGACCGCCGTCCAGAGGATGCTGCTTCGACTGGGCATTGCCTCCAGAATCTACATGAACCGAAGACGCCGAGGATCCAGCCGCCTGCCGGATGGGAAGGGCGGCTCCAAGGATTATGCAACCCGAAGCCAGCATGAACTGGTGGTGTCCGGAGACAATCTGCTTCGTTTCCAAGAATGCATCGGCTTTGCGGACACAGAAAAAGCCTCCAAATTAGCTCGTCACCTGCAGACTTACCGGCGCCGGCTCAACCGCGAACGCTTCGTGGCGCGCGTGACAAGCGTGCGCGCGGAAAGCGTCGAGGACGTGTTTGACGTGCAGGTGCCGGGGCCTCGTGCGTTCGATGCCAACGGATTCGTCGCGCACAACTGCGGCGAACAGCCGCTGCTGCCTTACGAATCCTGCACCCTGGGCTCGATCAACCTGGCACACTTCGTGACCGGGTCGCGCGGCCGCCCGCGCATCGACTTCGACCGTTTGGGGGCGATCATTCCACCGGCCGTGCGGTTCCTGGACGACGTGCTCGACATGAACCGTTATCCCCTGCCCGAGATCGAGGCCATTACGAAAGGCAACCGCAAGATCGGCCTCGGCGTGATGGGATTCGCCGATCTTTTGATCAAGCTGGAGATCCCCTACGATACGGACCGGGCGCTCGCCGTCGGCGAGCAGGTCATGAAATTCGTCTGGGAGCAGGCCAGGGCCGCCTCCGCCGCCCTGGCCCGCGAACGCGGCGTCTTTCCCAACTTCAAAGGCAGCCGCCTGGAAACCGACGGGCACCGGCTGCGCAATGCGACCGTGACGACCATTGCGCCCACGGGAACCCTCAGCATCATTGCCGACTGCTCGCCGGGAATCGAACCCTTGTACGGCGTGAGCTTCGTCCGAACCGTGATGGAGGACGTCCGACTGGTCACATTCCATCCGGAATTCATCCGGCGCGCCCGCGCCGCCGGTATCTATACGGCGGGATTGCGCAAGCGCGTGGCCGCCAACGAGTCCATCCAGGACCTCGCGGACATTCCCGCCGACTTGCGCCGGCTCTTCGTCACCGCCCACGACATTGCGCCGGAGCATCACGTCCGCATGCAAGCTCGCTTCCAACGCTACAGCGACAGTGGCGTCTCGAAGACCATCAACCTGCCGCGCACCGCGACCAAGGCCGATGTGGCCGCCGCCTTCCGACTGGCATATCAATTGGGCTGCAAGGGCATTACCGTCTTCCGCACGGGCAGCCGCGACAAACAAGTGATGTCATGCACGAGCATGCAGTACTGCTGAGGGGACGCTGTCAGCGATCAGCTTTCAGCGGATAGCCGTGAGCAGATGGGAGCAAAAGCCGGAGGCCACGCTGTGCCCGAACCGACGGCTGATGGCTGAACACTGATGGCTACGATTCGCCAGCCTGCCGTCGCAGGGCAGTTCTACAGCGCCGACGCGGACACTCTCGCCGCCGACGTCGCCCGATACACCGAATCCACCGCCGTGCCGACTCCCGCCATCGCCCTCGTCTGTCCCCATGCAGGGCTCATGTATTCCGGCCACGTGGCCGGCGCCGTCTACGGCCGCGTCGCCCTGCCGCAAACCGTTATCCTGCTCGGCCCCAATCATCGCGGCGTGGGACCGCCGTTGTCCGTCTATGCCCAGGGGACATGGCTGATGCCGGGCGGAGCTCTGGAGGTGGACGAGGCGCTCGCGGAAATCATTGTGGCTCGCGATCCGGAGGCGCAAGCCGACCGGACTGCGCACCAACATGAACATTGCCTGGAGGTTCAATTGCCGTTCCTGCGGCGGTTCCGGCCGGACGTACGGATCGTCCCGATCCTGCTCGGCCACCTGCCAGACCGGGCCTACGCGGACCTGGGCCGGCACCTGGGCGACATCCTACGCGAAGTGGCCGACCGCGAAGGCAAGGCACATCGGCCCTTGCTCGTGGCCAGCACCGACCTGACCCACTATGAGTCCGATACCGTGACCAGAGCCAAGGACCGCCATGCGATCGAGGCCATCCAAAATCTGAACCCGGAGGGATTGGGCACAGCCGTGCGCGCCCACCGCATCACCATGTGCGGCTATGGAGCCACCGTGGCCCTGCTCCATGCAGCACGCACCCTGGGCGCCGGCAGCGCCTCTCTCGTTCGTTATGCCACCTCCGGCGACATCACCGGAGACCACGACTCCGTCGTCGGCTACGCCGGGCTCCTGATCGCCTGACAGTGCGATCCCGCCGCTTGCCTTCACGATGGGAAGCGTTTGACAGGACTGCAGGACGATGGTAAGTACATGCTCTCTTAAGCGCGATGCAAGTCCCGTGAGGGAAGGAGGAGTCTAATGTTCACAGCGTCCGGCGGCCCAGCGGCCGTCAGCAGTCTTCCCGCCTGGAACATTCTATTCGCCCGCGAGCCGGAGCCGGATCTGGAAGTGGACGAGACCGTCGCAGACCTGGACGAGACCGCCCCAGCGGATGACGAAGGAGGCGATTCCCAGGGACCGGAGGACGACAAGAAACCAAAAATGATCAAGCTGGTGCTGCTGGCCGCCGTAGCAGGAGCCGGCCTCTACGTCGCGATAGACCCCGGTATTCTGATGGGTCCAGCGGAAGATCCGCCTCCGGCGTCCGCGCCCCCCGCCCCCCAAGCGGCGCACGCCCCGGCGACACTGCCCAATCCCGACGCGCCGCCGACCGCGATGGCTCCGCCAGCGGCAGCCCAGGCGCCTTCATCGGCCCTGCCTCCGCAGGCCCTGCCAACCGCGCCGAGCGCTCCGGCCCAGCCCAAGAGCCCCATGCCGGCCATGGCATCGGCCCCGTCTCCGGCAATGCCGAGCGCGATGTCTCCGGCTCCACCGAAACCGGCGCCGGCCGCTTCGACAGGCTTCTCGCCACTCTTCAGGGAGGGCCAGCCCGTGGTAATCTTGGCAGACCCGACAAAACCGACCGGGCCCGTTTCCCTGATGGCCGACCCGGGCAGCAGCCGCCCCGGACCTACGGTGGCGGCGAACACGGCCGCAACGGTGCAGGACGGCGAACTTCGAAACAACAGCTGGGTCTATTCAATCCGTACCACTCAGGGCGCAACGGGCTGGATCTCCGAAAAACAACTGCAGGCCAAGCCGTAACCCTAACTGGGTCCGAGCGGACTCGTCCGCTCCGCCCAATACGGCTCTAACCCTCCGGACGCCCATGCTATAATGCGGGCCGGTCGTTGCGAGGCCGGACAGTCGCCATGTCTGAGAGTTCTCACGTCGGCAATCTTTGCGGGTAACGACTGGTCAACTTTGCAGACTGTTCGACTTTACAGACCTTCCGACTTTGAGACACAAGCATGTTGCGAGCAATCATTTTCGATTTCGACGGAGTGGTGGCCGATAACGAGCCGATCCACTTCGCGATGTTCCGCCAGGTGCTGGCGGAAATCGGCCTGCCTCTCACGGAAGCCGACTATTACGCCAAGTACCTCGGATTCGACGACAAGGGCTGCTTCGCCGCGGTCCTGGCTGCGCACGGACGTCCCACCCCGCCCTCACTGATCCAGGACTTGGTCGCACGCAAAGCGAAGGCCTACCTGGCCTATATCCGGCACCACTTGGTGATCTTTCCCGGCGTGCGCGAACTGGTGCGGGAGGCGGCCACCCGGCACCGCCTGGCCATCGCCTCCGGCGCCCTCCGGCATGAAATCGAATATATCCTCGAGCAAGCCGGCATCCGGAAGGAATTCGAACACATCACCAGTTCGGAGGATGTCCGGCTTGGCAAGCCGAATCCCGAAGGCTTCCTCCATGCGCTGGCCGCCCTGAACCGCCGGACACAACCGGGGCAACAGCCCCTCGCCGCCGCGGACTGCCTGGTGATCGAAGACTCCATTCCCGGCATCCGGGCCGCTCACGCTGCGGGCATGAAAGTCCTGGCCGTGGTGAACACGCACAAGGTGGAGGAACTGCGGGAGGCGGATGCCCTCACCCATTCCCTGGCGGACGTGAACTTGGCCGAACTCGAAAGCCGGTTGTGGAAGAACGGAACCTAGCATGAGAATCTGCTCCCTTCTACCCGGCGCCACCGAAGTCGTGGCCGCCCTCGGCCTTGCGGACGACGTGGTTGGGGTCAGCCACGAATGCGACTATCCGCCAGCCATGCGCCAGAAACCGGTCCTGGTCACCCCGGCCATCGACGCGGAACGATCCGACAGTGCGGAGATCGACCGGCAGGTGCGGGACACCCTGGCAGAAGGGGAACGGCTCTATGCCCTCGACGAACGTCTGTTCGCCCAGGCGCAGCCGGACCTCGTCATCACCCAGGACCTCTGCCAGGTCTGCGCCGTAACACCAGGCCAATTGGAACAGGCCATTCAACAACTGCCCACACAGCCCCGCCTGCTCACGCTGAACCCGAGCAGCCTCACGGACGTCATCCATGACGTGGAACGCATCGGCGCGGCAACCGGGCAGGCGGGCAAGGGCGCCGCGTTCGCCGCCTCGCTGCAATCCCGCTTGCAAGCCATCCGCGAGCGAGTCTCCGCGGGCAAGACCAGGCCGAAAGTCGTCTGCTTGGAATGGCTCGACCCGCTCTACCTAGGCGGCCATTGGGTCCCCGAAATGGTGGACTGGGCCGGGGGCCGTGACATGCTCGGCACGGCCGGCAAACCATCCACCAGAGTGACCTGGGAGCAGGTGCAAACGGCCCAGCCAGAGGTCCTGATCATCATGGCTTGCGGCTTTTCCGTCGAACGGACCCTGCGCGAACTGGAAGCCCACCCGCCCCAAAACAGGTGGCCAGCCTGGCAGGACCTGCCGGCGGTTCGACAACATCGAGTCTACGCCGTGGACGCCGCCGCCTATTTCAGCCGTCCCGGCCCCCGCCTGGTCGACGGGGTCGCCATCCTCGCTTCCCTCTTGCACCCGGAACTCTTTCCGGACCGTGAACAACCAACCCCTGCGCAAGCCCAACGGTGGGCTCAACCGGCATAGCCTCGGTTCCCATGACTCCTACTGACGCCCAAGCCTATTGCACGGCCCTCACGAAACAGAGCGGGAGCAATTTCTATTACTCGTTCTTCTTCCTCCCCCAGGCGCGGCGCGAAGCCATGTACACGGTTTATGCCTTCTGCCGGGAAGTGGACAACGCCGTGGACGAGGCGCCGGCCGGGACCGACCCGCAGCAAACCATCGCCCGGTGGCGGGAAGAACTGGCCGCCGCCTATCGCGGCGCCCCCACCCATCCGGTGACGATCAGTTTGGCCCAACAGGTCAAGGCCCTGGCGATTCCGAAACAATACTTCGACGATCTTATCGCCGGCATGGAGATGGACCTAACCACCCTGCGCTACAAGACCTTCGACGACCTGGCGCGCTACTGCTACCGGGCGGCCTCCGTGGTGGGGCTCATCTGCCTGCACGTCTTCGGCACGCGATCCCCGCTCGCGCGCGACTATGCAATCGACCTCGGCATGGCTTTCCAGCTCACCAACATCCTCCGCGACCTGGGCACCGACGCGGACCGGGGCCGCATCTACCTGCCGCAAGACGAGCTGGCGCGATTCGGCTATCGGGAGGAAGAGATGCTGGGGAAGGAGTATTCGCCGGCGTTTCGAGAGCTGATGCAGTTTCAAACTGAGCGGGCCAAAAGCTACTATGACAAGGCCAGGCAGGCGATCCGGCAGATGCCCAAAGCCGACCGGCAAG
The DNA here is from genome assembly GCA_016873495.1 of Nitrospira sp. Taxonomy (GTDB): domain Bacteria; phylum Nitrospirota; class Nitrospiria; order Nitrospirales; family Nitrospiraceae; genus SYGV01. The sequence continues at coordinate 11,633 of VGXC01000021.1, read as the reverse complement.
CCCTAACGCCCGCCGAAATCATGCGCGGGGTGTATAGCCGCATCCTGGATCGAATCATTGCAAGCGACTACAAGGTCTTCGGCCCCCGCATCACCGTCGCCCCGGCGCACCGCCTCGCCCTCGCCGCCGGCATCTGGCTGCGCAGCCGGTTACTCTCGGCCTAGCTCTGCTGTGTTCAAGCCGGTTCCAGACAGGCTGGAGCATCGTGTCGGGGATTGTTGACGAGGAGGCTCACGGGGTAGGCCTCCATCCGGTCAGCGGGACAGGGTTGCAGGATCGGCTGGATGGCTTCCACCTGCTGCACGGTCGGATTGAGCCAGAGGTTATAGGCCTGGGGATCCACGATGACCGGCATCCGTTCGTGAATCGGCCTCAAAACGTCATTGGGGCCCGTCGTCAGGATGGTGCAGGATTCGACCGCTTCCCCTCCTTGAGGTTCCCACTTGTCCCAGAGCCCGGCGAAGGCGAAGGGGCCACGATCTTTGAGCCGGATGTAGAACGGCTGCTTCCGTTTCCCCTCTCGCTGCCATTCATAGAATCCGTCGGCCAGGATGAGGCACCGTCTATTTCGAAACGGCCCGCGAAAGGCGGGCTTCTCTGAGGCGGTCTCGGCTCTGGCGTTGATCATCTTGTAGCCGATAGCCGGGTCCTTGGCCCACGAAGGAATGAGCCCCCACCGAAGGAGCACGCACTCCCGCTTGCCTGATCCAAGGTGGGCACGGACGACGGCCACCGGTTGAGAGGGGGCGATGTTGTAACGGGGCTTGAGGAAGAGCGGAACGTCGTCGAGGCCGAACTGCTCAGCGACGACTTCCGGGGATGCTGTTTGAGAAAAGCGCCCGCACATGGCTAAGAGTCGGTTCTAGGCGTCACAAGAAAAAACTCACGGGCTAGCTGGCGCGGGCATCGAACAAGACCCAGATGCCGATGGCGACGAACCCTACCCCCGCCACGAGCTTCAGTACCCGCGGCGCGACATAGAGCGAGAGCTGCGAGCCCACCAGGACGGCGATCAGACTGGACAGCACGAGCGCCGCGGAGGCGGCGGCAAATACGCCGACCTTGCTGACGTGCCGATCCGCCGCAAACAAGAGCGTGGCGAGCTGGGTTTTATCCCCGAGTTCCGCCAGAAACACGGTCACGAAAATGGGCCACAGCGTCATCATTGCGAAGGTTCCTTCTACTACAAGAGGTCCGGAAGAAGAGGTGTCGTGCCTCGGCCAGATGCGAACATATCATAAAGGTAAGGTCATGGCACACCGCAGCACCATCGCCCCGACACTCCCTGGCGATCCCTCTACTCCACACACAGTTCTATTCTTCAAACCGATCACGACCGGACAAGCATGGCTAGTTGATCTTTCAAGCGTTTCAGCGCATGATTTTGCAACGTGTCGATGATGTGGTTCTGCCTCGCTTCGCGCTCCTTGCTGCGAGAGGGTGCGAAGCAACGCTGCGCACGAGCCTTGTCAGGAACAGCCTAAAAAAGGAGAGTACGGCATGCATCGAAATAGTTTTGGGTGGGGACTCGCTATCGGCGCATTCGTCACTTGCCTTCTCGGCCAGTTGGAGGTCTCTTCGGGAAGCAAGGTCATCGATCCACCCCATGGCATCCCCCCCGAAATGGTTGCCGAATATCTGCATGCCGTCATTCAGGCAGATCGAGCGGTGTACACCACGGAGGTGGTGGAGCGGATGCAGATGCGCGGTATTGTCTCGGCTGCAGAAAATTGGCGAGAGAGCGGACGGCTCCCCTTGCCGGCTCAATTTTTGATCGAGGCCGGCCGGTTGGTAGCGGAGCAGAGGACCGGTCTTCGATTTCGACTGATCAGCAATTGGCCCATCAACAAACGGAACAGCCCCAGGACCGACTTCGAGAAGGCCGGGCTGGCGGCAATCCAGGCCAATAGCGATCGCCCTTACACAGGCTTCACTACCGAGGGCAAAACGCGCTACTTCCAAGCCCTTTATGCCGATAAAGCGGTTTCTCAGAGCTGCATCGGCTGCCATAACGCCCATCCGGACAGTTCGAAGAAGGATTTCAAGCTCCAGAGCGTCATGGGCGGGCTGCTGCTGACGATCCCGCTCGCTCCATAGAAAGAGTCGGCGGACCAGGTGGGATGAGCCGCTCACACTTTATGCAAGCGGGGTCCAACAACAGATTTGGCCGAGCCTCAGATAAGGGAAGTTGGAAGGCGAGCGTTGTTTTAACTAGGCTCACACTTAGGCGTAGGCACTTTCGCGAAGCTCTGGCTGAGCAGGTGGTGCCGCTCCATCTCTTCTCGCGTGGCGCCCTTGCGTCCATGCACCTTCTTGCCCAACGCGATCCACTCCTCATAGTCCCGGCAATGTTGCAGGCGCAGGGCCTTCTTCTGCTCGACGAGCATCTGTCCAGGCGGGAGATCTCTGTCCGAGGCCGTCCCTCGATTGAGCCCAACTCTCGATCGACGGTTCTTGGAGGACTCGGCCATGCCAAATCCGCCCTTCGACTCCTGCTCCGACAGCGCCGAACAGCCTTCCTGGGGGTGATCGAGAAAGGTATTGGTGCCGGAACAGACATACACGGTCACGACCAGTACGATCTCAGGTCCCATGATCGTCTTCCTTATTAAAGTGAATGAACGCTCGCCACTAGGCACAGGCGCCCACCATGGCGCGCAGGTCACACGGTGGGAATTGTACCGTCACGGTCAAGGCTTGCCAATTCAAATGATCGGCATACCGAGGCTCCCGCTCAAGTCCGTTGAGAAACGGACATCGGGTGCGAGGGGTCGGGCGCGAAGACTGCCGATCCGGCTGCGCAGGCCATTTAAGTCCCGGCCCGATTCGGACGATAAGACCAAACCAGCGCAACAGTCGTTTACACAAGGACATTCCCGCCCATGACAGCAACGACCAGGAACGGGTTGCAACGACTCCTCTTAAGTCTGGGACTTTTGATTTCGTGGGCCTTTGCTCTCTCGGTCCCTTCGGTGGGCCAGGCCGCCCCCTCGCCGCGCGAGACCGATCAAGAGAATACGATCCGCATCTATAAGAAGGTGGCGCCGACCACCGTGTTCATTGCCGCCGCGTTTGCCAGCACGAACCCCGCGGCCGGACCGCCCGGCTCGTCCATCGGCGCCGGCTTGGTCTGGAGCGAGCAGGGTTTGATCTTGACGAACGCGCACGTGGTGGAGGGGGCAACCAGCATTCTGGTGCATCTCTATGGCGGCACGCGGTTGCCGGCCGAGGTCGTCGGCAGCGATGCGGCGACGGACCTGGCGCTGCTCCGGGTGGCGCTGCCCAAGGAGCACCGAGCCGCGGCCATCTTGGGCGACTCAGACCATCTGGAGATCGGGCAGAAGGTCCTCGCCATCGGCCATCCCTTCGGGCTCGGCTATGCCCTGACCACCGGCATTATCAGCGGGATGGGGGCCGGCCCCGAGAGCGCCGGCCCGATTCGCGACCCGGTGATCCAGACCAGCGCCCCGATCAATCCCGGCAACAGCGGCGGCCCCCTGGTGGACCAGGAAGGCCGCGTGATCGGCATCAACACGACGATCCTGGCCGGGGCGCAGAACATCGGCTTTGCGATCCCGATCAGTCTGGTGAAGGGCGTGGTGGGCGAATTGCAAGCCCGCGGCCGGGTGGTGCGTCCCTGGTTGGGCATTACCGGCAAGCTCCTGTCCGACGACATCATCGACCTGTTCGCCCTGCCCCTGGCCAAGGGGGTCCTGATCGCCGGGGTGGCCAAGGGTAGCCCGGCCGAGAAAGCCGGGTTGCGCGCCGGGGATCTGCCCATCGTCGTGAAGGGGGACCCCTTGGTGCTGGGAGGCGATATTCTGCTCGCCGTCAACGGGCAGGACCTGCGCACGCCGGAACAGTATGCGACCGTGTTCCGAAGCCTCAAGGTCGGCCAGACTATTTCGATGAAGATTCTGCGGGACGGCACCTACCGCACCGTGACCGCCACGCTGGAGGAACGGCCTTCCCAACCGGACCAGACCGCTCCGGCACGCGGCCCGGAAAAAATCGAGTTTCGCCCGCTGGACTGGCGCGGCCTCCCGCTCCGACTGGCCGGCCCCGAGACGATTTTCTGAGGCCTCCGGCCTTTGCCCCCGCTTACTCCTTGCTCGCCTCTTGCCGATCTTGCAGGCCGTTCTCTCCCGTCCGCTTCCTCGTTGACATCGCCTTCCCCGCCCCCTAAGATGCGGCCTGTTTCAGACACAGATCATCGACGCTCAACGCACTCACTCTATGACGCTGGTCGAACTCAAAGACTCGCTCCATAACTGCCAACGGTGCAAGCTGGCTAAGCTGGGACGCACCCAGGTGGTCTTCGGCGTCGGCAACCCCCAGGCCGCCATCATGTTCGTGGGGGAAGGGCCTGGCTTCTACGAAGACAAGCAAGGCGAGCCCTTCGTCGGGGCCGCCGGCAAACTGTTGAACGACCTACTCAAATCCATCGGCCTGTCCCGGCCCGATATCTACATCGCCAACGTGGTGAAGTGTCGGCCGCCCGACAACCGGGACCCGGAACCGGACGAAGTGGAGACCTGCAAGCCGTTCCTGCTCCAGCAAATCGAACTGATCAAGCCCAAGCTGGTCTGCACATTGGGGAAATGGGCGGCCCAGACCTTGCTGAACCGGCCCGTCAGCATTATGAAAATGCGCGGGCAGGCCATCCGCCTCGAACACTTCACCCTGTTTCCGCTCCTGCACCCGGCCGCCGCCCTGCATCAGGGCAATTTGCGCGGGTCGCTGGAGGAAGACTTCAAGAAGCTCAAGGCCTATTTGGATCAATTGGATAACCCTCCTCCTCCCACCCCGGCAGCGCCGACCGCCTCGACGCCCTCATCCCCTCCGGCCCAAATGAACCTGTTCTGAGCGCCGATCACCCGCTCCCAGCCGTGCCACGACCGGTCAAATCCGTATTGACACACCTAAGCCGTTTTGCTACTGTCCCCACGCTGACGACGAGCAGATCGAGAGGGCTGATCGATGCGCTCCGGAACGCGATCCATGTTCGGCCGACTCGGCAGCCTCCTCCTGTGCAGCCTGGCCTTCTGTTCCTGCGTCGCCCGGCACCCGGCCGGCATCGCCAGCTCCTCCGCCCCCGTTTCGCAAACCTACACGGTGCTTGGCCCGGTGGAAGAAACCGACTGCGCGTCCTGGGTGTTCGTCATCCCCCTGGGCGGCAAGGACCCCATCTATGAAATCATCGACCGGTTGGTCAGAGAGAAAGGCGCGGATGCTCTGATCGGCGTGACGGCGGAAGAGCGGCTGTGGGCATTTCCCCTCCCCCTGTTCGGACGGGACTGCACGATCGTCAAAGGCATCGCGGTTAAGAACACCAAATGAACGAGCGCGTCACCAGAGCGCCGCACGGCTGGGGGTTCCTGCGGAATCGCCTTGCGCTCGTCGGCGGCCTGTGCCTGGCGCTGTTGCCGGCGGCCTGCACCTCACCCGGCGCGATCGCCCCTTCGACGATTCCCGTCCCTGGGAAATATGTGGCCCTGGGGGGAATCGAAACCGCCTCCTCCTGCGGCGCGATGATTCTGGTCGTGCCCGTCAAACATCCCAAGCCGCTGGCCGACCTCATCGACGAATTGATCAAGGAAAAGGGCGGGGATGCGCTGATTGAAGTCTCGTCCCAATCCTCCTTTTTCACCGCACTCGTCTATACCCAGTCGTGCATCGAAGTTCGCGGCAAAGTCGTTAAGTTCGCCCGCTAAAAGAGAGTCAGGGAGACGCTCGTGAATCCCGGACGTAAGTCCCCGTCGCGCCGGTTCGTGTGGCTGTTGCTCGCCGCATGCACGATGACCGCTTGCGTGCCGGACATTTCGCCGCCGGCGCTCACCTTTCCGGTCAAGGAGCAGGAAGTCCCCGCCGTGCTGGCGATCGGCCCGATCGACACCTCGAAGGTCGTCTTCGAAGGCGCGCTCGTCGGCGAGAATATGGATCAGAGCCTCCAGGAATCCCTCAAGAACAACCTGGCACATACGCAGGTTTTCAAAGACGTGAGGATTCTCAAGCTGACGGACAAGATTAACGACGCGGAAAAAATCCTCTCCGCCGCCAGGGCCCAGAACGCCGATTTGCTGATCATTGGCGAGGTGAAGGAATACAGCGCGGACGTGCCGTCTATCTTCGGATCCCGGTACGAAGTCCGCATGACGGTCCAGGCCCGGCTTTATAACGTCCACAACGGCGCGCTGGTCTGGAAAAAAACGGACAAGGCGCACGTAATCAAGGAGGGGTCCGGCTTCAAGAAGCCGGAATCGCTGGACGTCATCACCCGCTATGTGGCTATGCCGCCGATCGCCGCCGGCATCCTGCCGCCCATGGTCGAGTACATGCAGACCGAGTATATGGCTAGCCTCAAGTCGCCGGCCAAGGGGGACATGGCCGAATCCTCCGAAGTCTTCGGCGGCGCCGAACTGGCCAGGATCGACGCCGATCTGGCCCCGCCCCAGACCAAGGCGCCCGCGAAGGACCATGCCTACGCCGTGGTGGTCGGCGTGGAAGACTACCACGACCTGCCCAAGGTGGATTACGCCAGGCGTGACGCGGAAATGGTCAAGCAGTACCTCATCAAGGCCCTGGGTTACCGGGAGCAGAACATCGTCATGCTGCTGAACGACCGGGTGACCCGCAGCCAGCTCGAAGCCCGCTTTGAAAAGTGGCTTCCCAAACAGGTGGGCCAGAACAAGGATGCCGAGGTCTTCGTCTATTACGGTGGGCACGGGGCGCCGGACCCGAATACGAACCAGGCCTTTCTCGTCCCCTACGACGGCGACCCGGCCTACCTGGAAACCACCGCGTACCCGTTGAAACGTCTCTACGACACGTTGGGCAAGTTGCCGGCCCGCAATGTGACCGTGGTTATGGACTCCTGCTTTTCCGGCGCCGGGGGCCGGTCGGTCATTTCCAAGGGCGCCAGGCCGATGCTGATCACGGTCGAAGACCCGCTCATGGCCACTCAGAATTTGGTCGTGCTCTCCGCCGCGGCCGGCAATCAGATCAGCTCCGCCTACCCGGAGAAACGGCACGGGCTCTTCACCTACTTTTTCCTGAAGGGACTGCAGGGGCAGGCGGACGCGAACAAGGACAAGTCCGTCAACGTGGAAGAACTCTACGTGTATATCAAGGAACAGGTCGAAACGGTGGCGCGGCGCATGCACACCGAGCAATCGCCGCAACTGCTGCCCGGCACAGAGGTGATGGGGGATCGCTCGAAAACCAGCGTGATCAAGCTGCAACCCTGAGCGGTCGCAGCCGGAGGGTCGGTCGGGGCGACGCCGTCAGGCGTCGCCCTTTTTCTTGCCTGCCGCGGCGGCGGGCGCCGTTTCTTCTGCCGGAGGGTCCGCGGCCGCTTCGCCGCCTTCCTGCCCGGCCTCTTGACCGCCTTGCCCTTCCTGCTCCGGCTCCTCGAACCAGGCCACGAGCATGTCGTCCCACCAGACCTGATCCACGTCCTGGCCCGGATCCTGACCGAGGAACCTGACATCCTCCTTGGTCAGCGAAGGCCCGACCGCTGCGGGATCGAACTTGGCCCGCTCGATGACTTCCTTGGTGGCATAGCCGCCCACGATCCAGGAGTCCGGGTCGGCGCGCCGGGATTTGTAGGCCTTGAGTCCGTGCTTGAGATAGAAAAAGATCGCGCGCTGGGTCTCGTCTCCCACGCCGGACACGGGCAGGCTGAGAGTCTTTTCGATTTTTTTCCGCCACTCCCGCTGGTCATAGCGGGAGGTGATGAGCTGCAACATACGCTTGCCATCGTTCACATCGAGCGGCATTCCTGTCCCTTCCTACGCGCCCAGGTGTTGTTTGAAAAATGCCAGCGCCCTGGTCCAGGCATCCCTGGCTTCGGCTTGCTTGTACACGTCCTTGCGGGTGTCGTTGAAGAAAGCATGGGGCGCGCCCGGATAGGTCTTGATCTCCCCCTGCTTGCCGTACTTCTTCAGCGCGCTGGCCAGGCGCTGCACGTCGGCCTTGGTGATCCACCCATCGTCTTCCCCGTAAATATAGAGGACCGGGCAGGCCAGGTCCTTGATCGGCGCATCGGGGTTGGGCACTTGGCCGTAAAACGGCGCCGCCGCCTTGATCGCCCGGCTCACACAGGGCAGCATGAGCGCATAGGTCCCGCCCATGCAAAAACCCGTCACGCCGATGCGCGCCGCATCGGCTTCCGGCAGGGTCTGGAGGTACGCGACCGTCGCCTGTAAATCTTTCAGGCCGTCTTCGAGTTTGAGCGCTCCCATCAGCCTGCCCGCTTCGTCCGGGTTGCTGTTCGGCACGACCTTGTTTCCCAAGCGCGAGTACAAATCCGGCACGATGGCGATGTAGCCTTCCTGTGCATACCGCCTGGCGATGTCTTTGATGTGGTCGTTCAGTCCCCACCATTCCTGGATGACGATGATGGCCGGACGCTTGGCCTTGCCCTGCGGACCCACCAGATAGGCCCTGACCGTCACCCCGTCGCCCGGAAACTGGACCATCACGTCCTTGAAATCAGCCATGGCGCCCTCCCGTAAATACCAAGAGCCTATGGCATATGGCTGATAGCAAGAATCCGCCGCCGAAAGAATGTTCTTGCCATATGCTATATGCCATTTGCTCTTATCCAGCTAGTTGCCGGCGATCGTCATTTCGCCGATCTTGACGGTGGGGCTGGCGATCCGGCTACGGAACTCCAGGTCGCTCCCGACCAGCTCGATATCGGCGAACATCCGCTTCAAATTTCCGGCAATGGTGATTTCCTCAACCGGATAGGCCAATTCCCCGTTTTCAATCCAAAATCCTGCGGCTCCCCGCGAATAATCACCAGTCACCATATTGACTCCAAAACCAATTAATTCAGTGACATAGAGCCCATTCTTCACTGATCCGATGATATCTGTCGGAGACTTTGCCCCAGGAACCAAGTAGAAATTGGTGGGTCCCACGGAGGGGCTCTCCCCGACCCCGCGGGACGCGTTTCCGGTGGAGGCTAGGCCGAGCTTCCGTCCGGAATAACTGTCCAGCAGGTAGCTGGCCAACCGACCCCGATCCATCACTGTCGTTTTCCTGGTTGACAGCCCTTCACCGTCGAAGGGACGCGATCCTAACCCGCCCGGAATCAAGCCATCGTCATACACGGTCACGAAGTCCGGGGCCAGCTTCTGCCCCAATTGCCCGATCAAAAACGAGGCGCCTTTGTAGAGTGCGTACCCCGAAGCTGCGCTGCAGAGATGGCCGAGAAGGCTCCCCGCCATCTCCTGATCGAAGACCACCGGCGCTTTGGTGGTCGGCACCTTCCGCGCGCCGAGGCGGCGCAGGGTCCGCCGCGCCGCTTCCTGCCCAACTGATTCGGGACTGTCCAACTTGGCGTACTTGCGCTGGACTGCATACCAGGATTCCCGCTGCATCCCGCCGGAGCCTGGGTCGGTCGCCACGGGAGATACGGACACCGAAAACGTCGAACTCCGGTAGTCTCCCAGAAACCCGTGACTATTCGCCAGGACCACCCGGCCCGAAGCGGAATTGAAATCTGCCCCTTCGGAGTTGGTGATGCGAGGATCCATGCTCAGCGCCGAGGCTTCCGCACGCCGCGCCAGTTCGATTTGCGTGTCGGTGGACAAGGTCATGGCGTCGTAGAGGTCCAAGTCGGGCAGGTCCTTGGCCATGGCCGTCGCGTCCGGCAGGCCGGAGACATCATCCGCGACTACCGCTGACGCCAGTGCGCAGGTGTCGGACACCAACCGATCCAAAGATTCCGTCGAGAAATCGGAGGTAGAGGCCGTCGCCGAGTGCTTGCCGATGAAGACCCGAAGCCCCAGTCGCTTCTCTCTGGCCTTGGTCAGCCGGTCCACCGCCGACAGCCGCACCTGGACCGAAAAAGTGTCCCCGTCCGCCACCACCACATCGGCCTGAGTCGCGCCCCGTTTCTTGGCACGGGCGAGAAGATCCGCCGCCAACTGCGATAAATCTTGCGTTGTCTGGAGCGTTCCGGACATCCTCGTTTCCTTTTCTCCCGAATCCGTTATTGCGTCCCGCCGACCGTAATCTCATCGATCTTGATCGTCGGCAACCCAACCCCCACCGGCACCGATTGCCCATCCTTCCCGCAAGTACCGATGCCCTCGTCCAGCTTCAGGTCATGCCCCACCATAGAAACTTTGGTGAGAATATCCGGGCCGCTGCCGATGAGGGTCGCCCCCTTGACCGGCCTGGTTACCTGCCCGTCTTCGATCAGATAGGCCTCGCTGGCGGAAAAGACGAATTTGCCGTTCGTAATATCCACCTGCCCGCCCCCGAACGACACGGCATAGAGGCCCCGCTTCACGGACCGGAGAATGTCCTGAGGCTCCGACTGTCCTGCCAGCATGAACGTGTTGGTCATCCGGGGCAGCGGCACGCTCTGGAAGCTTTCGCGCCGCCCGTTGCCCGTCAACGGAATCCCCATCAGCCGCGCATTGAGCCGGTCCGTGATGTAGCCACGCAGGATGCCCTTCTCGATGAGGACCGTTTTGCTCGTCGGAGTGCCTTCGTCGTCCATGTTCAACGAACCACGCCGGAAGGGGATCGTGCCGTCGTCCACGATCGTGCACACGTCCGACGCCACCCGCTTCCCAAGTAAGTTGGAAAAGGCGGAGGTCTTGCGGCGATTGAAATCCGCCTCCAACCCGTGGCCGATCGCTTCATGCAAGAGGATGCCCGGCCAGCCTCCGGCCAGGACCACGGGCATCACGCCGGCCGGCGCCTCGACGGCGCTCAAATTGAGAATCGCCTGCCGCGCCGCTTCCCTGGCATAGTGGACATAGCGGTTTTCCTCCTGGTAATAGGCAAACCCGACCCGTCCGCCCCCGCCGAATGATCCGATCTGCCGGTTGCCGTTTTCTTCCGCAATGCAAGTCACCTGCAAGCGGGTCAGCGGCTGCACATCTCCGATGAGCAGCCCGTCGGTCGTGGCCACGAGCACCCGCTTATATTCCATGTTGAAGGAGGCCATCACGTTGACGATCCGCGGATCGTAGCGCCGGGCCTCGGCATCGATCAGGTTCAACAGATGCACCCGTTCCGCCGTGGCAATATCGGTCACCGGCCGGTCCGCCGGGTAGAGGTCCCTCGCAGGCTTGGTCCGGCTGGCGACGGGCAAGGACTGGGCGCCTTGGGGCGAGTTGGCAATGTAGCGGGCCGTCTCGGCGGCCAAGGCCAGGTCTTTCGTGGACAGTTCATCGGAATAGGCGAACCCCGTTTTTTCGCCGGCTGTGGCGCGCACCCCCACTCCTTGCGAAACGCTTTTGGCGGCCCGCTTGACGATCCCCTCTTCCATGGACACCGACTCGGACTCCCGAGACTCGAAGTAGAGATCGGCATAGTCCACATCCCGCACCTTGATGGTTCCCAACGCCCGGCGGATATCCGGCTCGCTGAATCCGAATTGGGCGAGTTCCACTTCCTGTGTCGATGGCATAGATCGGTGCTCCTTCTTGCGCAATGGATGAGTATAGCTGATTGCTTTTTGCCCCCGCAACCGTTTGACTGTAATCCCAACATGAGAATGTCCGCTTTCGCCAAGATAGAAATGTCCTCTTCATTGCTAGACTGTCGGCTTTCACCAGGAGGGCCGGATGGTCGGAGAGGACAGAGTCACGATGAGTGGGAAGGAA
>VGXC01000020.1 GCA_016873495.1 Nitrospira sp. | reverse complement strand
AAGAAATGCCGAAAGGCTGGCAGACCTGCTCGCGTCTATTCAAATCGGAGACACCCTGAGAGTTCATGGAACCCGCACTGTTATTGGGGTTTCGCAAAATCGCCCTGTTCTTAACCGGACACCACTGGTCAATTATGAATGTTCAATAGGAACGCAACCTTTCTCACATTCATCATTGAACATTTAACATTGAGAATTGAGCATTTATGAACTCGGTCCTCTACGTCTTTCTCCCCTGCAAGAAGGTTTACCCGATCGGGATCACCTATTTGGCGGATTTTATCCATCGGCGGCGACCCGATGTCCGGCAGCAGATCCTAGACCTGTCGGTCTACCCGCAAGCCGATCGGCCGAACGTCCTGCGGGACACAGCCACAGCCTTTGCGCCGGATTTGGTCTGCTTCTCCTGGCGGGACATCCAAATTTTCTCTCCCCACGAAGGGGATGCGTCGCTGGAGCACGCGTTCAACTTCTATTTCGCGAGCAACCCGTTCAAGCGGGCCATGGCTTCCGTCCAGGGCGTCAAGCAGCTCTATCGGTATTACCACGACATACGTGCCAACTTGTCCTATCCCTGGATAATCCGAAAAGAGTTTCCCCGCGCGCAGATCATGATCGGAGGCGGGGCCTTCACCGCCTTCGCGGACCAGTTGATCGAGAGGCTGCCGGAGGGGACGGTCGGCATCCTCGGCGAAGGCGAAGACGCCATTCTCAAGATGGTGGAAGGCCGCTCTCTCTCGGATGAACGGTACATCGTCAAAGAAGGAGGGAAGGTGTCCAAAGGCGAACAGGGATCGCCGGCTCTCTTGGACGCTTTGACCGTGGATTTACCCTACCTCACCGGCATCTTCCCCCAGTACCGGGACTACATCGACGAATCCATCGGCGTCCAAAGCAAGCGTGGCTGCCCCTACGACTGTGCTTTCTGCCTCTACCCCTATATCGAAGGGAAACGGGTCCGCTACCGCCCGCCGGAGATGGTCGTCAAGGACATCGCCCAACATTACCACCAATGGGGCGCGCGCAAGTTCTGGTTCACGGACGCCCAGTTCATCACCGGCAAGGAAGCCTATCCCCAATGTACGGAGATTCTGGAGCGTATCCTCCGTGAAAAACTGGATATCCAATGGTCCGGCTACATCCGGACCTCGCTGATTACGGCGGACCTGGCCAAGCTCATGGTCCGCTCTGGGGTCGGAGACCTGGAGGTGGCCATTACCTCCGGCTCGCAAGAAGTTCTCAACAACCTCCACATGGGGTTCAAGCTGGAGCGGCTTTACGACGGCTGCCGGTACCTGGCCGAAGCCGGCTTTCAGGGAAAGGTCATCCTGAACTATTCCCTGAACTCCCCCAAGGAAACCGAGGAGACCCTCTTGCAGAGCGTCGCATCGTACAAAACCGTCGCCTCGATCCTGGGCGAGGAGCGGGTGTTTCCCTTGATGTTTTTCCTGGGCATCCAACCGAACACCGATCTGGAACATCGGCTGCTGGAGGAGGGGTACCTCTCGGCCGGCTACAATCCGCTGATGCTCACCCCCACCAGCATCAGAAAGCTCCTCTACAACCCGGCCCCGCTGAACAAGCTGATCGCCAAGGCCTGCCTGGCCGCCTGGCATAAGAAACAGGGGAGCCAGGACCCCCGTCCTTGGTCCGGCTCCCTCTCCGCCAAGCCTCAGGCCTATGCGGACGGCAGTCTCATCCGTGGAATCGAGCACAACAGCGGACGCCAGGCCTTGTTGACTCTGGAAGAGATTCTCCAATCGCGAAAAACCGCTGGTTCTTCAGCCGCTTCGCCATCGGGACCGGCCGTCAGCCGAGTGGGCTAACTCCTCTTCTCACCCTCCGAGATGCTGCTTGCATTCGCAACATTTCCGATGCTATCATGCCATCTTATTTTAGCCGGTGATATCTCGGAATCGGTTCAATTTCCTAACGATTTTCTCGATCTCGACGTTTGCCAGGGGGCCTGAAGGAGGCGGGTAGATGTATAAGACGATTTATGTCCCGGTCGATAACTCGGACTATTCCAATACTGCCGTCGACGTGGGCGTCGACCTGGCCAAAACGTTTGGCGCCAAAATCGTCGGGAGCCATGTCTATGCGGCAAAGATGCACGATAAGCGTTTCAAACAGATGGAGGCCGGACTACCGGAGGAGTATCACGACGAAAAGGAGCTGGATCGGCAACGCCAGATCCACGACTCGCTGATCACCCGTGGGCTCCAGATCATTACCGACTCCTACCTCGACTATGTGGATAAGCGCTGCACCGAGGCCAACCTGCCCCTGGAACGCCGCTCCCTGGAAGGCCGGAACTGGAAGGTGCTGGCCGAAGACATCAACCAGAACGCCTACGACCTCGTGATCATGGGTGCCCTCGGCGTGGGCGCGGTAAAGGACAGCGTGATCGGCAGCAACACCGAGCGCGTGGTGCGCCGCGTCCGGAACTCCGACATGCTGATCATCAAGAACACGCAGCCGATGACCAGCGGCAAGATCGTCGTCGCGGTGGACGGCAGCGCCTACTCGTTCGGCGGGCTGATGACCGCCCTGGCCTTGGGGAAAGCCTTAAACCGGCCGGTGGAAGCCATCGCGGCCTTCGACCCCTATTTCCACTATGCGGCCTTCCACAGCATTTCTGGCGTCCTCAACGAGGAGGCCGGCAAGGTCTTCCGGTTCAAGGAACAGGAAAAATTGCACGAAGAAATCATCGACAGCGGCCTGGCCAAGATTTACCAGTCGCACCTGGACATTTCCCGCGAGATCGCCCAAGCCGAAAACACGGACATCAAGACCACTCTGCTGGACGGGAAGGCCTTCGAGAAGGTCATTCAGTACGTCCGCAAGGATGTCCCCTGGCTCCTGATCGTCGGCCGAATCGGCGTGCACAGCGACGAGGACATGGACATCGGCAGCAACACGGAGAACCTCTTGCGCGCCGCCCCCTGCAACGTGCTGATCTCCAATCGCAAGTACACTCCGCCCATCGACACCCAGGCCGAGTACACCATCGCCTGGACCGAAGAGGCCTTGCGTCGGATGGAAAAGATTCCGGTGTTTGCACGCGGCGTGGCCAAGACGGCCATCCATCGCTACGCGATCGAGAAGGGACACACGATCATCAGCAACACGGTGGTGGACGCGGCGGTCGGACACATCCTGCCGAAAGGGGCGATGGACGCCATGCGGGCGCTCGGCGGGAGCCTGGACGCTGCCGGCATCGACCGGGACAAGATGCAGGCCGACGATTCCGTGGCCAAGGACCTGATGGGCGGTACGCTCAGCGGCATGATGACCGAGATCGTGCAGGAGAAGCCGACGGTGAGCGCCGGCACCCAGGCCTACCTGGACCGGATGAGCCAGACTTACTTCGTTTGCGACGGCTGCGGCTATATCGGCAAGGGCGACACGCCGGTGAAGTGCCCCGTCTGCATGGCGGAGGGCTCGCGCTTCAAGCAGGTAGACAAGAGCATCTTCGAAGCGGCCGCCAAGGCGGAAGGGCAGCTGGAAACGGAACTGGCTTACGACGACGTGCCGATGCAGTGGACCAAGGACGCCAAGGAGGCCATCCGGAGCGTCCCGGCCGGGTTCCAGCGGCGGCGCGCCAAGGCCAAGATCGAAAAGACGGCCCGAAAGCTGGGCATAACCACGATTACGCTCGAGTATGCGGCGCCGATGATCCAGGAAGCGGCGGCCGAAGACTATACCCCTATCTTTGCGAACAAAGGCACCGGCACGGCCCCGGAGACGGAGGCCACGCGCCAGGCCGACCAGGGTAACGGCCATGGCAACGGGCATGCAACCGGCGGCAACGGAGGTAGTTCAATGTCTGCTCCCTCCCCTTTCACCTGGACCCCGGACGCGCAAGCGCGCCTCGACCGCGTGCCCCCAGGTTTCATGCGCGACTGCACCAAGGCGCTGATCCTGAAGCATGCCGAAAAGGTCGGCGCGACCACGATCACCCTCGAGGTCGCCAACGAGGGCATCGAGCAAGCCAAGGGCACAATGGAAGAAGCGATGAAGACGGGCAATCTGAAGGATATCCTCGAGCGCCTGGGCGTCGGCTCCCAGCCGGGACCCTCCCAGAATGGGTAAGGCCCTCCCGATATTGAATATTCCCGCCCTCGCGGGGAAGCTCGATTCGCTTGAACAACAGATCAAGCAGTTTGTGGCGTCGCCGGGCATGCCCGGCGACGGCCGGACGGTGGACGACTTCAAGCCCTTCCTGATCGCCCTCAACCTCACGAAGCGCTGCAACCTCAAGTGCGACCATTGCTACCTGGACGCCACCACCAAAGCCGGCGGCGGATCGGACGAGCTCACCACCGAAGAATGCGTCCGCCTGATCGATCAGATCGCCGAAGTGAACCGGGGCTGCCTGCTGGTCATTACCGGCGGGGAACCGCTGACACGCCCGGACATTCTGGACATCGCGCGCCACGCAGTGGGGCTCGGCTTCATGGTCGTGTTCGGCACCAATGGGATGCTGATCAACGATCGCATGGCCAAAGAGCTGGTGGAGATCGGCGTCATGGGCGTCGGGATCAGCATCGACTCGCTGGACGCCAAGAAGCACAACCGTTTCCGCGGGCTCGAAGGGGCTTGGGAAGGAGCCGTGGCCGGCATCGAGGCGTGCAAGCGCAACGGGCTCCAGTTCCAGGTGCACTTCAGCGCCCAGCCGATGAACTACCAGGAGCTGCCGGACGTGATCGAGTGGGCCCATACCCTCGGCGCCAAAGTGCTGAACGTCTTCTTCATGGTCTGCACCGGACGCGGCGAGGAGCTGACCGACATCACGCCAGCGCAGTACGAAGAAGTGCTCGGCTACCTGGTCGATTGCCAGGATAAGTACAAAGACATGCTGGTTCGCGCCCGCTGTGCACCCCACTTCAAACGCCTGGCCTACGAGAAGGACCCCAACTCCCCGATTACCAAGGCCCAGGGCTATATGGGCGGGGGCTGCCTGGCCGGCACCAATTACGCCCGGGTGACCCCCAATGGCGAGGTGACCCCCTGTCCCTACATGCCGCTCTCGGCGGGCAACGTCCGCGAAAAGAGCTTCGTGGACCTCTGGGAACGGTCCGACATCTTCGACTCTTTCCGTTATCCGCATCTCAAAGGCAAATGTGGGGACTGTGAGTACAGCGAGATTTGCGGAGGCTGCCGGGCCCGTCCCTACGTGGACCATGGGGATTGGCTGGACGAGGATCAGTGGTGCCTCTATACCCCGAAGGGCGGCGCAAAGGTGCAGGTGGCCTTCAACACACCGGAGGAAAGCACCGCGGTCTGGGAGGAAGCAGCGCAGACCCGGCTCAACCGCATACCCTATTTCCTTCGCGCCATGGTCAAGAAGGGCGTCGAGCGGCACGCACGCGAACAAGGCCTGGCCGTTATCACCGTCGAATTGATGGAAGAGCTCCGCAAGAAACGGTTCGGCAACGACGCCCCGGTGTTTAAATTCTAATGGACGCGCTGCAATCACTCCTGACCGACCTCAACCAGCTCATCCCGATCGTCAACCATTGGTTGCACTTGGTCTCGGCCGTCATCTGGATCGGCGGCCTGGCCTTCCTGGTCATGGCGGTCACGCCAGGGCTGAAGACCGCGGTGCCCAAAGAATACATCAAGCCAATCGCCGACACGTTTTACCGGCAATACAAGCGCGTGGTGGGCGTCCTGCTGGTCGTGATTCTCTTTACGGGCGGGATCAACCTGCACTATGTGAATCAATTACTGGTCTCCCAAACCGGGTCCGGCATTCCCCACCATGCCAAGTATCTGACCGTGTTCTTCATCAAGTTGTTCCTGGTTCTGGGCATTCTGACGCTCTTCCTCTACACCATCATCTTCAAGACCGAGCCGACCGGCGATGAATCGGCCGAGGAACGGGAAGAGCAGATGTTGGAGCCGGTCCCCTTCCAGCGCGTCGCTTTGTGGCTTGGCCTCCTCATTATCCTCTGCGCCGCCGCGCTGAAGCACTTGCACCAGTAGACAGCCCTCTTTTTCCGACTTCGCCTCCCCTAAGCGAGCGTCTGACAGTTCCCGTACTCTCCCCTACCTCATCGAGTGCTTCCCCTGATTGACAAGATCGCCGAACTCTTTACAGTGCGCCTCTTATGGTACCCTCATCGGCATCCGGCACATCCCTCCACAAACTGATCGAGAAGCCTTCATTCTCGGAACCCCGCACCGCTGAGCCGGCGCTGCGACTGCTTCCCAAAACTCATTCGATCCTTGAGAAAGGAATGATGGAGTACCGTCCCTTCGGCGCGGACGCTGCCGGAGAGAAGATTCGGGACGTGAGCGGCATGACGATCCGCGCCAACATCGAGTATCTCGAAGAGTCCATCAGCCTGAAAGCGGGGCCTGCGGCAGGGGCGCAGGCGATCGAAGACCTCTGCGCCAAGTTGAATGACCGCATTCGCGACCCCGCCTACCACGTCACCCCGGCCTTGCTCAAGAACATGTGGCACAGCTATTCCTATGAGTTCCGTTGTTTCCTCGGCGAGTTCTGCCAGATCATTGCCGGCGATCCGCAATTCGCGTTCAAGATGGCCCAGGCCAAATTTCTCTCGCCGATCATCCAGACCCTGGGCCGCCCCTTCTCCGTCTCGCAGATCTACCGGATGTTTCCGCATTTCGGGGAAAAGTTCGTGAAGGGCTCCATGTACATGGAGGCGAAATCGGTGACCGATCGCCGCGCGTTGCTCAGAATGAAATTCACCGACGCGGTGGACGGACAGTTCGGGCCCTATCGGAAAGCCTGCGCAGCCCTGGTCTGCGCCGCTTCGAAGGGGGCATTGACGGCGGTTCCCGAGCGTATTCATCATAATCGGCCGGCTGTCATCGCAGACCGATCCTGCATGGCCGAAGGGGACGAGTGGTGTGAGTGGGATATTGCCTGGGACCCCGAGCCGTCCCGGCAATCTATGTGGCTTACGATCGGCTTCCTGGTAAGCCTAGCCTCTTGGTTCTTCCTACGATACCGATATCCGACGCTCACCGCTGTCCCAAGCTTGCTGTTGGCGTCCGGACCTGCGGTCCTGTCGGTGCTGACTGTTCGCTGGTGGACACGCCATACCCGCAGTCGCATGCGGGAGCAGTTGGTGGACGAGCAACTGCGTTCCGTCGAGGCCCGACACGAGGAGCTTCGCGAGGCCTATCTGGAGCAGGAACAGACCACCGTCGAATTGCGCCGCAAGGTCAGGCAACTGACCATTCTCCATCGGGCCGGGCTCCTCTTCAGCTCCACTTTAGACCGGGACCAGCTGTTCGACTCCGTGCTCCGCGCCCTCAATGAAGACTTACACTACGATCGCGCGATGATCTCGTTGTACGATCACGACCGCCGGGTGGCTCACAAGATCCGCATCATGGGTGTCTCTCAAGCTTGCGCCGCGTTTGCGGAGAACCTGACCATCCCCGTCACAGATCCACACCTCCTGGAAGGCGCCGTCCTGCTGGAGGGCCGCCCGATCCTGGTCCGCAATCTCCAGGAAGCCTGGGGCGCCCTCCATCCGCTCAATCAGCAACTTGCGACCATGACGGGAGCGAAATCCTTTATCTCCATCCCGGTGAAGGTCAAAGGCCAGGTCATAGGGGCGCTGACGGTGGACCGAGCGGAGGTCAACGGCCTTGGGCAGGCCGACCTGGACCTGATGGTGACGGTCGCAAATCAGGTCGCCATCGCCCTCGACAATGCAGAGGCCTATGCCCAGATCGAAGCCTTGAACGTCGGGCTGGAAACCAAGGTGCGCGAACGCACCCAGGAATTGGAGACGGCAAACCAGAAGTTGCGGGAGTTGGACCATCTGAAGTCGGCGTTCGTCTCGATCGTGTCGCATGAGTTGCGCACGCCGATGACGTCTATCAAAGGCTATGTGGAGAACCTATTGGACGGCGTCAGCGGCCAACTCACCGAACGGCAGACCTATTACCTGCAACGGGTCAAATTCAACGCCGACCGGCTGACCCGGATGACCAACGAGCTGCTGGATCTCTCTCGAATCGAAGCCGGCTTGGCCGAACTCCGCCTGACCGATCTGGCGGTTCCCGACGTCGTCAACGAGGTCGTCGAAAGCGTTCACCTGCTCGCGCGGGGCAAATCCATTACGATCAGGCAGCAGCACACGACCGGCCTACCGGCGATTCGAGCCGATCGAGACAAACTGCTCCAGATTCTGACAAACCTGCTGCACAACGCGATCAAGTTCACCCCGCCGCAGGGGAACATCGTGGTAGGCTCGGCGCTATGGGACGGCCACGGAGCCGCCATCAGCGTCGCCGACAGCGGCTGCGGCATCCCAGTCCAGGAACTCGACAAGGTATTTGGGAAGTTCTACCGGGGAGAATCAGTGCCCGTCGAGGCACGCGGAGCGGGGCTTGGGTTGGCCATTACCAAGAGCCTCGTGGAACTGCATGGTGGCACGATCTGGGTCGCCAGCGTTCCCGGACAAGGCAGCTGCTTTACATTTTCGCTCCCCTTCGATGTCGGCTCCCGCTGATACCCCGCACATCGCCAGCCCACCGGATGAGCGACAGACCCGCCATCGGCCGATTCCCGATCCGACCGATCGAAAGGAGCGCGGAGACCGGACCACTCGAATACCGCTTGACAAATCTAACTAAACTAGCTACTAGTTACTTCCACGCAACATACTGGACCTGTTAGAGTAAAGCCTCGGAGCTGCTGCCGATGGCTCGTCAGGTTCCGATATTTGCTCGCCTGCATCGCATAGGCCGACTGCCATGCCTGTACCCTTCGTCCGGACCCCTGTCCATCCTCACCGTTTGCAGCACATTTCTTAATGGTTTCATACCGATAACGCCGACTGCTTCTCGCTCCGACGCGCAGTTCGTTTTTCAGGATCTTGCCAAGGATATGGGCATACCCGGCCCGAGCGGGTACCTGCCGGCATAATAAGACCGATTCGGTCAACATAGGTCTACGCCCAACGCACTCTCGATTGCGGAGGTGCTCATGATTCCGCATTACGTCCTATTCGTGCACGGGATGGGCGACAATGGAGACGGCTTCAGCAGTCCGCTCCGCGGGCTCGCTACCGAAGCCTTTCGCGCCGCACTCGCTCGTCTTGCCCCCCAATATCCAGCCGGATGCCCACGGGAACGGATGCCGATTCGCGAAGTGCTGTGGTCTGACATCACGCAAGCGGACCAGAACCATCTCTGGACCCGTCTCTTCCCCCACCTCGGCACGAAAACTCTGTCCTGGCGCTCCTGGCTGGCCAGGCCGGACACGTGGCTGCCGCGCATCCGATACTGGGCCCCAGGTCGGGAATTTGTCCTGAACTATCTCGGCGATCCGATCGTCTACGTGGAGTCGCCCGGGATTAATAAGTACGAGCAGATCCATCAACGTCTCTGGACGGCCATTAACCAATGCGCCGATGACGCAGGGCAGAAGGGAGCCACAGCGGACAAGCCTGCGCTCGTCACGGTCGTGGCCCACAGCCTCGGTTCGGTGATCGTCTCTGACCTGGTCTATGACTGTACTGTGCTCAGACGACGGGTCTGGCCGCCAAAGCTTCGTCTCGCCAATTTCATGACCCTGGGCTCTCCCCTGGCTATCTATGCACTGCGGTTCGGACTAAACCTGGTCACCAGCTTCGCCAGCCCGATCCGCATACAGGATCCAAATGGACTTTGGGTCAACCTCTACGATCCGCAGGACATCCTTGGTTTTCCCTTGAAACCCATCAATGCGGCCTACGATCAGGCCGTCTTATTAGACAAAGAGATCAACGCAGGACAAGGCTGGAAGATCTGGCAATGGTGGAAACAGGCGACTCCGCTGAGCCATACCCTCTATTGGGAGGACGAAACCGTGGCAGCAACTATCGGGCGGAAAGCGGCTCTCGACTGGATACGAGAGAATCCTTCCGCAACGTTTCCACCGGACCAACTGCCGCATCTCTATACGGAATACAAGGAATGGCTCCAAGGAGCCTGACTGCATCGCGCGACGCACGCGCTCACAGGGAGGTGTCCGATGAAGGCACGATGGATCGTCGCCATAGTCTGTTGCACGCCACTCTTCGCTTCCACGCCGAACTACGCGGCCATGAGTTCCAACCCCGCCCCATCAGGATCGGCCCCAAGCCAAGGGTGAGACCCTGCCACGCGCCAAGCGTTTTACCACGACACGCAGAACAGCGAACTGCTTCCCTACGACTGGTTCCTGGCGCTAGAGCAGCCGAACGGGACGAAACCCTTTACGGACAACGACTACCTCGCTCGATTCGGCTTCATCCCCGACCGTCCGGATCCGAAGCACAACCCAGACGGCCTTCCGGTCGGATTCACGCGGACCGACGCTCACCCCGACGCCGAGTTCTTGTGCGACAGGACGGACGAACCTGGTCCGCCGGTTTCCCTGGCGCACCTCGGTTTCAATTGCGCCGCTTGCCATACGGGACAGCTCAACTACACCGACGCGAAGAAGCAACGGCACACCGTCATTATCGACGGGGGCCCTTCGATGCACAACAATCTGGCCTTCCTGCTGGCGGTCATGACCACGCTCAATGAAACCTTCGTGGATACGGACAAATTCGTACGGTTTGCCAAGGCCGTGCTGCCGAAGGTGCCACCGCTGACGCCCAAAGCCTTGCGTCAATGTCTGTTTAAATACGTGACCATGATGAAGCTGCCGGACCGCGTCGCGGAACAGAGGGGCATCAACCTCTATCCCAGTCCTTGGGGAGCCGGTCGGATGGATGCCTTCGGCCGGGCGCTCAACACCGGATTCGTGCGACTCGACCCTCATAATGTTCGGCAATTGAATGCGCCGGTGGACTACCCCCAACTCTGGGGAGCCTGGCGATACGATTGGGTCCAGTGGAACGCGTCAATCCAAAACCCCATGGGACGGAACATCGCGCAATCGATCGGCCTCCGCGCCACGGTGAAGTTTCCCGAAAAGATCCTGCCCAGCCCAGTAGAAACCAAGGTGGACGCCTCGAAACTCAACGGACTGGAACAGAAAGTTCGGTTGTTAAACGCGCCCCGATGGCCTGACAAGGTATTTCCAGCCGTCGATCCAAACAAGGCAGCACAGGGGAAGGGCCTCTACAATAAATTATGCGCCGGCTGTCATCGGCCGGCTCCCCTGAAGGACGCCAATCCATTCGGCCAGCGATACGATATGGACCACCACAGCGTCATCAAAATAACGACCATTGGCACCGACCCCACCCACGCCGTGAACTTCCAGGCACGGACGGTCCGGACGGGGCTCCTCATGGGGGTCTTTGGGAGGCCGGTGATCCCCGCGGTCGAGGCCACCCAATGGCT
The DNA here is from genome assembly GCA_016873495.1 of Nitrospira sp. Taxonomy (GTDB): domain Bacteria; phylum Nitrospirota; class Nitrospiria; order Nitrospirales; family Nitrospiraceae; genus SYGV01. The sequence goes on along the minus strand of VGXC01000020.1, from coordinate 50,797 downwards.
CACCTCAAAGATCATGGAGATCAACAACTGGCCAGACCGGGCCCCGAACTATTGGCGGGCTCCGCTGGCGTACCTCGCCAGACCCCACGCCGGCATCTGGGCTACCGCTCCGTATCTCCACAACGGATCGGTTCCCACCCTGCGGCACCTCCTGTCGCCCGTGGAGCAAAGGCCCATGCGGTTCTGCCTGGGTGCGCTGGAGTTCGACCCGGCCAATGTCGGGTTCAAGAGCGACTGCCTGCCCGGTGAAATCCCATTCGACGCGACGTTGCCCGGCAATTCCAACGCCGGACACGAATTCAGAAACGACGACCGGCACGGCCACCGATTCGATAAGATCGAATGCGATGAGCTTGCCCGCCACGGCAGGGAAGGGATTCTCGGATGCGAGCTGACGGAAGACGAGCGTTCGGCGATCATCGAATACTTGAAGACGTGCGATGAGGAGAACCTGATCTGCGATCTTAAAGAATCCTAGCCCCTTCCAACGCAGGCACTTGGATAAAAAGAGGCCTGCAGGAGGCCAGGACATCGTAGCGCGAGGCAAGAGTCGTATCGAAAGCGGTTCCTCCGTTATCTCTCTCGATACGACTCGGCCTGAAGTCGATGCCTTATGTCAGGATCTCCATATTGGACATATCGCTTAAATTTCAAATGTTTTTGAGGAAATCGAAAGAACTAAGGAAACCGCATGGAACTTGCTGTACCCCTGGCACCAGAGGTGTCGTATTCCTACTCAAACACACAGCGGGAGGCCGCAGCCGAGATACGACGCGGCACGGGCAACATGTATATGCCCGCCAAGCTACCAGGGAGATACAACGCCGCTCCGGGCCGTTTCGAACCCCCTGAGTGTCCCTTCCCGACCCTCGGACGAGTTAGGGTCTGTGAGCATGTTTGAACTCCTCTCCCAAGACCACACGATCCTGGAACGACCCTTCATGGAGTTCCCACCGTTCGGTGCGGATGAACGGGGAGAACGGATCCAAGATGTCAGCGGCGCATTTGTCAGCTCCTATGTGCAATATCTTGAAGACTATGTGTCACAAAATGCCGGCAGCGAGGCTGGCGAGAAAGCAGTACGCCATCTATGTCACTTGCTTAATGAGCGCGTTCGCGATCCCGCCTGCCAGGTCACCCCGAAAGGCTTGAGACATTTCTGGCGCAGCTATTCCTATGAGTTCTTTGTCTACCTTCGAGAATTCTGCATCCAATTGTCCGGCGATCCGAAGTTTGTCGCTCATGTCGCGCAAGAACGAGCCCTCTCTCCGGCGATTACACTGCTCGCGAGACCATTCCCGATTCACGAGATCTACAAGATGTGGCCGCATTTCGGTCTGAAATACGTCAAGGGATGCACGGAATTTCGAGTTGCCACCGTAACCGATCGGTCGGCAATCCTCAGCATCACGTTTTCGGAACACGCGCTTCGACAGATCGAACCATTTCAAAAACGCTGCGCCGCGCTCGTCTGTCAGAACTGCAAGGCTGGACTGGCATCGATCCCTGTATGGGTCCATCGCCTGCCCCCTGCGACGGTCAAAGACCTGACATGCATGGTGAAGGGCGACAAATGGTGCGAATGGGAATTTACCTGGACTCCGCAGCACCGCCGCGGCCTCATTGGCACGGCATGGCACTTCATCGCTGGCGGATCAGCGAAATCCATTTCGCCCCGTGACGAGGCCGAGGCAACTGTCGTGCCCACTTCGTTGACCGCGACAGTGGAGCCCCATTCCACGCCAGACCAGACCGTTGCAATGCCACATTCGACAGCACCCCACCTGCCCGAGATTGAACTCCTCTCCAAGGACCACAGGATCCTGGAACGGCCCTTCATGGAGTTCCGCCCGTTTGGAGCCGATGAACGCGAGGACAATATCTGCGATGTCAGCGGAGTCAGCGTACGGGCCATGGTGAGTTACCTGGAATGGTATGTGTCCCGGTCGTACGGCTCAGATGCCGGATCACGCGCAGTCGAGGAGCTTTGCCGGCTCCTGAACGAGCGAATCCGCGACTCGATCTATCATGTCACGCCCAAGTTCATAAAAAATACATGGAACAGCTATTCATATGAATTCGTCTGTTATGTGTATGAATTCTGCGAACAGCTATCCGGCGATCCCCGGTTTGCCTTCAACTCGGGCAAGGACAAAATCGCCCCCGTCATCCAAATCCTCGGCCGTCCCTTTCCGGTTTCTCAAATCTACAAGATGTTTCCTCACTTCGGCCAAAAGTACACGAAAGGCTCAATCGAGCGGGAGGTCTGCCTGGTCACCGACCACATGGCCATCCTTCGCATGAAGTTTACCGAGCGTTCATATCGCCAGTTTGGAGCCTACCGGAACCGCTGTGCTCAGATGATCTGTCAATCCCATCATGGCAGCTTTGCAGCGGTTCCGGAACGGGTCCACCACCTGCCGCCCGCCACGATCGTGGATCGCACGTGCATCGTGGATGGTGCCGAATGGTGCGAATGGGAGATTACCTGGCTTCCACAATCCCGTCGGAGGTTTGGGCGCAATGCGTGGAAACGCCTCACCGACGGTCCCGCACCGAACGGTCTGGATAAGCCAACCGCACGTGAAGAAGGCCTCTACCGAGATAGCTTTGTCCAACCGCCTATCGAGACGCCTCGAAGATTTCCCCCGGCGCCTCCGCGGGCGACGCCGGACTTACCGCGCAGCGAATTGCTTTCGAAAGACCATACGATATTAGAAAGAGGAGTCATGCAATTTCGCCCCTTCGGAGTGGATGGTCGAGGCGAAAAGATCTCCGATATCACCGGAATGATCGTCCGAGCGAGTGTGGATTATCTGGAGGATTGCTCGGCGCGTACCGCAAGTCCGCACGCCGGCACGCAGGCCACGCGGGAACTCTGTCGGCTTCTCAACGAGCGCATCCCCGACCCGGTCTATCATGTAACCCCGGAATTCTTAAAAAGGATATGGAATAGTTATTCGTACGAGTTTGTCTGTTATCTCCGAGAATTTTGCGAACGGCTCTCCGGCGATCCTGAATTTGTCTTGAATGCGGGGAGGAGAAAAAAGATTTCCCCTATTTTCCAGGTCCTCGGCCAGCCTTTCTCCGTTGCCGAAATCTACAAGATGTACTCGCATTTTGCCCAACAGTGCGCATCGAGGAAAGTTGTCGAACTCTGCGTAGACGAGGTCACCGAGGGCCTAGCGATTATGCGGCTCACACTCACCGAGCAGGCCTATCGGGAATTCGGCCCTTACCGAAAACGCTGTGCCGAACTGGCCTGCAAGTCCGCCAAAGGCGGGCTCTCGTGTATTCCTGAGATCATTCACCATCTGCCGCCCGCAGTCATCAAGGATCGCGCCTGCATTGTGAACGGAGACGCATGGTGCGAATGGGAGATCGCATGGCCACCGCAATCCCGTCGGGGGCTTGTGCGCAACACCTGGGAACGCCTCATGAGAAAGCCCGCTCCAATCATTTCTGACGAATCGGCCACACAGGAGGGAGGGCAGCACCGCCAGAGCTTTGGCATCGCACCTCTTGACGACACGCCCCAAGACGCCCGGCCAACCCCTCAGCCGGAGGGACGAGCGTTGTTACAATCCCAATTACTTTCCCAAGACCATACGATTTTGGAAAAGGGAGAGATGGAATTCCGCCCATTCGGCGTGAATCCAGACGGCACGAAAGTCAACGACGCCACCGGCATCAAGATTCGTGCATACGTCGATTATCTTGAAGAGGTCATGAGTCGCCGTAACGGGCCAGAGGCGGGCGAGCAGGCGTCACATGAGCTGTGCCGGCTCCTGAACGACCGCATTGCCGACCCCGTTTACCACGTGACCCCAAAGTTTCTCAAGAACGTATGGAACAGCTATTCCTACGAATTCGTCTGCTTCCTGGGGGAGTTCTGCAAACAGCTGTCCGGTGATCCGCTATTTTCCGCTCACGTCGGAGAGGAGAAGTTCATTTCTTCGGTCATTCAGACGTTGGGCCGCCCCTTCTCCGTGGCTCAGATCTTTCGGCAGTTCCCGCACTTCGGCGAAAAATTCTCTTCGCTCGTTCTCGGGGTCGGCGGGGTGACGGATCGATCTGCGATTCTCACCATGACCTATCCGGATTCGGTCTATCGGCAATTCGGCCCCTTTCGGAAAGCTTGCGCGGCACTGATTTGCCAATCGGCGAAGGGCGGCCTACGAGCAGTGCCGGAAAAGATCCATCGCCTGAAGAGAGCGACTATCAGGGATCGGAAATGTGTTGCCACCGGGGACGACCGGTGTGAGTGGGAGTTGACGTGGGAACCTCGGGAGCGGATCAGTCTACTGTGGCAGAGCGCATTGCTGTTGTCCTTCGGCGCAGGGCTTTTCTATTTGTACCATAACCCTGCACCGAATCTTCTTGATGTGCTGGTTTTTGCCCTGCCCATCGCACTCGCAGGCTGGTTGGGGTATCGCCTGCGGATGCTGCAACATCGCATGAACGCCCGGGAAGAGCTGATTCAGGAACAACTCCAAACCGTCGACGCCAGGCACGAGGAACTTCGCGAAGCCTATTTGGAGCAGGAACAAACGGCGGTCGAGTTGCGGCGGAAGGTCAACCAATTGACCACCCTCCACCGAGCCGGGCTGCTCTTTAGCGCCACGCTGGATCGCGAGACGTTGCTACAAAACGTTCTGGAAACCCTCATTCATGATCTCCGTTACGATCGAGCCATGATCGCGTTTTTCGACCGGTCTCGAAAGGTCTCATACGACGCGCGGATCCTCGGAGTCTCGGAGGACATTGCCGCCCTCGTTCGCTCGAGGGAGGTCCCTATCACGACTCCTAACCGGCCGGAGGGCACGGTGCTCCTGGAGGGACGCCCTATCCTGATCGGCGACCTCCGTGAGGTGTGGGATCAGATCCATCCCTTGAATCAGGAACTAGCGCGGCTGACCCAAGCCAAGTCGATTATTTCGGTCCCGTTAAAAGCCCAAGACCAAGTCCTCGGTTCGCTGACCGTGGATCGTTCGCAGGCGAATTCTTTGACGCAGGACGACCTCGACTTGATGGTCACCGTGGCGAGCCAGGTGGCCATCGCGTTGGACAATGCCCAAGCGTATCGACAGATCGAGGAATTGAACATCGGACTGGAGACCAAAGTCCTCGAGCGAACGGCCGAACTGCAGAAGGCCGATCAACTCCGATCCCTTTTTCTTTCACACGTTTCGCACGAACTTCGGACGCCGCTTACTTCCATCAAAGGGTTTGTGGACAACTTCATGAGCGGATTGGCCGGCCCGCTCGTCGAGAAGCAACAGTATTACCTCAGCCGTATCGGTATCAACGCCGATCGTCTGATCCGAATGATCACGGACTTATTGGACCAGTCACGAATCCAAGCCGGAAAGATTGAGTTGCTGCCGGTCGAGGTCGAACTAAAGAAGTGCATCGGTGAAGTCATGGAGCAACTGCGCCCCCTCGCCGCGGCCAAACAGCAACGCCTGGAGGTCTACGAGCCGGAAACCCCGTTATTGGTCTGGGCCGACGTCGACCGGCTCATACAGATTCTGATGAATCTCATTCATAACGCCATCAAATATACGCCCGACCATGGATTGATCTGGGTTAGGGCCTGGCCACATGAAGCGAACTTAGCGGGCATTTCCGTAAGCGATTCTGGTCCCGGGATTTCTCCGGAAGTCCTCGACAAGATCTTCGATCCCTTCTTCCGGATCAGCCAGGGTCGGAGGGGAGGCCAGATGGGGCTGGGGCTGGGGCTGTCCATCGCCAAAACGCTGGTGAATCTTCATGGAGGTACGATCTCCGCCCGGAGCGAGCCGGGGAAAGGAACGGAGTTTCACTTCACCGTGCCTCTTCTCCCACACTCACGCCAGATCGCAACAAGGAGCGGCAGCAAACGCATTCTCGTCGTGGATGACGACCCCGACATTAGGCAGCTCTTACTGGACCGCCTCGGATCATATGGGTACTCCATCCAAGCCTCCGCCGACGGGAGCACGGCGCTGGAAATGATCGGCAGCGGCTCCTTCGACGGCATGCTGTTGGACATCGGCATGCCCGATATCGACGGGCTGGACGTCCTGCGCCGAATCCGCAACCACAACCAGTCGCTGCCGGTGATCGTCATCACTGCATCGGGTTCGCAGGAGCGGGCCGTGGAAGCAGTCAGTATGGGAGCCCAGGCTTATCTGTTGAAGCCGTTTGACGTCATCCATCTTGAGCAGGTAGTGAACTATTGGTTCCGGGGATCCGCCTAATGGGAGGATGCCATGTCCCGTGAGAGACGCCGACAGAGAGTTTCCCCTCGTCGAATCGTCTGGATGGTCGTTGCCCTACTGGCGTCGAGTCCCTCGATCCTCCAGGCCCAGACGCCTCGCATTCAAGGCCAAGGCGCGGCCGCATCAGGAATGGGCAATGCGTTCACGGCCCAGGCCGACGATCCCTCCGCCCTGCACTACAATCCGGCCGGGATGACGCAGTTGCGCGGTGTGCAGAACATGTTCGGAGCCCTGATCATCGGCGGCTCGACCTCCTTCGTCAGCCCCTCTGGAGTCGCCACAACCGGAGATCGGGGCGGCAGCGTCGCCTGGCCTCTCCCCGGCCACTTCTTTCTGACGGCGAATCTCAAAGATGTGGGCTTCGCCTCGCTTGAGAAATGGACGGTCGGGGTGGGACTGACCACTCCATTTGGCTCCCTATCTCAGTACCCCCTGAACGGGCCATTCAGAACAGCGGTCACCTTTACCACCTTGCCGTTGTTGGATATCAAGCCCACGATCGCCTACAAAGTGAACGACCAACTGTCCATCGGCCTCGGAGCCGACATTTACACCTTTTCCGGATTGTTCGGGGAAGGCCACGTGGAACAACAATCCATCTGGCCCGGTGGGCTGGGCATCCCGGCCGGCTCGCGCGTCGAACTGAAGGGCAGCGACACGACGGCCGGATTCAACATTTCTCTTCTCTACACCCCCTTCCGCAACGCAGACGGAAAACCCCTGGCGAACATCGGTCTCGTGTATCGGAGCCAGGCCGTCTTGAGCCTCTCCGGGCAATTTCTCTCGAACGGCAGAGTGCAGGCCGACGCCACCGCCCCCTTGGCATTGCCCTCGGTCTATTCGGGGGGGGGTTGCCATCTGGCCGGTCCGGGACCTCACCCACGAATGGAAGTTGGAGTTGGATGTGGACTACATCGGATGGAAGGCCAACCGTGACAACAACGTTCAACTGTCCACCGGAAGCCGGATTCTACAGCCGCAGAACTGGCGCAATACATACAACGTCATGATCGGCACCGAATACAAATGGCTGCATCTCGAGCGTTTGCCCGAGTGGGAAATCGCCCTCCGTGGTGGGTTTACGAACCAACAAACTCAGGTGCCCGACTTCACGTTCAATCCCGGCATCCCGTCCGCAGACACTCAAATTCCCTCGGTCGGCCTGGGGCTACTCTGCACAGAGCAGGGCTTGCTCTTCGGGTTCAAATGCGGCGACCTCGGCATCGGAGGCCTCACATTAAAAGCCGTCGGGTTGGATCTTTCATACCAGGCGGCGTTCTATGAAGACCGGACGGTCACAGGCAACCGGAATTCGACCGTCGACGGAACCTACAAGACCCTCATCCATGTCGGAAGCTTCACCCTCCGGTTCAATTATTGAAGCGACAGGGGAGCCTCTTCAGGGAGGTCACCATGGGACGGACTCCGCAAAACCAGTGGTTTAACCGACTCGGGTTGATTGTGTTGACGACATGGACCCTTGCCGCCTGCACGATCCCTAACCTTCCAACCGAACACATCATCATGATCAACAGCGAAGGCGTCGCCCTGGACCCGACAGGCAACTTCGGCTGCCCTCCCAAGCCGGCTCTCTGCAACGGCCGGCACATCCCCCTCTGGTTCCTGGAGTATGAACCGCTCGACTCCGAGCTCGAGGGGGCTAACAGGAAGCTCTATGACAAGTATCTCGATCAGTTGATTGCAAAACTCCTGGCTCACCCGAAGGACCAGCATAAGAAGCGAAAGGTATTGCTGTTCGTCCACGGAGGCTTGAACGAACAGACGGACTCCCTCCGTCGCGCCACAAAGCTCGAGCAATTACTTAAGGAGGAGAATGACGACTATTTCCCCATCTTTATCAATTGGGACTCATCGTTCTTCGCAAGCTATTACGATCATCTCATCCACATCCGGCAAGGAGAGTACGTCCCATGGTGGAACCCGAGGGGCCTCCTCCTATCCCCGGCATATCTCCTCTTAGATATCGTTCGCGGGATTGCCGGAGCGCCGGTCCTCTGGACATCCGAACTGTTGAAAGTGGAAGCGGACGAAGGGCCTCGGAAACTGCTGAAGAAGCTAGAACAAGAGGGTTGCGAGGATCAACCCCTGCCATTCATTGGGCTCACCTTTGAGGATAACTATGAGCGGGTTTCCTGCCAACTCAAGGCCGAATACCAACCATGTTCTGCGGCCATGCCTGGACAACCGGTCCCCTGCCGGAACGTCATTCCGATTTCGGAAGGAGCGGACGAGCGCAAATGGTTCCCTGAGCAGTTCTTCTCCGGAGTCACCTGGACTATGACGCTGCCGACCAAAATCGCCTTCGCGCCGGTCGTTGAAGCCTTCGGCGAAAGCGCGTGGAACAACATGTTGCGTCGCACTCGCAGACTGTTTCACACAGAAATGGAGTTTACCAAAGGAGCCAAGGGTCCCTACCGCCCCCCCCCGCGGGAGCCCTGGCGATCTTTATGCATCGCCTTCAGCAGGAAGTTCGCAAACAGCCAGGCGAATGGGAGGTGACTCTCGTCGGGCACAGCATGGGCACGATCATCCTCAACGAAATGATTCGTCGGTTCGGAGTCGTAACGGAGAAGGATGCCAGCGGCGCCGAACGAGTCACCTTCGTAATGCCCTTCAACCGAATTGTCTACATGGCGGCCGCCAGTTCCATACGGGATTTTGAAGACACCATCTTTCCGTACCTCACAATGAACACTAACGCGCAGTTCTATCATCTGACGCTGCACGAAGAAGCCGAGGAACGGGAGCGGCAGGACTTGAGCATTCCCAATACGGATTGGGAGATTCCATATTTCGATCCGCTCATGCGCGGATCTCTGCTCGTCTGGATCGACGACTTTCTTTCCAACCCTCAAACCTATTTGGATCGGACACTGGGGAACTATGCGAATCTGATGCTGACGGCCCATGATACGCCGGAAGGCCTTCGCGATCGCATTCACATCAAGGCCTTTTCGGCAGGAGCAACAGAGCCGACGCCCCAGAAACATGCCGAATTCACCAACAAATTTAGGTTCTGGAGAGAGGCCTGCTGGATGCCGAGCCAGGCATCACAGCCGGACTGCTATGTGGAGGAAGGACTCTTCCCCTAACGATAATCAAGAGCGCGGGAGACGAAATCCATCTCGCTCGGATTCTGCCAGCTCTCATCTACACTCTACCTTGCAGGCCCCCACCAGGAGGTCTCGTCGTTAGGCGGCTACGTGCGACATCCCCTTCGTGGCACCATGGGCGATCCGGCCTTCGTGAATTCGATACCTGATTCACGATAGCCTCTCCTGCTCCAGATTCTGCGCCAATCCCATGAACTCGGCGAACATAACGGGCAGCCACTCGTCCCCCGCAGGAACAACGCATTCTTACGACTCCCCTTTTTATCCGCGCCGAGCTTCAGCCGACGCGGGCCTGTATCGCCAAAGATAGACCCGTATTTGTTCCGATACGATTCTACGGTCTAGTCCGTACACTTTCCCCGTTATACGACGGCCCCCCAATAGAGCAACTCCAGGTATGCACATAGAATCAACGAGTTATTCGTTAGCGGTCCCCGCGCGGTGGCGGTGAGTAGTTACGGCATCATGCTTGCTCTGTAGCAGGGTGTGGCATTGAGATTCGCGCTCCCAAACCAGACAACCAAGGAGGACGCCATGGCATGGGGAATGATCGTTTCATCCGCCTCGCTGTTCGGCATGTTGTTACTGGCCCTGTATGGAGACAGCATCGAAGAATCGATCGTGGTGGACCAAGAGGACCTGGGCCCCGAATCGGCAGCCGCCCCGAAGAAGGATCGGGCGCCTAAGTGCCAGCCAGGTGAATCATTGAAACACGCAGCCTGAGCGAGACCCCTGCAAAGGAGTGCAATGGCCATGACCACCGCTACCACCATCACCCAGGGTTCCACGGTTCTCGTCGTCGAGGACACCCAGGACACTCGTGAGGCCCTGTGCGATCTGCTCGGGCATCACGGATATCGAGTGGACGCAGTGCAAGATGGCTTGTCGGCCCTCCGGCAAGCCAGTCAAATTCGGTACGACGCTGTCGTGCTCGATATGCGGTTGCCCGATATCGACGGGCTCTCCGTTCTGAAAACTCTCGTCGAGTTGGATGCGACGTTGCCGGTCATCGTTCTCACGGCGTATGTGTCGAGCGAGAGCAAGATCGGGTCTTTCCGCAAGGGCGCATTTGCATATTTGCCCAAGCCTTATAACCCCGAGGAAATGACGGCGACGCTCCGTCGGGCCATCGCCGTGAGGACCCTGACCGTCAATGCCGAACACGCCCGGCTCGCCCTGCGCGAGAGCGAAGAGCGATTTCGGTCCGTCGTACAGTCGGCCACCGATGCCATCGTGCTGGCCGACCATCGAGGCATCATCATCTCCTGGAACGGAAGCGCCGAGCGCTTGTTCGGCTACCTGGAAGAAGAGGTGCTGGGGCAGCCACTCACCATGTTGATGCCCGATCGCTATCGGAAAGCTCATCAAGGAGGCATCCAACGGTTCCACTCGACGGGAACGCCTCACGTGATCGGCAAAACCGTCGAATTGTGCGGGCTCCGAAAGGATGGCCGCGAGTTTCCATTGGAGCTGTCCCTGGCTACCTGGAAAAGCGCCCAGGGAACATTTTTCAGCGGGATCATCCGCGACATCACCGAGCGCAAGCGGGCCGAAGAGGCCTTGCGCGAGAGCCAGGAACGCTTCAGTCAATTAGCGGAGAACATTCAGGAAGTGTTCTGGATGACCGACCCTCGCAAAACCCAGATGCTCTATGTGAGTCGGGGGTACGAGGAGATATGGGGAAGAACCCGCGAGAGTCTCTATGCATCGCCCCGGTCGTGGCTCGAAGCCATTCACCCCGATGACCTGCCGAAAGTTTTGGAATCGGCGCTGACAAAACAGGTCGACGGGGATTACGACGAGGTTTATCGCATCGTTCGGCCGGACGGGGAGATTCGGTGGATTCAAGACCAGGCCTTTCCCATTCGCGACGAATCGGGGACAGTCTACCGCATCGCGGGTATCGCCGCGGACATTACGGCCCATAAGCAGGCGCAGGAGGCCTTGCGGAGCGCCTACGACAAGATTGAAACCATTTTGGCCAGCCTCCCCGGAGCGATTCTGATCGTGGATGAATCACGGAAAGTCGTCTATGCCAATCTATTAGCCCTTACCTATTTCGGAAACGAGCCTGCAGCGATCGTCGGACGTTCGCTCTGCAGCATCGTCCCGCTGACTCCCGCCCATTGGGTACGGATGGTCGAGGCCCTTCGGGGGGCGCCAGTTCTGGATGCCAGTCAGCCACAGGAAAGCGAATTCGAAGTCCAGAAGCGGGTCTATCGGTACCGGCTATTCCCGGTGACCAGCCGGAACAGTGGATCGAACCAGACGGGTCTCATCATTTGGGATGTGACGGAACAAAAGCATCTCCAGGAGCGCCTCGTTCAAACTGAAAAGCTGGCGAGTTTGGGCACGCTCGTGTCGGGCGTGGCACACGAGATCAATAACCCCGTGCAAGGCATCATGGGCATGGCCGAACTCCTTCTCGAAGAAGATGACCGGCAAAAAGTGAAGGAATATGTCCGAGACATCGCCGCCTCCTCCGCGCACATTGCCACCATCGTGCGGGACTTCGCCTCCTATGCCCGTGCCTCCGCGCGCGACGAAATGACCACCATCGCACTCGGCGAACGCATGGCCGAAGCGCTTAAGATGGTCCACCGCTGCCCGCAGTTCGGCCGTGTTAAAGTCGTCACCGCATTTCGACCAGTGCCCACCATCCTGGCCCGACGCACGGAAATCGACCAGATATTTGTGAATCTCATTAACAATGCCGTCCAGGCTATGGAAGGGAACGGACAGCTCACACTCGCGACCTACGCAGATGGCGACACCGTCGCCGCGACGATCACCGACACCGGGTGCGGCATTCCGAAGAGTTTATTGAGCCAGATCTTTGATCCATTCTTCACGACCAAAGACCCCGGCAAGGGCACGGGACTGGGATTGAGCGTCGTGCACAAGCTCGTGACCAAGTATGGAGGCACGATCAATGTGGACAGCGAAGAAGGCATCGGGACCACATTTACAGTTCGATTTCCGTTCGAAGCGTCATCAGGTCAATCAACAATAATGGAGGTGTGACATGGAACCCCGTATGCACAATGCCGAGGGCGAGAGAAAAGGGCGAGTGTTGATCGTGGACGACGAGGCGCAGGTCAGAAAACCGATCTGTCTCTACCTGACCAAAGCCGGTTACGAGGTCGTGGAAGCGGAGGACGGGAGCCAGGCGATTAAGAGCCTGAACTCCGCCGACAATCCTCTGATGGTAGACACGATCCTATGCGATATCCGTATGCCGAAGATCAACGGCACGGAGGCGGTGGCCTATTTTCGGACGCAGTACCCAGGGATCCCCGTTGTTGTGCTGACGGGATACCCGGATGTCGACATGGCCGTATCGCTGATGAAACAAGGCGTGGTGGACTACTTGGTCAAACCGGTCTCGAAGGAGGAACTCCTCACGGTGATCCACCGAAACGTGAACCGGCACACCTTGTTTGCGGAAGGGTTCACGGTCTAGAGAAAGAACGGTGCGGGAGGAGACATCGCCGTCCTGATCCTCCATCGCCTCTTTTGACCTAGACCCTATCGGCCGGCGCCGGGGCGGCGGACAGATTCCGCCGTCCCGATGTCGGGGGACATAAACAACACATACCATAGCCGCGGTCAAGAGGTGACGATGCACTATGCCCATCTTCGGTTCCGTCCCGCCTCAATTCTGCTGGTTCATTCCAACCCACTGATACAGGAGCGATTCGGCCACGGGCTCCGGACAGAAGGGTACCGTGTCCGTGTCACAGGGTCCGGCAACGATGCTACCGCTCTCATGAGGCGGCACGAACTCGATGCGGTTTTTCTCGACATCAGCGGCTTCGGCCAACGAGAACCGAGGCTCCTCACCGCCATGCAGATCGAAGCCCCGCACCTGCCGGTGATCGCCATGACCGGCAGCGCACCGGCCGAGGTGGTGGCTTCCGCTCTCGATCTCGGAGCGCTGGGGTTTATGCAGGAACCTTATGACCTCGAAGTGGCGAAAGCCCTACTGCGACGGGCGTTGGCGTTCCGACAACTCTCGTTGCGAGTCGAGGAGGCGGAGCGGCTTTTGCGCGAGGGCACCGACCGGTTCCGCTCTCTCGTGGAACACACCCCCGACGCCGTCGTATTGGCCGACCATCAAGGCCGCATCAGGATGTGGAACCACGGCGCACAACGACTGTTTGCCTATGCCCCCGATGAAGTGCTAGGCCAGCCCCTCACATTGCTGATACCGGATCGTTTCCGTGCCCCTCATCAACAAGGCCTTGCACGGCTTCGGTTGACCGGTATCCCGCGCATAGCTGGCACGACGACCACATTCCGTGGCTTGCGAAAGAACGGCAGCGAGTTCCCCTTGGAGTTGTCCGTGGCAGCCTGGAAAACGAAGCACGGCGTCGCCTACGGCGTCATCATGCGGGACATCTCCGGACGGTGCCCCGAGCATATCCATCGGAACAGGGACGAACGAGGCCTCACGCGACCGTGAGAGGCGCCTGTCAGAAACACGCAACAGGATGATGGCACAACATGTCTCAACGAGGATCGGCAGTAATTAGGGAGGGCTGAGGGACGGAGCTTTTACCACTTCGACTCCAGGCGGCACGGCAAACTCGAACAGATCCGCCTTCAGCCCTGCATTGGGCTTCAGGTTGGCAAATTCGAAGGTGGAGATGTTGCCGCTGATCTCGTGGATGGAAACACGTTTGATAAAGTAGGTCTTGGGCTGGACTTCCAGCACGATGCGCACAACCGTGCGAACCATTTCGTTGCCATCGGGCTTCGGCAGCAGACTGATCAACGGCAATCCCCCCTCGCCTCGATCGCCGGCCCGGCTCTGATCCAGGACATATTGCTCCTCCAACTTGGCGGCGCCTTGCAACAGTTGCAGCGGAGCCTGGGAGGCGGCCATCTGCGTCAACTTGCCGATCAAGACTTGCTTGTGCTCCGGCACGTACATCTTGACGTCGTTCTGATTCACGTAAATCTCTTCCACGTTGGGATCGGCATAGTCCCACCGCAGCCGGCCCGGCTTCTTGATGTACATCCGCCCGCTGGACAAAATCGGCGTGGCGAACCCTTCGATTTTGGTCGTCTGCCTGAAGTCCGCCGACAGATCGCGGGTCTGCTCGTACCGCGCTTGCAGCTTTTTCACCACCTCCCGCATATCCTCCGCCCCGAAAGCCTGCATGGCCGAGAACGCAAAAGGCAAAATGAAAAATGCAACAAGGGTGGCCGCCAATTTTGCATTTGGCATTTGGCATTTGGACTTCATTCTTGCTGCTCCCCCACCGGTCCCTTGCGCACCAGCACTTCGCGCCGGCCGTCGCGGCCAGCGGAGCCGACAATCCCTTCTTCCTGCATCTGTTCGATCATGCGGGCGGCGCGGGGATACCCGACACGCAGGCGCCGCTGGATCAGCGAGGCGGAGGCCTGGCCGGAGGAGATCACCAAGTCCTTCGCCTGCTCATAGACGTCATCCTTCGCCTCCTCTTCCTTGGCCTCTTCCTGTTTGAGCGATTGCAGTTCTTCGCTGTAGGCCGGAGCCGCTTGTTTCTTGATGAATTCGACCACTTGCCGCACGTCGTCGTCCGGCACAAACGAACCGTGCAGCCGGTTCAGCGTCCCGGTGCCGGCCGCAAACAACATGTCGCCGCGCCCCAGTAGGGACTCGGCTCCGTTCGCGTCGAGGATCGTGCGCGAGTCGGTTTTGGAGGACACCTTGAACGCGATACGGGCGGGAAAGTTCGCCTTGATCAGGCCGGTCAGCACATCCACCGAGGGCCGCTGCGTAGCCAGCACCAGGTGGATGCCGGAGGCCCTGGCCATCTGGGCCAAGCGCGCGATCTTCTCTTCCACCTCCTTAGGCGCCACCATCATCAAATCCGCCAGTTCGTCGATCATCACCACAATGTAGGGCAGCGGCGCAGGAGGCGTTTTGGGTTCGGCGGAGGAGCCCAGCGGCTGCACCGATTCCGGCACCGAACTTTCCCCTGCGGCCAGCCGTGCATCCTCGGACAGAAATTCGACCGGCGGCTCCGCCGACTCCCCGTCTTTCTGGTCGGACGGCTCCGGCATGACACCCTGCAGCTCGGCTACCGTACGATTGTAGGAATCGATATTGCGAACGTTGGCCTCGGCCAGCAGCTTGTAGCGACGCTCCATTTCCTGCACCACCCAGCTCAACCCGCGCGCCGCGGACTTCGCGTCCGTGATGACCGGCCGCAGCAAATGGGGCACGCCGTCGTAGGATTTTAATTCCAGCATCTTGGGATCGATCAGCAGTAGCTTCACTTCATCCGGCCTGGCCGAGAACAGCAGGCTCAGGAGAATCGTATTGAGGCCGACGCTTTTCCCCGCGCCGGTCGCCCCGGCCACCAGCAAATGCGGCATGGACTTGAGATCGGCCGCGGCCGGCTTCCCGAAGATGTCCTTGCCCAAGGCCAAGGCCAGCTTGCTCTTGGCCTGGACTTTGACGAAGGCCTCGCTGATCATGACCTCTTTCAACGAGACGGTTTCGCGGTAGCGATTCGGCACTTCGATCCCGACCACGGACTTGCCCGGCAGCGGCGCCACGATGCGGAGGCTCTCCGCTTTCAAGGCCAGGGCCAGGTCGTCGGCCAGGTTGACGATGCGGGCCACCTTGACCCCCGGCGCCGGTTCGAACTCGTACATGACCACGACCGGGCCGGGATGCACTTCCGTGACCTTGCCCTCGATTCCGAAACTCTGGAGCGCTTTGGTCAACACTTCCGACTGGGCCTTGAGTTCTTCGTCGCTCATCCGGTCCAGCGTACCTGAGGGATCGCTCAACAACTCTCTTGGGTCCGGGAGTGTGTATCCGGCCGAGACGAGGTTCGCCCCCACGACCGTCCGCTCTTCCTCCTCTTCCTTCTCGGGAGGGGGGACTGCCTTCGGCTTCTTGGCCGGCGTTTCCTTGTGCGGGGCGACTACCAAAGGTGGTTCCTCCGCCGCCGTGGGCACATCCGCCGGTTCGATCTCGGCGGGACGGTTGATCTTGACCGGTTTCGGTTTGGCTTTCTTGACCTTCTCCGGCTGCTCTTCCTTTTCGGTCCGTTCCGGTATCAGAGCCAGGATCGTCTCTTTCAGCTTCGCCCACCAGCCGGGCACGCGCTGCCAGAGATCGGCCAGAGACATGGGCGCGGCCAGAAGCAACGAGACCAGAAGTCCGGCCAGCACGATAATATGGGCGCCGGTGCTGGCAAAGTAGAGCCGCAGGCCGTCCGCAAGCAGGTGCCCCACCCGCCCGCCTCCCAGCCCCGGATAAACCCATCCGCTCAGGATGGTCGGAACGGCCGGCATCTCCAGGTGGAACAGGCCGCTCAGGAAGAGCAAGGCGGACAGGGAGCCGACGGCGCTGCGGATAGTCACGGTGAGCAGGCCGGCCACGAAGCAGCGTCCCGCCAACATGCCCAGTACGAACGGCAATAAATACGCCCCCCCTCCGGCAAACCAGAACAAGCCTGTGGCCAGTGTCGCGCCGACCGTGCCGATCATGTTCCGAGTCGAAGGAGCGGCGGCCCCTGCGGAGGAGAAGAGAAGCGGATCGGATTCGGCGAACGAGAGGAGACTGAGCAGCGTCAACAGGCTGAAGGTGATCAGTAGGACGCCGATCACCTCATGCTTGAGTTGAGAGGGTTCACGAGAGGCTGGGCGAGCGTCACCGCGCTTCGCCGTGGTGGGTGCACCCATGGGCGGGATGGTAACATAAAACGAAGATGCTGTCAGCCATTAGCTGGCGGCTCCTCGCCAGGCGCCGCCCTACCCAAGACTTCAGCAAGGACCGCAAATTCGCGCAGCGTCAGCGTTTCGGCGCGGCGTCTCGGCTCGATTCCCACCTGCGCCAAAGCCGGCATGATCCGGTCCTGGGCTAGGCCCTCGTCCCGGAGGGAATTGACAAGTGTCTTCCGCCGATGGGCAAACGAGGCACGGACCGTACGCACAAACCAGGCTTCATCCTGCACGACCAGCGCCGGCTGTCGCCGCAACGCCAGGGAGACCACGGAAGATCCGACATCGGGGCGAGGCCGAAAGCAGTTGGCCGACACCGTGAACGCCAGTTTTGCCACGGCTGCATATTGCGTCAGGACCGACAAGATGCCGTAGTCCTCCGTTCCCGGCTGCGCCACCAGACGGCGCGCCACCTCGGTCTGGAGCATCAGCACCATCCGATCAATTTTCCGTCTTGCCTCCAGGAGCTTGAAGAGGAGCGGCGTGGATACATAATAGGGAAGATTGGCCACGACGACCGTTCCCTCGGGAAGCTCCTCATAGGGAAACTCCAGCGCATCTCCAAGACGGAGATCCAGATTCGGGCAATCCCGGATCGTCTCTCTGAGATACTCGCCCAGTTGCACGTCCAGCTCGACCGCCACCACCTGCTTGGCCTCCGCGCACAGGGCGCGGGTCAGGATGCCCCGCCCCGGGCCGATCTCGAAGACCGTCTCGTCCGGCCGCAACTCCGCCAGCGTCACGATCTTGCGGACGATATTGGGATCAACGAGAAAGTGCTGGCCGAGACGTTTGCGGGCAGGCGGGAGGGCGGGCGTCATACCGAACCGGTTCTGTTAGCAGGATGAATAAGTCCGCCAGCGTCGTTCTCACATCGCTCAGAGGCTCCTCGTACGGCAAGGAGTACGCATCGCCTCTTGGCTCGCTGCGGCCTCGCTGGACGGCCTTTTTGACCATCCTGCGGGAGATTCGCCTGTCGTCTCTGGCCGGCAAGCCATTGCATCCGATTGGTTTCACAATAGTTTATCAACAGCCTGTTAGGGAACATGGTTCGTCGAAACATCTTTCTTCACTTTTTCGGCCAACGCCACCAGGTAATCGCGATAGAGTTCGACATCATCGCCCAGCTCTTCCAGTAGGTCGTTCGAAAACGAAGGGCCCGGTTTGGTGTCGGCAAACCGCTGCGCTTCCTGCTGGCCCAGATGCCGGGCAACCAAGGGAATCGCGGCGCCTTTCCACTTCACTAACCGCTCTCCCGCCGCGACGGTATTGAGACTCGTCCGGGCCTCTTCCAGAAGGGCGTCCAGCGCCTGGACCTGCTGTTGAATCATGTCGAGCGCCTGCCGAGTCTGATCCGTCATCCCTTGCCTCCCTTCTTCATCCGGCTCACGGCCAGCCTGGCCGCCAGTTTGATGGCTTCGATCAAGCTGCCCGGATCGGCCAGGCCCTTTCCGGCGATGTCGAAAGCGGTGCCATGATCCACCGAGGTA
Organism: Nitrospira sp.; assembly: GCA_016873495.1. GTDB lineage: Bacteria > Nitrospirota > Nitrospiria > Nitrospirales > Nitrospiraceae > SYGV01. The sequence goes on along the minus strand of VGXC01000020.1, from coordinate 32,182 downwards.
CGGATGATCGGCAGCCCGACCGTGAGATTCACGCATGTGCCGAAGGCGACCAGTTTGAGCGGGATCAGTCCCTGATCGTGGTACATGGCCACGATCCCGTCGTATGTTCCCCGCACCGCCTTGCCGAATAACGTATCGGCCGGCAAGGGCTCGCTGGCCTGGATGCCGGCGGCCCGCGCGCGGCGCGAAGCCGGCAGAATCACCCTGCGCTCCTCGTCCCCGAAGAGCCCGCCCTCGCCCGCGTGGGGATTGAGCGCCGCCACGCCGATCCTGGGCCTGGCCAGGCCGAAATAGTCCCGCAACGCCCGGTCGGCCAGCCGGATGGCTTTCCCGATCCGCGCCTGCGTCAATTGATCGGGGAGATCGCGCAACGCCACGTGCGTGGTTACGAACATGATCTTGAGCGGTCCGCCCAGGATCATCATCCCGACTTCTTCGCTGTGCGTCAGGTCCGCCAGCAATTCCGTATGCCCCGGATAGTTGTGCCCCGCCTTGTTGATCGCTTCCTTATTGATCGGTCCGGTCACGATCGCGTCCACGCAGTTGGATTCCGCGAGCTTGACCGCCATCTTGATGAACGACACGGAGGCCGCCCCCGTCTGCCGGCTCACGACTCCAAGCTTGAAGCGGCCCAAGGGCGTCTCCAGGGGATCCAGTGTTGGAATCTCGCCACGCCGGCCCAAGGGAGTTTCATGGGCCATGACTTCCCGCACCAGCAGAGGCAGCCGCAAGGACCGGACCGTCCGCGCCAGCACGTCCCGGGAACCAATAACCAACGGACGGCAGAGACGAAGGACCTCGGGCCTGGCTAACGCTTTCACGATCACTTCGGGGCCGATGCCGGCCGGATCGCCCATCGTCAGCGCGAGATAGGGCCGATCATCGACTCGTCGGGATCGGCTAGCCACAGTTCGCTGGCTCCACATGCACAATCACCTCCGCGACCCCGTCGAACTGTTCCTTGATCGACTCTTCGACTCGGTGCGCCAGATCATGGGAGTCTCCCACGGTCATTACGGCCGAAACGTGGACGGACAGGTCCACAAAGATGTGATGCGGCACCCCCCTGGTCCTGATCTTATGACAATCCAACACCCCGGCGTTCCGTAAGACCACCGCCCGGACTTGCTCCGGGTCCAGTCGAGCCATGTCGGTCAACGATTGCGAGGTTTCGACCAGCACCGACCAGGCCGTCCGGGCAATGATCGCCGCGATCACCACGGCCACGATCGGATCCATGGCGGGATACCCCAATTTGACCGCCACCAGGCCCGCCAGGACCGAGCATGAGGTCAGCAGGTCGCTCCCGGTGTGGTGAGAGTCCGCCACCAGAATCTCGCTGCGCAGCGCCTGGCCCTTGCCGCGCTCCCAGCGCATGACGCCGTAATTGATCGCCATTGTCCCCAACATGATCATGAAACTGGCGCGCGTCACCTGGGGCTGGACCGAACCCTGCCAATGTGCATAGCTGGTCCAAAGCAGATAGACACAGGTGCCCAGCAACATGGCCCCGATGGAGGCCGCCGCCAGGGTCTCATACTTCTTGTGCCCGTATGGATGGACGTCGTCAGGCGGAGCCGCAGCGAGCCAGAGGCCGGTCAGCCCCACAATGTTCGAGACCCCGTCGAAGAGCGAATGAAACCCGTCGGCCTGCATGCTGAGCGAAGCCGTGGCCACCCCGTAGATGAGCTTGGCCAAAGCCACCAGCAGGTTGAGTCCCAAGACCGCCCACAACACCCATCGCACTTCCTGGGTGCGCACGTCCGGCGCTCCGGTAGGCAGACCATGGCCCGGATGCCCGCCCCCCTCAGCGCCCATAGAGAAAGACCATAAAGCCCAGATAGAGGAACGCCCCGCTCCCAAGAAGCCAGGGTCTCCAACGCCCGCCCCAGAACAATTGTGCCAAGCTCATCCCGACTGCGACCATTGCCAGTTCCATCGTGATCAGCGCGGAGGAAGCCAGCGACCAATCGGTGCCGATCAACCCCAACGACACGGGAAAGGTCCCTTGAAAGACCATCGCGCCCGTCACGTTGCCGACCGCCAAGGTGTCCTTCTTCTGGTAGAGCCAGAGAAAACTGTTGGACATTTCCGGTAGCTCGGTGGCCAGCGGCGCAATCAACAGGGCCAGCAACAGGGGAGAGACCTCCAGGGTGGCCGCCATCGCCTTGGCCGCCGTGACGAACAGATGCGCGCCGCCGATCAAGCCGGCCATGCCGACCGCCGCCTGGGCGGCAATGGCTCCATAAGAAGGGACGGCCGAACGGCGGGAAAACAACAGGGGAGCCAATCCTTCTCCACCTTCCTGGTCGCCGCTGAACTTGATTTTCATGTAGAGGAGGTACAGCGCCACCAGGAGGCCGGCCGCGACATAATGCAAGGGACGCGAGGGCACAAAGGCGCAGCCGATCGCAATGCCATAGGCAGCCAGGAAAAAGAGGAGGTCCGTCCGGACCTCTCCATAGTGCAATTTGAACTGAGGCGGACGTTTCCCCAAGCCGGCATACAGCAGCAAGAGCCCGGCCAGAATCGGCAAAACCAACGTGCTGAGCATAAACGGCGCGCCCAGGATCGCCCCAAGACCGACCTCCGTCCGCTCCTGTCCCGTGCCGAAAAAAATCGCAATGACCGGAATGGACGTTTCAGGCAATGTCGTACCGACGGCGGCAAAGATGCTCCCGATTGCCCCTTCCGGCACCTTGAGACGCTTGCCGAGCCACTCGATTCCGTTCGTAAAGAGTGCGCAGCCGCCCAGCGTGACCGCCACGGAAACGAAAAACAGCAGGACGTAGAGCAGGACCGTCACGCGAAGCCTTGCAGGTGAAACGTACCAGATGAACCGTACATGATTGTGCTCGCCATCTTGGCTTGTTACCTCTTGCCTTGTGCCTTGCGCGTGCAATACGCGAGCCGCGCGTCATCCATGACCTCGCGCACCGGCCTTCCGGTTCGCTCCGCAATCTTCCGGCAGTCCCGATACTCGGGGGCCGCTTTTTCACGGCCCAATCCGGCCTGCGCCACCTTGACCCGCACCACGCCCCCGGCTGTGCGAACCTTCTGGATGCGCCGGGGTAAAATCAACCGGCCGACTTCCTGCATCCTGATGCCCAGCGTGGTAGTGTCTCGCAAGACCACCCCCGCCACCGCTTGGGCCCGATCGCGCGCCGCCAGCGCGGTCAACGTGATCCCGGGACGCCCGCGTTTCATGATCACAGGGGTCAGGGTCACATCCAGGGCCCCGGCCGCAAAGAGCCGTTCCATCACGGTCTCATAGGCTTGGGGGTTCAGATCGTCCAAGTTCGTCTCGATCTGGACGATCGTTTCGGAACAACCCTGAGTAGACGACCGGTCCTCGCCCAGAAAGATGCGCAGGATGTTCGGCCAGCCAGGGGGATCGGCCGCACCTGCGCCATACCCGACGGAGGTGGGCCGCATGGGAGGCAAGGGGCAGAAGTCTTGCGCAAGGGCCAGCAGCAGCGCAACCCCCGTCGGGGTCGCCAATTCGCGCGCAGGGCCGGCGCTGTATATCGGCACCGACCGGGCCAAGGCCGCGACTGCAGGGCCGGGGACCGGCAAAGCGCCATGCGCGCTCGTGATCGTTCCCGCCCCCACGTTGATCGGCGAGGCAGTCACGCGCGTCACTCCGAGGAGATGGCACCCCAACACCGTGCCTACCACGTCGACGAGCGAATCCACCACCCCGACCTCGTGAAAATGAACCTTCGCCGGCGGTACCCGATGCGCCAACCCTTCCGCCCGCGCGAGCCGGTCGAACACGTCCAAGCTGCGCTCTTTAACCGGCGCAGGCAGCCGACTGGCTGCAATGGTGCGCCGGATCTGGCTCACCGACAGAGGAGCGGCAACCCCCCGGCGGATGACGACGTCCACCTTCGTGGCATGCAGGCTGCCCCGTATCACCGGCTTCGCCCGCAAGACATATTCGCCGGCGCGCACGGACTTGAGGCCGCGCGCCAAGTCCGTGAGCGGCAACCCCGCATCCACCAAGGCGCCCAGCAGCATGTCGCCGCTGACCCCGGAAAAACAATCGCAATGCAGGTGCGTCACGGTGGTCTCCGTGTCCTCGCAAACCGTGGCCACGCGGCCATCTTAGCGTATGGCCAGAACAGTCGGCAATCGCCGCCGCCCGGCTTCCGGTTGACAGCCCCGCCCCCCTATGCTATCCACAAGCGGCTTGCGCCCATATCTTGCCCGGCTCCGGCAACCCTGACGAGGCATCTCGCTCTCAACCATGGCATTACTTTTCCACCGACAGGCCCGACCGGTTTGCCCACGGATCGGCTCCGTCGTTTCGCCGGCCTTGCTCCTCGGTTGCCTGTCGCTCCTGCTGCTAATTCCTTCCGGCTCGGCGGAAGCCAAACGCAAGGCGCCCTACCGGCCGCAGCCGGACCTACGGATCCTCTCGATCACCCCCTCGCACATCTCCCATTCGTTCCAGAACGGCCCCCTGGACATCGTCATCGAGATCGAGTTGCCCATAGACCTAGACGACACCACCATCCTGGAAGTGGCCTCGCTCATCAGCTCGCCTTCGAAGCGGTCCATGCGGTTCCTGTCCAATCGGCAGCCGGTCGGCGCCGCTGCCCTGTCCCAGTCCAACCAAGCCCCATCGTCGGAGTCCAAACCCAAACCTCAGTTGGCCGTCACGCTGACCTGGGACGGGATAGACCAAAACCAAAAGATCGTGGAGCAGGGAACCTACAGTTACGAAGTGCGCGCGAAACTACTGGCCGGCGGCGAGAAGGGCCCCCGCACCCAGATGATCTCCTGGCCCAAGCGGGGCACGTTGGACGTGAAATAAGGCGGTGAAATGTGAGTGGTGAAAAGTTCACCGCGGGAACGGCTTCTCATTTCACTTTTCACCTATTACCTTTCACTGCTCGCCGAGCATATTAATCCGGTGTGCCAGGCACCCGGCCCCGAACCCGTTATCGATGTTCATGACGCCGACACCGGCTGCGCAGGAATTCAGCATCGTCAGCAAAGCCGCCAGCCCGCCGAAGCTGGCCCCATAGCCTCGGCTGGTCGGCACCGCCACTACCGGACGATCGACCAGCCCGCCGATCACGCTGGGCAGCACCCCATCCATCCCGGCCGCCACCACGAGCACGCGCGCCCGCTGTAGTCGATGCGTCCGACTGAGTAGTCGATGGATCCCGGCCACGCCGACGTCATAGAGAACTTCCACTCGACTCCCCATCACCTCCGCCGTAATCCGGGCTTCCTCGGCGACCGGAATGTCGGCCGTGCCCGCGGTGACGATCAGGATATCTCCCTTGCCCGCCGGCGGCCGGAGCTGAATCACTACAGTCCGAGCCAACTCGGAATAGACCGCGCGGCGATCGAGCCGGACGAGCGCCTTGGCGATCTCCGGTTCGGCGCGCGTCGCCAGGAGCGGCCCGCCTTTCTTCAGGAGGCTTCGCGCAATCGCCACGACTTGCGCCTTCGTCTTCCCCTCACAGAGGATCACTTCCGGAAATCCCTGCCGGATCGAGCGATGATGATCCAGGGAGGCAAAGCCGAGTTCTTCGAACGGGAGGCTCCGCAAGCGCGCCACCGCATGAGGCACATCGAGCTTGCCGGCCCGCAGATCCTTCAGTAATTGTGTTAAGCGCTTGTGATCCATGTGCTTCGGTTCCGTTATGAACGCTCGCCGCCCGTCGGCGAGGCCTCGGTCTCCCCTTTGGCGGCCCGCTCCATGAGGTCCGTCACAGCCCGGGCGCAAGACTTGTTCTCGAACAGGACCGCGCAGACTTCCCGGACGATGGGCATGTCCACCCCATGTCGTTCGGCAAGCCCCAATGCGGCATGCGACGTCCGGACCCCCTCAGCCACCGCCTGCATGTCCTTGAGAATGACATCGAGCCCTTCGCCGCGGCCGAGTCTCACGCCCACCTGATGGTTGCGGCTCAGGGCACCCGTGCAGGTCAAGACCAGATCCCCAATCCCCGACAGCCCGTAGAAGGTCCTGGGATCGGCGCCCATAGCCGAACCAAGCCTGTTCATCTCCGCCAGCCCCCTGGTGATCAGGGCAGCGCGCGCGTTATGTCCCAAGCTCAGCCCATCGACGATACCGGCAGCCAGCGCAATGACGTTCTTGAGCGCACCGCCGAGTTGTACGCCCAGCACGTCCCTCCCCGCGTAAACCCGGAACAGAGGTGTGACCAAAGACGCCTGAAGGAACCGGCATACCCGATCGTCGCTGCATGCCAGGGCCACAGCCGTCGGCTGATCGCGGCAGACCTCCGCCGCAAAGCTGGGACCGGACAGCACGGCCACCATCGGGTGCATCCCGGCGGGCAAGACGTCTTGCATGACCTGCGTGATCACCTTCAGCGTTCCTTCCTCAATGCCCTTCGTCGCGCTGACCACCGGAACCGGACGAGCCATGAGCGGCTCCATCAGTTGCAAAACAGGCCGGGCCGCATGGGACGGCACGGCAAAGAGCAGCCAGTCGCAGTCCTGCACCGCGACGGCCAACGAGCCGGTGGCCGATAGCGAAGGGGGTAGCGCAACGCCGGGCAGAAACCGCCGATTTTCCCGCTGCCCGTTGATCGACGCCACGACATCCGGCTCATACGCCCACAGCATGACCCGCAGCCCCTTGTTGGCCAGATGTCGGGCCAAAGCCGTCCCCCAAGCGCCGGCTCCAATCACCCCCACGTGGCCGGCCGACGGAGGATTGCCCCGGATCGCTCCATTTACCTGATCCACGGACTTACCCATGCCTGCGCCTCATCGGAAGAGCATTGCCACCCACGTGCCATCGGGCTGCGTCCTCAAGGCCGGCCTTCGGGTGCGGGATCGTCCCCCGACGGCTCCAGCATCTCGCGCACCTTGCGGGCCAACTGTTCCGGAGCAAACGGCTTCTGGAGCAACATCGTCTGGGCAACGGCAGGGCCTTCATGCGGCATCGTGACATCCGGATAGCCGGATATATACAGCACCTTCATGTCCGGCCGGGAGGCGGCCAAGTGGCGAGCCAGTTGGGTCCCGCCCATTTCAGACATCACCACGTCGGTCACCAGGAGATGGATCCTGCCGGCATGTCTGGTCGCCAGCCCCAAGGCAGCGGCGCCGGATGGCGCATCCAGCACGATATACCCCAGCTGCCGAAGCACCCGCCGGAGCATCATCCTGAGTCCTTGCTCGTCTTCCACCAACAGGATCGTTTCGGTTCCGCGAGGGATCGCGCCGGGAGCCGGTTTGGCCTCTGGTCCCGCGGAGGCCGCCGCGCGGGGCAGGTAAATCTTGAACGCGGCGCCCTGGCCCGGCGCACTCACCAGATCGATCAGCCCCTCGTTCTGCTTGACGATCCCATAGACGGTCGCCAAGCCGAGGCCTGTCGCTTCTGCTTTCGGCTTGGTGGTGAAGTAGGGGTCGAAGCAATGGGTTTGCACGAAATCGTCCATGCCGTCCCCCGTATCGGTAACCGCCAGCATGACATAGGCCCCGGGCTTGCTCCGAATGTGCCGCTGAACGAAGGCTTGATCCAAGACGACGTCCCCGGTTTCGATCGTCAGCGTGCCGCCGCCCGGCATTGCATCGTAGGCGTTAGTACACAGGTGCAGCAGGATATGTTCGAGTTGCGAGCGATCGGCTAGCACCGGTCCGATCATCGGCGCGAGGGTCGTGACCAGCCGGATCCGCTCGCCGAGCATCGAGGCCAAGAGAGGGACTTGGGCCGTGACGACATCGTTGAGGCTCAGCCGTTGGAGCTGTCGAGGCTGTTGTCGGCTGAAGGCCAGGAGATGCCGGGCCAAGACAGAGGCCCGTTCGGCCGCCTTGGCAATCTCGTCCACCGGTTGGAACAACGGAGCCTGCGGTTCCAGGCCCTCGCGTAACAATTCACTGTGTCCGAGGATGATGGTCAACAGATTGCCGAAGTCGTGGGCGATTCCTCCGGCAAGGCGTCCGACTGCTTCCAGCTTTTGCAACGGGCGCACTGGGCCCTCGCTCCCGTCCACATCGGCTGCTGGCTGTCGGTATGCTGTCTCCCCAGCCCTGACACGATCCGTGATGTCCACGCTACAGACAAGAACTCCGACGACGTTCCCCTGCCCATTACGGTACGGGACCTTATCCGTTTGGACCCACCGTTGCTCGCCCGTCGCCATGCGGCAGGGTTCGATCATCCCCGTCTTGGCACGTCCCGTGCGGATCACTTCTAGGTCATCCTGGTAATACTTGTCCGCTTCGTCGGGGAAAAATTCTTTCATGAACCGGCCTTCAATCTCGTCGACCTTCCGGCCGATTGAAGCCGCCGCGGCATGGTTCGCGCGCAGAATTCGATTATCCGTATCCCTGCACCAAATCATGGCCGGCACAGAGTCAAAGATGCTCTGCAGGTCCCGTTGTACCGACGCCACCGTGGCCTCCGAAGAACCAGGCCCCTCTGCCATTGCGGCAGGCCGCTCCTCGATATCGGCCGCCCCGCTCCGCTCCGCCTCGTCGCCCGAACCCAACGCATAGCGTCTGATCGCCCAGATGGTGCCCAATCCGGCAATGAGCAGGACCGTCGCAAGGCCTACCAGGACCTTTTGGGAGCCCATTGGTCTCTCCGCTTCAGTGCCATACGCCACCACGCGCCAGTTGAGACCCGAGGCAGCCAGGAACCCAGCGGCCGGAACGGTTACGCTCGGAGACTGCCCCCTCTGAGGCAGTTCAGCTGGGCCGGCGATCGGCTGTCCTTCCTTAGGCCAAAGCGCCAGCGAGAAATTATTCCTGTTTTGATCGGATCGACCATGCCGCGTCAGGACATCCTGTAACGGGTTCACCGACAGGCGGACCGAGAGGACGCCGGCAACGTTCCCCCCGCCATCCTTGATGGGGACGGACATCGTGAGCGTCGGCAGGTCTGCGCCGGAAATCGCTTGCGTTAAGGGGTCGACTTGAATCCCCTCGATTGTGACCGGCTGGACCGCCTGCATGGCATCCTGGAACCAGGATGCCTGAGCCACGGACTGCCCGAGCATTCGCGCGGTCTGGACTGGTCGGCCCTCACCATCGACTCGGTTCACCGCGAGGATTCGGCCTTGGGCATCCGCTACCAGGGCCAACCGGTAGGCCGGCTGCTTGGCAATGACAAGTTGGTCCAACACCGGCGACAAGGAGGCGGGATCAAGCCCCTTGACCGTCGGCATGTCTGCCAATATCAGCAGGTCCCCCCGCCGCTCCAATAAGAGCCGATCGAGCGCGTCCATCGCATCCCCTGCTGCCCGTTGAGCCTGGTTCAGAAAATCCCGCTCGACCGGTGACGAAGCAGACAAGGCAACCCACGATCCAAAGATCATAGCCGGGAGGCAGGAGAGCCACACCCAGAGCGCCGCATGAAGCATCGGCCGATTCCGAGAGGGGGAGGAAGAACCGACGGATAGGCTGTTGTGCTGGGATGACTTAGTCAAAATGCGCTGGCCCCTCTAGACGGGCGGCGATGCACAGGCATCAGAAGAGGACCGCCTCCGTTATCTTCGCCGCCGATGGCTCACCCAAGGACAAGGCCCTACCAGAACCGGCTTTACTGCGCCCATACAGCAGTTTATGATGCGGTACTCTAGCTGAATGACCCTGGACGTGCAACCTTCCGCCCAAGACCTGGGCGCGTCGTGAGGCCCCTGTGAACTGCCCCGCCTGCGGACAGGCACTCCCCCCGACCAGCCGATTCTGTATCGGCTGCGGCAAGCCGGTGGCCGGCCCGTTTGTCACCCCTGACCGGATAGCCCGGACCAGGCTGGAGGCGGAAGACATGAACCTGCCGGCGCTCTATGCTATGGCCGCCCTGCTGATTTTGGCGGGATTGTTTCCGCCCTGGGAAAGCCAGCCCGGACATCCGCCGGAGTTTTTGGGTTTCCATTTCATCTTGAGCGGGAAAGCGGTCACCGGCGGGATCGTCAGCCGGCTGCTGCTGACGATCGAACTCGTCACAATCGCGGTCGCCGGGCTCTATTGTGCGTGGCTGTTGCGCAAAAAGAAGTGATGGGTGATCAGTGATGCGTGATGAGCAGCAGGCCGACTACCGTGACTTTTCACTCATGACTCATCACCCTTCACCTGCCTTCTAGTCCAGTGCCAGCGTCAGGCACTTGGCGGAACCGCCCGCCTTCATGAATTCATCGAGGGGAACCGGGCAGGGCTCATAGCCGCGGACCGCAAGCAGCGCCATCGTCTCGGCGCACCCCTCCGGGAGCACGACCTGCTTTCCCACGCAGACCGCGTTGCAGGCAAAACGGAGCGCCTCCGCCTCAGGCACCGCCACACACCGATCCTGACCGATCCGATCCGCAATGACCTGCTGAGCATAGAGATCGAACGCGGGGGGATAGTAAACCAATTCCCCACCGCTGAGTGGGCAGAAGCAGGTATCGAGATGATAGAACCGCCGGTCCACTAGTTCGACCGGAATGATCTCCCGCCCGAAAATCTCGCTCAAGGTGGTGTAGGCCCGGATGTCGCTGCGCTGGCGATATCCGCCGAACCAGGTGCCCGGAAAGCCCAGGAGATCGCCAGCTCCCTCGAAATAGAGCCCCTCCTCCAACTGCGTCACGTCATACCCATGGTCCCGGAACCACTGTTCGAAGAACGGCTCTTCCCGCCGACGCTCCGGATGTCGAAACCGGCTCGGCACGGCCTTCCGGCCCAACACCGATCCGGCATTCGCCGTGAACACCATGTCCGGCAGGTCGGGCACCGGCTCCATCCGATCCAGCCGCGCTCCGATCTTGTCGGCAAGCACTGCCATCAACCCCTGCCATTGGAGCCGCGCTCGATCGGGTTGGACGCGATTGGATAGGCGCATCCACGGATTAATCTCATACTGGATGGAAAAATACTCCGGCGCACACACGAGAAAACGGCTCATCCTTTCCACCCCAGTTCCCGCGCCAGTTCCCGGAGAAAGGATGCGGCATCCATGACGAGCCCGACCGCCTGAAAGCTGCCTCGATCGGCCAGCTTGGTGGGCACCGCCTGGTTCACGTCCACACAGACGGTGGGCACCGTGGCCGGCAGCAGATTCCCCGTCGCAACGGCATGCAACGTGGACGCCACCAGCAGCGCCAGCTTCACGCCCGGCAAGGCGGCTCTCATAGCCGCCTGGGCCTGGACCGAGTCCGTGATTACGCCCGGCAGCGGCCCGTCGTCCCGGATGGACCCGGCCAGGACCATCCGGACATTGTGACGGACCGAGGCCGCCATGATGCCGCCGGTGATAACTCCCGACGCAACCGCCGCCTCGATGCTGCCGATCGACCGAATGCGATTAATCGTCCGCAGGTGATGCTCGTGGCCGTGCGGCACGGCCCGGCCGGCCGAGAGGCCGTAGCCGAGCGACGTTCCATAGAGGTGCGCCTCCATATCGTGCGCCGCCAGGGCATTGCCTCCGAAGAGCACGTGGATGAACTCGGATTCGATGAGCCAGGTCAACGCGTCACGGCCGCCGGCATGGATGATGGCCGGTCCTCCCACCAACAACACCAGGCTGTCTTGACGGCCTCCGCTGCGCGCCTCTCGGTAGCCCTCGCGCAGGGCTGTCATACGACCGGCGATGTCCGCGATGATATGTCGGTGGGGCCGCTCGGACGACACCTGGGCCTGCATGAAGCTGAAGACGTCGCGCTCCTTGGGCCGCTCCAGCGGCAGGACTCGGACACCCTCGCGCCCGATGACGATCCGGTCCCCTTGCCGAACTTGCCCCATGGAAACCGCCTGGGCTGTTGCGGCTGCGTCCCCCACCCGTATCGCGACATCCATTTCAATGCCCTCGACGTCGATCCATTGCCCGCCGAGCCTGACCTGGGTCGGCAGATGAGTCGTAGCGTAAAAGGTGGGGGGGAGGACGCCGTCCGCCGGCGCGGGTTCGGCGGAACAGTCCGATTCCCGCTCGACCCGCGCGCCATGCGGCTGGATGGCCTGCAGGATGTCCGTGAGCTGTTGGCCGGACGGGGCTCGGATGAGGATTCGGGCCCGTGAAGGCTGGTCGCGCTGGCTTCCGATCTGCACGTCGAGCAGATCGAAGGCACCGCCCAGCATGAGGATCGCGTCGAGAACCTTGGCCAGGATGAGGGAGTCGATGATATGGCCCTGGAGAAGGACCGTTTCCTGTGCGGAGCCCATAGGCACTCCTTTCGGCACGGCCGTCGTGGCACCCTGCAGGATCCATCATACCACGCGGTTCATGCCCGTCCGGGAGGCGATCCCTTGCCCTATGCCTTCGTGACCTCGCGCAGGAGGCTGGTGGCATAGGAGCCGGGAGGCAGAACAAAGGACAGAGTCAGAACGTCTTTCTCCAGCGACCAGTCCAAGCCTTCCAAGGGCACCCGCAAGGGCCGCCGCTCGCCGCGAAAGCCGCAGGCCGCCGCCGCCGCACTGAGCGCCTCCTGGGTCGTCCCCTGTTCCGCCACGATAGCCCGCTCGATCTCTCCCGGTACTCCGGACGCCCAGGGGGCCCGCGAGCCGAACAGCGGACCGGTCGGGCTGATCGCAAAAGCCTCCGCCCGCGGCTGTTCCACGCCTTCATCCTCCACCAGGAAACAGGCACCGTTTTCATGTTTCATGGCCCAGTCTCCGGCCAACACCCGATCAAGGCGGTCTATCCGTCGGGCCACAATCTGGTTGAAGAGAAACGATTGGTAGGCATGCAGATACCAGAGCCGCTTGGGTTTGGGCATTTTGGCGCGCCGCGCCGGATCCACGAGCAGCGCGGCTCCCGTCGAGTAATTGAGCCCGTCCCGCCCCTGCCGTTGCGGCCCGAAATAGTTGGGCAGGCCGCGTGTACCCAGTTGGTGGAGAATCGCCGGCACAGAGTCGGCGGCGCAAGGACGCACCCCGCGGATGACCAGCCGGAAGCCGTTGCCCGCATGGTGTCCGGTCCGGAGGCGGTTCCGGTGGCGCCCTAGCACCGTGATCGACAGGAGATGCTCATCGAGAGGCAACTGGGCGATCCGTTCCGGCGTAACGCCCTGCACGGACACCATCTGGGTCGTCACGGCTCGAGCGTCCTTGAGACCGGCCACACCGATGCACCGGGCCTTCACGCCCAAGCGGGATGAAAACCAGCCCACCATCTGAGGCGTAGCCAGCCCCCGCTTGGTGACGGACAGATACAGATGCTCGCCCTGGCCGCAAGGTAGGTACAGGGGGCGCTCTTCGACCCGGAAGTCCTCCGGTGTCGTGCGGATCATCCCCCCGATGCCCGGCACCGTTGCGGTGAGAAATGGGAGGGACTGTTCAGGAACCATGATTGATCTTCAATCCTCTTTGCCAAACCTTACGCGAGCAGGCAGAAGTAGGCGGCCCGTGGTATACTTAAATTATAAAGCCCATTAGGAGTTTCCGCTGTTGCCGCAATGACGGTTCGGATGATTATGATCAAGACCTGGGCCATTCTAGCATTCCTCTTCGGCTCGGTGGGCGTATCAGACCCGTCCCATGCGACGCGCCTCGCAGTCGAACCGGACAATGTATTCGCTTCCTTTACAGCCCATATCCAACAGCAGATTCAGACCGATAAGTCAGGCTTCTCCCAAGCCCAGATTTGCACCGAGTGGTTCTACCGCCAGCAACACAAAAAGCCGGCGCAACCGCCGGTCCTTGGCGTATCCTTCCGCCCCATTCCTTCCACGAACCGAGGTTCCGTCCAGACCTCGGACTGCCCCTCCCGGTACCCGGGCGGGTTGGATGCCGCGAGGGAAGATTTCAGCCGGACCCAATCCGCGCTGTCGTTCAGCCTCACCTTCTACGAATTTGCATTGGTGGGAGACGGGAATGACGACGGGCGCTACAGCCCACGCGAGTTGCAAGATATCCTGGAGTCGTTCGGCCTCTCGTTCCACCCTGGAGATGCCTCGGCGACCCAGGTAGCCGTCCTCAATGCCCATTTCGACGCCGTGAGGAAAACCGGGGGGCTCGATATCCTTATGACCAGCATGGGCCTCCTATACGACAAGGGCTACCGGTTTACCGCCCCGGATCGAGCCGACTTGAATCGGGTTTCCGGATGATCAATCGTCCGTTACGCTGGCACAGACGGCTCCAACTCGCGCTGGCACACCGGCTTTCCCTGCCTTTTCATCGCTTCTTTTCCCTGTTTCCTGCGGCCGAGGTAGGTCACACCGAAGCGGAGATCACCAACCTTGAATGTCGTCATAGCCCATTAGCCGGCCGCAGGGCGGTACAGATCAGCGACTTGCATTTGGACCGGTACCATCCTCGTCATGACAGAGTGCTCGATACGATTGCCGGATTGAGGCCCGACTGGATCTTCGTGACCGGCGACCTCCTCACCATCTCGAGAGGCCTCCCGCACCTCTTCCGATTCCTCGCCGGCCTGCGCGCCATCGCCCCGGTGTACCTCACCCTGGGCAACCACGACCATTACAGCGGCGTTCCCGCAGATCAGTTCAGCGAACTGGCGGACCGGCACAAGCTGCACCTGCTCGTCAACCAGGCGATGTTCGTCCCGACGGAGGGGGGCGAACTGGGGATCGTCGGCCTGGACGATCCTTCGTTGCACCGTGCCGATCTCGCCTGTATTCCGCCACGAACCGAAGGCCGCTTCACCGTCCTGCTGGCACATGCCCCTAACGTGCTCGACCATCTGGACCATCGGCATGCGGTCGATCTGGTGCTCTGCGGCCACAGTCATGGAGGCCAATGGCGTGTCCCGCTGGTGCACCCCTTTTGGCTGCCCTACGGGTGCAACCGCAGATCGGGGGGGCACCATCACCGGAATGGACATACGCTCTACATCAATCGCGGGCTGGGCTGGTCCATGCTCCCCATTCGACTGAATTGCAAGCCTGAAATCGTGGTCGTCGACTGGCGGTAATTCGATCTTCTTCTTGCACCATTCCCCCTATATTGGAGTGCCAAGGTGATCCCATTGCGGCCATCGAGCGAGCACATTCCGATCCTGCGCGCTCTGGCAGCACAGGAGCGCCCTGGCTAATCTAGCCTCTCCAGTGCTTCCCGCGCCCGGCTCCTCACCGTTTGATCCCAGTCTTCCTGCATCACGTAAGTCAGTTTCTGTTTCGCCTCGGCCGCCCGCATTCGCCCCAAGGCCAGCGCCGCGCTGGCGCGCACGTAGGCATGGTCGTCCTCCAGCGCCAGCAACAACAGGGGAACCGACTCTTTGGCCCGCAATGCACCGAGGTGACTGGCCGCCATGCCGCGCATGCGATGCTGCTTATCGCCCAGGGCCGTTTTTAACGTGGACGTGAAGAGCTCGGTCATCGGCGCCGCGACCGGCTCCAGGCCCTCCCTCCGATATCCGTTCAACTCGACGAGGGCAAAGGCCAGATCGAGCCGTTGCTGAGTCCCTGCAGCCTGCTGGAACATGCCGATCAGCCGGTCCCGTTCCCGCCTGGTCCGCCGGCGGCGGCGAATCTTTCCGACTGCCACCCACAGGAGCGTCACTACTCCGAGGCCCACCAACGCCAACGGCAGGGCTTGTTCGATGACCCGGTCCTGGACCTCGAGCGGCGTCCTCTTCCAAGCCCAGACTGCCGCGACGACCAGGCCGATCAGGGCAAACACGGCGGTCACGTTCGCCTGGCCGCGCTGATTCCGTGCGCGCATCATCGGCGCATCATAGGGGGTTGCCGAGGATGCCGTCAACGGCCCGTCCGAAGCTTTCCCCTTGACAATGATCCTAACTAGGACTACTCTCAAGCCCGTGGCCGAACTGCCTGATTTCCAAGACGATCCCTACCTGAAAGTCGTGCGACCGCTGGTCGAGGCCTACCTGGCCTTCTGGCGGGAAGACAATCGCCATATCCGGTCCCTCCGTTTGACCCCGTCCCAGTTCGACGTCATTGCCACCTTGGGCGACACGGACGGGCTGACCTGTTCCGAATTGTCCGCCCGCACCCTGGTCACCAAGGGGACGCTGACCGGCGTGCTGGACCGGCTGGAAGCCAAGAACCTCATCTTGCGCGATGCCGTGACCGGGGACCGGCGGTGTACGAAGATCAAGTTGACGGGCAGAGGCGAGGCTCTATTCCGCAAGACCTTTGCGGCCCACATCTCCTTCTTGCGTCCCCGCTTCGAGCGGGCCATGACGAAAAAAGATGCGGATCAGCTTCGAACCTTGCTGCTCCGCATCCGTGATAGCTTTCTGAGCAAAAAGGCCTGAGCCGCAAGGCATTCTAGGAGGCCTGGTATGGACAAGCCGGCGAATCCAGACCATCCGATCCACGAGATCCTTCAACGAAGATGGAGTCCACGGGCCTTTTCCAGCCGGAGGGTGGAACCCGAGACGTTGCGATGCTTGCTCGAAGCGGCGCGCTGGGCGCCGTCCTCCAATAACGCCCAGCCCTGGTCGTTCCTGGTCGCGACACAGGACGACCCGGGAGAGTTCCAGCGTCTCCTGAGCTGCCTGAGAGAAGGGAACATCCGTTGGGTGAAGCAGGCACCGGTGCTGTTGATCTCCGTCGCCAGGCTGAACTTCGAGGACAGCCGGCAACCCAACCGCCACGCGTTTCACGACATCGGGCTGGCCGCCGCCAACCTCACCGTCCAGGCCACGGCGATGGGACTGGTCGTGCACCAGATGGCAGGCTTTTTCCCGGAGAAGGTGAAGGAGCTCTACGCGGTCCCGGCCGACCATGAGCCGGTCACCGCCATCGCCCTCGGATATCCCGGTGATCCGGCCACGCTGCCGGACGATTTGCGAGAGCGCGAATCGGCGATGCGCACCCGCGAGCCGATCGGTGCGTTCGTCTTCAGCGGCCGATGGGGACAGCGGTCTCCGCTCGCGTGATGCGCCTGACCATTCTGGGCTCCGGCACCAATGTCCATCCCACCCGCGCGGCGGCCGGGTACCTGGTCCGAACGGACCGGATATTCTTGATGGATTTTGGCCCCCGCACGCTCATGAATCTCATCAAGACCGGCGTGGATCGGCATCGGATCACCCATATCCTGTTTTCGCATTTCCACGCCGACCACTTCGCAGACTTTATTCCATTTTTCTTCGATGCGGTCTACCATGCCAAGCATGTCGGCAGACGCAGCGACCTGACGATCATCGGCCCGCGCGGCACCAAACGGCTGTTCGGCGTCGTGTTGAAAACCTTCCCCGGGTTCGAAACCGCTCCGTTCCGCACCACGATCCGCGAAGTGACCGACCGGAGCTTTCGCATCGGCCAAACGCGGATTCTCGCGCATACCGTCGCGCACAGTCCCCGGTTGCACTGCCTAGGGTATCGAGTGTGTTATGGCAAGAAGACGCTGGTCTACTCGGGCGATGCGATGTACTGCGCCGGGCTGCTCGCGCTCTGCCGGAATGCGGATATGGCCGTGCTCGATTGCTCTTTTCCCGAGACCCGCCCAGGCGCCGGCCACATGCACGCGGGAGACTGTGGGCGGGTGGCGCAGGAGGCAGGCGTCAAGCGTCTGATCCTGTCGCACTTTTATCCGATCGCCGAACACTACGACGTCGAACGGCAGGCCGGACGCCGGTTCGACGGCCGGATTACGGTGGGCCGTGACTTGATGACGGTGCGCCTGTGAAGCAGAATCGGTGGGGCGGCTATGCCGGCCAGCTCCGAACGTAGACGGGCATTATGACCCGCATCCCTCATCCTGATCCTCTACCCCCTTGGACCTCCCATCCAACACCTCGATGAATCGGGTCAACCGCGTCTCTTTCACCGTGTCATCTAATTTGTGGTAGATGGCGATCAGGTTCTTGAGGGTTCGGACCAGAATGGCCCTGGACGGACTCTTGGCCAGGTAGCGCTCTTCAAATCCATACCCCGCCTGCATTAAGAAGCGGGCACAGTCCTTCTCGGTCAGCAGCGCGCCCCCGTTGAAACAGTCCACGAACACTTTGTACCGTTCCGACTCGTGCTTGACCAGGAAATGCCCCGGCATGCCCACCCCCGCCAAGGGGAGTCCCAAGCGCAGCCCGATGAGCAGATAGACCAGAGACAGGCTGATCGGAATCCCCGTCCGCCGGTCGAGCACCCGGTTCAGATAGCTATTGTCCGTTTCATAGTAGTTCCTGGTATTGCCGCGGAAGCCCTGTTCGACGAACAAGTACCGGCCGAGCGTCTTCACCGCCTCTTCGCCGGAGACCCGCAAGCCCATCCGCTCGCGCACCTCGGCCGCCAGGGTATCGAGCTGGGCCCGGTAGGTCGGCACATCCAGGTTGGGGTAGGCGTACCGGGCGATGAGGAAGGCGCCGGTTTCCAGATCCACCTGGTCGTCCGACGCGGAGACGAGCGCCTGGAGTTCGTCCTCCAGCCGCTTCCCTCGGATCTCATCGAGCACCCCTTCGATGCGCTTGGCCATCTCCGGCTGCTCGATCTCGGCTTCTTGAAGCAGGGGCACGGCCGAGTCGCCGATCTCGATGAGTTTGCCGGTGATCGTCTTGACGACCCGGTCGTTCTCGTCGGACAGGAGCCGGATCAGCGCTTTTATTTGGCTCTCGCCGGTCGGCATCGTACGTCGTTCGCTTCTCGTCGCTTGATATTCGTCGGCCATCTAACCTGTCACGAGGCGCGCGCCATGCGGCACAGGTTCTTCCGTCATCCGATAGCGCGGCGAAAGGCCTTCGCGCTCCCGTACAGGCACAAGGCGTCGAAGGCCAGCATGATCAGCACCACGATGGCCAGCGGCCGGAGGGCGTCCGCCCATCCGGTCAGAATCAACGGTCTGATAGCGTCGATGGCCCAAGTCATCGGATTAAGCACCGCCAGCATGGCCATGAACTTGGGCATGGCGGACAGCGGAACCAAAGCCGAGCTGAGAAAAATCATGGGCAGGGAGAGAAAGCCCAGCACGGAGAAGAAATCCCCGTGGCTTTTGACCGAGAAGGCCATGGCCATCGAAATGGCCGTCAGCCCCACGCCGAACAGCATCCCGATGAGCAGGATCACCGCCACACCGAAGAAGCCGGTTGCCGGCGTAACGCCGAACAGGAAGGCCACCCCCAGAATCACCAAGACTTGCAGCGAGGTCACCGTCGTCACGAAGAGAAACCGGCTCAGGATCACGGAGGTCCGGTGGATGGGCGTGGACATCAGCCGTTCCAGAAACCCGTTTTCCTTGTCGAACAGCAGGTCCACCCCTCCCGCCAATCCGTTGTTGAGCACCGTCATCACCACCACGCCCGCCGTGAGGAAGCTGATGTAATTGGGCGCCTGCACCACCTGTACGTCGGCGGCGCGCTGAAAGAGGTTGCCGAAAAAAATCAACCAGAACAGCATCGGCTGGATCAGCGTGAACAACATGCTGAACTTTTCGCGGCTCAGCCGGCGGACCCAGCGCATCGTGAGCGCGGCAATTTCCTGTCGGTATTCGTTCATGAAGCTACGCCTCTTCCTCGGCTGCGGGGAATTCCTCGCGGATGGCATGGCCCGTGTGGGCCACGAAGACATCGTCCAGCCTGGGCCGGTGGTACTCGATAAATTCCACAGGACAGGACAGGCGGTTGGCCGCCTCCAAGATGGCCGGCAACGCCTTTTCGGGAGATTCCACCCTGATGTCCAGCCCCGTCGGCTTGGTGCTGACCGCTCGAATGAAGGGAAGACCCTTGAGCGCAGAAGCCAACGGCTCCACCCGTGCCAGCGCCGCCGAACCGACGGTCACGGACACGATGTCCCCGCCCAGGCCCGTCTTCAACTCTGTCGGTGGACCGAGCGCCTTGATATGCCCCTCATCGATGATGGCCAGCCGATCGCACAGCTGGTCGGCCTCGTCGAGATAGTTGGTCGTCATGACGACGGTGATGCCCTTGGTCCGCAGTTGTCGGACATAGTCCCAGATGCGGAGGCGGCTCTGGACGTCCAATCCCAACGTCGGTTCGTCCAAGAAAAGGATTTTGGGATTCGGCAACAGTCCGCAAGCGATGTCCAACTTCCGCTTCATCCCGCCCGAATAAGTCTTGGCCGGCTGATCCGCCTTGCCCTCCAAATCCACCAGCTTGAGCAGTTCCGCAATACGGCGAAGGCTTTCCTCCTTGGACAAATGGTACAAGTCGCCCAGCAGCAGCAGATGTTCGCGCCCGGTGAGAAAGCGATCGATGGCCCGCTCTTGGGGCACGTAGCCGATCAGCCGGCGCACGCGATCCGCGTCCCGAACGACATCATACCCCAGCACCGTTGCCTGGCCGGAGGTCGGGCGCAGGAGGGTGATCAAGATCCGCAGGGTCGTGCTTTTTCCGGCCCCATTGGGACCCAGAAGGGCGAAGACTTCCCCCGTCCGCACCTGGAACGAGAGATCCTGGATGGCGGCAACGCCGTCATACATCTTGCCCACCTTGCACACGTCAATGGCGACCGACTGCTCCATCATCCCCAACCTTTCACACCGCCATGGTCCTGTAGCTTGAACTCCAGCAGATCGTTGAGACGGCGGGCCCGCTGATGCAGGCTGTCTGCCTCCATCAAAAACTGCTTTTCGACCGGGGTCAGATCGAGATAGCTGGCCAGACTGTTGACCAGCACCTCATCGTCCGTCGCTTGGCGTAACAACCCTTTCCACTGACGCCCCTCGTCGCTCGTGCTCAGGTAGCTGTCCAGAAGCCGAACCAATACCGTTCGGATGGCCGGTTCCAGGCTCACCGCGCCTTCGTTCGGTTTGAGCCGGACCCTGGCCTGCCGATAACTTTTGTCATACAACTGCTCACAGATCTCAAACCGATGCAAGCCCTGTAACAGAATGTTGAACCGGCCATCGGGCAACGGCTGTACACTCACCAGCCGCCCGACACAGCCCATGTCGAAAATCGGTGGGTGCCCGTAATAATCGTCCTCCCAGCCCTCCTTTAGCAGCACCATCCCGACGCATTGGCCCCCGGCCACCGCGTCGGTGATCATCTCGCGGTAACGAGGCTCAAAGATGTGCAGCGGCAGGTAGGTTTTAGGAAAAAAAACGACGTTGGGAAGAGGGAAGATTGGGATGTGTTCCGGCACATGAAACTCCGCATCCTCGCCGGAGGGGGCGCGCCCCGGATCGATTGACATGCCTCACGATAGCCGAAGGCTGTTTGCAAAGTCAACAGCGGCACCGGCACACGGCACGCTCATCGAGAGGCAGAAAACCCTCTTCAACACTGGAGATTTGCGCGGTCGTGCGTCGCATGTTATAAGCCTCGCGTACGCCGACGGGTTCACTCACCGAGCCTTGTCGGATTGTGCCCGATCAGAGTGAGGTGTGTCTGTCACATTCCTCCCCCCCAGTTACCCGAGATCGGGCTGGTTGGCGGCCGTTCCTTGCCTGCCTCGTGACCGGCATCCTGCTGACCATCCCGGCATCAGGCCCTGCGACGGTCCTTGCGGACCCGTCCGCGCAGGAAGCCTACCGCCATCCTCTGCCTGGATATGTCTATCGATTTCCACACGACCATGGGGCTCATGAAGAGTTTCGCACGGAATGGTGGTACTACACCGGCCATCTCTCCACCAAGAGCGGGCGCCGGTTCGGCTATCAACTGACGTTTTTCCGACGAGGGGTCACACATGAGGAGGCCCGGAAGAATCCGTCCCGCTGGGCGATCCGTCATCTCTACTTGGCCCACGTGGCCCTGACCGATCTCGATCGCTCCCGGTTTTCCTATGCCGAAAAACTGAGCCGGGCCGGCCTCGGCAAGGCGGGAGCCGAGCGTGGGCGACTCCGAGTCTGGATCGACCGCTGGAAGGTCGACGCTGCGCCTGCCGAACCGCATCGCCATCATCTCCAGGCTACCGGAGACGATTTTACACTGGATTTGACGGTGGCGTCCGAGAAACCGCCCGTCATTCACGGCCAAGACGGTGTCAGCCGCAAAGGAGCCGCGCCTGAGCAGGCCTCCCATTATTACTCACTGACTCGCTTGGCGACATCAGGCACCATCATCGTCGCGGGGGAGACCCTGCCGGTCACCGGATTGAGTTGGATGGACCACGAGTTCGGCTCCGGCGACCTTGGCGCAAACCAGGTCGGCTGGGATTGGTTCAGCCTCCAGTTGGACAACCGGATGGAAGTGATGCTCTACCGGCTGCGCCTGGCCGACGGCACCATCGATCCCGCCTCCAGCGGAAGCCTGATTCTTCCGGACGGGCGGGTGCAGGGATTGGCGGCATCGGACATCCGCATGGAGACCTTGGAGTCCTGGACAAGTCGGCTCAGCGGAGCCCGCTATCCGGCTCAATGGAAGATCGCGATTCCATCGGCGGACCTGATGCTGGAGGTGACCCCGGAGCTCCCCGACCAGGAGCTGCGCACCGCCCGCAGCACCCAGGTGACCTACTGGGAAGGGGCCGCCCGGATCTCTGGCACTCAACGAGGCGTTCCACTCGCGGGAGCGGGATACGTAGAGCTGACGGGCTACGCCGAACGTTTTCGACAACGCCTCTGAAACTTCCCTGCACAGACCGCTTGCGCCACGTCGCCGGACCGGGTCATCGCCCAGCTCCCGCGCTTGACTCGTTTGCCGGTCGTATGGCACGGTCGCCGACATGCTGATCCTGTCAGTCCCCGCATGGCCGCCACCGGCTGCATACGCAACGTTCCGACGGATATTGGGACTGTTGGTCCTACTCGCCCTAGGGTGGCTACCCGCCTGCAGCAAGCAGAGCGACGCCATCGTCTCGATCGCGCTGCACCCTACCAATGCCAACATCCTCTATGTGGCCACCAATGAGTCCGTGTATAAAACTCGCGACGGCGGTGCCTCCTGGGAACGAATGGCCACGGACCTCAGCTCCTACCGAGTCCTCTCGCTCGCGCTGGACCCGGCACATCCGGCCTCGGTCTATGCAGGGACAATGGGAGACGCCGTCTACAAAAGCCCCGACGGAGGCCAGCGCTGGATCGCACATAACGCGGGGCTGAAGGAGCATGTGTCCGTGGTGAACCGGTTTGTGTTCGATGCACGGGACACCGAAACCGTCTATGCAGCCACAACGGTGGGAGTCTTTCGCAGCACGGACGGCGGGCGTCTCTGGGACGAGCGGATGGCCGGCATGAAGGAAGTCCATATCGTGTTCACGCTCACGATGGACCCCACCAGACCCAATGTCTTCTACGCCGGCACATCCGGCGGTGCCTACCGAAGCCTGGACGGCACGGCATCGTGGCAGAAGGTGAACAATGGGCTGATCCCCTCGGAAATTTTGGATGCTTCACTCTCCCTCGGGGTCAGCACCATCGCCATCGATCCGAAAACGCCCGACACGGTCTATGCCGGGACCAACAATGGTCTTTTTATGAGCGCCGATCGGGGCGATGCCTGGACCCGTATCGGGCAGTCCCTGGCCGATCAGTACATCAGCAGCCTCTTGATTGACCCGGTGAATCCGTCGGTCTTGTATGCAGGAGGCCGGTCCGGCATCCACAAGAGTCTGGACAGGGGCCGGACCTGGCAGGCGATGAACGAAGGACTGGAAACGCTCAACGTCCGAACCATCGTAATGAGTCCGCAAGACCCGCAGACCCTCTACCTGGGAACGAACGGGAGCGGACTGTACCGGAGCCGCGACGGAGCCAGAAGCTGGACCCGCGTGCACATCGCGGACAAATCAGCGTCCCCTCCAGCAGGGGCCTGACCGACTCCTGACGATCATTATGCCGACGATATTGCTGGTGCGACACGGAGAGACCGACTGGAACCGAAGCGGGCAAATCATGGGCGCGCGGCCCGTGCCCCTGAATCAGGAAGGTTTGGCACAAGCCCAACGGCTGGCGAGTTTGTTGATTGGTCGCCCGATCCGGGCAATTCACTCAAGCCCGGTTGCACGGGCGCGGCAAACCGCGGAGATCCTCACCGCGGCGGTGAACGTTCCGGTGACAATCGACCGCGGGCTGACCGAGATCGGCGTGGGCCACTGGGAAGGGCTCTACTGGAAAGATCTTACCGATCAGATCATTCGTCGGGACTTATACCGCAAGCCTCACGAAGCCCGTCCGCCGGGCGGCGAAACATTGCGTGAGGTACAAGCCCGCGCCATAGCCGCGGTGGAACGGGCCTGCGCAAGCCAACCGGAAGGCCCGCTCCTATTTGTGTCCCATGCCGACGTCTTGCGCACGATTCTGGCCCATTACCTCAAGCTGGATCTGGCCACCATACGACAGGTGTGCATCAGCCACGCAGCGCTGACGGCGATCGAGGTTCGTGGAAGCCTGACAGACCTTCTCTGCCTGAACTATCCTCCCGATCCGTCAATTCTATAATCTTTCGCTCGGGGTCAGGATCCGCCCTTGCCCTCAGTGTGATCCGCCCCATGGCGATAGCGATTCTGGTAGCGGCTCATCCCCTCGGACAAGGCCTTCCATTCCGACGCCGTCAACATCGCCTTTAAGGTGAATCGCAACCCGAGAATGTTCATTGCCGAGCGCATCCGGCTATTGTTCGCCTCATCTAATATTTTTGTGAACTCCTCCGGAGCCGCCTCGTAATTCGCGTTCGCTTCGTACAGCTTCTGATGGAATCGGCGTTGTTCTTGGTAGGACTGTTTGATTTCTTGAATCATGGTCCCGACCACCGCCTTCGCACGTTTGGCCTTGTCCTGATCCTGGACCGACTGGTCGACGAGCGCGTCCATCTCCTGTTGCGCTTTCTCGCCCATCGTATCCATGCCGCGGCCATGCCCAGCCGTTCCATGGTAGCCACCACACCCGGCCAGGGGCAGCCAGACCAATAGGCTCAATGCAAGCCATACCTTGGCACCGTTCATTAGAAACCTCCTTGCGTCAGAATTGTCCTAGGCATTGGTTCTTGAGGCCTGCCCACCCATGGGCACAGCCTAATACTGGCTGCCTGGCTTGTAACCCCTTGTACAGTAGCACAGACTTTCTCTCTTTTCGAGTGTCGTTAGGGTAGAGCCAGTAGCTAGGGCCACTACACACCTGGCCGAGAGGCCCTTAGATTGCTTTGAAGGACCCTGACGACGAAATATGAAGCTCATAAAATCAACCGCTTTGTCAATTGAAAGCGAAAAACTCAATGCTTGTACTAGTTATGAATGTCCGTAAATAGTACGTGTGACGTATCGCAGTATGTTTTTGTTTGCTTATCATTCACTTTCTTGTTGACAAGCCTCTCATGCTTTGCTATAAAGCAAGCATGCTCGCAAGGAGTCTTGCTTGTGGAAGAACTAAAAGATATCCTGGTCGGCCTTGAGCAGCGTATCAATGCCTACAAGACGCGCCTGCAGGAGTTGGAGAAAAAGCGGGGCCGGCTTGAGGAAGAGATCGCTACGATCAAGAAGTATCTCGAACTCGCCGAAACGCTCTACCGCGTGGAAGCCGACAAAGCCAAGCTCGCCAGCCTTTCCAGCCAAATCATCACCGACGATAAAGGCCCGCGCCTGCTGTCGATGGACGTTACCGATCAATCGCGCGAGATCCTCTTGGGCCGGAGCAAGTATGTGGCCATGAGCGTGCCCGAGGCCGCCTATCAGATTTTGCGTGAAGCGCGGCGATCAATGCATGCGAAGGAACTGGTCCAGCGGTTGATAGAGGGAGGCATGCAGATCAAGGGGAAAACGCCTCTGACCTCCGTGGCCACCTCACTCAAGCGGGACCGACGGTTCAAGAAGGTAGGCCCCAATACGTTTGACATCCTCGAGGAAGCGTTGACGAAGGCGGTGTAAACGCTTCGACCAGCTTCCGCCAAGCAATCGATGAAAGGAGGTGAGCGCTTTGGCAACGAAGAAGGCAGCGAAGAAGAAGAAGAAGTAACCCCTCCACGGTTACGGCGCCGGGGGCAAGGCCACTTGCTCCCGGCGCCCCTTCAGACCGCACACTCCTCCTTTACGGACAATCCCAACAAAGAACAGCGACCAGGGGTCTCCCTGGAGCATTGAGAAAATTCCGCGTTTGTTTATTAAAAGATGGCTAGGCTGCGGGAGCGGCTTGCAAAGCCGAAACTGGCATGTGCGCGGGACGCGAATAGATGTGCTGGGAGGCAACCGGGGCTTCCTGGGCATCGATCAATACCCAGCTGTCCGGCTGCGACAAGATGGTTTGCACCAATTTAGTATGCAGTGCATGCCCCGATCGGTCGGCGGTCAGATGGCCAAGAACCGGAACCCCGAGCAAGGCCATGTCTCCGATCAAGTCAAGCACCTTATGCCGCACAAACTCATCGGCGAAACGGAGGCCAGATTCGTTCAAAATGCCGTCCTCGGACAACACCACGGTGTTCTCCAGCGAGCCGCCTTTTGCAAGGCCCCTCGCCCAAAGCGCCTCCACTTCTTTCAGGAACGCGAAGGTGCGTGCATCGGCGATGTCTTGCTCGAACGAGGCCACGGAGCAGTCGTACTCGTACGTCTGCCGGTGGATCATCGGATGATTGTACTGAATGGAGCAGGTAATCCTAGGCGTTGAGGCAGGAGTGATCGCAATCCGTCGCCCGCCTTCGACAATCTCAATCGGCCGCAATATCTTCAGGTAGGGCTGCCGACGCTCTTGCTGGGTGATTCCCGCGGAACGGATCAACTGGACAAACGCACCGGCGCTACCATCCATCGCCGGCACTTCCCCTCCGTCCAGCTCCACATAGACATTATCGATCTCGACCCCGACCAACGCTGCCAGCAGGTGTTCGACCGTTTTGATCAGGGTTCCGTTCGCACTGAGGGCCGTGCAGAGTTCGGTCGACATCAGATTGCGGATAGAGGCTCCAAACGACACAGTGCCGCCCCTCTGGTGCCGGATAAATAAAATACCCGTATCAGGAGGAGCCGGACTCAGCGTCAGCGACACCGGCTGGCCCGTATGGAGCCCGACGCCGGAGCAGGTAACCGAACGGCTAATGGTATGTTGCTGACGCATAAATATACCCTCAATCCCGCGTAAGACACGGCAAGGTAGATGCCAAAAAATCCTTTCTGCCTTTTAATCATAACCAATTGATTTAAAAGGATGTATATTTCTAACGTCTGGACGGTGTGTTGCAAAAACCAAACACATGTGCCTTTTTCACCGTAGCTAAAAAGACAGCGCTGGGCTCCTTGGAGCCCATCCTGGACTCCTTCGCCAGGCACTACGAGATGCATTGGATTCATTGCGGGTGAAAACTTGAACGTGTTACAGTTCCTCGGTTTCATTGGGGCAAAGGCACTCCATGCAAGAACCGAACGAAAAGCTGATTGCCAAGAAGGAGGAGTGGGCTAAGGTCAAGCGCGGACTTGTCGAGGACGGCGTGACGCAAGATCACCGCGCCAGGGGTGACCGGCTCCCGCCCGGTCAACACCTGTCAAAGGGCTGGCCGGTGCTCGACTTGGGCATCCACCCCGATCTGTCGCCCGATCAGTGGACGTTGCGCGTCAGCGGCCTCGTCGAACGGCCGTTCACCTGGACCTGGGAACAATTCCAGGCCCAGCCGCAAGTCGAGCTCGTCACCGACTTCCATTGCGTCACGACGTGGAGCACGTTCGACAATGCATGGAAGGGCGTGCTGTTTCGTCACCTCATGCAGATGGCGCAACCCAAGCCCGAAGCCAAGTTCGTGTACTTCACCAGCTACGACAACTATTCGACGAATCTCCCCCTGGACGCCTGCGACGACGAGGACGTCTTACTCATCCATCGCTGGAACGGCAAACCCCTGCCCAAAGAACACGGAGGCCCGGTGCGCATGCATGTTCCCAAGCGCTATGCTTGGAAGGGCGCCAAGTGGGTGAAGGAAATTATCTTTCTGGAAAACGACAAACCGGGGTATTGGGAAGTGCGCGGTTATTCGAATACGGCATTACCTTGGGAAGAGGACCGCTACGCATGAAGCACTGACGATTGCCTCATGGCATCATTAGTTCGATTGAACCGATCGTCAATGAATCGATGGGGCAATTCTCACGGCCTGGGCTCCAGCTCGATGAGGCCCTTGCGAATCGCCAGAATTGCCGCCTGCGTCCGGTCGTAGACCTGCAGCTTGTGAAAAATATTCCGCACGTGGTTCTTGACGGTCTTCTCGCTCAGATCCAGATTGTTGGCGATTTCCTTGTTCGTCTTCCCGTCCGCCACGAGCCGCAGCACGGTGATTTCACGCTCCGTCAAGTCATGTTCCACCCAGCCCGGCTTCTTGCCCTTGCGTTGCGCCAGCAAGGAAAACTCAGCGAGAATCTTGCTGGCCACCGAAGGATGAATGAGCGACTCGCCCCGATAGACTGCGCGGATTGCCGCCACGATCTGAGAGGAATCCGTATCTTTGAGCAAATAGCCCGTCGCGCCGGCCCGAACCAGATCGAAGATATATTGCTGTTCTTCATACATGGTCAGCGCAATGATGCCGATGTGCGGGAATTCCCGTTTGATGATCCGTGTCGCTTCGACTCCGCCCATCCGGGGCATACTCACATCCATCAGGATCACGTCCGGCACGAGCGAGCGGGCTTTCTCGACCGCCTCCTGACCATCCTGCGCCTCTCCGACCACCTCAATGTTTTCCTTGGTCTTCAGGATTGCGGAGAGTCCCTCCCGCACTACACGGTGATCGTCCGAGATGAGAACTTTAATACGCTCCATGCGACTCGGCCTCCTTCTGCGTCAGCGGCACGACGATCGTAATGCGCGTCCCCTTGCCTTTTTTGGATGCAATACTGGCGGTTCCGCCGACCAGCCGCGCCCGCTCGACGATCCCGCGGAGACCGAAATGGTCCCACTTCTCGGGGTCCAGCGACACCGCGTCCATGTCGAACCCGATGCCGGAATCGGTGATCGTCGCGCTGAGCGACTCGTTTCCCAACTCGAGGCGCACCGATACGTGATCCGTCTTGGCATGCTTCTGTACATTGCTCAACGCTTCCTGCACGATGCGGAAGAGAAAAATCTTGGTCTTGGGAAGCAGCGTGGTCTCGTCCCCGGACACGGAGAATTCGGTCTTGATGTGGTATTGGGTTTCGTAGGATCGCAGATAGTTCGCCAGGGCAGGGATCAGGTCCATCTTGTCATACTGGACGGGACGGAGGTTGAAAATGACTTGGCGAGCCTCCTGGATGGCCATTTTCAATTGTGTCTTGGTTTCCCGAAGCGTCGTTTGCGCCGCCCGGGGGTCCTTCCGGAGAATCTCCTGGCACAGATCCAGCTTGAAGTTCACCCCGGCCAGGTTTTGGACCAAACCGTCGTGGATTTCGCAGGCAATGCGGGTCCGTTCCTCCGTGACCGCCGCCCCCGACTCCTTGACGTAAAGGCGGTAGAGCGACTGGTACTTGTTGAGCGTCTTTTCGATCTCCGCCGTGGCGCGAATCCGGGCCTCGATCAGCTGCCACATGAACTTGGCGCTGGCGCCGCCGATCACCGCCACGCCCATGCGGTGAAAATCCTGCAACACGCGCCCCACTTCTGCGCTCCCGCTCACATCGATGATCAGATCCACCCGCTCCATCGCCAGCAGTTCCCGATAATCGCGCGTGATCGGAATGTTCAGCCGGCGCGCCAGCGCCACCCCGTCCGCCCTGGGATTCACCTCGGCAATGCCCACGACCTGCACCAGCGGATCGGTGGCAAAGATTTCCATCAGCGCCGTGCCGCCGCGGCCTGCCCCGATGATGGCGACATGCGTCGCGGGCGCCCCCCGCTTCTTGAGCGGGCGCCGCCGCGCACGTTTGGGTTTCACGCTGTGTCGAACTGCAGGCATCGGGGCCTCGCCAGGACGCTCGGAGGGACATCACCGAACCGCACGCAACCGTACCGTGAACAGGAAGCGAAGGAAAGGCGGCCAAGGAAAGAAAAGAGTGGCGGGGGAACGGACCGTACTATTTCTCCCGCCGTTCACGAGCCAGCGTTTTCAGTTCATCCATGAACTGATCGATGTCCTTGAACTCGCGGTAGACCGAAGCAAACCGGACATACGCCACTTGGTCCAGTTGATGCAATTCCCTCATCACTTCCTCCCCGACGACAGTGCTGGGAAGCTCCGTTTCCCCCATTTCCTGAATACGCTTCTCGATCCGGTCGGCCACCGCTTCGATCGTCGCGGTGCTGATCGGGCGTTTCTCGCAGGCTTTTTTTAACCCCGCCAAAATTTTACCGCGATCGAACGGCTCGCGCCGGCCGTCCTTCTTCACGACAACAGGCAGGCTTTCTTCGACCCGCTCGTAGGTCGTGTAGCGACGTTTGCAGGCCAGGCACTCGCGGCGGCGGCGGATGACTTCTCCCTCGCGGGCCATCCGTGAATCCACCACCTTGTCTTCAATGTCGTCGCAGAAGGGGCACTTCACCGGGCTGGTCCTTTTCAGGCCGAGGGGGCCTCGTAGGGGTAAAAGAAGGGGAACCGATTGCAGAGGGCCTTGGCCTGTTTCCGAATTTCCCGCTGCAGCCGTTTGTCCTTGGGCTTCTGAAGCACCTGGTCGATCAGCGACACGACCTCGGCCATCTCCGCTTCCCGCATCCCGCGCGTCGCGACGATCGGGGTCCCCAGCCGAATCCCGCTGGCGACGGCCGGCGGCTTTTCGTCGTACGGCACCGCGTTCTTGTTCACGATGATGCCGGCGTTGTCCAACGCCGTCTCCGCTTCCTTACCCGTGACCTCCTTGATGCTGAGATTAACCAGCATCAAGTGGGTATCGGTTCCGCCCGAGACGACCTTGTAGCCTCGCGACAGCAGCCCCGAGGCCAACGCTCGGGCATCGGCCAGAACCTGTTGCTGATAGGCCTTAAAGGAGGGCGCGAGGGCTTCATTAAAGGCCACGGCCTTGGCCGCGATCACGTGCATCAACGGCCCCCCCTGCATGCCAGGGAACACCACCTTATCCACCGCCTTGGCATGTTCCGCCTTGCACATGACCACCCCACCGCGCGGACCCCGAAGGGTTTTGTGCGTCGTCGTGGTCACGAAATCGGCGTAGGGCACGGGGTTGGGATGGAGCCCAGCGGCGACGAGGCCCGCGATGTGGGCCATGTCGACCAGCAGATAGGCACCGACCGACTTGGCAATCGCCTGAAACCGAGGAAAGTCCAGCGTCCGCGCATAGGCGCTCGCCCCCGCGACCAGCATCCTCGGCCGGCACTGCTCGGCGATGCGCTGCACCGCGTCATAGTCGATCTGCTCGGTCTGCCGGTCCACCCCGTAGAAGAAGGATTGAAAGAGCTGGCCCGAGAAATTCACCTTGCTCCCGTGGGTCAGATGCCCGCCCTGCGCCAAATCCATGCCCAAAATCACGTCCCCCGGCTTGAGCACCGAGAGATAGGCGGCCATGTTGGCCTGCGAGCCGGAATGGGGCTGGACGTTGACGTGCTCGGCGCCGAAGATCTGCTTCGCCCGCTCGATGGCGAGCGATTCCACCGTATCCACATACTGACACCCGCCGTAATAGCGGCGGCCGGAGTAACCCTCTGCATACTTGTTCGTCATGAGGGAGCCCTGCGCCGCCAACACAGCGGGGCTGGCAAAATTCTCCGACGCGATCAGCAAGAGCTTGTCCCGCTGACGCTTCTCCTCCTTGCGAATGGCCTCATACACGGCGGGATCGCCCGCCTTCAAGGCTTTCAACGAACCCACAGCCTGACTACTCATGAGACTCCCTCATCAGCTCCCCTTGCCTCCTCGATCAACAGTTAGGCCATGACGCTCCGCCTTCTGCCGCGCGCCGGATCAGGCGCCGGTCTCCGCAGCCGCCTCCTGATCCTGCTTCTTCACCACGTGCACTGCCACCGTGGCCGTCACGTCGCGATGCAGCTTCACCGACACCGTCACCGTCCCCAGTTCCTTGATCGGCTGCGCCAGTTGTATCTTCCGGCGATCCACCGTAAAGCCATGCTCGACCAGCCCCTCCGCGATATCCTTGGTCGTGACCGACCCGAAGAGCTTGTCGTCCTTGCCCACCTGGGCCATGATGGTCAGCGAGACGGCGGACATCTTTTTAGCCAAAGCCTCGATCTCCAGCTTCTCCTTCTTGGCCTTGTCCGCCATGGTGCGCTTGGCATGCTCCAGTTCCTTGACGTTGCGGGTGTTGGCTTCCAAGGCCTTGCGGCGCGGGAGCAAATAGTTCCGCGCGAAGCCGTCCGACACGTCCAATAGGTCTCCCAGATGGCCGACCCCGTCCACGTTCTCTTTCAGAATCACTTTCATGGTGCTAACCCCTCTGTTAGAAAGGAAAAAGCATACTGGCCGGGCCGGTAAAAGTCAATTCGGAATCGGCCCATTTGTCAACCCAATTTAGAAATGTCCTCTTCTTCCCAAAGTAGAAATGTCCGGTTTTATGTTCCGGCCGCCGCCGCGTGTCGTCCACGTTCCGGCAAC
>VGXC01000019.1 GCA_016873495.1 Nitrospira sp. | reverse complement strand
CTGCCTGGACCAGACCAATTCGACGATGGGCCACATGGTCGAGTATTCGTTCACCTACGAAAAGGTGACCTGGACCTGGGTGAAGGACGGCATCGAGGGCGAGGACAACTGGAAGGTGCCCTCCTGAAATTGCAGTAGGTTGCTGAGTCGGCATGTCTTGTAGGATGGTCAAAAAGACCGTCCAGCAAGGCCGCAACGAGCGAGGAGGCGACGCGTACTCTCTGCCGTACGTGGAGCCTCTGAGCGATGCGAGAACGACGCTGGGGGGCTTTTTCAACATCCTGCTGGACGACGATGAGCGAGCAACGACTGCTGGAGCGGATTTCGCACTGGGAAGAGGGGGCGGACTACACGGCGTCTCCCAGCGCGGACACGTTGGTCCGGTCGTTGCTCCGCCATTTGCAGCGGATTTTGAACACGAAACAGGGCAGCGTGCCGATCGACGACACGTTCGGGGTGCCGGACTACACGAATCTGGCCGGCTCCCTGGTCCCGGGCACGCCGCAGGAAATCGAGGTGGGGCTCAAGCAGGTGATCGAGCGGTTTGAGCCCCGCCTCAAGTCTCCGCAAGTCAGGCTAATCTCCGGCGGGGACGATCCCCTGTCGCTTCGGTTCGAACTGTCCGGCACGGTCGCCGTGGACGATCGGGACATTCCGGTCCATCTGTCCACGGTGGTGTCGGCGAACGGCAAGGTTTCGGTCTACCACTGATCAGGCCCTGAGTCGGGCGTCCTGCCGCGACCCTCCCTTCGAGTCTCGGCGGCAGCTTGAGGAGCCACGGATGACGGCACGAGAGGGGAGCCTGGCCGCACCGCAGCAGTCGTCTTAGCCCCGCCATGCTGGACCGCTACTACGAACAAGAACTCCAGCACCTCCGGGACCTGTCCGTCCAGTTCTCTAAAGAAAATCCGGCCTTGGCCCCGATGCTCAGCGGGCCCTCGTCCGATCCGGACGTCGAGCGCCTGTTGGAAGGCGTCGCGTTTCTGGTCGGCATGGCCCGGCGCAAACTCGCGGACGGGTTCCCGGAGTTCATCCAGGAACTGGCGCGCCTGCTGTTCCCGCAGTATCTCCGCCCGATCCCTTGCACCACCGTCATCGTCTTTGCCGCCACGGGCAAACTTAACGAGCCGGCGCGTGTGGCCGCAGGCGTGGAGATCAACTCGGTGCCGGTGGAAGGGACTTCCTGCATCTTTCGCACCTGCTACGAAGTCGAGGTCTATCCGCTCACGCTGCAGGACGCGCAACTGGTGAAGAAGCCCGGCGCCCCGGCCTCGATCAAGCTGTCCTTCGAGTTGAGCGGCATGGCCCTGCCGCAATGGAAGGCCTCCAGCCTGCGCCTGTTCCTGGCCGGAGCGTTTCCCGACGCCTCCAAGCTGTTTCTTCTGCTGAACCGGCACCTCCAGAACATCGTTATCAGCGCGCCCAATGCCGGGACGCACACGCTGCCTCCCGACGCATTGAAGCCGGTCGGGTTTTCCGGCGAACAGTCCCTGCTCCCCTATCCGCCGCACATCTATCCCGGCTACCGGCTTTTACAGGAATATTTTATCCTGCCCGAAAAGTTCTTCTTTCTCGACCTGGAGGGGCTGGATCGCTGGGAGAACCGGGGGACGGGAACCAAGTTCGACGTGGAGTTCCGCCTGCACGAGACCCCCGACTGGATGCCGGAGATCCGGCGCGACAGTTTCGTGCTGCACGCGACGCCGGCGATCAACCTGTTCCCCTACGATGCCAGCCCGATTTCGCTGGAGCATCAGCGGAGCGAGTACGAGGTTGCGCCGGCCGGCGCCTCGAAGACGCATTACCAGATCCACACGATCGACCAGGTCGTCGGGTTTCGGCAGGGCGTGACGCAGGAAAAGCCCTACTATCCGTTCGGGTTCTTCCGGCAGCCGACGGAGGAGGAATGCGGCACCTACCACACGGTGCTCAAGCCATCGGCGGTGACGCGCGGCACGGACGTGTACCTGTCGGTCATCTATGCGCCGGAGGAAATTCCCGGCGAGGAAACGCTCTCCATCAAGCTGACCTGCACGAACGGCACCCTGCCGGAGAATCTGCTGATGGGGGACATCTCCAAGCCCAGCGGCACCTCGCCCGAGCGGCTGTCGTTCAGGAACATCCGCCCGCCGAGCGCCTTTCAGATGGCGCCGGCCAACGATGCCCTGCTCTGGCGGTTGCTCTCGCACCTGACCTTGAATTATTTCTCGCTGGCCACGGCGCAGAACCTGAAGACCCTTCTGTCGCTCTATTTGTTTTCGGAGGCGCACGAACGGGGCCTCGACGTGGCGAACCGGAAGCGGATCGACAGCATTTTGGAGGTCAAGGCCGAAACGGCCAGCCGCCTGGTCTCCGGCTACATGATGCGGGGCTGGAACATCCGGGTCAAATGCCAGCCGGACCACTTCGCCGGCGAAGGGGACCTATTCCTCTTCGGCTGTATTCTGGATCGTTTCCTGGGCTGTTATGCGGGGCTCAATTCCTACACCCGCTTTGAGATCGAAGACGCGTATACGGGAGAACGGTACCGATGGCCGGAACGGATCGGACAGCAACAACTGATTTGACTGACAGGCTCCTCCGGGACGCCCCCTCGTTCACGTTTTTTCAGGCGATCCGACTCCTGCAGGACACGCTGCGCCACGAAGGGGGCGAGGGCGGGCCGCCGGCTGATGTCTGGGACAAGATCCACATCCGGCCGAACCTGAGCCTGGCCTTTCCCGAAACCGATCTCGACGCGATCGAGGTCCTGCCCGATGGGAAGGGCTATCGGGTCACGGCGAATTTCTTCGGGCTCTACGGCGTGTCGTCGCCGCTTCCGACCTTTTACACCGAAGACCTGATCGAGGAGCGGCGGGCCGACAAGCGCGCGGTCCGGGCGTTTCTGGACATCTTCCACTACGCCATCTATCCGATCTTCTTCGCGGCCTGGGCGAAAAATCGACAGTACCTGACCGTGTTCGAGGAAGGCGACGCAGCCCACCTCGACCGCCTCTATGCGCTGATCGGGCTCGGCGAGCCGTCCATCCGCGACCGGCAGCCCCACGCCTATCAGCTCCTGCGCTACGCCGGCCTCTTCACCCAGTTTCCCCGGTCGGCCATGGGAATGGAGACGCTGTTGAGCGACGCGCTGGAGCAGGTTCCCGTGTCGGTCGAGTCCTGCGTGCCCAAGAGGATGGACATTCCGGCGGACCAGCGGCTGATCCTGGGCGAGAGTCGCGAGGCGGAGCAGGGCCGGCTGGGGCAAGGGGCCTGGCTGGGGCAGTCCTTGGACGATCGCATGAATCATTTCCTGGTCCGCATCGGGCCCGTGTCCGCCGAGCAGTACCATCAGCTGTTGCCCGGCCAGCC
The DNA here is from genome assembly GCA_016873495.1 of Nitrospira sp. Taxonomy (GTDB): domain Bacteria; phylum Nitrospirota; class Nitrospiria; order Nitrospirales; family Nitrospiraceae; genus SYGV01. The sequence goes on along the minus strand of VGXC01000019.1, from coordinate 59,832 downwards.
CCAGTACGGATGGTTGAAGTATCTGATCCGGTTGTATCAGGTCGGCTGTCTGGGCAGCTCGCTGGAACTGGTGCTCAAGGCCGGGAGCCTTCAGCAACCGGCCTGTCTGGGCGTGGTACAGTGGGGCCGGCTGGGATTGGACACCTGGATCTTCTCGGGCACGTATGAGCAGGAGGGACGGGTGCCGTTCGCGCTCTACCAGTAATCATCTTCACTTGTCTCAATCGAGGGCACTATGATTCTCGTTGAATTGAAACCGTTGATCTCCCGCTTGAACCCCTATTGCACCCAGGCATTGGAAGGGGCGGCGGGGCTCTGCCTGTCCCGCAGCAATTACGAAGTGACCGTCGAGCATTTCTTCAGCAAGCTGCTCGAGGACCTGCAGGCCGACTTCTCGCTGATCCTCCGTCAGAGCGACCTCGACGCGGCCCTGGCCAAGCGGGCGATCGATCAGGCCATCGAGGATTTCCGGACGGGCAATAGCGGGAAGCCGGTCTTCTCGCCGCTCCTGCTGGAGCTGATCCAGGACGCCTGGCTGGTGTCTTCGATCAACCTACTGGAGCCGCGCATCCGGTCCGGGGCCCTGCTCCTGGCCTTTTTGAGCCGGGCCGCCTTCTTCGCCTCCGGTAACTACGTGGACATGCTCAAGTCCGTCAATCGGGACATGCTGCTCGCGAAGTTCGGGGACTGGACCAGGGGCTCGGTCGAGACTTCGACGTCGGGCGGCGCCGCGGTTGCGGGCGAGGCACAAGCCGGCGCAGCCGGGGGCACGGCCTTGAGCCGGTTCTGCACCGACTTCACCGCCAAGGCCAAGGCGGGCGACATCGATCCGGTGTTCGGACGCGACCAGGAGATCCGGCAGATGGTGGACATTCTGGCGCGGCGGCGGAAGAACAACCCGATCGCGGTCGGCGACCCCGGCGTGGGCAAGACCGCGCTGGTGGAGGGGCTCGCGCTCCGGATCGTGCAGGGCGACGTGCCGGACATCATCAAGGACGTGACGCTGCTGGGGCTGGACATGGGATTGTTGGAGGCCGGCGCCGGCGTGAAGGGCGAATTCGAGAACCGCCTGAAAGGCGTGATCAACGAGATCAAGGCCTCCCCCAAGCCCATCATCCTGTTCATCGACGAGGCCCACACGCTGATCGGCGCGGGCGGATCGGCCGGCGGCGGCGACGCCGCCAACCTGCTCAAGCCGGCGCTGGCGCGCGGGGAACTGCGCACGATCGCGGCCACGACCTGGAGCGAGTACAAGAAATATTTCGAAAAGGACCCGGCCCTGGCCCGCCGGTTCCAGCTGGTGAAGCTGGACGAACCCTCCGTGGACACGGCGGTCGTCATCCTGCGCGGGCTTCGCGACAACTACGAGGCGGCGCACAAGGTGGTGATGCGGGACGACGCCATCGTGGCGGCGGCGGAGTTGTCCAGCCGCTACATCAGCGGCCGCCAGCTGCCGGACAAGGCCGTGGACCTGCTGGATACGAGCGCCGCGCGGGTGAAGGTGAACCTCTCCTCCACCCCCGACGTGGTGGAGGACAAGGAGCGCCGCATCCAGGCCATTCAACGGGAGCAGCGGGCGCTGGAGCGGGACCGCGACAACGGCCAGCAGGTGGACGAGGCCCGGCTCAAGGAGATCAAGGCGGAAGTCGCGTCACTGACCAAGGAGGTCGAGGACCTTCGCGTACGCTGGCAGAAGGAGAAGGCCGCCGGCGAAAAGGTCGTCCAGCTCCGGCGCAAACTGGCGGAGGCCAGGGCCGTGGGCGAGCAAGCGGCCCAGATCACCAAGCTCCAGGGCGAGGCGGAGAAGGCCATGGAGGAGTTCAAAAAACTCCAGGGCGAAACCCCGTTGATCCGCGTGGAGGTGGACCCGGACGTGGTGGCGAAGGTCGTCTCCGATTGGACCGGCATCCCGCTGGGCAAGGTGCTCCGCGACCAGGCTCACAACACCCTGCACATGGACCAGCTCCTCAAGAAGCGTATCCGGGGACAGGACCATGCCATGGACCAGATCGCGGAGATTCTCAAGGCCGCCAAATCGGGGGTCAAGGACCCCAACCTGCCGGAGGGGGTCTTCCTGCTGGTCGGCCCCAGCGGCACGGGCAAGACCGAGACGGCCTTGACCGTGGCCGACATGATGTTCGGCGGCGAGCAGTCGGTCATCACGATCAACATGAGCGAGTTCCAGGAGAAGCACACGGTCAGCCGCCTGATCGGCTCGCCGCCCGGTTACGTCGGCTACGGGGAGGGGGGCGTGCTTACCGAGGGGGTGCGCCAGCGGCCCTATTCCGTCGTCCTGCTGGACGAGGTCGAGAAGGGGCATCTGGACGTGCTGAATCTCTTCTATCAGATCTTCGACAAGGGCGCTTGCGCCGACGGCGAGGGGCGGCTGATCAACTTTCGGAACACGGTGCTGTTCCTGACGAGCAACCTGGCGACCGACGTGATCGCGGAACTCACCCAGGGCGGGACGCGGCCGCCGCTGGAAACGGTGATGGGCGCGGTCCGGCCCCTGCTCAGCAACCACTTCAAGCCGGCGCTGCTGGCCCGCATGACGGTCATCCCTTATTACCTGCTGGACCCGGAGGCGATGAAGGGGATCGTGCGGTTGAAGCTCAACAAGCTCGTGTCGCGCCTGGCCGACAACAACAAGATGACGATGACCTATACGGACAAGGTCGTGGATCAGATCACGGCGCGCTGCACAGAGTCCGAAACCGGCGCGCGGAACATCGACTTCATCCTGCGGGGAACGATCATGCCCCAGCTCTCGCAGGAGATTCTCACGCACATGGCCGACGGGGCCATGCCGTCGAGCGTGAACCTGGACGTGGCCGCCGACGGGAACTTCGCGCTCACGTTCAAGGCTTGATCGGATTGGTCGAAAACGTTCTAGGTGTCGCCCGCTCGCCGTCTGGGGAGCGGGCGCACCTGTTTGAGAAGGAGGGGCCATGCCCACATTCGACGAACAATTGGGGGATCAGCGTCGCTTCGCCTTCGCCTCGACCGCCGTTCCCGCCGGCACCTTCGGCGTGGTGAAGATGGAAGGGATCGAGGCCCTCTCGCAACCCTACGAATTCACGCTCACGCTCATCGCCGAACGGGCGGACGTCCCCGTGGAGACGTTGCTCAATCGATCGGCGACGTTCACGATCTACGGGAAGCCGGGCGGCGCCCCGGTGCCGTATCATGGCGTCATCCGGGCCTGCGAGCAATTGCATCAGGCCGGTCCGTACACCCTCTACCGGGTGGTGTTGGTTCCCCGGCTCTGGCGGCTCTCGCGATCCCGCGAATCCGAGGTGTACGTGGGCATGACGATCCCGCAGATGATCGAGCGCGTACTGACGGACGCCGGGCTGGGGGGCGACAACCATGCGTTGCAACTCAACGCGCGCTACAAGGTCTGGTCCTACTATTGCCAGTATCAGGAGACCAACTTCGCGTTCATTTCCAGGCTGATGGAGCGGGTCGGGATCTATTACTTTTTCGAACAGAGCCGCGGCGCAGAGAAACTCAGGCTGGTGGACTCCCTCACGTTCCACGATCACACCAAGCAGGTCGTGCCCTATCTCGCGTCCGGCGATCCGGCGCTGGCGAAGCGCGAGGGCGGTATCCAGGCCTTTGTGTGCAAACAGGAGCCGATGCCGAAACAGATCGTGCTGCAGGACTACAACTACGAGAAAGCGGCGATGGAATTGACCGCAGAGGCGGCGGTGGGCCCCAATGGCATCGGCGAGGAGCGAATCTTCGGGGAACATTATGAAAATCCGGAAGAGGGCAGGCGGTTGGCCGACATCCGTGCCCAGGAGTTTTTGTGTCGCCGGATACAATTTTACGGAGAGGGCGCCGCCACGGGGTTGCGCGCGGGCTATTTTTTTCAGCTCGACCGGCATTACCGGACGGACTTTAACGCCACCTATCTGACGACTCGCGTCCGGCACGAGGGGTCGCAGGCCGCCGCCCTCTTCAGCGGGTTGATCCCAGAGGGGCAGCAGGGCGAGCGGGAGCCCTTCTATCGCCAGGAGTTCACGGCCATTCCGGCCGCCACGCAATTCAGGCCCGAGCGACGAACACCCTCTCCGCGGATCGAAGGCACGATCAGCGCGTTCGTAGACGCGGAGGGCAGCGGCCAGTATGCGGAGATCGACGACCAGGGTCGCTACAAAGTCCAGGTGCCCTTCGACAAGACCGACAAGCAGGCCGGGAAGGCCTCGACCTGGATTAGGAAGACGTCTCAATACTCCGGCAAGGACCACGGCATGCATTATCCCCTCCATAAGGGCACGGAGGTGTTGCTGAGCTTCGTGAACGGAGACCTCAACCAACCGGTGATCGTCGGAGCCGTGCATAACTCAGAAACTCCCAACATCGTGACCCGCGTCAATCAAACTCAGACCGTGTTGCACACCGGCGGCAGCAACCGGATGGTGATGGAGGATCTGATCGACAACGAGCACATTCACCTCAATACACCCAAGGCCAATACGATATTGCGGATGGGCACCGGCATGCAATCGACGGTGGGCGCCCAGGCGGCCGGCGCCAGCACGGACGGCTTCACGTTCAACACGGACGCCAACTGGACGGTCAGCGCCACGGACGCGAGCACCACCCTGAAGAGCGACACGCTCAAAGTGACGGGCACCCAGACGGAAACCATCGGCCAGCGGGAAGTGACCCTGGGCTCGCCGCTGTCCAGCCTGACGGACGCCGGCAATTACGTGCCTCTTATCGGGTCCGCCATTGAGTCGCCCATCTCGAAAATGACGATCTACGGCGCCGAATCCCAAACGGTCATCGGCAAATCTGCCAAGACTGTGATCGGCATCCAAGGGGACATGTTCATCGGGGTGGCGGGAAACCTCTACGTGGTGCTGCCCGGAAAGGCGCAGGTGCCGCTGTTGACCGCCGCCGGGCACATGTATTTCGGCGAATGGATCGACATGTATGTCGGGGTCGGCGGCAAGATGGTGATCGGCACCGAACGGAACACGAACCTGGGTCCGGTGACCGAATTCGTCACCTCCAAGCTCCATGTGGCGGGAGAAAAGCTCGAACAGGTCGGCCAGAAGCTCGAGGCCGTCGGATCGAAGATCAAATCGTTCGGGCAGGAAGTGGTGGCCAGAGTGCAATCCCTGTGCTCGACCCAGACGAACATTGAAGCCACGGAGATCGAGATGACCGAACTGGGCACTCGGGTGGGCACCACCGGGGTAAACGTCGACGAGACGGAGACCGAGGTGCGGTCCTCCGAGGTCCGCGTGGACGAGACGGCCACCGACATCAAGAGCGGCGATATCGAGATGACCACCTTCGGCGTGACGATGATAGGATAAGCTGCGCTAAAAGTCATGGGCGCGCGGAGACCGCCACCGTACGCTGTCTCTGTGCAGACGCTGATGTACTTGGTTGACTAGAGTCTCCGAATTCCGCATCCTACCCCCTAGTCACGTAGTCACGGTCCGATCTCTCCTCGACGATACAGCGGAGGTTCTTATGACGACGCTTGAAGACAAGCTCGGGACACAGAAGCGCTTTGGGTTCACCTCGAAGGCCCTGCCGCCCGGCACCTTTGCCGTGGCGGAGCTGTCGGGCACGGAGGCGATTTCTCGCCCGTACGAATTCGATCTCCTGCTGGTTTCCGGAGACGCCAACCTTTCGATGGAGGCGGTGCTCGACCAGCCGGCCACGCTGACGATTCACCCCAGGGCCGGTGACCCCCAGCCGATTCCGTATCACGGCCTGGTCAAACAATTGGAGCAGGCGCACCAGGTCGGGCCCTACACCTTCTATCGGGTGTCGCTGGCGCCGCGTGTGTGGGGCCTCTCCCTGGACCGGATTTCCGAGGTGTATTTGGACCGGACGATTCCCCAAATTCTCGACCTCAAGCTGAAAGAGAACGGACTGACGAGCCAGGACTACGAATTGAAGCTGGCCAGTACCTACAAGCCCTGGCCCTATGTCTGCCAGTACCAGGAGACGGATCTGGCGTTCATCACCCGCCTGATGGAACGGGACGGGATCTATTTCTTTTTCGAGCAGGGGACGGATCGCGAGAAACTCATCATCATCGATGCGAAAGCGATGCAAGCTGCGTCGGTGCGGCAAGTGTCCTACCGGCCGGCGGCGCAGATGGAGACGGGCGTCAGCGAGGAATCCATGCAGGCCTGGGTCTGCCGGCAGAAGCCGGTTCCCCGAAAAGTGGTCTTGCAGGACTACAACTATCGCACCGCATCGCTGGCCCTTTCGGCCGAGGCGGACGTCGCGCTCTCCGGCAAGGGCGAGATGCGAATCTACGGGGAGGCGTTCGAGACCCAGCAGGAGGGCAAGGCCCTGGCGATGGTCCGCGCCCAGGAACTGGCCTGCCGGAAAAAAACGTTCCAGGGAGATGGAACCGCGACGGGGCTGCGCGCCGGGTTCTTCATGGAGATGCACGGTCATTACCGCGCGGATTTCAACGGACGCTATCTGGTGACCGAGGTGCGCCACGAAGGGGCTCAGGCCGGCACCCTGCTGGCCGGTCTGGAGGGGGGCGCGACGGGCGGGCGAGCCCGTGAGGACTTCTACCGTAACGAGTGCGCGGCCATACCGGCCGACATCCAGTTCCGTCCCGAACGGCTGACGCCCAAGCCGGTGATTCACGGCACCATGACGGCCTTTGTGGACGCAGAAGGCAGCGGCCAGTACGCCGAGCTGGACGACCAGGGTCGGTACAAGGTGCAGTTGCCGTTCGATAAGACGGACAAGGAACCGACGAAGGCCTCGGCCTGGATTCGCATGGCGACGCCCTACTCGGGCAAAGACCATGGCATGCATTTCCCGTTGCACAAGGGCGCGGAGGTGCTCCTGTCGTTCCAGGACGGGGACCCGAACTGGCCGGTAATCACGGCGGCGGTGCCGAATTCCGACAACCCGAACCTGGTCACGCGCAGCAACCAGACCCAGAGCGCCATCCACACGGCGGGGAGCAACTTGCTGACCTTCGAGGACAAAGAAGGATCGGAGCGCATCTACCTCAAGACACCGAAGGCCCAGACCCATATCCGGATGGGCGCCGCCAAAACCGACACCCCGTCCGCGGAGCCGGGCGCATGCGAAAAGGGGGAGGAAAAAATCAACGGGCTCTGCTTCGAAACCGAGGCCCATTCGTACACCAAAGTCGGAGGCAACAGCATCGAGATCATCAAGGGCGACAGCACCGAGACGGTCGATGGCAAGATGGTCGAAACGGTCGGCGGCGACAGCGTCGAAACGATCGGCGGCAATTTCCGGGAAACGGTCGGCGGCAACAGTTTTTCGCTGATCAAAGGCGGCTACAACGGCGAAGTGATACTGGGGGCCGATACCTACATTGTTGCGGGTCCCAGGGTGGATACGGCCCTGGGCGTCAGTATCGATTTCTTCCTTGGGGTGTGGATGCTCGAATTCGCCGTCGGAGTCTCGACGGAAGTGCACAACTTCCACGTCAACGCCACGGACAATGAAATCAAGGCCATTAGCACGACGATCGAGGCCCATGGCGCCCGGATTACGGCGGCCGAGCAAGACATCGGGACCCATACCAATCAGATCATCGCGGCGGCCCAGCAACTCACCGCGGCCGAGCAGCGCATCACGACGACGGAGACGACGATTGGAGCGCACGGCAACCGGATTACGACGGCTGAAACCACGATCGGGACGCACGGCCAGCGGATTACAACGGCCGAAACGAACATTGGCACCATGGCCACGGACATCCAGGATTGCGAAACCAGCATCGTCAATGTCGCGACGGATCTGGCGGACAAGGAGTCCGTCATCGTCAACGCGGCGATCTTTATCATCAGCTGAGCCGGCCCGCGCCGCGCCGGGAGGGCGCTTGGCGGCGGCGCGGAAAGCGCGGGCTTTTCAGTTGACTGGATTTTCGAGATTCCGCATCCTGCCGATAGGCCGCCGGGGCAAGGGAGATTATGAAAGTCATTAAAGATCTCGACCAGGGGTTGCTGCTGTACCGGTTCGGCAAGGCGGGCCACTTCGCCTTTGCCACCACGGTCATGTATTGCTTCGACTTCAACGATCCGGATAAGCCCCTCACCGAACAGCAACTCTGGCCGCTCGTCACCAAGGAACTGGGGAAGGACGCGATCCTGGACGCGGGCATGCCGAAAGTCGGCGGCGAAATCCTGGTCCGCGGCAAGTGCTACGCGCCCAAGGGCAAAACCATCCCCGCCGCCAAAGTGACGGCGAAAGTCGGGTCCCTCTCGAAAAGCCTGGCCGTGTTCGGCAACCGGACATGGGTCAAGCGGGGCGGAGTCCAGATCCCTTCCGAACCGGAGCCCTTCGCCGAGATGGACCTCGTGTACGAGCGGGCCTACGGCGGCAAGGGCTATGACCAGAACCCGATCGGCAAGGGGTTCCTCGCGGACCCGGATCGGGCGGCGGACCAGAACCTGCCTCTGCCGAACGTCGAGTCGCCGAATAGCTTGATCGGCAGCCCCGCGGACCGGCGCGAACCGGCCGGCTTTCTGCCTTACGACGTCATGTGGCCCCAGCGGATGAAAAAGACGGGGACCTACGACGAGCGCTGGTTGAAGGAGCGCTGGCCCTACTTCCCCGACGACATGGATTACAGCTTCTTCAACGTGGCGCCGAAGGACCAGTGGCTGACGGGGACGCCGAAATTTTTCAAGGGCGACGAAGGGGTCGAAATCGAGGGCATGCACGCCGAGAAGGCCCGGCTGCGCTCGCAACTGCCCGGCGTCCGGCCGCGGCTCTTCCTGGTCCATCAAAAAAAGGACGGCGAGGTCTTCAGCGAGTTCACGCTCGACCTGGATACGGTCTGGCTGTTCCCGTCCATCGAGAAGGGGTTGGTGCTTTACCGCAACACAGCTCCGGCGGCGGACGACGAGGCCTCCGATGTGATCAAGCTGTTCCTGGTCACGGAGAAGATGACCGACCGGCCCCAGAGTTTTGAGTTCTACAAGGAAGAGTTCCAAAAGCGGCTGGACCGGAAGGTTCCGGCGGACATCGCCGCCATCAAGGCAGACGCAGACGCCAAGATGGCGGAGGCCAAGGCCAAGATCGCGCAGGCCAAGGCGGACGTGGCCAAGATCAAGGAGCAACTGGCCAAGGGCGAAGTCCCCGACATCGTCAAGAATGCCCCGAAAGGCGATCCCGCCGCGAGCTTGGACGCAGGCGCGGCCCAACTGGGCGCGGCGGCCGAGAAGTTGGCCGGGTTGCAGGACAAGATGGGCCCGATGGGTTATGTGGACACAGCCCCGATTCGCGAGGCGCAGGCCAAGATGGCCGAGGCGAAGGGCCAGATCGCCGACGCCATGGCCAAGGTCGATGCGGCCAAGGCCCAGGCCAAGCAACAGCTCATGGACGCCCTGGCCAAGAATCCCGAAGCGGCCAAGAACGTCGATGTCGAGAAGCTCTTCAATCCGCCGCCCCCCCCGCCGCCCGACAAGATTCCGACCAAAGACGAGATCATGGTCCAGGTCGAAGAGGCCAAACAGAAGGCCATGGCCCAGGCGACCGAGGCCATGCAGAAGGCCGGGCAGGATCCCAAGCAACTGCTGGACGCCTTGAACGCGCCCCCTCCGGCCGGTCCGCCCAGTTTCGACTTTCCCGGCATTCCGGACGAGGTCAAGGCCAAACTGCCCCCGGATCAGCTGCAGATGGTCTTGGAGCAGGAAGAGAAGGCCAAGGCCATGATGGCCGACGCCAAGGTCAAGTACGAGGCGGCAATGGCCAAGGCCGAGGAACTTAAGGCCAATCCCATTCCCGATTGGGCCAGGGAACAGCTCAAGAAGGCCGGGATCGACGTGGACGACATGAAGCCCCTCACGCGGGACGAGGTGGTCGCCCGCTATCGCGCGGGCAAGAGCCTCGCCGGCAAGAAGTTGGCGGAACTCGACCTCTCCGGACTCGATTTGCACGGGGCCGATCTGACCGGCGCGAACTTGTCGAAGACCAAGCTGTCCGGGGCCAATCTGTCCGGGGCCAATCTGACGAAGGCCATCGCCGGGGAAGCGGACTTCTCCCGCGCCAATTTGAAAGGCGCGAAGCTGCCGAAGGCCCTCCTCATGAAGGCCAAACTCCCGCAAGCCGACCTGACCGGCGTCGATTTGTCGAAGGGGGTCTGCAGCCAGGCGGACTTCACCGGCGCCAAGATGGCCGGCGGGACCTACGAAGGGACCCTGTTCGAACAGGCGACGCTCAAGGGGGCCGATGTGTCGAAAGCGGCCGCCTCCAAGGGCTACTTCCTCACTGCCGACGTGAGCGGGGCCACCTTCGCCGGGGCGAATCTGGAGAAGGCGGTCTTCATGAAAAGCAACGTGGACAAGGCGGACTTCAGCAAGACGCGGGCCAAGGGCGCCATCTTCTGGGAAGTCTCCGGCGAGCAGGTCAAGTTCGGCCAGTCGGACCTGACGAATCTCCGCATCGGCAACTCGACGCTCCCCGGCGCGGAGTTCAAGGAGTCCACCATGCCCAAGGCCAGCCTGATGAAGACCGACTTCACCGGCGGCAATTTCCAGGACTGCGAGCTGAAGCGGGCCATGGTGGACAGTTGCCAGCTCGGCCGCGCGAACCTCTACCACATCAAAGCGGTCCAGGCCCAGTTCACCAAGTCCGACCTGAGCGGGGCGAACATGGTGGGCGCCAACCTGTTCAAGGCGTCCCTGCGCAAGGCCAAGCTGGTGAACACCGACCTGCGCGGGTCCAACCTCTATGCCGCCGAGACCCTGCGGGCGGAGGTCAAGGACACGAAGCTGAACGATGCGATCCTGACCATGACGAAGCTCAAACAGCAGCAACGGGAGGGCCAGAAATGACTCGCGACGAGCTGCTGGCCAAGGTCAACAAGAACGAGCGCATCGTCGGCGCCGACCTCACCGGCATGGACCTTTCCCGGGCCGACCTCTCCAAGGGGTTTTTCCAGAAGACCATCCTGAAAAACGTCAACTTGTCCGGCGCCATCGTCAAGAAGACGGTCTTCCGCGACTGCGATCTGTCCGGGGCCAAATTCGACGGCTGCGACCTGGAGAAAGTCATCTGGGTGAAGCTGAAACTGACCGGGGCCGGTTTCAAGCAGGCGAAGCTCGTCAAGGCGGTCCTGACGGAGGCGGACCTGGCCGGCGCGGACTTCGCCGGGGCCGATCTGACCCAGGCGGTGATGAACAAGACGAACCTGAAGGGCGCCAAGTTCGCCGGGGCCAATCTGACCAAAACCGTGTTGCCGGACGCGGACCTGAGCCAGGCCGATCTCTCCGGGGCGAACCTGTTCAAGACCGCCCTGGTCAAAGCCAAGCTGAACGGGGCCAAGCTGGCCAAGTGCAATCTGGACGGCACCGTGTTCTACCAGGCCGACCTGAGCGGGGCGTCGCTGGCCGGGGCCCAGATCCACAAGGCGTTTCTGCGGAACTGTATCCTGACGAACCAGGATTTCAAGAACGCCTCCTTCGTCAAGGTGCAGGCGGGCGGGTCGGATTTCAAGGGCTCGGACTTTACCGGCGCCGAGATCACGCAGTCGAATTTCATGCAAGGCGACCTGGCCGGCGTAAAATTCGACCAGGTCAAGGGACTGGGTGCGGTCTTCATGGAGGCGAAGCTGGCCGGGGCCAGCTTCAAAAAGGCCTGGCTCACGCAATCCTGCTTTTCGGACGCGGACCTGACCAAGGCCGATTTGAGCGGCGCCGATTTGAGCCGCAGCACCCTGACCGGCCTCAAAGCCGTGGAAGCGAAGCTGAACGAGGCCGACGTGACCTACAGCGACCTCTCCCATGCGGACCTGACCAAGGCGAATTTCACCGGCGCGAAGCTGTTCCGGACGAAGCTGCACAAGGTCAAGGAGGACCAGACGATCTGGGATGCGACCGGCAAGGCCGCAGCCCTGGGAGAGGACGCGGAGTTGTCGCTGGCGGAGGCCTGGCGGCCGCCGTACTGACGCGCGACGGGAAACGGTTTCCGGACACGAGAGACGAACGACACAACGGAGGGGAATCATGAAGACGAATCTGGCGAAGAAACCCAAGTACGGTGAAGCCTATATGGAGCTCGGCCTGGTCGAGAAGGTCGAGGGAAGTCTGTGGCTCGTGCGGACGGACAGCGGGTTGGTGGAGGCCAAGCGGGCCACCGGCTGCCTGCTGGAGCCGGTCCCGTCCGACCTCGTCCTGCTGTCCTACGGGCCGAAGGGGTGGGCCTACATCCTGTCCGTGCTGGAGCGGCGGGGCGACCAAGCCGGCACCCTCTCCTACGAGGGGGCCCTCACCTTGGCGGCGCGGGAAGGCCGGCTGAACCTGACGTCCGCGGAAGGGCTGTCGCTCTCTTCCGACAAGGACCTGACTGTGGCAGCCGAGCGCTTGTCCGTCGCCGCGCAGGAAGGGGAGGCGCGGGTCGGCATGTTCGCGACGATCGGACGCTACCTTCAGACGCAGGCCGAGCAGATTACGGTCGTGGCCGAGGCCTGGGACTCCGTGATCAGCCGCATGACGCAGAAACTGAAGACCAACGTGCGGTATGTGTCGGAAGCGGAAGAAATCCAGGCGGCCAGCCTGCGACAGCTCGTGGACGGGACCATGACGATCCATGCGAAGAACACCAACCTGATCGCCGAAGAGCATGTGAAAGTGGACGCGGGACAGATTCATCTCGGATAAGAGCGAATGGCGTATGGCGGATAGCGTATGGCCTGAAAGGGAGTTGCCAGAATCGAACTTTCTTGCCTTCGGCTATCAGCCATCTGCCATTGGCTCATAGGAGGTTGCGATGTTTGTTTCGACGATGGAAGGCGGTATGAACATGGGCATGCCGGACGTCTGCAAGACGCCGGTCGGGCCGGTCATCACGCCGATTCCCTATCCCAACATCTCCACCGGCGTGATGGCGAACCCCGGGACCTGCGCGATGACGGTCCTGACCTCGGCCATGCCCTCGGTGACGCAGATCACGGAAATCATGCTGAGTCAGGGCGACGACGCCGGCGTGCTGATGGGCGTGGTGTCCCAGATGGTCATGGGGCCGACGGAGCACCTGCTGGGCGCCCCGACCGTGCTGTTCGAGGGCACGCCGGTCCAGCACCTCACGACGATGACCGGCCACAACGGCATGGCGATGAACTGTCCCGGCGCGACCCTGGCGCCCAGTCAAGTGACGGTCCTGGCGCTCGGTTGACTGCTCCGGATCCGGCCCGTCGCGGTCGGCGGCCGGAGGAACAGCCCTGCATCTGTCTGGTTGCGGCCATCCCACAAGGAGATCGTTATGGCGACGCTCGATGAGAAATTGGGACGGGATAAACGGTTTTCCTTCACGTCGCACGCCGTCGCCGTCGACACCTTCGCGGTGGTGGACTTGCAGGGCTTCGAAGCCATCTCGAAGCCCTATGTGTTCACGCTCACTCTGGTGTCCGAACGCGCCGATCTCGACCTCGACGAGTTACTGGCCAAGCCGGCGAAACTGGCGATTTATTCGCGGCTGCCTGGTCAGCCGCCGGTTCTCTATCACGGCGTGTTGACGGAATTCACTCAGCTCCAGCAAATATCGAACGGGTGGACGTTTTATCAGGCGACGCTCGCGCCGCGGATGCAACGGCTGGCCCTGCACCAATATTCCGAAGTCTACTTGCAGCCGGACGTTCCCCATGTCGTCGAAACCGTGTTGAAGCAGGCCCAGTTGACCTTGGCCGATTACGAGTTTCGGCTCCTCCGCCGGGATTACAAGGTGCTGCCCTTCGTCTGTCAGTTCGACGAGACCTATCTGAACTTCATCCACCGTTGGATGGAATGGCGGGGCATCTATTACTTCTTCGAGCAGGGGCCGGACCGGGAAAAGCTCGTCTTCGCCGATACCCGGACGATCCACACGGCCGCCCGCGGCGTCGTCTCGTACCGGCCGGCCGAGCAACTCGACACGGGCGCGCGCGACGAATCCGTCCAGGCCTTCATCTGCACGCAGAGGCCGATGCCCCGCAAGGTGGGCGTGAAGGAATACGACTACCACGTGGCCTCCATGGAGTTGGTCGGCGAGGCCGAGGTGTCGTCCAAAGGGGAAGGAGAAATCTGGCACTACGGCGAACATTGGTGGACGCAGGAGTGGTCGGCCAAGCTGGCGGAACTCCGGGCGCAAGAATTGGCCTGCCGGGCCAAGGTTTTCCACGGGGAGAGCACGGCCACGGGACTCAAGGCCGGCTATCTGCTCGACCTCACGGGCCATTATCGCGGCGACTTCAACGGCCAGTATTTGATCACGGAGGTCCGGCACGAGGGTTCGCAGGCCGGGACTCTGCTGGCGGGGCTGGGCGCGGCGGCCGGTGCCGTGTCGCAACCCCGCGAAGACCACTATCGCACGACTTTTGCGGCCATTCCGGGCGCCTTGCAGTTCCGCCCCGAGCGGACGACGCCGCGGCCGAAAATTCACGGGTTGATCAACGCCTTCATCGACGCGGAAGGCAGCGGCGAATACGCCGAGATCGACGACCAGGGCCGCTACAAGGTGCAAGTGCCCTTCGACAAGACGGAGAAGGCGGCGGGCAAGAGCTCCTTCTGGATCCGCAAGGCCTCGCAATATTCCGGCAAGGATCACGGCCTGCACTATCCCCTGCACAAGGGTGCCGAGGTGCTGCTGGGATTTGAAAACGGCGATCCGGACCGTCCCGTGATCATGGGCACGGTCTCGAACTCGGAGCATCCCAACGTGGTGACGCGCGACAATCAGACGCAGATGGTGCTGCACACGGCCGGCGGCAATCGCATGCAGTTCGAAGACTTGCTCGACCGAGAATATCTCCACTTCAGCACGCCCAAAGCCGGGACGACGCTCCGCATGGGGACCGGCCCGCAATCTACGGTGGGGGCGCAGGCGGCATCGAACGGCACCGCCTTCACGGGCCAGGACGGGTTCACCTTCAAGACCGACGCCAACTGGAACGAAACGGTGGGCGGAAAGAAAGAGGCGACAATTACCGGCAATACGACGACGGAGATCGACGGGGCTTATCAGGAAACCATCAAGGGCCAGCGCAACTGCACCTGGGGCACGCCGGGCCTGGCCGCGTCGGAAGCCGGACAATTCATTCCCGGCGTGAGCGCGGTGGGCCCGCACGTCAAGTCCGTCGCCGCGCATTTCCAAACCACCAATCAGGAGATGATCTGGGGCGGGCACAGCCAGACCGTCATGGGCAACATGAGCCGGACGGCCATCGGCACCGCCCATACCGACACCTACGTCGCCGCCGGCACGACCCACCTGTACGTAGGCGGCTTGCTGAATGTCGGCGCGATCCAGGTGCAGAGCTTCGGCCAGTATTTGGGGGCGATGGCCCAAAAAATTCAGGCCCTCGGGAGCAAGGTCGAATCGATCGCCACCAAGATCGGCGTTGCGGCCACCAGGATCGCCGCCGGCAACAGCCGGGTCGAAGCCTACGATCTGTCCGCCGAAATGATCGAGATGAACGCGCAACTGGCTGCGATGCGCCTGGCCAGCATGGGCACGGAAGTCACCGATCGGAGCGTCGGCGTAAGCAACTCCGGCGTGGTGGTGGACGAGTCGGGCAGCCGGGTGACGCGGTCGCTCGGCGTGGCCATCCAAGACGCGCCGATCATGGTGAACGACGCAGGCGTGGCGTTTCTGGGATAACAAGGCGGGCGCCGTGCCCCGGCCTGTATGGGTCACAGACTTGGGCAATCGGCCAGGAGGTGGGGAGAAATGGGGACGCTCGATCAGGCGTTGGGGGAGAACAAGTTCCTGTCCTTTGCCTCGAAGGGGGCGGCGGCCGGGACCTTCGCGGTCTTGGATTTCGACGGGTACGATGCGCTCTCCTGCCTCTACGAGTTCACGGTTACTCTGATCTCGGAGGATGCCGACGTGGACCTGGAAAAGGTCTTGTCCCATCCGGCCACCCTCACCGCCTACCCCAAGGACAAGCGATTCAAGCCCGTCACCTGCTCCGGCATCCTGCGTACGCTGGAGCAAATGGGGCAAACCCATGGGTACTGTCTCTACCGGGCGGTGCTGGTGCCGAGGCTGTGGCGTCTGTCGCTGATCAAGCAGTCGGAAATCTATGTCAACCAGACGATCCCCCAGGTCGTAGAGTCGTTGTTGCGCAAGGCCGGACTGGACTTCGAATGGAAGCTCGGCGGGCCGTCGAAGCGGAAAGTCTGGCCGGCCTTGTGTCAGTATGAGGAGTCCGACCTCGATTTTCTGTCGCGGCTCCTGGAGCGCGAGGGCATTTACTATTTCTTCGACGAAAAGGACGGGCGGGACCTGCTCGTGCTCGTGGACGACCGGCGGTACCATGCAGCCACGGCGCGGAACGTTTCCTATCGGCCGAACGATCCGGTGTCGGAAACCGGCTTGACGGACCGGACGATCCAGGCCTTTGTCTGCCGGCGGCGTCCGACGCCCAGGGCGGTGACGTTGCGCAATTACACTCCGGACCGGGCCAGCGCCGACCTGACTGTGTCCGCAGAGGTGTCGTCTCAGGGGTTCGGCGAGATGGCCTTGTACGGCGAACATTACGAGACGAAGGAGGAGGGGCAGGCCCTGGCCAGGGTCCGCGCGGAGGAACTGGCCTGTCGTGCGAACGTATTCCACGGCGAAAGTCACTCTGCCTTATTGTGGGCCGGCGATTTTCTGACCCTTTCGCAGCATTTTCGATCGGACTACAACGGCAAATATCTGGTGGCGGGCGTTCGCCACAAGGGCACGCAGGCCAGTGCCTTGTTGGGCGGGGCGTCGGAGCCGGATGCGCCCCACGAGCGCACGGGCGGGTACTATGCGGAATTCACGGCGATTCCCGCCGACGTGCAGTTCAGGCCGGAGCGGCGGACGCCCAAACCCAAAGTCTCAGGGACGCTGACGGCGTTTGTGGACGCGGAAGGGGCCGGCGCCTATGCGGAGGTGGACGAACAGGGTCGATACAAAATTCAGGTGCCGTTCGACGTCACGGACAAGGCCGCCGGCCGTGGCTCGGCTTGGATCAGGATGGCGACCCCCTATGCCGGCAAGGACGCAGGCATGCATTTTCCTCTACACAAGGGCACGGAGGTGTTATTGTCCTTCGTGGATGGGGACCCGGACCGGCCGATTATCACGGCCGCCGTGCCCAATTCCCTGGCCGCCAGCGTGGTGACGCGGAAAAACGAGACCCAGAGCGTCATCCATACGGCCGGAGACAACCACGTCATCTTTGAAGACCGGCAGGGGCACGAGGCCATTCGCATCGAGTCTCCCGCCGCCCATACAGCGATCGTGCTCGGCGCGGCTGATGGGGCGCCAACGGGGCTGACTCTCAGCACGGACGGCGACAGGATCGAGTCCACCGGCGGGAACAAACAGGAAACGACAGAAGGGAACCAGTCGATAGCCGTTTCGGGGGACGTCGCCAGGAGGATATTCGGAAACGAGGTCGTCGTCCGCCATCAGGGCGCAACCGACATCATGCTGGGGGGGCTGCGAACACAAGTCACGGCCGGAGCCAAAGCCGAGACCGTGGGGGGCTTCAAGGCCGAGGTCGTGGTCGGAGGAAAATTGGCCGTCATCGGGCCCTTGTCCACGACGATCAATGTGGGGGCTTCCACGGGCGTCAATGTCGGCCTTTCCACCGCTGTCAATGTCGGCAAGTCCTTCGACCTCCGCCTCGGATCGGTGACCCGGGTGAACAACTTCGTCGTCGATGCTACCTCCAGTACGATCAAGGCGCAGGGGAGTGTGATCGAGGCGCTGAAGTCGAAGATCCAGACGATCGGGAGCCAGGTGACGTCCTGTGCCGCCATGATCGAGGAGGCCGGAGTCTCCCTGATGGATGCGGGAGCGGACATTGAAAACTCCGATGTGCACATCCAGAAGGCCGGGGTTGCTCTTGAGTCCGCGTCCGCACACTTGAATCAAAGCGGCATCATCTTGCTCGGGTAGGACGACAGGAGAGGGGGGCTACATGAAAACCGTCTGGGTCACCGCATTGGCGAAGGACGAGGCCCGGGTCCAGCAGGTCATGGGACAGCTCAAGACGTACGGGCTCGCTCCCAACGGCCATTTCTGGATCGACAATCTGGAGAAGATGGCCTGGATGGGCGCGCGCGACGAAATGAAGAACAGCAAGGCTTCCCTGTGGCTGGTGCTGGCCTCGGAGAAGGAGCTGGCCCAACCCTCGATCCGATATGGGCTCTCGCTGATGGCGCTCTCGATCTATGCCGCCAACGGAACCGGATTCCCGGTGGTCTTTCTGTTCAGCGGGAAAGAAAGCGTGGCGCCGGCGACCTTGCCGACGCCGCTGCGCGGCGCGACGGTCTTGTCGGACGCGACTCCGGCCTGGCAGGCCAAACTGGTGGCCCAGGTGAACAAGCCTCAGGCGCCGGTGAGCCAGGACTATCGGCTGGACGTCTATGGCGATCCGAACCTGGGGCAGTGGTTCGAAGTCGGCCCCGCGCAAGGAGCCTGGACCGGCGCCCTGTTCGGCGTGGCCGGCGCGGAGATCACGTTCCATGCGGTGGGGGCCAAGGGGAAGCTGCCGGAACGGACGGTGCTCGAGTATGAACAAAAAGGTTTTGAATTGGCCCTGGGGGGCAAGAAGTTCGTCGCCTGGGCGGTCAAGAACATGGTGGATGAAAGCCAATCCTACTTTATCCGTGTGAAGGGTCAGCCGTCCTCCCTTCTGTTCAGCCAGTATGCCGAAGGTCAGGAGGCCGACGTCTTTGCCCTGCAATTGCAATAATGCGGGCCATTTGAAATAATGGGCCGCATGCGCCGATCCCTCAGCCTGTTGTTCACGTGCGTTCTGGCCTCCGCGCTTCCCGCTTGCTCCACCATGAATTCCTGGTTCGGCGGGAACTCCGAAGAAGATGCCCGCAAGCAGATGCAGTGGACCTATGGGTCCAACGCGATCACCGTCGAAATCAAGCCGGACCCCAACCTGAACCTGTTTGGAGGCCAGCCGCATACGCTGGCACTGGGCGTCTATCAAACCGCCGATCCGAACACCTTCATTTCCCTGCTGAACGATCCGGCCGCCATCGGCAAGCTCTTTGCCACCGGCTATGCGAGCGCGGGGACTCTGGGCTTTACCCGGTACATCATCGAGCCGGGCAAACCGAAAACGATCACGGTGGATCGGGCCCAGAACGCGAAGTACGTCGGCATCGTCGCCGGCTATTTCAAGATGGACCCCCAAAACACGGCCCGCCTGTTCCAGATTCCGGTCGTAGTGAAGACTAGCGGGTGGATCATCCATACCCGCGTCGCCAGCCCCGGCAACGTGGTAATCAATCTGTTGCTCGGCACCGAACAACTGGTCAACGCGCTCCGGATCCGTCAGCCTGAGGAGGGCAAGCCTAAGGAGGGCGAAGCCGAGGTCGAAACAGGTCAGATCAATCTTCTCACCCCGACTGAAGGCGGCAAGTAACGATCCCCAGGTCCTCGTCCGCCACCCGCTCAAGCACGCCCCGCCATCCGGAAGTGTCTCTCACATCTTGTCCACAGGCAGGTCTGACAGCCAGTCTCTCCCCAAGATATTGATAGATAAACTAGAATCGAGCCCCATATATGGTAATTCAGCTTGACTTCAAGGGGTCGATTTGCTATAGCCAAGTGAATTTTAAGCCTGTGGCTGAACCGAAAACGCCATAGTGACGGGAGCAGTGTCTGGGGACAGGTCAGTGCTCCACATTCGGGCCGGTCGGACCATTCCCTCTGCCGAAGCCGCACCCCTGTCCGGGTCGCGCCGTCTCCATTTCTCCCCGCTTCCGTCTCGGGTCCGAGTGCCCGCTTGCGCCGGCGTCCTCGATGCGCGGACGCAGTAAGGGTTAACGCGTGGACAGCAAGAAGCCGATCTACTGGCATCAAGGCCTGTTTCTCCAGCCTCAGCATTTCCAACTCTCCGACCTCTATGCAGGATTTCTCCAGCGTCCCCTGTCCGACCTGGGACTGCCGCACTTCTGGGGGGTCGGGGCGCTGGACCTCTCCCCCGCCGCCATCGGGAACTTGTCGGTCGAGATCGCCACGGCTCAACTGCTGTTCCGCGACGGGACCTACGTGGAATTTCCTGGCAACGCCCTCATCAAGCCCCGCTCGTTCAAGACGGACTGGGTCGAGGGAGACAAACCCTTTACCGTCTACCTGGGCCTGAAAAGGCTCAGTCAGGTCGAACCGAACGTGACGGTGGTGAAATCCTACGACGACCTGTCCGGGGTGACGAGCCGCTTCGTGACGACGGCGGATCCGAATGAAGTGCGGGATCTCTACCAGGGCGGGGCCACCGCCATGGTCCAGACCTTGAACTACGTGGTGAAGGTCTTCTGGGAGACCGAGCTGGACCGCCTGGACGATTACGAGACGATCCCGGTGGCGCGACTGGAGCGGGATGGGGAGGTGATCAAGCTCTCCGGCAAGTTCATTCCGCCCTGCGTAGCCGTCTCCGCGTCCGGTGTGCTGATGAACGTGATCAAGGACATCCGCGACGAGATTGCGGGCCGGGCCCGCCAGTTGGAGGAGTACAAGAGTCCACGCGAGGCGCAGAAGGCGGAGTTCGACGCCGGTCACATGATCTATCTGCTGGCGTTGCGGTCGCTGAACCGCTACGTCCCGCTGCTGGTCCATTACACGGAA
Organism: Nitrospira sp.; assembly: GCA_016873495.1. Classification (GTDB taxonomy): domain Bacteria; phylum Nitrospirota; class Nitrospiria; order Nitrospirales; family Nitrospiraceae; genus SYGV01. The sequence goes on along the minus strand of VGXC01000019.1, from coordinate 39,252 downwards.
ACCAGGCAGGTGCACCCCTGGGTGGTCTACGGAGCCCTGCGGCAGATGGTGGGGGAGCTGAGCTCGTTCTCGGAGCGGTTCAACATGCTGGGTGAAACGCAAAGCGGCCCGGCGTCCGGCAGCGGAGCGGTGCCGGCCTATGTCCACGAGGACCTTGGTAAGTGCATGGCCGCGGTGCGGAATCTCATCGCCCAGTTGCTGAACGAGATCACCATCGGGCCGGAATTTCTGGTTCGGCTCGAACTGCAGGACGGTTATTACGTCGCCGATCTGCCCAAGAATTTTTTCGCGCAGCGCAACCGGTTTTATCTGGTGATGCGGACGGAGAGCGCGTCGGAAGGCGTACTCGAATCCTTTGAATCCCAAGCAAAGCTCGGCGCGCGCGATCAGGTGCCGGTGCTGATCAGCCGGGCTCTGCCGGGCGTGGAGCTCATCCAGATGCCGGTGGCGCCGCAAGGGCTGCCGCGGCGTGCCAACTCCCTCTACTTTCGCATCGAGCAACTTAGCGAGCAATGGGATTTCGTGGAGCGCAGCTGCAGCATCGCCCTCTATTGGGGGGAGGCTCCGGCCGACTTGCGGGTCGAACTCGTAGCGTTGCGGAGATAGGCATGCGGCTTGTTGACTGTTTCACTGAGCTCCTCGCCTTTGCCAAGCAGTATCTTCAGCAGCCCACCCAGGACTATTCGGCGTTCCGCGCGCGCATCGTCCAGTTGATCGGCGAGGCCGGTGCCCGGGGCCTGGAGCATGGGTTTTCAAACGAGGAATGCGACGCGGCCCTGTTCGCCGTGGTGGCCTGGCTGGATGAGGCGGTTTTGAGCTCCGCCTGGAGCGAGGTCGGGCGCTGGCAGAAGGAGCCGCTGCAGGCGATCTATTTCAGGACGGCGCGCGCGGGCCTGGAATTCTTTACGCGTCTCGATACGTTGTCGCCGCAGCAACGGGAGATCCGGGAGGTCTATGTCCTCTGCCTGCTCCTGGGCTTCAAGGGACGGTATGTTTACCAGACCGACCGCGGGATGCTGATCGCCGCCCAGCAGAAGCAGGTGGCGCTGCTGGTGGACGATCCGGCGCTGCTCAAGCTGGAAGGCGGACACCGGTTGTTCCCGGGCGCCTATCCGGGCGCGCGCGCGGCGGATGCGCCTAAGGGCATCGGCCAGCGCTGGTCCGCGCTGACGATCAATCTGGTGGTGACGCCGCCTGTGGTGGCGCTTGTCCTGTACCTCACCTATTACACGGTCTTGAGCCGCATGGCCCAGGACTTCTCCGTACTCTTGAAATAGGGAGCGCGCCGTGACGACTGGCCTGACAGGTCGCGCCGCCGGGGCGAGGGACGCACAATCCCGGGCATGAACAAGCTCCTCACAGTCATTCTCTATGTTCTCGCGTCGATCCTGCTGGCCCTCGTGTGCTGGGGGGTGACGCTCTACTTCGCTTGGGCCCCTCCCTCCACCTTCATCCTCTTCTTCGGCACCCTGGGCGCCCTGTGGCTCGCCCGCTTCCTCAAGCGGCAGTTCATCGCCTATCGGGCCAAGCAGCAGATCGCACGATCCATGGCGCAGAGCGAAGCCCTGCCGCAAGCGCCCAGCCAGGCGATCACGCTACGGGAACAGTGGGAGGAGGCCGTCGCGACGCTCCGGCAGTCCAATCTGCGCAGATTGGGAGACCCGCTCTACGTCCTGCCCTGGTATTTGGTGCTCGGCGCGCCCGGCTCGGGCAAATCCGCCATCCTGAGCCAGGCCCGGTCCGCCTCTCCGCTCAAAGACATTGCCGGAACCGGCGAGACATCCGGATCCAACCGCGGCGAATGGTGGTACCTGAGCAGCGGCATCGTGATCGAGGCGGCTGGGAGCTACGCGGTGCCCGCCCAGGAAGGGCAGGACCGTGAGGAGTGGGAGCAGCTGCTGGACCTCCTGGGCAAGTACCGCAAGAAGGAACCCCTGAACGGCCTCGTCGTGACGCTGCCGGCCGACCGGCTGCTCATGGCCGGGGCGGAGGCGCTGGCGGAAGAGGGGCGCTTCATCAGAAAGCGCATCGACCAGTTGATGCGGCTGCTCGATGTGAAATTTCCCGTCTACGTCGTGGTCACCAAATGCGATGCGCTGTTCGGCTTGAGCGAGTGGAGCCGGCACCTGCCCGACAAGGCGCTGGAACAGGCCATGGGCTATGTCAGCGGGGACGAGTCCGCCGACGGGAAAGCGTTTCTGGAGACGGCCTTCCAGAATATCACCGAACGGCTGAAGGACATGCGGCTGGTGGTGGCCCATCGGCTCGGCGGGATGGACGTGCGGCTGTTGCTCTTTCCGCAGGAGTTCGAGCGGTTGCGGCCGGGGCTGGACGCGTTCTGGGGGGGCGGGTTCGCGAGCGACCCCTACCTCGACTCGCCGCTGCTCCGCGGACTCTTCTTCTGCAGCAGCCGGCAGCAGGAGGCGGGCGCCTCCCTCGTGCTCAAGGACCTAGGACTGACCGCTCAGCCGGGTCCGGAGGCCGGCGTCTCACGCGGGCTGTTCCTGCGCGATTTTTTCCACGTCACGTTGCCGGAGGACCGGGGTTACTTCAAGCCTCTGGGCTATGTGCCGCGGTGGGAGCGCATGATGCGGAACGTGGGTCTGACCACGTGGCTGGCGTTCGGGCTGGTGGCCATCGTCGGGCTGACCATTTCCTTTGCCTACAGCTTCGGCACGATGAGCCATCTGCGCAGCGAGTATCCGGGCAAGCGGGCGCAGCTGACCGGGAAACTGAAATACGACCTGCCGGCCATGGGCCAGTACATTCCGCTGCTCCGGCAGATGGAGGAGTGGGATCGGAATTGGTTCGTGCGACTGGTGCCGTTCAACGGGCAAGTCGTGGAACTCGAAGATCAACTGCAGCAGGTCTATGCCGACGACTTCCGCACACTCCTGCTTGCGGATATCGATACCAGAATAGCGAGGGGACTTGAGGCCCTCGCCGTCCAGGACCCGCAGAATATCCGCCCGCTGCTCTTGCAGTTGATCGTCCGGCGCATCAATTTGATCAAGGCCCGTCAGGCGGGCGAGGGGCTGGACAAGCTGGAGACGATGCCCAATCCGTTTGCCGAAGGGGTGACCTTGGCCAGAGCGAGCGATCCGAACGCGGAGGCGACTCCCGAAGAGATGCAGCAGTTCGGCTATCTCTACGCCGCCTATGTGGCCTGGGAACAGCATCCGGAACAACTCCGGTTCGAGCTGGACACGCTGCAGGGCTGGCTGAATCAGTATACGTTGAATACCAGCGGCCTGGGCTGGCTGCGGAGCTGGGCCAACCAACGAGCCGGCTCGGAACCGGTCGCGCTGAAGGACTTCTGGTACGGGAGCCGGCCGGTGGCGGAACAGGCGATGGTGGAGGCCGTATTCACGAAGCAGGGCAAGGAGGCCATCGACCGGTTTGTTGGGGAATTGGAAGGCGCTGTGGCCGATCCGGCCGGCCTGGCCGAAGCAAAGGCGGTGCTGGAAACGTGGTACTTGAGCGAGAAGATCAAGGCCTGGTACGTCTTCCTCCGCAACTTCGACTTGGGCAAAAACATGCTGGCGGGCGAACTGGAGTGGAAGGTCTTCATGGAGAAGATCACCACCGATCACAGTCCCTACTATGCGTTGCTCGCCAGGCTGGATCAGGAGTTCGGAGACTATCGCGACGAACAGCAGCTGCCCGATTGGGTCCGGCTGGCCCGCCGCCTCGAGGCCATCCGGCCTGCCACCACCAAACCCGGGATGTTGGAGAAGGCTGGGGTGGTGACCGGGGTCATCAACCGGACCGGTGGAGAGATGATCCGCCGGGCCCTGTCCGGAGGACCGGGAAAGGGGAAGGAGCTGTTCGAAAACCAGCTCAACGCGGCCAAGACGTTCCGGACCTATCAAGCGGAATTGGAGGGAGTCTGGAAGGAGGCGGTGTTGGGCCAGGGCCGCGCCTACAAGATCGCCTCCGATTTCCACTCCTTCTCCCTGGACCCCACCGTCAAGGCTTCACCGCTCCATGCCGCCCACGATGCCCTGGCGGCCATCAAGCAGCTGCTGGGGGCGCGGGACGATTTCGAAAACCGCGCGGTCTGGGCGCTGATCGAGGGACCGCTCCGCTTCTCCATAGAGTTCGTGGAAGAAGAAACGGCCTGCACGCTACAGAAAGAATGGGAAGCGAAGGTGCTCTACCCGACGCAGGGCGCGGCCAGCACGAGCGACCTGCATGACGTGCTGTATGGGCAGAAGGGCGTGGTCTGGGCCTTTGCGGACGGATCGGCCAAACCGTTTGTCTTGCGGGACGCGCGGGCCTACCATTTCATCGAGACGCTGGGCGCCCGGGTGCCCTTTACCGACCAGTTCCTGCCTTTCATGAACGAGGCCTTGAACCGGGTGGTGGAGCAGAAAGTCGAGACCAAGGCGGTGGAGATCGAACAGAAACAGCTCAAGCTCGAATCCCAGAAGAAGATGGCCGGCGTCGAAGCGGCGCTGGGCGATCTCAAGGGGTCGATGGAGCAATTGAAACAGGCTGTTACCAACGTGACGATCAAAGGATTGCCGACCGGGGTCAATCCCGACGCCAAGGCCAGTCCCTTCGCGACCGTGCTCACGGTCGAATGTGTCGGCGGGGCGCGCGCGATCCCCAACTACAATTTCCCCGTCACGGACACGTTCAAGTGGTCGCCCCTGACCTGTGGGGACGTGACGCTCCAGATCAAGCTGGAGGACTTCACGCTTGTGAAACGGTATTCGGGCGGCAAGGGCTTCGCCCGGTTCCTGCAGGACTTCTACGACGGGGAGCGCAGCTTCACGCCGGTCGAGTTCCCGCAGCAGCAGCAACGGCTGGAGTTGCTGGGGATCACGACCATCCGCGTGCGGTACGAGATCACCGGGCAGGAGGCGATCCTGGGCCAGGCCAAGAAGCTCGATCAGCTCGAGCAGGAAGAAAAGCGCCGACAGGAGGCGAAGCGGGCTCTGCAAGCGCAACAGGACAAGTTGGAAGAACAGAATCTGGAGGCAGTGTCCCGGGCCGCGGCCAACGGGCAGCTCACCAGCGCGACCATCGCCGCCATGCTGAAAGACCTGGACCAGTCGTTGGCCGACTTGAAGGGGTCGCTGGAAACGCTGAAGGACCGCGTGACCCAGGTGACGATCAGCGGATTGCCGACCAGCGTTAATCCGGAGGCCAAAGTCAATCCCTCCGCCACCACCCTGACCGTGCAATGCGCTGCCGGGATCAATACGATTCCCAATTACAACTTTCCCGTTGTGGGCAGTTTCCAATGGTCGCCCAACACCTGCGGCGACACGACCTTGCAGGTGGTCCTCGATGGTCTCACGTTGACCAGGAAATATCCGGGTCCCGAAGGTTTCGCGCGGTTCCTGCAAGACTTCTACTCCGGCGACCACCTGTTCGTGCCCGCCGATTTTCCCCAGCAAAAACAGCGGCTGGAACTCGTGGGCATGAAAACCCTTCGCGTACGCTACGAGATCTCCGGTCAGGAGACGATCCTGGAGCAGCTCCGGCAGACGGATCGGCTGGAGCAACAGGAGCGTCGTCGGCAGCAACTCCGACTCCTGCTGGAAGACCAGCACGACCAGATGCTAGCGCAGGAAGCGAAAGAGAAGCAGAAGGAACTCCGCCAGAAGCCACAGATCAAAGTGTCCGTCCCGGCCAGGATCGCGGCCTGTTGGGATCAACCGGGGAACGGCATGCCCAAGGGCGGGATGCATACGGCGGCCAGACCGGCCGAACCGACCAGCTCTGTTCCTGCGAACCGGCCTATGGCGACGGCCGACCTGCCGATGCCGGACCGGTCTCAGGTGATGACGGTGGCGATGCTCTCGGTCGCGCCCGAGGGCACGTTCGCCGTGCAAGTGGGCGCCTTCTTAGCGGAAACCAATGCCGAAACATTGCGGAAGCAGTTGGAATCGAAGGGCTATACGACCACGATCCTGATCGAGCAGGACGGAAAACAGCGGGACTGGTATACCGTGCTCATCGGCTGGGACATGGACCGGGTGCGAGCGTACCAGGCGGCGGAAGACTACAAGGGGTACGAGCAGTTGCCTGCGATCGTGCGCGAACTGGCCCCGTCCAGCTAGGGTAGCAGGATACAGACGTCAACGGGAGGGTTCACATCCTATGTGTCGGCCGCGCCACTTGAGCAGGACGGGGGCCAGGAAGGTGGTGAACGCCACGACCAGCAGGATGGCCCCGTACTCGCCCTCTCCGATGATCCGCTGAGACAGGCCGGTTCCCGCAAAGATCAAGCCCACTTCTCCGCGCGGCAACATTCCGATCCCCACTAGCCACCGGTCGGCCTTCTGGCCAACGGTCCCGAACCCGGCGGCGAGCTTGCCGAGTACGGCGGCAATGACCAGCCCTCCGGCCAGGAGCAAGACCGGCCAGTTCTCTGTCTCCATCGGATTCAATCGCCGCAGGTCCACGGCCATGCCGACCAGGACGAAAAAGATCGGCACGAACACGTCGGCCACCGGCTTGATCGCCTCCCCGATGTGAGCCTGATGCTCCGTCCTGGCGAGCACCAACCCGGCCGCGAAGGCGCCGAGCAACGGCGCGATGTGGAGGAGGCCCGCCAGGTACCCCAACGACAGGGCAAAGGTGACGGCGGCGACGATCAGACTGCCGCGCGCCTTCATCAGGCCCAACAGTCGGCTGATCCGGTAGGCATAGCGGGTGCCGACCAGAATGGCCGCAGCGAGCAGAGAGGTGGCCAGCCCGGCCGTCCATCCGGCGTCCAGCCAGGACACGGTGCCGGAGGTGGCCAGGCCGATCACGACCGAGAGGACGATCAGGCCCAGAATGTCGTCGATGACCGCCGCGCCCAGGATGATCTGCCCTTCGGCTGTCTTCAGGCGGCCCAGCTCGGTCAGCGTGCGGGCCGAGATGGCGATGCTGGTCGCGGTGAGGGTCGCGCCGATGAAGACCGCCTGCAAGTGGCTCAGGTCAAGCGCCAGCCCGAGCAGGTAGCCCAAAGCGAACGGAGCGGCCACGCCGATCGTCGCCACCAGCGAAGCGGTCTTGCCGACGCGCAGAAACGACTGCAGGTCAGATTCCAACCCGATCTCGAAGAGCAGCAGCATCACGCCGATGTCGCCGAGCAATCGCAGGGGTTCGGTGGCCTCGACCCAGCCCAGGAGGCTGCCGCCGATGAGGACGCCGGCGAGCAACTCGCCCAACACGACCGGCTGCCCGAGACGATCGGCCGCTTCGCCCAGGAGGCGGGCCGAGGCGTAGACGATGATGAGGCTGAGGAGGAAGCTCTGAAGTTCCATGCGCAGGCTACACCATACTGAAGCAAGGAATGCAAGGCAACGATTAGTGGAAGGGAGGATTGACTTGAGGTGCTGAAACCCTCAGACTCCTTGCCCGATGGGCATGCTCCAACTCAACGCGGTCCTCGGCAGTCTGGTGGTGACGCTGGGGTTTTGGCTCGTCTGGGGACAGTTGCCGGCGGCGCTTTTTGCGTTGGCGGGCGTGGGCGTCGCAGCCTTTCTCCTCTGGCGGGCCGAGACCATCGGCGCCGTCTGGGCCTGGGCCACGCTTCTGCTGGGGGTGGAAAGTTTCGCCTGGCCGGTGGCGACCATGGTGCAAGTGAAGCTGAGCAGCGATCAGGGGGCGCAGCCGACTGACGAGCAGATGGGCCTCATCCTCACCGCGGTCCTCTTCGGCCTCTTCTCCTCCATCTTCTGGCTCACGTTTTCCTACGGTCTCTTCAAACGGATGGTGTGGAAGCAGCCGGAGTCGGCCGAGCCGGCTGGCGAAGCGAAACGGGACAAGCAGGATAAGGGTAAGCGCTGAACCTGAACCTTGCTACACCACCCCTTGTCCGTTTGCATGCCGGAGGAGTTAGGGGGGTCTTATACTGAGCGGAACGGGTCAGGGCGTTTATACGGGATCGGATAATCCATAGTCGATAGTTTGCTGATAGAGGATGAAACCACTGTTTACAGTCCATGCCGGTGAATACCTCGTTGGGTCACACATCGAGGCGCATTACCCAAAGTGGAATGTGTGGGTTCCGTCAAAAGATACGGGAGTTGATCTGCTCGTGACGAATGCACAAGCCACGAAAGCCGTGTCTCTCCAAGTAAAATTCTCGAAGGACTTTAATCCCACCCACCGCCCGATTCTGCTCCAGAGTAAGCTTATGGCAGCTGGATGGTGGACTCACCAGGAGAAGAAGATCAAGGACTCACATGCGGACTTCTGGGTTTTTGTCCTTCCATCGTTCATGGAGCGCGAGACTAGCTTCATAATCATCCAGCCGAAAGAGCTTCTGCGGCGGTTTCGTACAATCCACGGCAGGGCTGGAAAACGCATTCACTCGTACCTTTGGGTCACGAAGACAGGCCGATGCTGGGAAGCAAGAGGTTTGACGAATCCAGATCAGGAACGGATCGCCTTCGACCGTTTCACCAGTAGGGACCGAGATTTTACTTCCTTCCTGAACGGATGGAGTGAGATTGAGAAACGGATGAAATGATAGCGAACCAAAGTGCAACGGAGATAATGACATCTGGAACCAATGAGTCTGAGGCCGTTGTGAAACAAGACCGTTTCAGCTCGCTGGCAAGGCCGTCAGTAACTGGTTCCTTGTGCTAGCCGTGGACCTGCCCGCTTCACTTTTCCCCAGGAAAGGCATACACTGACGCTATGTCTCCAAGCGGGAAACAGCTGCTGAAGGACGCGCTCCAACTTCCTCAGGAAGAGCGTGCCGCGCTGGCCGGCGAACTCCTTGAGAGTCTGGAACCCCCCGGTCCGAGCCAACGGCGTAGTGAGCAAGAATGGCTGGCCGAACTGAAGCGGCGGGCTCAGGACGCGCTATCGGGGAAGCCGGGCTTGACGTGGGGTGAGACGGTCCAGCGCGTAACCGATCGCCTCGCTCGACGGTGAAGCCGGTTCGGTTTGCCCCCGAGTTCTCGGACGAACTGGCCGAGGCGGTAGCATGGTACGCGACTCAGGGACCGGGTTTGCCGCAGCGGTTTCTTGAAGAAGTCGAGCAGACGCTGGAAGCCGTTCAAACGCGCCCTGCTTCTTTCCCTTGCATCCGCGACCTCATGCCTGATTTTCAGATTCATCGGGCGCTGTTGGCGCGGTTCCCATACGCCGTGCTGTTTCTTGCTCTGGACGAAGAGGTGCGCGTGCTTGCTATCGCGCACCTGAAACGAGAGCCTGGCTACTGGCTCAACCGGCTTCAGCCATAGCTCGCTCCTTGCCGTTGTCTAATCGCGGTTGTGTCTCTTCCTCTCTGTCATTCCTCTGGACCTGGGTGTACGATGAACGGCAAGGTTTCTGTGCCTACGCCTCAACCCAAGGAGAACATCATGTCCAAGAGCTTCATACTGAGGGGGTTGTTCGTCTGTGCCGTGATGGCGTCGCTACTGGCCGGTCCTGCCTGGCTGCAAGCTGAAGAGCCGCATGCTCAGGGCAAGGTGAAAGTGCTGTACCACGTGGACGGCAAGGACCCGGAGGTCGCCAAGTATGCCCTCGCGCTCATCAACAAACACATTGACGCCGAGGGTGGACCGGACAAGATCGACGTGGAGCTGGTCGTCCACGGTCCGGCGCTTGTTCTGTTTGAACAGGACAAGATGGATCCTGAATTGAAGACGCGATTCGACCAGGCGATCGACAAGGGGCTCCATGCGGAAATGTGCCAAATCTCCATGAAGCTGTATGGCACGCCGCTGGAGAAGATCGCCAAAGGCTTTGTCGCGACCTTGCACCCGGTGGCGGTCAAGCGAATTGCCGATCTTCAGCGACAGGGCTACATCTATATCAAGCCGTGAGGAGAGACCGGGGCATGAGACGCAAGGCACGGTTGATCGTGCTGGTGCTCGTTGCGGCTGGCCTGAGCGTCCTCTTTCAGGCTGGGCAGACTGTGGAGGCTGCGGCTGAGCCCGCAGCCTCCACGGCGCCCCGGTTCGATCTCGTCACGTTGGCCGGTGAAGCCTATAGCAAGGAGTCTCTCAAGGGGCGTCCGGCGCTGCTGGTGTTCTGGGCTCCCTGGTGTCCGGTCTGTCGGAAGGAGCTGCCGATTCTAGCCCGGTTCTATGAACAGGAGAAGTCGGCATCGCTGCAGGTCGTCGCTGTTGGGTTTTCCGATATGCGGGGGAATGTGGAAGCCTATGTGAAATCCCATCCTGAGACGTTCGTGTTTCCGACCGCCTACGAAGAGGAGAATTGGACGGCCCAGGCCTTCAAGGTGACGGCGACGCCGACCTTTATCCTGCTGGACTCACAGGGGAACATTCAGTTGGTCCACCGAGGCGGCGGGATCGATCAAAATCCCAAATATCGGGAATTCTTGGCAGGGTTGAAACGCTAGCTGCTACGTTTATCACTCATCGTTCTCCGCTTCCCGTAGGTTGTTCAAAAAGGGCTCCGGCAAGGCCACAGCGAGCGAGAGGCCGAGGCGTACTCTTTGCGGTACGTCGAGGTCGTGAGCGATGCGAGAACGAAGCCGGGGGCCTTTTTCAACATCCTGCTAGATCATCTCCAGCGGGTCCACGTCCACGTCGAACCGCAGCCCGCTTTTCCCCCTCGTGCGTTCCATCTCGTCCAACGTGGCCTTCACCGTCAGGCGGGCCTGCTCCGCGCTGCCGGCTTTGACCAGCAGCTGATACCGGTGCCGCCCTCGCAGTTGCGCATGCTGGGCCGGGACCGGGCCGAGTATCGTCACCGGCTCGGTCGCGCCCGGCGCCGGTTTGGGGGCGGCCGGCATCGCCTGGTAGAGCAGCTTGGCCCAGGAGGTCGCCGCCTGTTTGACGGCTCCTGCCTGTGTGCCGGATACCTGCAAGCTGATCAAGTGGGTGAACGGCGGATAGCCGAGGGCCTGCCGCGAGAGCAGCTCCTGCTCATAGAAGAGCGACGGATTCTGTTGGGCCACGGCCGTGATGGCATGGTGTCCCGGCAGGGACGTTTGAATCAGGACCATCCCGCCTTCGTCCGCCGGCTTGGCCAGGGAGACCGCGTCCAGCAGGGCATGGTAGGTGCGCTCGGCGGCGCGGAAGTCCGCGGCGTGGAGTCCCGCATCCGCATTGGCGATGCCGACGAAGCCCACGCTCGGGAGCGGAAACCCTTGTAACAACATCTGCGTGCCGATAAGGATGTCCCACTTGCCCGCCACGGCTTCCGCCCGCAGCCGATCCGCTTGAGCCTGTGTCCTGGCCTGGTCGCGGTCGAGTCTGGCAATGGTGGCCTGGGGTAAGAGACGGCGCAGCATCTCTTCCAGCCGTTCCGTGCCGGACCCCACCGGTTCCAATCTGGCACCCTGGCAAGTCGGACAGATGTCGGGCGGCGGCGCCGAGGTGCCGCAGTAGCGGCAGGCCAGGGTGCCGGATTGGCGGTAGTAGGTCAGCGACACGGAACAGTGCGGACACCGTGGGGCGTGGCCGCAGTCCCGGCAGAGCAGCGCGGAGGCAAATCCTTTGCGGTTTAAAAACAAAACCGCTCCGGCTTTGGCATCCACTGCCGCTTTGATGCCGTCCAGCATGGATTGAGAAAGGACCGTCCCGTAGGGAGTCTGACGCAAGTCGATCACGTAGATGGCCGGGAGCCTGGCCGAGGCCGGTTGCTCGGCGGGCCACGATAAGATCCGTGTGTCCTTCGCGCCGTCCGCCATCGTCTGCCAGGTTTCCAGCGACGGATGGGCCGAGCCGAGCAGCAGCAGGGCACTTTGCTGTATCGCGCGTTGTCCGGCCACGTCGCGCGCGTGGTAGCGGGGCTCCTGTTCCTCCTTCAGCGAGGGATCGTCTTCCTGATCCACGCAGATGAGGCCGAGGGACGTCAGGGGCGCGAAGACGGCCGATCTCGTTCCCACCACGACCGACACCTGCCCTGCCTGGATCCTGTGCCAGGCTGCTTCGCGCGCCGTCGGCGCCAAGTTGCTGTGCAAGAGGGCCACCCGCTTGCCCCACTTGGCCTGCGCCGCCCCGGCGATGGCCGCGGCGCGCGCTGTGTCCGGAGAGACGATGAGGACGGTGCGGTGCCGGGCGAGCGTCTCTTCGCCGGCGCGGAGATAGCCGGCGATGCGGGAAGCCCAGGGCGCCTGCAGGAGCCACGGCCGGTGCGCTCCATCTTTGAAGGCCGCAAGGAGGGGTTTCTCCCAGCGCGAGGGGAGCGGCGGGAGGGAAAAGGCGACGGCGGATCGGTCCGGCTCTGTCGGGGCGGGAGCCTGGTCGCGGCCGGTTCGCCGGACCTTCGAGCGAGGCTGGCCGGAATCGGCTGCTTCCGCCGCGCCTTCCTGCAACAGGCCGCGGCGTGTCAGGTCCGAGAGGGTGCGGGTCAGCGACCCTTCCATGCCTCGGCTAAGCGTGTTCAGCGTCAGGCCCTTGCGTCTGGGCGTCGCCGCCAGACGTGTGAGCAGCTCGCGCGCCTGGGCCGAGAGCTTGGCGGAGTGCGATCCGCTTGCCGCCTGGACCGCCGTCTTGCCCGCGTCGGTGATGCGGTAGTATCGGGATGGCTTGACGGATGGCGTGGAAGGCGGTAGCGCCAGCCGGAGACATTGGCCCCAGGGCGTCAGATACCGTTCCGCCACGAGGCGGGTCAGATCGAGGAGATCCGGAGCGGCGACGCCGGCCTCCTGTTCATCCGCAAGCGCCAGGATTTCCTTCAGGCCTCCGAGCGCTGCCGGCTTGAAGAAGGATGGGGGCGGTGTCGCCGCCAGGGCAATCACCACGCCCTGTACGGTGCTGGGGCCGAAGGGCACCAGGACCCGACTGCCGACCATGAGTTGTCGGCGGAGCGGGGCCGGCACGCGATAGGTAAAGGCCCGGCGCAAGTGCCGGGGAACCAGCACGTCCGCAAACGCCGGGTCTTGATTCGACGATTCAGGGGACTGTGTCACAAGCTGATCCTGGCTGTGCGGAGCGTCACGTGCAACAAGGGGATGCGCGCACATTCTAGCAGTCGGGTCCGAGGGGAACAATCGGGCACGTGGGCGCGGCGCGGGTCGTGCCGGCTACGGGGCTTGCGGTGCGGCGTTGGGCTGAGGCGCAAGCTCCGTCGGGCTCTCTTGCGGCGGCGGCTCGCCGACGGGAGGGGATTGGGGGATGGCTTCCCCGGACGGTGATGGGTCGGCCGCGGCCGGCGGACTTGGTGAGGGCGAGACGACGGGCGGGCTGTCCGGTTCCCGTTTGGCTGCCGGACTGGTGGAGAGAACGGGTGGCGGTTCCTTGGGAGTCAGCACGATTTCGATCCGGCGATTCTGCTTCCGGCCCTCCTCGGTGCTGTTGCTGGCCACTGGTTTTGCGTCGCCATGTCCGACGACGATCAGGTTGGCCGGGTCCACGCCGCCTTCTTCCGCGAGGTACCGGACAATTTCTTGCGCCCGGGCTTTCGAGAGCGCGATGTTATTCGCATATTGCCCTTTGAGCGAAGGGCCGATCGGCATCCGGTCCGTATGGCCTTCGATGCGGATCTGTTTGTCGGAGACGGCGTTCAATATTTCGCCGATCTCTTTCAAGGCGGCCTGTCCGGTCGGCTTGATCGGGGCGCTGCCCGGATCGTACTCCAGCTGCTTGGCCAGGACGGCGAGGCGCGAGAGATCGAGTTTGGGCGCCGGCGCGCCGAGCGCCGGCTGCGCGGCTTCCTTCTCGGGAGGGGCCGCTTTGGCCAGCCGCTCCATTTCTTCGGCGATGGTTTCCGCAGAGGAGCGGCGGACGACCTGTTGGCTCGGCTCCTGGAACGCGATCCGGTCGGCGCGGAGAAAGGGCACGGTGGAGCGGATGACAAGGGCGGTGGCGGTCGTATCGTCCAGGGCCAGCACCTTCAACTCGCCGATCCTCTGCACGGGAACGTTCGCCGAAGTCCGCAACACGTCCAATCGGTCTCCCACTCGGAGACCGTCGTTGCGTCCCCAGTCGATATAGACGATATGCGTCTGGGCGACCAAAGAGAGCGATGGTGGAAATGCGATGATATAGCCAGGGATATTTGGCAGGCTACGTCCGGGCACCGGCGGTTCTTCCGGGGGCAGGGGAGCGAAGCGGGTGGCGCGATCGCCGGCGATGATGGGTCCCCAGGAGCGGACGATGCGCACGGTGGCGAGCCTCTGCGTCACTTCCGTGACCAGCCCGATGCCGACGTTGGTGAACAGATCCCCCAGGTACTTGCCCTTGGCCGGGTGAAATATTTCGTTGATGCGTCGGTAGATTGTGACATGGGCGCCGACTTCGAGGGTGCTGGCCTTGGTCAATTGCAGGTAGCACAGATCGCCGGTGCCCATGATCATTTTGTTGCTGGTTGTCTGGGCGTCGGCGTTCAAGGGGCCGACGACGCCTTCGATGGGCATGGTGGGGCGGATAAACCCGGCGGAATAGGTCAGGGCTGCTTCCCCCATGCGCACGCTCTCGATGTCGGGGTGATCGGCCGAGGCGGGAGACTGAAGTAGCAAGAGACCTACGGTCAAAGTTGCGCAAACGGTCGTAAACAGGCGACGATTCATGGGCCGCTGACGCCAAAGCCAGGACATGGGCGTAACCATAGCAAACTGACGATCATTGTCAAGCCAAGACGACAATGCTCCTACGCAATCCGACGGTTTGACAGGCGGTTTCTGCTGGTGCTAGCGTGCAGTGCCCCGTGATGCGTAATCGGATGCTCTTCGTGAGGGACGCCATGGCCCCTGATCCCAAGCCCAACCGTCCGAAACCAGCCAGCCTTCCCGGGCCGCAGCCCCGTCGCATAGAAACTCAAATTCACCGGCGGAACAAGGCGAAAGCGCGGCTCCCCCTCCAAGCCGAGTGGGATGCCGCATCAGGCGAGGCTCCGCTGGGGTTGCGGACGCCTCAGGACAAGATGCGCAAGCGACCAGAGCAGGCCTGATCAGCCTGCCGTTACGGTCCCCATCGGTTTGCCAACCGCCGCCGACTCCGATCCGCCTCCGGACCAGGATCACTTAAAAAACAAAACGATGAGAGGGGGGGCGTGTTCCGGGCTAGGGCTTTCGGTTCCTAAGCCGTAGGTCCTTTGTGCGCTTGCTATTGGCAGATGGGCACGACTAAAATGCCGAACTTCCATTGGAAGTCAAGGTGTTGGGAGCGGGGGTTTTGTGAGCGGCACCGAGTTGCTCCTCGAGTATTTGACTCGCTATTTCCCGATCCTGCTCTTCATCGTCATCGCGCTGGCCTTCGGCGTCGTGACGCTGGCGATCAGCTATCTGGTCCAGCCCAAGTATCCGGATGCGGAAAAGCTCAGCGCCTATGAGTGCGGGAGCGAGCCCTTTTCCGACGCCAGGATGCCCTTCCCTGTCCGGTACTACATCTTTGCGATGCTGTTCGTGATCTTCGACATCGAAGTGATCTTTCTGTATCCCTGGGCCGTGACCTTTTACAAGATCGGATTTGTCGGCCTGGTCGAGATGCTGATCTTCATCGCGCTCTTCCTCGTTGCCTATGTCTACGCCTGGAAAAAGGGGGCGCTCGAATGGGATTAGTGTGGGGCGTGGAGGGGCGGCTTTGTCGCCTCCTTTGCTCGCAGAGCCCCCACCTCAGCGGTGCTCGCTCCATGCGCGCAGTTGGAGCCGACGAGACCACCCATCCGCCTTCTCGCTGAAGGACGGGTGAAGCAAGAATAGTGAGCCAGTACAAAGGCGCTGGAGTGGGATTGATGGGAATGCTGAACGATGAAGTATGAATGATGAACGGAAGAGTTCTTCAATTCGGCATTCATCATTCTGCGTTCACCGTTAGAGGTAAGAGATGGGACTGATACAGCTGGGGCGGCACGAAAAGGACGGGGACCTGGATGTCATCACGACGACGGTCGAGAAGGCTGTCAACTGGGCGCGCAAAGGCTCGCTCTGGCCGATGACCTTCGGGTTGGCGTGCTGCGCGATCGAGATGATCGCGGCCGTTTCCTCACGCTATGACATGGATCGCTACGGGGCCGGCGTGTTCCGGGCTTCTCCCCGTCAATCGGACCTGATGATCGTGGCAGGAACCGTCTGTCGGCGGATGGCGCCCGTCATCCGGAAAATCTACGACCAAATGCCCGAGCCCAAGTATGTGATCGCCATGGGCTCCTGCGCCACGTCCGGCAATATCTACGACAGCTACAGTGTGGTGCAGGGGGTGGACCGGTTCGTGCCGGTGGACATTTATGTTCCGGGCTGCCCGCCGACTCCCGAGGCGCTCTTCGATGGGATCCTGAAGTTGCAGGAGCGCATCATGCAGAAGCGGGTGTTCACCAAGCAGCCAGACGCCGTGAAGGCGTAATTTTCAATGTTGAATGTTCAATGGTTAATTGGAAATCGCGGCTTTTCTGTCGAATTCATCATTCACAATTGAGCATTGCCGTATGCATGCACTAGCGGAGCGCATCCAGCAGGAATTTCCCGAGGGCCTCGTCAAGGCCGTGGAGTGGCGCGGCGACCTGGCAGTCACCGTGACGCCCAAGGCGCTGCACGACGTCGCGCGGTTCCTGCACGATGATCCCGGCATGGATTTCGATTACATCGTGCACGTCAGCTCCGTGGACTGGCCCGATGACGACGAACGGTTCGAGGTGGTCTGGGAGTTCTACTCGATTCGGAAGCGGCATCGCATCCGGCTCAAGACGCGCGTGTCCGAAGCGGATTGCACGGTGGATTCCTTGACCGACATCTGGAAGGGCGCGGATTTCATGGAGCGGGAAGTCTACGACATGATGGGGATCCGCTTCCGCAACCACCCGGATTTACGCCGCATCCTGATGCCGGATGAGTATACGGAAGGCTATCCGCTGCGCAAAGATTTCCCGTTGCAAGGGAAGGGCTGGCGGGACACGTTCGAATTCCTGAACGAAGGGGCCCAGTAACAGCGCCATGCAACTCGACGACCAGCGGACCACCGTCTATAAAGTCGATCCGGAGCGGCCGGAAACCGAGTCGCTTCCCCTAGTGCGCACCGAAGAGCTGCTCCTGAACATGGGGCCGCAGCATCCGAGCACGCACGGGGTGTTGAAGGTGATTCTGGAACTGGAGGGCGAGCGGATCACCAAGTCCACGCCGGTCATGGGCTTCCTGCACCGGGGGGTCGAGAAGCTGGCCGAGGAGGGGACCTACCACCAGTTCATCCCGCACACGGACCGGTTGGACTACGTCTGCGCGATGTACAACAACTTCGCATACTGCCGCGCGGTCGAGAAGCTGATGAACATCACGGTGCCGGAGCGGGCCGAGTACCTGCGCACGATCGTGGCGGAGGTGCAGCGGATCATCGGGCACCAGTTCTGGTTAGGGACTCAGGCGCTGGACATCGGCGCGATGACGGTCTTCTTCTACACCTTCCGCGACCGGGAGATTCTGCTGGATTGGTTCGACGAGCTCTGCGGCGCCCGCCTCACGACCAGCTGGTACCGGATTGGCGGGGTGGAGCGGGACTTTACGCCGTCCCTGCTCGACAAGCTCCGACGGTTCCTGGACTACTTTCTGCCCTTGATCGACGAGTATGTGGTGTTTCTGGAGAAGAACCGGATTTGGGTCGCGCGCACCAAGGGCGTGGCGGTGATTTCGGCGGAGGACGCGGTCAATTTCGGGCTCAGCGGACCGACGCTGCGCGGCTCGGGCGTGGACTACGATCTCCGCAAATATGAGCCTTATGCGGCCTATCCCCGCTGCGAATTCAGCGTGCCGGTGGGCAAGAACGGCGACACGTACGACCGGTACTGGATCAGGATCGAGGAGATGCGCGAGAGCGTCAAGATCATCAGACAGTGTCTCGATCAGATGCCGGCGGAGGGCCCGGTCATGGCCGAGGTGCCTAGCGTGACCCTGCCGCCCAAGGATCGAGTCTTCACGAATCTGGAGTCCATGATCCAGCAATTCAAGCTGTTCTCGCAGGGCTTTGATGCGCCCAAGGGCGAGATCTATTGCGGGACCGAGGCCCACAAGGGCGAATTGGGTTTCTACATCGTCAGCCAGGGGGGCGGGAAGCCCTACCGGTTGAAGATCCGCGCCCCGTCATTTATTCATATGGGGGCGTTCGATTTCATGTCGCGCGGCTACATGATCGCGGACGCGGTCACGATCTTTGGGACTTACGACATCGTGATGGGGGAGTGCGATAGATAGCCAGGAAGCGGTCAGTCTTCAGCCAAGAGCTGACGGCTGATAGCTGATGGCTCATAGCTCTGAGGTTTTATGGGACTGAAGCCAGCCACCAATCCGGACGTCGAAGCGGCGACGATCGAGCTGACCATCGACGGTCTCACGGTCACGGCCAAGGACGGAGTGTCGCTCTACGACGTCATCTCCAGCACGGGCAAGATCATCCCGGCCATGTGCTACCACTATACGTTCGACCCGTTCGGCTCCTGCGGCATGTGCCTGGTGATGCAGGAAGGCAAGAAGGCGCCGGTCCGTTCCTGCACGGCCAAGGCGACCGCCGGCATGATCATCCGGACGGAAGGCGACGATCTCTTCCTGGCCCGCAAGAAAGCCGTGGAGAAGCACCTCTCCGTGCACCCGTTGGACTGTCCGGTCTGCGATGCGGACGGGCATTGCGAGCTGCAAGACATGGCTTTTCAGCATCAGGTGACCAACCTGGCCAATGCCAAACAAAAGCTGATCCCGGAGGACACCCGCAGCCTGGTGCTGGATTTCAACATGAACCGCTGCATCGCCTGCGGCGAGTGCATCAACATCTGCAAGGACGTGCTGATGATCGACGCCTTGCAGTTCACCAAAAAGGGCGGGTTCACCCAGGTAGTTGCGAAGGGGGACGTGGCCCTCTCCTGCGAATTCTGCGGCGACTGCCTGGCGGTCTGCCCCGTGGGGGCGATCACCAACAAGTTTTCCAAATATCTCTACAAGCCCTGGCAGCTCAAAAAGACCACGACCACCTGCAATTACTGCGGCGACGGCTGCCAGATGTACGTGGAGACCAAGGACACGGAAGTGGTCCGCGTGACCGCTCCGCTTTCCTGGAAAAACAAGTGGGGTGACCGGGCCGAGACGGCCAAAGGGCACGGCGGCCTCTGCGTGCGCGGCCGGTTCGGGTTCCAGTTCATCGACAGCCAGGCCCGGCTGCGCCAGCCGCTGGCGCGGCGGGATGGACGGTTGTCCGAAGCCCCCTGGCTGGAGACCATGCATCAGGTCGTGGATCGTCTGGCGGCGATCAAGGCCCAGCATGGGCCGAACGCGATCGCCGGGCTCATCACGGCGCGCTGCACCAACGAGGAACTCTATCTGTTCCAGAAAGTCATGCGCGTGGCGATCGGGACCAACCAGTTGGACAGCAGTGCGCGCTACGGCCACGCCAACTTCGTGCATGCGCTCCGGCAGGCCTTGGGCGTCGGGCGGATGACCAACGACTCCGAGGACATCACCAAGGCCAAGGCCATCCTTGTGATCGGATCGAACATCACCGAAACCAACCCGGTGGCGAGCATCCGGGTTAAGGAAGCGATCCGCGTCTATCACGCTCAAGTGATTGTGGTGGACTCGGCTAACACCAACATGGCCAAGCTCGCGTCGCATCCGATGCTGGTCAAGCCCGGCACGGAGGGCCTGTTCGCGCAGGGGCTCGTCAAGTCCGTGCTCGAGCAGGACCTGGTGGACGACGAGGCGGTCGGAAAGTACCCAGGGGCCTTTGCGGCTCTCAAGCAAGCGGTGGCCGGGCTGTCGCTGGATGCCATCGCCGCGCAGATGGGGGTGTCGGTCGCACAAATCCATGAAGCCGCTTCGGTCTTTGCGGAAGCCCCGCGCGCTGTGATCATCTGTGGGGAGGGGATCGTCCGCCGTGCCGGCGGGTATCAAGACGTGTTGACCCTGATCGACTTGGCCTGGATCACCGGCAAGCTGGGCCGGCCCGGGTGTGGAATCAACACCGTGGTCGAGGAGGCCAACGAGCAGGGTGCGATGGACTTGGGTGCTGCGCCTGAGTTCCTGCCGGGCCAGGCCCGGTTCGACGATGAAGCGGCAAGAGCCAAGTTCTCCAAGGCTTGGGGCAAGGACAAGCCGGCCATGCTTCCGCCGACCGGCAAGGGCGCGCATTTGACGGAAATCCTCAATCGCTGTCGCAATGGTCAGATCAAAGCGCTGTATGTCATCGGGGAAAACCCGTTGGCGACGCTGCCGGCTTCGTTTGGTGTCAAGGAAGCCCTGGCGAAACTGGATTTGCTGGTGGTCCAGGACCCGTTTCTCACCGAAACGGCAAAGATGGCGCATTTCGTTCTGCCGGCCTGCACCTTCGCGGAAAAGGACGGAACGGTGACAAATCAGGAAGGCAAGGTCCAGCGTATTCGCCAGACCATGGACCCGATCGGAGAGAGTCTGCCGGACTGGCACATCATGACCGCGCTGGCCAGCGGGCTTGGCTATGAATTGAGCTACGAATCCCCGCAGGATATTCAAAACGAAATCATGAAGCTGCTGCCCGGCTACTATAACCTGGGGCAGCCCAAAAAAATCGGGCCGAAGCCGGAGGCGTACTTGTCCAACGCTTATGTGTCGAACCTGGCTGGTCGGTACGGAGGGGGCGCATCGGCGGCCGCGCGAGACAAGGGCCGTCCCTTCGGACTTGTGATGGGGCAGCTCCTCTACCATTCGGGCAAACTGTCCACCCAAGCCTCGGGCTTGATTAAGATCGCGCCGAATACTGGCAAGCTCCGTATGAACGGGCAGGACATGGAGCGCTTGGGCTTGGGCGACGGGGCGCGGGTGCGCGTGAGTTCGGAACAGGGCTCGCTGGCGCTGGGAGTGCAAGCGGACCAGACCCTGTTGCCTGGGGCCTGCTTCTTCCCCGAACATTTCAATGAACCGCCGGTCAAGGATCTGATGGCCGTCGAGGTGGACTCGGTGACCGGTGTGCCTTCGTTCAAGCTGACAGCGGTATCAATCGAGAAGGTTTAGGTTGAGACTGAGGTTGAGCAAATGCGGGGGCAGCATCATGGTTCACTCAACCTTAACCTCAGCCTCAACCTTGATTGGAGTCTGACGTGAGTGTTGGAACATTGACCAAGAAGCTCCTTGAGGCCGCCCTGTTCTATGAGATCTGGGACGCGATGAAAGTCACGTTCAAGCACATGTTCTACAAGCCGATCACCTTCCAGTACCCACGGGAGCAGCGGACCATTCCCGACACCCATCGCGGGGCGCTGGGCCTGCTGCGGTACGACGACGGGCGGGAACGGTGTGTGGGCTGTGACCTGTGCGAAGCCGCCTGTCCGTCCCATTGCATCAAAGTCATCAGCACCGAGGATCGGGACCGCCCGCTCCAGCGGTATGCGAGCGAATTCTATATCGACATCACGAAATGCGTCTTTTGCGGCTATTGCGTGGAGGCCTGCCCGGTCAACGCGCTGGCTATGACCAAAATGTACGAGTATTCCACGCACGACAAGCGGACCCTCCTATTCGACAAGCAGCGGCTGTATCAGATCGGCGAACGATATATCGACGACGCAAAAAAATATTTGGTCGCCCATCATCAGGAGAAGGACGACCAATCGAGTCGGGAGTACCGGTATTTTTTCCCCCAGTCGGTGCTGAAGGCGACACAGCCGCCGCCGAAGCATTTGACATAAACCCAAAAGGCTCATGGCACTGTTCTTTTTCGTCTACTTCTCGCTCGTGAGCATTGCCGCGGGCCTGCTCACGGTGGCACTGCGCAACCCGGTCCATTGCGGCCTGGCGTTGCTGACTTTGCTGTTGCACGTGGCGGGGCTATTCGTCCTGCTGAATGCCGAATTTCTGTTCGCCGTGCAGGTTATCGTCTATGCGGGGGCGATTCTGGTCCTCTATCTCTTCGTGCTGATGCTGCTGAACCTCAAGACCGACGAACGCTATCTTCATTCCCGCTACGCGGTGATTCTGTTTGCGGCGGCGGCGGTTTGCGGTGAACTGCTGATCCTGCTGCTCCGGTCTCCCTATGCAGGGGCGAAGGGCGATGCGCCGGCCGAGGTCGTGTTGAAGGACGGAGATAGTTACGCGGTCGGCATCAAGATGTTCAGCGATTATTTGCTCCCGTTCGAAATCGTCGGGGTGTTTCTATTGGGCGCCATCATTGGGGCGATCGTGCTGGCAAAAACGCCGACCAGCGCCGACGCAGAGGAGTAGCGCGTCGGCGCAATTATTAATGGGGAATTTTCAATGTTATAGGAACTGACGATGCAGAGATTCTCTTCATTGAACATTCAACATTGAGCATTGAACATTAGGATCTTATGGTTCCTTTAAGCGCATATGTCGCCGTCAGTGCTATCCTGTTCGCCACCGGCCTGATCGGAGTGCTGGTCCGCCGCAATTTCATCATCGTGTTGATGTCGGTCGAGATCATGCTCAACGCCGCGAACATCAATCTGGTCGCCTTCTCCCATTATCTGGAGTCCATGGCCGGACAGATCGTCGCCCTATTTGTGATCGCCATCGCCGCCGGGGAAGCCGCCGTGGGGCTGGCGATCATCATCGTCGTGTTCCGTGGAAGACTATCGACAAATGTGGACGAAATGAACTTGTTGAAGTGGTAACGTGTCCGATTTGATCGTCATTCTCATCCCGATCTTCCCGCTGGTGGCTGTGCTCCTGAACGGCCTGCTGGGCGGCCGATATTCCCACGATGTAGCGCACCGGTTGGCCTGGGGTTCGGTGGGCCTCTCGTTTCTCTGCGCGATCGGGGTCTTTGCGGAGACGCTGAACTCCGGCGTGGCGAGGGAAGTCGTCGCCTATAAATGGATCTTCGGCGGCGACCTCACGGTCAACCTGGCCTTCCTGATCGATCCCCTCACCTGCATCATGCTGCTGGTGGTGACCGGCGTCGGTTTCCTCATCCATCTCTATTCGGTCGGGTACATGCATGGCGAGGAAGGCTTTACCCGCTTCTTCACCTACATGAACCTTTTCATGGTTTCCATGCTTCTGCTGGTGATGGGGAACAACTACCTGGTCCTCTTCATCGGCTGGGAAGGGGTGGGCCTCTGCTCGTATCTGTTGATCGGCTACTACTACGACAAGGTGTCCGCGGCGAAGGCGGCATCCAAGGCCTTCGTGGTCAATCGAATCGGGGACGCAGGCTTTCTGCTCGCCATCTTTCTGGTGTTCCAGAATTTCAAGACGCTGGATTACCAGCAGGTGTTCGCCCAAGCGGGCCAGCTGTCCACCGAAATGGCCACCGCGATCACGCTCTGTCTCCTCATCGGGGCCGTGGGCAAGTCGGCCCAGCTTCCCCTCTACACCTGGCTGCCGGATGCGATGGAGGGTCCCACCCCGGTCAGCGCCCTCATCCACGCGGCCACCATGGTGACGGCCGGCGTCTACATGATCGTGCGGAACCATGTGCTCTATGACATGGCTCCCATGGCCATGACGACGGTGGCTTATGTGGGGGGCGTCACGGCCCTCTTCGCGGCCACGATCGGTTTGGTGCAGACCGACATTAAACGTGTGCTGGCCTATTCCACGGTCAGCCAGCTGGGGTACATGTTTCTGGCTTGCGGGATCGGGGCCTACACGGCCGCGGTGTTCCACCTGATGACCCATGCCTTCTTTAAGGCCCTCCTGTTCCTGTCGGCCGGCTCGGTGATCCATGCCCTGCACGGCGAGCAGGACATCATGAAAATGGGCGGGCTCAAATCGAAGATCCCCTGGACTCATGGGTTGTTTCTCGTCGGGACGCTGGCGATCGCCGGCATCTTCCCGTTGGCCGGGTTTTGGAGCAAGGACGAGATTCTGGCCCACGCCTTCCTGCACGGCCATTTTGTCTTGTATGGAATGGCGGCGGTCGGGGCGTTTCTGACCGCCTTTTACATGTTCCGGCTGACGTACCTCACATTTTACGGCCGCTCCCGGGTGGATCATCACACGGCCGAACATATCCACGAGTCGCCCCCCATCATGCTCGGACCGCTGGTGGTGCTGGCGACCCTCTCGGTCATCGGCGGATTTCCCGGTGTGCCTCCGGAGGATGGGTGGTTCCATCACTTCCTGCACAAGGTAACGGCTCAAGTCGGCGGGGAGGTCTCGGGGCATGACGCTGGGTCCGGACTGGTCGTCACGCTGATGCTGGCAGCCACGGCCATTGCTTTGGCCGGCTGGGGACTGGCCCATTATCTCTACAGCCTCCGCACCGAAACCGCGGCGGCCTGGGCGGAACGGTCTCCGGATGTCTATCGGACGCTGCTGAACAAATACTACGTGGACGAGCTCTATGATGCCCTGTTCGTGGAGCCGACCAAGAGGCTGGGGTTGGTCTGGGATTGGTTCGACCGCCACGTCATCGACCGGCTCGTCGTCGGGGTCGGGGACCTGACCCACTCGAGTGCGGCGGCCAGTACCTGGCTGGAAAAGTATGTGATCTATGGAGGGCTCAACGCGATCGGGTATGCCAACCACCTCCTAGCGCGTTCCTGGCGGAAGATTCAAAGCGGGCAGGTGCATCACTACGCCGCGATTATCGTGGCCGGCTTGTTCATCCTGGTCCATCTTGTTCTGGCTTGGTGGACCGGATCCGGCGGGATTCTGCGGTGAGAAGAGCCGATCGCTGATGGCGGATCGCAAATAGTACGGACGACGATGCTTCAAGAACTCACATTCGGATTTCCGATTCTGTCGCTGATCCTGTTTCTGCCCCTCCTGGGCGCGATCCTGCTCGCGCTGCTCGAGGAGGAGGATCTGATCAAGAATGCGGTGCTGGGGATCTCCCTCCTGGAGTTGGTGCTCACCGTCATCGTCTTGCTGCGCTTCGTGCCCGACTCCGCAGCGATGCAGTTCTCCGAGCGCCTGGCCTGGATTCCGCCGCTGGGCATCAGTTACCACTTGGGGCTGGACGGGATCAGCGTGTTGTTCGTCGGCCTCACGGCCTTCTTGACCGTGCTGGTCGTGCTCTACTCCTGGGACACGGTCCGGCATCAGATCAAGCTCTATTTCGTGGCCTTGCTGGCGCTCGAGACGACGATGATGGGCATCTTCGCGGCGCTGGACTTGATCCTGTTTTTCGTCTTCTGGGAGCTGATGTTGATTCCGAGCTACTTCCTGATCAAGCTCTGGGGCGGCGGCGCGGAACGGCAATATGCCGCGCTCAAGTATGTGCTCTATACCTTGCTGGGCAGCGTGTTCATGCTGGTCGGCATCGTGTTGCTGGATCTCAACTACCATGACTGGGCCGTGGTCCATCACATCGAGCCGGCCTACTCATTCGATTTTCTGCAATTGCTGACGATTCCGATTTCCGCCGAAAAGCAAGTGCTGATCTTCTGGTTGATCTTCATGGGCCTGGCGTTCAAGGCGCCGATGTTTCCGTTCCACACCTGGCTGCCGGATGCCTTGCTGGAAGGGCCGATCGGGATGGCGGTGTTTCTGGCCGGGATCAAGCTGGGCACCTACGGCTTCATCCGGTTTAGCCTCCCGCTCCTGCCGGATGCCTCGAAAAGCTCCGGGGTGGCGAGCACAATGATGACGCTGGCGCTGCTGGCCATCATTTACGGGGCGATCGTGGCGCTGGTCCAGCCGGACTTCCGCCGGCTGTTGGCCTTCAGCAGCATCAGCCACCTGGGCTTCGTGGTGGCCGGCTTGTTTGCGTTGAACTTCCAGGGCTTGCAAGGGAGCCTGCTGACGATGATCAACCTCGGTTTCAGCACGGCCGGATTGTTCTTCCTGGCCGGTTTCCTCTACCAGCGGCGGCACAGCACGCAATTAGCGGCGTTCGGCGGGCTGGCCAAGAAGGTGCCGCTGCTCGCGACCTATTTGTTGATCGTCGGATTGGCCTCGATCGGCCTGCCCGGGACGAATGGGTTCGTCGGCGAGTTTCTGATCCTATTGGGCGCTTTCCAGGCGCACTGGCTGTACGGCGCGGTCGCGGTGACCGGGGTGGTTTTCGGGGCGGCGTATTTCCTCTGGTACTACGAACGAGCGATGTTGGGGCCGTTGGCGCAGTCGGCGGGTCAAGCCATCGCAGACCTCAGCCCCCGCGAGTTGATCATCGCCGTGTCCCTGTCGGTGATGATTTTCTGGATCGGGCTGTATCCATCGCCGTTCCTCAAGATGATGAACGGCTCGGTGCAGGCATTGGTTGAGCGGTTGGACCGGGGCGCGGTGGCGGAGCGATCGTTAGGGGTGCGAGGTGAGGCGTTAGGGGCGGCGCAATCGCCCTCGCGCTCTTCTGCGCCTCACGAAGGATAGCATGGGCCAGTACGCACTCCTCTATATTTTGTTCGCGCCCTTCGTCGGGGCCATTGCCTTGCTGTTCGTATCGAACCGCAAGGCCCTGGCGGTCCGTCTGATCGCCGCCGCCTCTGCCGGCGTCTCATTGCTGGCGTCCTTCTACCTGTTCTTTGCCTTCGATACGGACAAGGGCGGATACCAGTTCATCCAGCGCTTCGAGTGGTCGAAGGAGCTGGGCATCGCCTTCCATCTCGGCGTGGATGGAATCGGGACCCCGCTGGTGCTGGCCTCCTCGATCCTGTTGTTTGCGGGCATCTTCGTTTCCTGGCACATCAAAGACCGAACCAAAGAGTTCTATATCGTGCTCCTGATCTTGGCCGCCGCGACCATCGGCGTCTTCATGTCGCTGGACTTGTTCTTCCTCTATTTCTTCTACGAAATGTCGGTGTTGCCGATGTATCTGCTGTTGGGCATGTGGGGCAGCCACACCAAGGGGTACCTCTCGATGACCGATCCGGAGGGGTTGAAGCAGCGGGACTCGGTGGCGTTCCTGTTCAATTTCGGCTCAAACAGCAAGGAATATGCGGCGATGAAGCTGACCCTCTTCCTGTCGGCCGGCGCCATCCTTTCGCTTTTGGGCATCCTCTTGATTTACAAGTTCTCCGGCTTGCACACGTTCGATATTCTGGTGCTGCGCGAGCAAGCGCATTTCTCGGGGCCGCTGGCCGATCTCATCTGGCTGCTGATCTTTTTCGGCTTCGCCTCGATCGCCCCGATTTGGCCGCTGCATTCCTGGTCCCCGGTCGGGCATGCGGCCGCCCCGGCGGCCACCAGCATGCTGCACGCGGGTGTGTTGATGAAGCTCGGACACTTCTCGATCATTCGGGTCGCCTTTGAGATCCTTCCGGACACGACCCGGGAGTTAATGCCGATCGCGGCGGTGCTCTGTATCTTCAGCATGTTGTATGGCGGGTTCGTGGCCTTCTATGCCAAAGATACGAAGTACGTGATCGGCTATTCCAGCTCCAGCCACATGGGCTATGTGTTCCTTGGGATGGCGGCGCTGGATTACATCAGTTTGAGCGGAGCGGTCCTCTACATGTTCGCGCATGCGCTGGCCACCAGCATGCTCTTCGCCATCGCCGGCTGGGTCTACGACCAGACCCACACTAGGGACATTCCCTCGCTGGGAGGATTGGTCAACCGCATGCCCTTTGTGGCCGGCTGTTTTCTGATCGCCTGCATGGCTTCGGTCGGCATGCCGGGCACCGTGAACTTCATTGCCGAAGTGATGATCCTGGTGGGCAGCTGGAACAAGTATCCCTTCCAGGTGTTCGTCGCAGTCGTGGGCATCGTCCTGACCATGGCATACTTGTTCCGTATGATGCGGGGGGTCTTTTATGGTCCGATGGACGGGCATTACAGCCATGCGCACGATGCGGTGGCAATGGTGGATCGGGTGCCGCTGGTGCTGTTGATCACCTGCAGCATCACGTTCGGCCTCTTTCCCGGCCATTTTTACCAAGTCATTCGGGCCGGCACGGACCCGCTGGTGTCCCGTATTACCCAGGTGACGCCGCTGACCGCGCAGAACGGCGGTGATCAGTTAGAAGCGATGAGTGAGGAGTCGCAGAGGATAAAGGAACCGTCCATGCTCATCACCCATCACTCATCACCCATCACGGATTACAGGCAATGATCTTCAACTTCTCCATGTCCGGGGCCGATCTCCTGCTCATGTTGCCGGAGATCCTGCTGACCGTCTGGCTCTGCGTGGTCCTGATCGTGGATTTCGCGATGCCGCGGCTGCCCAAGGAGCAGCTGGCCTACCTGAGCGTGGGCGGGCTGGTGGCCGTGCTGCTGAACCTGGCCTGGTTCGACCAGGCCGGCGTGACCGGCGTCCTCTTCAACAACATGTTCGTGGTGGACCGGCTGGCGATCTTTTTCAAGATCTTCATCGTGGGCGCCACCGCCCTGGTCGTCCTGATCTCAATCGACTATGTCCGGCGCTTCCGCTTTTTCAAGGGCGAATATTATTTCCTGGTGCTGATGTCCGCCCTGGGCATGATGTTCATGGCATCGGCGAACGACCTCCTGTCGATGTTCATCACGCTGGAGTTCTCGACGTTCGGCTTCTATGTGCTGGTGGCGTATTTGCGGGATGAAGTGTCGTCCAACGAAGCCGGCCTGAAATTCTTCATCCTCGGCGTCTTCGTCGCGGGGCTTCTGGCCTATGGCATCAGCCTGGTCTTCGGAGAGACGGGCAAGCTGGTCTTCTCGGACATCGCTTCGGCTAAGGCCACGCCCGGCCTCATCATCGGCTTCCTGCTGATTTTTGCCGCGCTGGGGTTCAAGATCGGGGCGGTGCCGTTCCACTCCTGGATTCCGGACACCTACCATGGCGCGCCTACGCCGGTGACGGCGTTCCTCTCGATCGCGCCCAAGGGAGCCGCCTTCGCGATCCTCCTGAGGATGTTTTTTGTCTCGCTGGCGACGTTCAAGCCGGCCTGGGTCCTGCTGCTGGTGGGGGCCTCGATCCTCTCGATGACCTACGGCAACATCGTGGCCATTGCGCAAAAGAACATCAAGCGGCTGCTGGCCTATTCGGGCATCGCGCAGATCGGCAACCTGCTGATCGGGCTTGCCGCCGGCACCAAGATGGGCAGCGATGCGATTCTGTACTATCTCCTGACGTATCTGTTCGCCAACCTCGGGGCCTTTGCCGTCGTGATTGCCGTCGGCAACCAGATTCAGAGCGACGAAATCGAAGATTACAGCGGGTTGAACCGGCGGTCACCCTTCCTGGCCTTCGCCATGATCATGTTCCTGCTCTCGCTGGCCGGCGTCCCCCCGCTGGCCGGATTCCTGGGCAAGCTGTATATTTTCGTCGCGGCGATGAACGAAGGACTCTACACCCTGATCCTCGTCGGACTCATCAACATCGTGATCTCGATGTACTACTATTTGATCGTGGTCAAGAAGATGTATATCAACGAGCCGGTCGATCCGTCCCCGCTGACCGTCTCCGCGCCCATGCAAGCGGTCATCTACGTCAGCCTGGCCGGCACGGTGATCCTGGGCATCTACCCCCAGCCCTTCATCGACTGGGTGGTCTCCGCCGGCATGATGTTCTCCCAGTTTGAAGCTCCCGCGGCAGCCGCCATTCCACCTTCCGCGCCTCCCACTGCCCTGCCCTTCGGCGGATAGCCTCCCTCGACGCGCGTTCTTGCAATCCTTTTGTGAATTGGGATACATCTGTCCCTGCAATGGCAGGTCCCAAACGGGAGGTACGAATGCGTTATCGCGAACGGATGCGGATTGGATACGGCTGGGGGCTGCTTGCGGCTCCGTTGCTGCTGCTGAGCGCCTGCGCGACGCTCGATGTCACGGAAGAGGCCAAGCCCAGTCCCCCTTCGACTCCCATTCCGGCCAAGCTCGGCGTGCACCTATCCGGGGAAGCGCTGAAAAAAGGCTTCTCCGATCCGGACCGGACCAGACTCGGTTTGGCTCCCGGCCAATATTTTCTCGACGTACGCATCCTGCCGCCGGACACCAGGTATGTGGCCCCACAAGATTTGCTGGAGCAGTTCGGCGTGGATTTGGTCCTCCAACTCCAGATTGCGGACACCAAAGTCGGCGGGGGCATCAACGCGCTCTTTGGCGCGAGCATCCCCTTGATGTATTTTATGACGTACATGCCGATCGCGACCATCGAGCATACGGTCTGGCTGGAAGCGACATTGCGGGATACCAGAACCGGTCGCCTGGTGTGGGCCAAGACGGAACCGACGCTCGCCACCGACCACTTTAGCCCGACCGCAATCAGCGAGAAAGTGCCGGAGTTGGCGAAGCGCGGACTGGAAAATGCCTTGGTGAAGGCCTTCGACACCATGAAGAAGGAACTGGCGACGTACCGGCCCGGATCGGTTGCCGCGCCGGTCGCCAAATTCAGCGGCGCCGCCTCGGCGGCGGTTCCGGCGGTGGCCAATCGTTATGCCATCGTCGTCGGCATCGAACAGTATCGTGAGCGGATTCCCAAGGCCGACTTCGCCGTGCAGGACGCCAAAGACGTGGCGCAGTTTCTCACCAAACAGGGGGGGTATCGCGAAGAGAACGTGATCGTGCGGCTGAACGAGCAGGCCACCAAGTCGGATATGGAGAAGTATTTCGAAGCCTGGCTCAAAAACAACGTGGACGCCAACTCCAGTCTGGTCATCTATTTTTCAGGCCATGGCGCGCCCCAGGCGGCGACCGGCGACGCTTACCTGGTGCCCTATGACGGCGATCCGGCGTTCATCGAGCAGACGGGCTATCCGCTCAAGCGGCTCTATCAAACCCTCGACAAGCTACCAACGCGGAACGTCGTTGTGATGCTGGACTCCTGCTTTTCCGGCGCGGGGGGCCGGTCGGTCTTGGCCAAAGGCGCGAGGCCGATGGTTCTGACCACCGAAGGCATCGCCACCTCGACGAAAGCCGTGGTTTTGGCCGCAACGTCAGGCTCTCACATCAGTCTGGCCGACCAGGAGAAGGGCCACGGGCTCTTCACCTACTATGCGTTGCAAGGGATGGGCGGTGAGGCCGACGCCAACGGCGACGGAACGATCGATGTGCAAGAGCTGTTCGAGTATCTCAAACCCCAGGTCCAGCGGATCGCGCGCCGCACCTACAACACCGAGCAGGTGCCGCAGCTCATTATTCCTCCGGCGCTCTCCGCTCAGCCGCCGGTCAAGCTGATTCAGCGACAGTAGACAGATGAGGGGGACTCAGCAAATTACGCATGAGTGGCCGGTCGGGTCTGATAATAGTGGAGCACGTCGCTGAGCGTCACAACCCCCACGATCGTGCCTTGCGCAAGGACGGCCAGATGTCTGAGACCCCTGGACTTCATGAACGTTTGGGCTTCTTCCATGGACCGGTGTCCTTCGATCGCCGCGATCTCACGGCTCATGATTGATCGCACCGGTTCGGTGGTCGGGTTCAGCCCTCGGGCCGCGGCGACTCGGGCAAGATCGGTGTCGGTCAGCATTCCCACATAGGCCCCGTTGTTTGTCACCAACAAGGAGCCGATGTTGAATCGGGCCATGCGCTTGCCCGCCTCCTGAATCGTCGCCTCCTCCTCAATCGTCTTAACCTCACGATGGGCATAGTCGGCCACCGAAGAGCGCGCTTTCGGTTGGGGGCCGCTTGATTTGATCATAGCCGCTCCAAGGAAGGTGCCAGGCCTCAGGCCAGACCTGCATTTTGGCCTTGTCCCCAGGCTCTGTCAACTTTGCTGCGGACCATGGTCTGGATGTGCTACCGGGCCATGGCGGCGCATTGACGCTCTCGATGCGCCTCTCTATACTCGACCTGCATCGGCGGAGCGAAGGGCGTATGCGATGTGACTCCGAAAGAGGACCTGGTGCCGGCCTTCGGCTGGCCCTGTGCTCGGTCTTCTCCATCTTGATGCTGATGGGCTTATGGGGTGGATTGTCAGGATTGGTCATGGCGCAAGACCTGGTCTGGGATCAGGTCTTGGATGGCGTTGAGGCGGCGATCTGGACGCCGGGGCCTCGGTGTCAGGACGACGTGCCGCCTGTGTATGTGGTCCGTGCGGATCCGGCCAAAATTCGATTCTCGACCCACCACTTCCGGCAGGAACAATTGGCCGAGCCGCTCCCGATCCAAGAGTGGCACCGTCGTACCAGGGCAGCCGTGCTGTTCAATGCCGGACTCTTTCGCGAAAACTTCGCCTACCTGGGCTTGCTGTTTAAGGACGGACGGTCGCTGGGAAGCAAGAGACATCCCCAGTGGCTCGGGCTGTTTGTGGCCGAACCGCTTGACCCGGGACTCAGAAAAGCGCGCGTGCTGGACTTGGCGGTGGACCTGTTTTCAGAGGCGCATCCTACCTATCTGGAGGCGGCCCAGTCCCTCATGCTCCTGGACCGAACGGGCAAGATCCGGGTTCGCCAAAGCGGCAAGCGTGCCTACCAGACGGTGGTGGGGGAGGATGGCGACGGCCAAATCCTGGTGATGAAAACAGCCGAACCGGCCGGACTTTATGGCTTGGCCAATTGTCTGCGGGTGGACTATCCAGCGGTACGGCACGCCATGGCCATGGATGGAGGATCGTCCTCGGACTTATTGATCGGCGAAGAACTGCTGGCCAGGGCTGAGCCGCGCAGCCGCCCAAGGCTCTGGGAGCCATTAGTCGAAGGAGGCAGGGGAGAGCATATTCCGTTGCCGGCCGTGATCGGGCTGTTTCCGAGAAAGTAACAGAAAGTCCTCAGTTCACGGTAGTCCGTGGTCAGTGAAACACCGAGGACAGAAGACCGACAACCGATCGCGCCTTTTCCCTCAGCGTCCCGGTTGCGCGACCTGATAACCGGCGTCTAACCAGGCATTCATGCTGCCGGCCACGTTGTAGACGTGAGTGTAGCCGAGGTCGGCTAATGTCTCGGCCGCGATGTTGCTGCGGTGTCCGCTCTGACAGTAGACGACGATATGGTCGTCAAGCTTCGCACCGATTTCCCGATGGCGGGCCTTGATTTCTGTGAATTCGATATTGTGGTCCGTGCCGGGGATGACTCCGGTGCCATGCTCTTCCGGGGATCGGACGTCGATCAGGAAGAATCCTTTGGCCGAGGGGGTGGGGGCCTTAGACAGGCCGGCTTTGAGTTGTTGGACCGTGAGCAGGTAGGAATGGTATGCGCCGACCGGTCCGCTCTCGACCAAACACCATAGGGCCAGCCCAAGCCAGGCGCCGATTTGGAGAGCTAATCGTCGGTGCGTCATGGAGTGCCTCCTCTTGCCGAGGCCTGGTCCGGCAGACCGAGGCCTCATGTCGAGCGCATGATGAGATATCATAAAGTCCCCATGAAACGATGGTCAAGGCCCTTGCGAGTGCTGATCCTGTTGGTCTGGATGGGGGCAGCGATGGGCTGTTCGGAAGGAGCCAAGTTGATGCAGGAAACGGAAACCGGAGGGGTTGTCGTGTACCCGTTCAAAGGGCAGAGCGGATACATGTATTCGACGTTCCGGAAAGACGCCTTCGAGATCATCGAGCTGCGGTGTCCGGCCGGCTATACGGTCGTGAAGGAAGCGGAGGCAAAGGGGCGTGTCCGGATCCAGGAACTTGCCGGGACGCAAGAAGCGATCGCCGAACGCCGGTGGGGCATCCAGTTCAGATGCAAGTGAGAGGTGAACGGTCAACAGTGATCAGTGGTCAGAATCGAGAAGAAGGGTTCCGCCTGAAACGGAGAATCGATCACTATTCACGGTCGACGTCTCCTCTGCGCCTCATCTGGCCGCCAGCAGGTCGTCGATCGTCAGCAGGCTTAGGAGCGTAATGCCCTGGGCTTCGACCTTCGCCCGTCCTTCCTGTTCCTTTCGATCCACGATCACCAAGGCATGGTCGACTGTGAGTCCGGCGGACCGCGCCGCCGCCACCGCCTTAAGGAGCGACCCTCCGCTGGTCAGCACGTCGTCCACGATCACCGCCCGGTCGCCTGGTTGCATGGCCCCTTCGATCAACTTTCCGAGCCCATGATCTTTGGGCTGTTTGCGGACGACGAAGGTGCGCCAGTCCCGGCGCGGCGCGGCGCCATAGGCATAGGCGGAAATGGCTGTGGCGATGGCGATGGCCCCGATCTCCAAGCCGCCGATGCAGTCGCAGTTCACCTCGCGGAGGGCTTCGTAGGCCGCTTGCGCGACAAGCTGGCGTGGACCGGGATGGGCCATGACCACGCGACAGTCCACGTAGAAGGGACTGGTGGCGCCGGAGGCCAGCGTGAATCCGCCGGCCGGGTCCCATTTGAAGGCTTGCGTGGTCACAAAGGCCTTGGCCAAGTCGTGCGTCAGCATGCGATCCCTCAGGTCGAAGTTCGATTGTTGGATGGGGAGTATAACGGGAAGCAGGGACAGGTGTCACCAGTCATGTGCCACTGGATATAATCGCGGTCATGCTTGATCATTGCGAGTCGAGGCGGTAGCGGTGTTCGATTCGGCAAGGTGAGCCGTTCATCCGGATCAAGAAAAGAGTCAGCCATGGACATGCGTCCCCTCATGTGGGGCCTGTTCGTGACATGCGTGGCCCTGCCGGCCTTCGCGCAGACGTCATCGCCGGGCGTCGACCAACGGGAATAACGGCAGCAACAGCGGATTCAGCAGGGGATTCAAAGCGGTCAGCTGACCTCGAAGGAGGCCGCGCGGTTGGAACATCAACAGGCCCGGATCCGTCATGAGGAGGCCGCGATGAAAGCCGATGGGAAGCTGGATGGGCCGAGCGGAGGAAGCTGCATCGAGACCTCGACCGATCCAGCCGCCACATCGCGAAGGAGAAACACGACCGCCAGAGGGACCGGTAAGCAGCCTCGCTCATGCGCAGTCCGTTGCGTCTCGCAATTTCGGCGAGGTTCTGGTAAAGATCAGGCACTGGAAGGCTCATCGGGGATAGGCCCCAAATTTTCCCGTGTGGCGCGGGCGTGATGGCTGACGAACGCATCCTCATCGTCGACGACGATCCGATCGTCCAGCACCTGCTGGAGCAGTTTCTCCGGGGGGAGGGCTATGCCCCACTCGTCGCCGGCAGCGCCGCCGCCGCGCTTGATGCGATCCGCCAACAGCCCCCCGATCTCCTCCTGCTCGATATTCGTCTCCCCGACGCCAACGGTCTCGACTTGTTGAAAGAGCAGCTCCTGCCTGAACTGGGAGACTATCGCGTCATCGTGCTGTCCGGCTATGGCACCAGCCAGGACGCCGAAGCCGCCGTCATGGCCGGTGCGTTCGATTATCTGACCAAGCCGGTGGCCTTGTCACGTCTGGCAATCGCCGTCCGCAATTGCTTGCGGTTGCAGTACCTGAGCGCGGAGATGGAAGAGTTGTCCGGGGGGGCGGTCCTGCCCGTATCCTTGCGGGACTTGGTGGGGGCCAGTGCGCCGATGCAAGCGTTGCGGGACCAGATCAAGCGGGTGGCGCCCTTCGACGTGCCGGTATTGATCCTCGGTGAGAGCGGAACCGGCAAGGAATTGGTGGCGCGGGCCATCCACGCGCTGAGTGCGCGGCGCAAGGGGCCCTTCGTGCCGCTTGATTGCGGCGCGCTTCCCGACACCTTGGTGGAAGCGGAGGTCTTCGGCTATGCGCGCGGGGCCTTCTCCGGCGCCACGCAGGCCAAGCCGGGGAAGCTGGAACTTGCGGAAGCGGGCACCCTCCTGCTGGACGAGATCGGCAATATTCCCCTCCACAGCCAACCCAAGCTGCTGCGGGTGCTGCAGACCAGCATGGTGGAACGGTTGGGGAGCAACCAACAGGTGTCCGTGAACGTTCGGGTCCTCTCGGCGACTAATTCCTGTCTCCAACAGCGCGTGGACGAAGGCAGTTTTCGCCTGGATCTCTTTCACCGCCTGAACACGGTGACATTGACGGTGCCTCCGCTGCGCGAGCGGAAAGAAGACATTCCGCTCCTGGCCCACTACATGCTGATGAAAGCCAACCGGGCCTATCAGAAATCGATCCGTGGTCTGAGCGCCGAAGCGATGGCCACGTTGGAGGCCTATCGGTGGCCGGGGAATGTGCGGGAACTGGACAATGCTGTTCGTTCGGCGGTGATTCTGGCCGACTATCTGATTGAGCCAACGCATTTACCGCAACAAATACGGGCCCAGTCCGGTGAACCGGTGGAGATGCCGAAGCCCGCGATGAAGCCGGGAGAGTCGCTCTCGCAACTCCGCCGGAGGACATCGGGGGAGGCGGAACGGGCCACTATTCTCAAGACGCTGGAAGAAGCCGGTTGGAACAAAGCCGAAGCCGCTCGACGCTTGCAGGTGGATTACAAGACCCTCTATCTCAAGATGAAGCGGTATCAGATTCCGCCGGCCAAACCGGTCTGAATTCTAGAAGACCCACCCTCCGTCGCTTGACGGCTTGTGTCAGATTCAGTGATAATGCCTCCCTGTGCCGAAGTGGCGAAACTGGCAGACGCACTAGATTCAGGGTCTAGCGCCCTAACGGGTGTGCGGGTTCAAATCCCGCCTTCGGCACCAACTCACTTTCTCCGCTTCTATCAAGGCTTTCTTGCATTTCACTCTCTTCGTTTCTAGCACCGGCTAAGACCCCTTCCGGCGTCTGTTTGGGCTCAATTGTCAAGTAATTGTCAAGTGAGCGGTCCGAACGAGGGTCCAAGACCCTCACGGCTGAGGTCAAGTGTTTGGGAGATAGGTGAGCATAGCGGAGGGTCATGGTCTGAGATGTATGCCACAGGAGGTTGCTGACCGTGGCTAAGGGGACCGCCCGCATAATGAGCCAGGAGGCAAAGGTATGCCGGAGGTCGTGGAAGTGGAAATCCGTCAGTCCTGCGCCCTCACAAGCTCGGCCAAAGGCATGTCGCACGTCCTCCCACCGATGCCCGGCGGGATTATGGAATACCCAAGGCACGTCAAGTCGGGTCCGTACAAGGCACCCCGCCTGCAGACAAAGCCCCCCCGGCCTCCCGCTGTCGCTGGCCGCGCCTGTCTCCTCTTGACAACTGTAAACCATTCGTTTACAGTTGTGTCGGATGATCGAGACGATCCGCCACAAGGGGCTTGAGGCATTTTACCGGGCGGACGAACGAAAAGGGCTCCCCCAAAAGCTCGTTAAACGCCTCGCGACCATCCTGGCCGCCCTGGATGTGGCGGAAGGCCCGCAGGATGTAGCTCTGCCCGGCTTGCGCCTTCACCCGCTCAAGGGCGATCTCGCAGGCTATTGGTCAGTCTCCGTCTCCGGGAACTGGCGGCTTGTGTTCCGGTTTCACAACAAAGCCGTGTATGACCTCGACTTAGTGGACTATCACTGAAAGGAACGTGCCCCATGCCGATGAAGACTCCTCCCCATCCCGGCCACACCGTCCGGGACCTTTGCTTGGAGCCGTTGAAGCTCTCGGTCACTGCTGCGGCTGAAGCCCTGGGCGTGAGCCGCGTGTCTCTGTCCGAGCTGCTCAACGGCAAGAACGGCATTTCCCCGGAAATGGCCTGCCGGCTGTCACGGGCTTTTGGCTCGACCCCGGAATTCTGGCTCCGTCTCCAAATGGCCTATGATCTGGCACAGACCAAAAAGACCGCCTCCAAGCTCAAAGTCAAAAGGGTCTATCACGGCGACCTCGTTCCCACTGTCAAGTAACTGTCAAGTGGCTGCCCTGTTCTGCTATAGTCTGCCGTGTCTTCCCGTATCAGGCCTGCAAGCAAAGTCTTTGAGAAACATAACGGTAGGATACGGGGAGCATAAGGGAATACGGCTTGCGCTCCCTTCAGGGTCTAGCGCCCTAACGGGTGTGCGGGTTCAAATCCCGCCTTCGGCACCATCCCTAGCTTGCGTGTACCGCCCGCTTCGATCCTGGTCGGGGGGATAGTTACTGTGCCTCCAGTAGGCCGAGATTCTTCGCGCCAACCTTCGTTTGAGCCGGCGGCTATTCAAGGTTCCGAACTCGTGTCGCCGCCGGAGGCTCTCCCGCTCATGTGTTTTCGCCGGGGCTATCCTGGTCTTAGCCCGGGCCTGCCGTCGAGTTCGTCTCCCATGCGTTCGACGCTGCGATAGCCCGCGGGTCTCCGCTGAGGACGATCCGTTCCCGTACAAGCCCGGCGGCCGCTAGCAACAAGGCGGCTGGGATTAGCGGCGCCTCGTCCGCGATCAGCACGTCGAAGCGCACCTTTCCGAACAGAGGATCGGAGATGACCCGAGCCGCTGTGGTGGCTACGATCCGTTTGTTTTGCAGAAAGGCCTGGCGGTTGGTGTCCTCTTCGGCGGCCAGCATTTCCCGGATCCGTTTGGTGCCGCCCAGTTTCATGATGTCTTCCCTCAGGTCGTCGTATTCGGGGCGTAGGTCCTTGGGGATGGCGGCTTCAGGGCTGAGCTCGTCGATCCGTTGTTTGGCGATCTCCAGCTCTCGCAACAGGCCCTGGACCTGTTCTTCATAAATGATTTTGTATTCATTCAGGGAAGCGACATTCTTGCCTCCTGTCTGCATGGCCAACCGTTTCCAAATCGGCAGCGACTCATACTCGGCCAAGGTCGTTGCGATCTCTTTAATCTTGCGCTGCAAATCGCTGAGTTGGGTCAAGAGCCTCCACTCCAGGAGCTTGACCTCGTCGAGGTCCCGTTGCTTTTGGGCCTTGTAGGCCAGCAGGGGCGTGAGCTCACGGAACCGCTCGTACTTGCGGCGCAACGCGGCCTTGTCGGCGCGTGACCGGGCATAGAATTGGTGCATCTGGGCCTCGAATCCCAGTTCGGGGAGGGCCATGCCGTTAGCTTCGCCCTGCAGCGGCATCTCGTATCGGCAGAGCAGACTCTTGAACGTCAAGCCGGCCGCCTTCATCGCTCGTCCGATGGCGCCCAGGATGTCGTCGGAGCGGAGATGGCCCGGACTGATGAGCAGGGTGCGCTTGTTGCTCCGTGCCAATTCGATGGCCAGGGTTGCCAGCCTGGTCCGTCTGGCTGCCGGGTCTTCCTCCCAGAGGGTGCCGAAGGCCGCGGTCGTCACGGGCCCGCGGGCCAGCAGTTCGGCGCGGGAAGCCCTGGGGGAGAGCCAGGGAATGAGTCGTTCTGCTGGGCCTAGGGTATAGGCATCTGATTTGGCGACCATTGCGGCGAGCCGTTTCGAGGCGGTGTCGAAGAATGCCGTGGCGTCCGGAATAATGCTGGCCGACTCGACGGCCTGGCCGAAGGCGTCGAACGTTTGGATGAGCGCGGTGCGGTCGTCGCGGCCGACGACAAATCCTTCGGTGGGCTCGTGGTCTCCCGGTAGAATGATCGTGACCGGGACATCTTCGGCCAGGGGCGCCGATGTCGGCACGTCGAACCCGTACAGATGCAGGGTGCCGGCCGCCGCCAATTTTCTTCCGCCACTTGCGAGAATCGGCGCATCCAGCCCGCGCGAGATGGCCGCGTCGCGCTCCACGGCCAGGGCTCGGGCATAGTGCTGGATCAGGTCGATGAGTTTCACGTGCCGCGTCGCATGGGGTGGTCAGCTGCTGTGGTGGCGGTTCCGCCTATTGGTCTGCACGATGGGTCAACAGTAGTCGCTCATCATACCGAAATGCAAGCGTAGGAATGGGCCGATTCCGAATGTAATCCCAACATGAGAATGTCCGCTTTCGCCAAGATAGAAATGTCCTCTTCATTGCTAGACTGTCGGCTTTCACCAGGAGGGCCGGATGGTCGGAGAGGAC
>VGXC01000018.1 GCA_016873495.1 Nitrospira sp. | reverse complement strand
TGGCGGGGACCTCCAAAGCAAAGAGCCGAATCAATGCCCGGAGTTGTCGGGTCGACAAATGAGTCCTGGGCAACAAGGAAGAGGCCATGCTTCAGCATAAAAAGACTTCCAAAACTAGACAAGCTCCATCTTCTTTCTTATTCCCACATCAGAAACGAACACATTATACCATTTTTATAGCCGGCGATAAGGGGCCCACGCAACACGAATTTATGGTAATCACTGAGAGCTGATGCTCAACCCTTGTTCTTTGCCTTGCTGTTCCCGGGACTCCCTTGAGGCATGCATTCGCCTTCTCCTCGGAACCGCCTTGTCGGCGGTCGGGTTGCTGGCGGTCCTAGAGGCGCCGACCCATTTCTTATGGATGGTGGCCGTCGGCGTTACCGAATGGGGCTATTGGCTGGTTCCCATCGCGCTCGCTTGTTCCTTCTTGCCCTCCTGCCATCGCATTGCGGGAGAAGCGAGCGTCGGCTGGCGATGGGCCGGGCGGCTGGGCCGTGTGTTGGCCCTGGCCGGGGCTGTGCTGCTCCTGTCCCCGCTGTTGCGGGCGCTGCTGGTTGCTGAGCAGCTCGAACAAGACCTGGCGGCGGCGCTTCCACTCAGTCCGGCTCCATCATCCGGCAGAGGCGTGGTGTCCGCCGGAAGGCAGCCCCTGCAATTCACGCATCTCTTGGCGGGGGTGGCGCAGGAGCCGGTACAGCACAGCAGCCTGGTCTATGCGGCGCCGGCGGGAGAACCTCTGCGACTGGACCTCTACCGGTCGGCGAATCTCTCGTCACCCGCTCCGGCGGTCATTGTGATTCACGGGGGTTCGTGGCAGAGCGGAGATCGCGGCCAACTGGCCGATCTCAATCGCCATCTTGCTTCCCGAGGCTATGTCGTGGCTGCGGTCGGCTATCGCTTTGCCCCACGGTGGCCATTTCCCGCGGCCAGAGATGATGTGCGGGCCGCGGTGTCCTTTCTGCAAACCCATGCGTCCGACCTGGGGCTCGATCCGCAACGAATCGTCTTGTTGGGCCGTTCGGCCGGGGGCCAACTGGCGCTGCTGGTGGCCTACACAGCCGGGGATCCGGCGATCCGTGGCGCTATCGCTTTTTATGCGCCGGCCGACTTGCGATATAGCTATGAGCATCCGGGCAATCCCTTGGTGCTGGACTCGCGCGGCGTGCTCACGGCCTATCTGGGGGGCAGTCCGGAGGAACGGCCGGAAGCCTATGCGGCGGCCTCGCCGTTGAATTTCGTCGGCGCCGGCACGCCGCCTACCTTGCTCATCCATGGGGAGCGGGACGAACTGGTCAAGCCGATCCAAAGCGAGCGACTTGCGGCGCGGCTGGCTCACGCGGGACGGTCCCTCTTCTTGTTGCGACTGCCATGGGCGACCCATGGCTGTGACATCAACTTCAGCGGGCCATGCGGCCAACTCAGCACCTATGTGGTGGAACGTTTTCTGGCGGCGGTCGTACGCTAGAGAGAGCGTGTTCGCTGTTTAAACGAGGAAGGCTTTCCTCAACCGTCCCAGGAAGGCATTGACGGCTTCGAGATCTGGTTGATGGGAACAGCGGGCCAGGCGTTGAGTGGCCTCCTGGAGCAGCCGTTCGCCTGCGTCGACGATCTGGCCGACCGTGAGCGCATCGGCTTGCACCTGGCGAAGGGTTTCGCCAAGGCTGGTGTCGGCAGTCCGGACGGTGAACGTTCCGGTCGCGAGCAGTTCGCAGAGATTGAACAGGACCCGTAAGTGGGCCAGGGCGTACTTGCCGGGCCGCGCATCTTTTTTCTCGAGCAACTTCTTGCGCTGATTGAGCGCATAGCTGACGAAGGCTTCGTAGGCAGTCTGGGGAGCCCAGAGGGAGGGGAACAGCGTGAGGAGTTCTTGGCCCCATGCGTCTGCCGTCACGACCGGCGCCAAAAAGGTTTCCATCACCAATGGATGGCCATGGGTCGCCAGCGAGAGGAACCGGCCGACTTCCCAATAGGTTTCATCCTCCTGGCCTTCAATCCAGCGGCTGCCCTTGTATTTGAAGTCGAGACGAAACAGCCAATCGGTCGGAGTGACGAAGACGCCCCGATAATCCGCGTCGCTCTCCGGGCCGGCCAGCCCATGAGCTTGAGAGCCGACCAGTACCTTGAGGATCGTCTGTTCCTTCGCGTTCATCGTTGTCCCGGTATGGAACAGGCTCTGCCTTCGCTAGTGTAGCGGAACCAGCCGACGGTGACCAGGGTCTCGGATCTTGCTATACTGGCGCGCGACTATCTCGGTATGCAAGGAATGAGCATGCGCCGATTCCTGTCCCGCCAACGTCGCTATCTTTTTATTACCCTCTTGTTATCGACCCTTGCCGGCATGTTCTGGGCTGCGGCTCCTGCCTGGGCCTTTCGG
Source organism: Nitrospira sp. (assembly GCA_016873495.1). Classification (GTDB taxonomy): domain Bacteria; phylum Nitrospirota; class Nitrospiria; order Nitrospirales; family Nitrospiraceae; genus SYGV01. The sequence goes on along the minus strand of VGXC01000018.1, from coordinate 61,713 downwards.
ATCACGGCTCCCACGGACGGGGCGGTGCTGGTGGCCGGCCAATCGCTGGATGTTCGAGTGGACCTTGGGACGGAGATCGGCGTCAGCCGGGTCCTGTACTACTGGTATCGCTTCGGGGAGGAGCCGCTTGTGGCGCAGCAGGCGCAGCTGGCGCTGGAGTCCACCAGCGCGGCGACTCCGCCGTTCGGGGGGCGTTTGACTGTGCCGAATGGGGTGGTCGGCGCCATGCGGCTGCTGGCTGTCGGCGAGGTGACCAGGGGCCGCCTTGCCGGCCAGGAAGAGTTCGATGAAATCCTCCTGCAGGTCGAGCCCCCGGCGGCGTTGACGGGGATCGAGTTCGAGGTCGAAAAACCCTGGCGGTTAGATACCATCGGCAAGATCCTCGAGGTGCCGGTCATCGGCCAGTTCGCCGATGGCGTCGCCCGCTGGATCGGTGGGACTTTGGCGGGCAGCCGCTATGACAGCTCGAACGAAGGGGTGCTGGCGATCTATCCGGGAGGCTTCGTGCGGGTCATCGGAAACGGGACCGCGACGCTGACGGTCAAGAATCGTGGCCGTGAAGGGCGGATGGATGTGGTGGTGAAATCGGAGGCGGAGCCCAACGGGGTGCCGATCGCCCAAGCCGGTCCCGACCAAACCGTGAAAGCCGGAGCGACAGTGGTGCTCAGCGCGCTCCAAAGCAGAGACCCGGATGGAGATCCCCTTCGATATGAATGGGCCCAGGTCCGGGGCAACAAGGTGTCGCTGCTCGACGCAGACTCCTCCAAGGCGACCTTTGTGGCGCCCAAGGTGTCAGCCAAGCGCTTGTTGCGATTCAAACTGCGGGTGACGGACATGAAAGGACCCGATACGGTCAAAGGCGCCGACAGCCTGCCGTCCTTCGTCAACGTGTGGGTCATTCCCTAACTCCTTCTTTTCGATTTCGCCATTCACGATCCAGCGACTATTGACGGGCCTCTTGGAAGCTTGGGGGCAATGTCCGAGGCCTTGTCTTTGGCCATAGTTGCAAGCCGTGCCTGATTCATGCTAGATGGGTGCGGCGCAGGCGTGGTTGCGCCGGGATTGTGAGTAGAGGAGGGGACGATGGCGACGAAACGGAAAAAGCCGAGCAAAACATCCGTGAAGAAGACCGCCAAGAAAGCCGGAGCCAAGGGGCAAGCCGCAAAGGGCAAGACCAAGAAGGCCAAAACCGCGAGCAAGAAGGCTGTCGCGAAGAAGGCGGTCAAGAAAGCGGCCGTCAAACGCAAGACGACTACCAAGCCTAAAAAAGCAGCTCGAGTTGCAAAGAAGGTCGCGAAGAAGGCCGCTGAAAAGCCTTCGAAGAAAGCTGCTCCCCAAGCGTCTCCCGCTCCTGTCATCAAGAAAGCCGTCGCCACGGCTCCCTCTTCGGCCAAAGCCTTGCACCGGCCGGCCAGGCCCGAGAGAGACGAAGAACCAAAAGCCATGCATGAGGAGCTGGCGGAAGAACTGGAGCTTCCCGAAGAAGAGATGGAAGAGGAGTTAGCGGAGGATATACGCGACGAGGAATTGTCGCTCGATGACGAAGAAGCGGAGCCGGATTACTTGGATAAACCGGACGACCTCTCGGGCGAAAGCGACGACTACCACAATGCCTGATCTGCCTACCTGCTTGTCCCCGGAGCTGGAACGGGCTTCTCAGATTCGGTGATGTATGCCCCGGGCGCGGACTCCGGCGCGACGTCTCCGGAACGTCTCTCCGTCTTTATTACGACATGAGCCATTTTTTGTTTATCGCCGGCGCGCTGAGGGATCGCAGTTCCCAGGCCAGCGCGGAAGTCCAGTTATCGCATGAGCTCTGGGGGCTTCGCACCGCGCTGATTCGAGACAACCTGCGAACCTACCTGACCGATGACTCTTGCGGGCTGGTGTATATCTTGAAGCAAGGGCTTCGAGCCGGCTTTGCCATCCGATCTCGCGTGCTGCCTCCCGAGGACTTGGATCAATTTGTCCGGGACGAACTCCGCGAGGAATCGCGCTTCGGGTTCGTGCGGATCCAGGTCACGCAGAATTGGCAGAGCACTCCTGATGCCAGCTTGACCCTGCTGCATCGGGTACTCGCAGTGCCGGATCAGGCTGAGTTGACTCGCCGATTAAACCTCGGCATGCATCGCCTGACTCAGGAACAGTACGACGCGATACTCGCAGGGTTGAGTTGATCCGCCCCCTGTCCGGCGTGACCAGCCGGCGGGGGAGGCGGAGGCTGGTGTGCGCTACAGCCGGCGTCCGGTCATGAGTTCATAGGCCTCGTGAATCGTCGCCACTTCCTTGATGGTCAGCCCCAGTTCCATGGCCAGCCCGTTGAGGTTCCATTTGGGGTCGCTCAACGGTCCGTTAAATTGGCCTTGGGGAATGAGGATTGTGCGGTACCCCTCGCGCGCCGCCGCGCGAACTTTGTCCGGGATCGCGCCCACCGGGCCGATCCGCCCTTCCGGCTGCAGCGTGCCGGTGAGGGCGACCCCGCGGAGAATCGGGTCCCCCCGCAAGACAGCCAGAAACCCAATGGCCATGGCGGCACCGGCACTGGGGCCGTCGCTGCTGGTCGGCGCATACGAGGCGGCGTAGATCGTGATTGTGCCAGTCGGGTGAAGCGAGCTGCTCTGCTCCGCGGCATATACAAACGCAGTCCCCATGGCTCCGAGCGCGGTTCCTCTGACTCTCACGCGGTTGTTCCCCCACTTGACCTCGGCGGGGTCCGGCGCCGCCTGCCGGTCCCAACTCATGACCATGACCTGGAAGGCGCCCTTATTGTTGAAAGTGACGGCCGACAAGACGGGCACTTCCACCACATGGGCGGCTGACACCGAGTCGGCAGCGCCGAGGGAGAAACCTGTTGGCGCCAGAACGGCCAGCAACACGAGAATCGGCCTCATCAACCTTGCAGAATACCTAGTCGGATTGCGTATAGCTAAGTCCATGATCCGTTAATTATAGGGGGAAACCAGTGGACTGTAAATCGTCCACCCGCGTCCTTGCTTTTGATGGCCGGGGCTCGTATAAGAGGCGCGATGCGATCGATTGCACAAGTCTCGCCCCTCGGGTCGGCAAGCCTCGGCACTCTTCTCGCCGTGCTGCTCTCTTGGTCTCCCGTATGGAGTGCCTGTTCCGTGGACCGGGGGTCTGCGGCACCGGCCGCTCCTCTGACCAGACACTTAGGGCGAGACTGTAGTGCGCAGGAGCGGGAGGCGCAGGCCATTCCTGTTGCGGAGTTGCTGGCAGCGTTGAAGGCCGGGCGGGGTCTCGATCTCAACGGGGTGGTGGTGACCGGAGACTTGGCATTGGATCAGCTGCCACCGCTGAGCCCTGAACGGGTGTTCACGCTGCCTCCGCGCATTCAAGACATCATTCCAGTGGAGAATATTCGGGATGTCCGTTTGATCGCCGGCCCGGTGACAATCAAGGACTCCCTGGTGCGAGGAACCATCAAGACCAATCTCACGACCGGGCTGCTGGTGATCAATGGGCCCGTCACAATGACCGGGACGACCTTCGAACGTATGGTGGATTTATCCTATGCGGCCTTCGGCGGGCCGGTGGACTTTTCGAATGCCATTCTGCTGCGCGAAGGGTTTTTTATTCATGCCTGGTTTGCCGAGGGGGCCAGGTTTGAAGCCACCGCATTGGGCACACACTCGCGCTTTCATAAAGCGACGTTCGCCGGGTCGGTCTCGTTCAAGCGGGCGGGTTTCAACGGACTGGCCGAGTTTCTGGAAGCCCAGTTTTCACAGGAGGCTTGGTTCGCCCAGACTTATTTCAAGCTGGGTACCGGGTTTTCGGGAAGCCGGTTCGACGGCCTCGTCGATTTTTCCGAGGCGCGGTTCGATCGGGAAGCATTTTTCACGTATACGCTGTTTGCGAAAGACGCCTATTTTCGCCGTGCGACGTTTGCAGGGGTGGCCGACTTTTCGGATGCGGAGTTCCGTGGGCTGGAGGATTTTTCCAAGGTTATGTTCGCGCTCGAACCGCGGTTCGCCAGGACCAAGTTGACCGGGGAGCGTCCGATCCCGCGCGGCTTGCAGGATCCGCGCATCATGTATGGGATTGTGGCTGCCTTGACCCTGTTTCTGGTCTGGTTTGTCTTTCTGCTGAAAAAGAATTCCTGAACGACTTCGTAGGGAATGTTATCCACAGACCCACTACATATAGAAATTAACTTGCGTTTATCCCCATAAGATAGTATAAGCGGCTAGGTTTCTTGGCAGGAAGAGTAGGAAGAAATCAGTGGAACAGCTTGAAATTCAATATCAAGTTCGGCTCGAGAAGTTTGAGGGCCCGCTTGACCTCCTGCTCCACCTGATTAAAAAGAGCGAGATCAATATCTACGACATTCCTATCGCGCTGATAACCCAACAGTATATCGAGTATTTGAGTCTTATGAAGTCGCTGAACCTGACGGTGGCGGGGGAGTTCCTCGTCATGGCCGCAACCCTTGTGCAAATTAAGGCGCGGATGCTGTTGCCGGCCGAGCAGATCGAAGGGGACGAAGAGGATGGACCGGACCCGCGGGAGGAGTTGATCCGGCGGCTCTTGGAGTACAAGCAGTTCAAGGACGTTGCCAGCCAACTGGATACCCGTGAGCGGGAATGGCGCGATGTCTTTGCCAGGGTGGAAGTCTTGCCGACACCGGCCAAGGCGGCCGAGACGCTGCTAGATGAGGTTACGCTCTTCGATCTGGTGGATGCCTTGCAGTCGGTGCTGGTCCGTACGCCGCATCGACAGTTGATGGAGATTGCCGCGGACCAACTTACGGTGAAGGACCGGATGAACGCGATTTTGGAAATCCTAGAAGGCAAGGAATCGGTCACCTTCGTGGCGCTGTTCGAAGAGCAAGGGCACAGACTGTTCATCATTGTGACGTTTCTGGCCTTGCTGGAGTTGACGCGGCTCAAGTTAGTCCGGGTGTTTCAGGCCGAGACCTTCGGCCAGATTTTGCTCACCCGCGCGTTTTCGCCGATGGAGCAGGGCGTCGAGGGGGAATTCTCGGATTACGTGTAGGAGGATGGTATGAGTGCAAGGTCGGAGGCGCCGGTATCTGAAGTCGTGCCGGAGCAGGCGGCTGGGGACTTGGTCCTGTTCGAAGAGCTGGCGGATGCCGGTGGCGGCCATGAACAGGCCGTGCCAGGGGGGCAGGCTGTCGAGGCTGTTCAAGCGCCGGCCGCGTCCGATGCGCTCGCGCTGCGGGAGTTGAAGGCGATTCTCGAGACGCTTTTGTTCGTGTCGCACGGGCCGGTGACGGTGGAGCGGTTGGCCTCGGTGCTGGAAGGGGTGCCGAAGGCCGAAGTGCGGCAGGCCTTGCGCAGCTTGCAGGACGAGTTCGACCAGGCGGGACGGGGGTTGCAGATCGTCGAGGTGGCCGGGGGATTCCAGCTCGTTACCCGGTCCGATTATGGTCCCTGGATCAAACGGCTGGAAAAGAACAAGCCGGCCCCGAAGCTGTCGCGCTCGGCGCTGGAGTCCCTGGCGATCATCGCCTACAAGCAACCGATCGTCCGTGCGGAGGTCGAGCAGATTCGCGGTGTGGAAGCCTCTGGAGTCATCCGGACGTTGCTCGAGCGCAAGCTCATTCGCATGGTCGGACGGAAGGAGATGCCAGGGCGGCCCATCATGTATGGAACGACCAAGTATTTTCTCCAGCACTTCGGCCTTCGCGATCTTGCGGAACTGCCGCCGTTGCGGGAGTTCAAGGAACTGGGGGAGCCGGAGCAGGAGATGCTGCCGGTCGGCGACGATCCTCTCATAGTAGTCGGATCTGGCCCCGCCGCCGACGAAGAATCTTCCGAACCAATCGAGCAGGCAACGCTGGAGCAAGTCTGACCGGCGCCCGTTTGCCCGTTGCCGCTGTCCCACCATGGCCCTTGCCCTCCGCCCGCATCCTCCCTAGAATGATCCAGCAAGGGATGACTGCATCTGATGGAACTGCTGCTGCCTGAAAAACCCAGGTCCGTGGCCTCGGATTTGCGCCGTCTGTTGGGCGCCGAGCGGGTGCGCGACGACGCTCCCACGTTGACCGCCTATGCCGTGGACGCCAGCATCTACAAAATCGTTCCGCTGGCGGTCGTGCTGGCGGATTCCGAGGCGGATATCGAACGGGCTTTGGACTATGCGGTCCGGCAGGGGGTGCCGCTGACGCCTAGGGCAGCCGGGACCAATCTCACCGGTTCCGCGATCGGCCCGGGCATCATTCTCGACGTGTCCAAGCTGAACCGGATTCTGGAGGTCAATCAGGAAGAGCGATGGGCGCGTGTGCAGCCCGGGATCGTCTATGCGGAGCTGAATCGACGGCTTGCGCCATCCGACCTGTTGTTCGGTCCGGATCCGTCCAGCGGAGACATGTGCAAATTGGGCGGGATGTTGGCCAACAATTCCTCGGGGCCCCATACCCTCCGCTATGGCTCGGTAAAGGATAATGTCCTGACCTTGAGGGTCTGCCTGGCCTCCGGCTGGCTGGATGCGCATCCCTTGTCTCTGACCGATCCAGCCCTGGCGCAGGTGCTGAGCGACCATCCGTCCTTGCGCGGGGTCCTGCGGCTCGTGCAGGACCATGCGGAGACGATCAGGGCCAAGCGACCGACCGTGAGCAAGAACAGCTGCGGGTATAATCTGTTCGGATTGGTCGATGGGTTGGATCGGGCTCAGTTCGACCTGCCGCGCCTCTTTGTCGGCAGCGAGGGCACGCTGGGAGTCATGAGCGAAGCGACAATCAAACTGGTGGACCGCCCGAAGGCCAGCGCCACGGCCCTGCTGCACTTTCGGCATCTGGAAGACGTCGGGGAGGCGATCCCCCGCCTGCTGGCCCTGTCCCCCAGCGCACTGGAGGTCATGGATGGCAACACGTTGAATCTGATCGGGCGGGCCGCGCATGGCATTCCGTCCGATGCGGCCGCCACGCTGTTGGCCGAATTGGACCAGGAGGCGGGAGGGCCGAGCCTCGAGGAGCTGGCCGGCCGCCTGATCTCGGTCTGCCGACGCTACCGCATGGCTGGGGAGCCGGCGGTAGCCTTTGAGCGGGAACAACGGGATGCCTTATGGAAGGCGCGCAAAGCGCTCTATCCCACGCTCTATCGCTACGATTCCAGGAAGAAGCCGATCAACTACGTGGATGATGTCGTGGTGCCTGCGGAACGGATCGGCGAGCTGATTCGATATCTGGAAGGGTACTTCGGCGCGCAACAAGTCCCCGTCGCCATTTTCGGCCACATCGGGAACGGCAACGCCCACATCGTTCCTTTGCTGGATATCAATAACCAGACCGATTATGTCCGAATGGTTGAGGGTCATCGCGAGATCCACGAGACGGTGCTTACCCGGTTCGGCGGTTCCATCTGCGGCGAACATGGAGACGGGCGGGTGCGGGCCTCGTTCGTCCGCCGGATGTTCGGGCCTGAACTCTATGACCTGTTCCTTCAGGTTAAGCGCAGCCTGGATCCGGCCGGAGTGTTGAATCCCGGGGTGAAGATCAGCGACGCGCCTTTTACCGACCATATCGACTTCCCCCGCCTGGCCAAGCCGTGCGCGACCTGCGCCAAGTGCAATTCCGTGTGTCCGGTCTACGATGTGTTCCAGTCCGAGGACATGAGCGCGCGCGGCTGGTTCGAGATCGTCACGGCCAAGGATTACAGTTACCTGAACTCGAAACGGGTGGTGGAGGCCTGTCTGAACTGCAAGTCCTGCCGGACCGTCTGCCCCGCCGGCGTGGATGTGTCGGATCTGATTCTGAAGCGGCGTGCGGAGCAGCCCAACCGGCTGGCCGGGTATATCTTCAAACTGCAAGCGCGTCGATGGTTGTTCGATCTGTTGTTGAAAGGCGCCGCGTTTACGCAATCGCTTTGGGACCGCCCCTGGCCACGCCTCTGGCTGGAACGGCTCACGGGTCCTATGATGCGCTGTCTGGCCAAGACGGCCAGGATCCCGCATGACTTACGGCTCCCTCGCTTGGCGACCCGGCAACTGCCTGAACGATACCCCGATCTTGCGACATCTGGTGTCGGCGGCGGACCGGCAGGGCGGAAGGTGGCCTACTTTCACGGCTGCGCCGCCAAGTATTTCGACGACGGAGTCGGGGACGCCGTCATCGCCGTTTTGCGCCAGCATGGGATCGAGCCGGTCTTGCCGCCCCAACGTTGCTCGGGAACCCCCATCCAAACGTACGGCCATACCGATCTGGTGCTCGATGCAGCCCGGTTCAATCTGGCCTCCTTCGCGTCCTTTGAAACCGTCGTGACCGGGTGCGCCTCCTGCACCTTGATGCTCAAGGATTATCCCAGGCTGTTCGAGGCCGGTCCGGAGCGGGCCGAGGCCGAACGGCTGGCGGCCAAGGTCAAACACGTGACGGAGGTGGTCGCGGCATCCCCGATATCCGTGCAGTATCGGACCGGGCTTGACCGAAAGCGGGTCACCTATCATTCCTCCTGTCATCTGCGTGCGGCCGGGGTGATGAAGCAGCCGCGACAGGTCTTGGCCAAGCTGCCGGGCGTTGAGTTTGTCGACATGCAGGATGCGGATCGATGCGCGGGAGGGGCGGGGACCTATCTCGTCAAAGATTACACGACCTCGCAGAACATCTTCGAGCGGAAGCGGCGCGCGATCCTGGAAAGCGGGGCGGAGGTGGTGGCGACCAGTTGTCCGGCCTGCATGATTCAATTGAGGAATGGGCTGGATGACCGGGTACGGGTCGCGCACGTGGCCGAGTTGTTGCAGGAGGCCGCACAGGGGCCACCCCCGGTTGGTGCATCTTGACGATCAGGCGGGCAGACTGGGTCTTCCTTCTGGCGGCGGCCCTGGTGGTGCTCATGGTCTCGCTGCTCCCGTCGCCGCGTGAGCGGAATCCGCCGATCCCAGGCACTCCGAAGCATCGCAACCTGACGTCGGAGAAGGACTGTCTCCGATGTCATGCGGCGGGACAGAGCCGTCCCTTGGTCGACCGGCATCCCAAGCGACAGGATTGTTTCCGGTGCCACCGCCAGGAAGAACGAGGATAGAAAGGGAACTATGGTCACGCTCTTGTTGTTCGGGGAAACCTTGCGCCAAGCGACGGGCGAATCCGAGTTCCAGTGCGAGGTCTCGGAGCCGGTGACGTTCAAGGCGTTGCTGGAACACAATCAGGACCGTCTCGGCGGCCTGCTTCCGTTCATGAACAAGGGGGAGTTGCTCATCACGGTCAACCGGAAAGTCGGCGGGCTGGACTCGAAAGTCAAGGACGGGGATACGGTGAAGCTGACCCATCAGTTCAACCCTGTCCACGACGGGGCCATGTGGCAGAATCCCTGAGCAGACGGGGGCAACCTGCATTGACAGGATAGGGTTTTTCCTGTATAGTATGTCTCGTCGTCGTTTCCAACGGTCTGTGGCGGCGGCATGCAGTCGGGTAGGAGACACGGGCCGATATCGGGTCCGCGAGAGTTTGGATTCATTCAGAGTGGCTGGTTCACGATAGTTGTCCCGCCTTGCGCCTTCCACTTGTTGACTCCCTGCCCCCCGCCGCGACCCCAACTAAAGGATGATGCGTGACCACACCAACGATCCATTCATTTCATGACCTCGGCCTCTCCGCCGCGATGTTGCAGGCGGTGGCCAAGGCCGGATATGCCGAACCGACGGCGATCCAGTCCCGTGCCATCCCTCCGGCCCTGGCCGGGAAAGACGTCATCGGCTGCGCGCAGACCGGCACGGGAAAAACCGCCGCGTTTGCAATTCCGATGATCGAGCGGCTCGCCGGGGGGGAGGGTCCGCGTGCCCTGATCCTGGCTCCGACGCGCGAACTGGCGATGCAAATCCAGAAAACTTTCGAACTGCTCGGGCAGCCTAGAGGGGTATACGCCACCCTGATCGTCGGCGGCGCCGATATGGCCCAGCAGGAACGGGCGCTCAGGCAGCGGCCGGACGTGTTGGTCGCCACGCCGGGCCGGGTTCTCGACCACATGTGGCGGGGCAATATCAATCTACTGGCCGTACAGATCTTTGTCCTCGACGAAGGGGATCGGCTGCTGGATATGGGGTTCGCTCCGCAGATCAACCAAATCCTGGACGCGTTGCCGGAAGAACGGCAAACCATGCTCTTCTCGGCGACCATGCCGAGCGATGTGGCCGCGTTGGCCAAGGCCTGCCTCAAACATCCGGCTCGAATCGAAATCGCGCCCAGCGGCACGGTGGCGGCACGGGCCGAACAGCATCTCTTCCATACCAGCCGGGAGCAGAAAACCGTGCTCTTGCGTCGGTTGTTAAAGGAAGAGCCGGGCTCTACTCTGGTGTTCACGCGCACGAAGTCGCGGGCCGATAGGCTGGGTAAGATGCTCCAGGCGGATGGGCTTTCCGTGGCGGTGTTGCACGGGGACCGGACGATGGGCCAGCGGCGGGAGGCCCTGGAAGGGTTCAAGCGGGGACGCTACCGGGTGCTGGTGGCGACCGACATCATGGCGCGGGGCATCCACGTCACCGGGATCGCCCATGTGATCAACTTTGACTTGCCGAACTCCCCCGAGGATTACGTCCACCGTATCGGCCGGACGGCTCGCATCGAGGCCACGGGCCGGGCCTCCAGCTTTGTGACGCCCGAAGAAAAGGGACAACTCCACGCCATCGAAGCCCTGTTGGGTACGCGGGTTCCACTGGGGAAGCATCAGCTCGTCGCTGGTTAAGCGGGGGCTCGCATGTGCCTGATCGGGAGTCCGTGTTAGGCAGCCGGGGCGGGTGGATCGGTAAAGACTCCCATCTGCCGATACTTCTGATCGCGCTGGGCCAATAACTCCTCCACCGGCAGTTCTTCCAACCGCGATAGATGCGTCGTGAGGGCCTTGGCCACTCGTTCCGCCATGGCCTGCGGGTCTCGGTGCGCTCCGCCGGTCGGTTCGGGGAGAATATCATCGATGATCTTGAGGGCCGCCAGGTCGGTGGCGGTCATTTTGAGCGCCGCCGCCGCATCCGGCGCCTTGGCGGGATTGTCCCACAAAATCGCCGCGCAGCCCTCCGGCGAAATCACCGAATAGACGGAATGTTCCAGCATCAGGACGCGGTCGGTGACGCCCAGCGCCAGCGCCCCTCCGCTTCCGCCCTCTCCAATCACCACCGAGATGATCGGTACCCGCAACCGCGCCATGACCAGCAGGTTGCGCGCGATGGCCTCCGCCTGTCCCCGTTCTTCGGCGCCGATGCCCGGGTAGGCGCCGGGCGTATCGATAAACGTGAGGATCGGTCGGCCAAACTTTTCGGCCAGCTTCATGAGGCGCAGGGCTTTGCGGTATCCTTCCGGATTCGGCATGCCGAAGTTCCGCTGCATCCGTTCCTTCAGCGTCTTGCCCTTTTGGTGGCCGATAACCATGACGGAGCGCCCGCCGAATGTCGCCAGCCCGCCCAGGATAGCTTGATCGTCGGCGAACGCCCGGTCTCCGTGGAGTTCTAGGAAGTCGCGGCAGAAGGCGTTGATATAGTCCAGGATCGAGGGACGCTGGGCGTGGCGTGCAATCTGAGTCCGCTGCCAGGGCGAGAGGGAGGCGTAGATCTCCGTTTCGGTCTGGGCGAGCTTGGCCTTCAGTTTGCGGATTTCTTCCTGTGCCGACGCGCGGCCTGCCGCGGCGCCGGCCAGCTTTTCGATCCGCTCCTCCAGCTCGCGGATCGGCTTTTCAAACTCCAGATAGTCCTTCATGATTTTCTTCTAAATCATTCTAGCAAAACGATAAATACTGTCGCTACAGTAACGCTACGGTTCCCTTTCCCAGCAAGTCTTCCACCTCGGTGACGAACTTCTCGCTCGGCGATACGGTGAAGCTGGGGAGCGGGGTCGTATCGGCCTCCAGATCTGGGTTCAGATGGAACGTCAGCGAAATCGCCGCTGGCCCCGGGTGCCGGCTCAGCACGGTATAAAGCTGGTTCAAGCGTTTGGGCGTCTCCGGCGCTTCGCCGATGTGAAGGTGCACCTTGGCTACGGATCTGGCCTGGAGGTCCGGCAGGGCTTCGATCTTGGTGCCCTTGATCCTGGTGCCCTTCTCTGCCCGGTCCACGGTGCCGGTCACTTGGATGATGCTCTCGGCCGTGAGGAGCGGGCCGGCGGCTTGGAAGAGGTTTGGAAACACGATCACTTCGACTAAGCCCTGGGGATCTTCGAGCTGGATGTAGGCCATCCGGTCGCCTTTCTTGGTCGTCAGGCTCTTGATCGTCGTAATGATGCCACAGAGTTTGACTTCTTTGCCATCGGGCGTATCCGCGAGTTTATCCGTGCTCGTGGTCGCAAACTTGGCGATGGCGGCTTCATAGCGGGCCAACGGGTGGGCGGTGATGTAAAACCCGGTCAGCTCCCGTTCGTATTTCAACCGTTGCCCCTGGTCCCATTCCGGCACCTCCGGCAGGCTTTCATCCACGGGCAGCACGGCCCGGCCGGAGGTCGCGTCCACTTCCGGCTCCATCGCTGAAAAAATACTGGTCTGTCCGTGTGACGCGGCCCGTTGGGCCGCTGCCGTCTGGTCCACGGTGCGGTCGAGCACGGCGGCCATTTGGGCCCGCCTTGCGCCGGTGGAATCGAAGGCGCCGGCTTTAATCAGGCACTCGATGGTCCGTTTGTTGATTTTTCGCGTATCCACCCGGTGGCAGAAATCGAAGAATGAGGCATAGTGTCCCTGTTTGGTGCGCGCCTCGATAATGGCTTCGATCGGCCCGTCCCCGACATTCTTGATGGCGGCCAGGCCGAATCGGACGCCCTCCGCGGTGACGGAGAAGTCCTTATCGCTTTCGTTCACGTCCGGCGGCAAGATGCGGATGTCCAACTCGCGGCACTCGGCGATGTACCGCACTACCTTGTCGGTGTTCCCCATTTCGCTGGTGAGCAGGGCAGCCATGAAGTCGGTCGGGTAATGGGCCTTTAAGTAGGCGGTCTGGTAGGTGACCAACGCGTAGGCCGCCGCATGGGATTTATTGAACCCGTACCCGGCGAATTTCTTAATCAGTTCGAACAGGGCCAGGGCTTTGCTCTCGGAAAGCTTGTGTTGCTTGGCGCCCTCCAGGAACTTAGCCTGGAGCTTGTCCATCTCCTCCTGCTTCTTCTTGCCCATGGCGCGCCGCAAGATATCGGCTTGTCCGAGCGAGAAGCCGGCCATCTTGTTGGCGATCGCCATCACCTGCTCCTGGTACACGATGACCCCATAGGTGTCCTTGAGGATCGGTTCCAGCGCGGGGATGCCGAAGTAGGTGACAGGAATCTTGCCCTGTTTGGCTTTGATGAAATCCGGGATCAGATCCATCGGACCGGGGCGATAGAGGGCGATGATGGCGATAATGTCTTCGAACCGGTCCGGCCCGAGCCCGACGAGGAGGTCGCGCATTCCGGCGCTTTCCAGCTGAAAGAGGCCCATGGTCCTGCCGGAGGAGAGGAGGGCGAAGGTCTGGGCGTCATCCAGAGGCAGGGTCGCCGTCGAGAAAAGCGGCCCTTCGGGCTGTCTCGCGTTGATCAGCCGTTCGGCATGGGCGATCATGGTCAGGGTCTTGAGACCGAGAAAGTCGAACTTCACCAGCCCGATCTTCTCCACGTCGCCCATCGAGTATTGGGTCACGATTTCGTCGTTCGCGCCTTTATAGAGGGGCACGTGGTTCGTGAGGGGCTCGTCTGAAATGACGACTCCGGCGGCATGGGTGGAGGCATGTCGTGCCAGCCCTTCCAGCGCGCGGGCCGTCTCCATCAGCTCGGCCACCTTCGGATCGGTCTCCGTCAGCTCCTTGAGGCGCGGTTCCTGTTCCAGGGCTTTGTCCAGGGTCATCTTGAGATCGTCCGGCACCAGCTTGGCGATGCGGTCCACGTCCGCATAGGGCATCTCCAGCACTCGGCCCACGTCCCGGATCGCGGCCTTGGCTTTCATCGTGCCGAACGTGATGATCTGGCAGACGTGGTCCTTGCCGTATTTGTCGATCACGTAGTTGATAACCTCGCCCCGACGGTCCATGCAGAAGTCCATGTCGATGTCTGGGAGGGAGATGCGCTCGGGGTTCAGGAACCGTTCGAACAGGAGGCCGTAGGCCAGGGGGTCCAAGTCGGTGATCCGCAGCGCATAGGCGACCAGGCTGCCTGCCGCCGAGCCGCGGCCCGGGCCGACCGGGATGCGGTGGGAGCGGGCATAGTTGATGATGTCCCAGACGATGAGGAAGTACCCGGCATAGCCCATCGACATGATGACGGTCAGTTCCTCGCGCAGCCGCAAGTCGTACGCTTCGCGCAACGCGCAGGGTGGCCGTTCCTTAAGGCGGTCGGCAAGCCCTTGAAGGGAAAGTTTCTCCAGGTAGCTCTCCCGGGTCTCCCCCTCCGGGACTTTGTACTGGGGGAGATAGCTCTTGTTGAGCGGGAGATTCAGGTCGCACTGTTCCGCGATGCGGCAGGTATTCAGTACGGCTTGCGGCGTCTCGCCGAACTCCGCGACCATCTCGTCGGTGGACTTGACGTAGAGCTGATCCGTGTCGAACTTCATCCGGTTCGGATCGTTTCGCGTCTTGCCGGTCTGCAGGCACAGCATGACGTCGTGCGGCTTGGCGTCGTCCTTTTTCAAGTAGTGGCAGTCGTTGGTGCCGGCGAGGGGAATGCCCAGCTTTTTGTGAATCTCCAGCAGTCCTTTGTTCGCGATGCGCTGGTGCTCCAGCCCGTTGGCCTGGATTTCCAGGTAGTAATGGTCCTTCCCAAAGATATCCTGGTATTCGCCGGCCGCCTTGGTCGCCCCATCCATGTCCCTCTGTCCGATCAGGTAGGCGACTTCGCCGCTCAGGCAGCCGGACAAGGCGATCAGCCCTTCGTGATGTTCCTTGAGCAGCTCCTTGTCCATGCGCGGCTTGTAATAAAAACCTTCCAGATAGGCCTTGCTCACGAGTTTGATCAGGTTCTGATAGCCCTTCAGGTTGGCCGCGAGCAGGATCAGGTGATAGTAGTCGTTATTGGCGAGGCCGCTGTCCTTGGTGGTGCGGCTGCCCGGGGTCAGGTAGGCCTCGCAGCCGATGATCGGTTTTACGCCCCCGGCCTTGGCCTTCTGATAGAACTCGATGGCACCGAACATGTTCCCGTGGTCCGTAATCGCCACGGCCGGCATGTCGAAACCCTTGACCTGCTGGATCAGCGGGTCAATCTGGTTCGCCCCGTCAAGGAGGCTGTATTGGGTATGGAGGTGCAGGTGAACGAATTGGGCAGGCACGGGGGGTCCCTCAGTGGGGAAATTGTAGTCGCCGGGGGGCGGGAAGTCAATGGAAAGGGTGGGGGGAAGCAGGATGGCGAACGGCGCGTGAGTTCGATTGCGGCATAGAGATGTGCACTCTCCAAAGCATAGGGTTTTTAGGCCAAAGATCACTGAGTGTCAAAGTAGTCAAAGTAGGTCTGCAGAACTCGTAGGGCAGGGTTACATTGCCTTGAAACTTCGGGAAGGTATCTGATATTCTTGCCCCGCTTTTGACGCTGCCAACTGCATTACAAGGGAGAGGCCATGGCCGGAATCAAGCGGGCGTTGATTAGTGTCTCGGACAAGACCGGCGTGGTGGAGATGGCCAAGGGACTGGTCGCGCTGGGCGCGGAAATCCTGTCCACCGGCGGCACGGCCAAGGCGCTGCGGGACGCGGGCGTGGCGGTCACGGACGTGGCCGCCTATACCGGCTCGCCGGAGATTCTGGACGGCCGCGTGAAGACCTTGCATCCCAAGATTCACGGCGGTCTGCTCGGGCGCCGCTCGCTGCCGCAGCACGTCGCGCAGATGCAGCAGCATGGGATCGGTCCCATCGATGTGGTCGTCGTCAATCTCTATCCCTTCGAAGCCACTATTGCCAAGCCCAATTGCCTGTTCGAGGAAGCCATCGAGAACATCGATATCGGCGGGCCGTCGATGCTCCGGTCCGCGGCCAAGAACCACGAGGACGTGACGGTCGTCGTAGACCCGGCCGACTATGGCCGGGTGCTGGAGGCGCTCAAGGCCGGGACGGTGACCAAGGATCTCCGTCGGGAGTTGGCCGGCAAAGTGTTCCAGCATACGGCCCGCTACGACAGCCTGATCGCCAGTTATCTGGCGCAGCAGCAGGGGGGCAGCGCCCAGTTCCCGCCCTTGCTGTCGCTGATCTTTGAAAAAGTCGAGACGCTTCGCTACGGGGAGAACCCGCATCAACAGGGGGCCTTTTACCGTGAGTTGGGGGCCCGCGAGCCGTCCGTGTCCCGCGCCAAGACGCTACACGGCAAGGCCATGTCCTATAACAACTTCCTGGATGCGAATTCGGCCTTGGAGCTGGTGAAAGAGTTCACCGACTCGACCGCCGTCGTCATTGTGAAACACAACAATCCCTGCGGCGTAGCCCTGGGTACGAGCCCCGTCGAAGCCTATGTGAAGGCGCGGGAAACCGATCCGGTCTCGGCCTTCGGCGGGGTGATCGCCTTCAATCGGCCGGTGGATCTGGCGGCGGCCAAGGAAATCACCGCCACGTTCGTGGAAGTAGTCGTGGCCCCCGGGTATGAGGCGGATGCGCTGGCCGAACTGAAGCGCAAGAAAGACTTGCGCTTGCTGGATGTGGGGCCGCTCACGGTGGCGGTACGCGACGGCATGGACCTCAAGAAGCTGGTTGGCGGGCTGATCGTGCAAGACCGTGATTTGGGCGCGCTGGGCGACTTGCGCAAGCTGACGGTGCCGACCAAGCGAAAGCCGACGGACGAGGAGTATGCCGCCTGCGCCTTTGCCTGGAAAGTCTGCAAGCACGTCAAGTCCAACGCGATCATCTATGCGCGGGCCGGGCAGACGGTGGGGATCGGAGCCGGCCAGATGAGCCGGGTGGATTCCGTCAAACTGGCCGGCATGAAGGCGGTGCTGCCGGTAAAGGGCTGCGCGATGGCCTCGGACGCCTTCTTTCCCTTCCGGGACGGGTTGGACGCGGCGGCACAGGCGGGGATTACCACGGTTATCCAGCCGGGCGGGTCGATTCGCGACCAAGAGATAATCAACGCGGCTGATGAACAGGGCATCGCAATGATTCTGACCGGGATGAGACATTTCAGGCACTAATCAGGATGTTGAAAAAGGCCTCCAGCTTTGTTCTCGCATCGCTCAAGGCCTCAACGTACTGCCTCCAGTACGCCTCGGCTTTTCGCTCGCTGCAGCCGCGCTGGGCGGCCTTTTTGAACATCCTGTCGGGTGGTCCGGTGCCATCCTTGGATGTTTAATCCTCCTTCTGTTCTCTTTTTCCATCGACACGGGGCTCGCGTGAAGGTACTTGTCATCGGTGGCGGGGGACGCGAACATGCCCTCGTGTGGAAGCTTGCCCAGAGCCCTCGGGTGTCTGCTCTCCTCTGTGCGCCCGGCAATGCCGGCATCGAACAATTGGCGAAGTGCGTTCCGATCAAAGCGGACGATGTGGCGGCGCTGAAAGCGTTTGTGACGACGGAGCGGATCGATCTGACCGTGGTCGGACCGGAGGCGCCGCTTGCCGCGGGCATTGTGGACGAATTCCGAAAGGGCAAGCTCCGCGTCTTCGGGCCGACTCGTGCGGCCGCGCAGATTGAGGCCAGCAAAAGCTTTACGAAAGACCTGCTCGTCCGGCAGCGCATTCCCACGGCTGCGGCGCGCAGTTTCGAGACGCTCAAGCCGGCGCTGGACTATCTGGAGCGACATCCGCTCCCGCTCGTGGTAAAAGCCGACGGGCTTGCGCAGGGCAAAGGCGTCGTTATTGCCGCCAGCCGCGAACAGGCGGCGCAGGCGGTGACGGATATGTTGGAAAAAGATGCATTCGGGCAAGCCGGCCGCCGCGTGGTGATCGAGGAATTTCTGGACGGCGAGGAGCTGACCCTCATGGCCTTTGCCGACGGCAAGACGGTGGTGCCGATGGTGGGGGCGCAGGATCATAAACGGGTGGGGGATGGCGACACGGGACCCAACACGGGAGGGATGGGGGCCTATGCGCCGGCTCCCTTGGCCACTCCGGCGTTGCGCGAGATGGTGTTGCAACAGGTGCTCCGTCCGACGATCGAAGCCCTGTCGAAAATGGGCAGTCCCTTCCAGGGTGTCCTGTACGCCGGCCTCATGATCGTCCGCGGCCAACCCTATGTCCTGGAGTTCAATGCCCGGTTCGGCGATCCGGAAACGCAAGTGGTATTGCCGCTCCTGAAAACTGACCTGGTGACGGTCCTGGAGGCGGTGGTGGAACATCGCCTGGATCAGCTTCAGATCGAGTGGCACGATCGAGCGGCTGTCTGTGTGGTCATGGCCGCCGGCGGATATCCCGGGGCCTATGCGACCGGCACGCCGATTACCGGTCTGCCGAATCTCCCGTCGGCTTCGGATGTCGTAGTGTTTCATGCAGGCACGAAGCGGCAAGACGGAACGGTGGTGACGGCCGGAGGCCGTGTCCTGGGCGTGACGGCGACCGGCAAAGGGTTGGCGGAGGCCCGCGATCGCGCCTACGGCCAGGCGCGCGCCATTTCGTTCGACGGCTGCCACTTCCGGTCGGATATCGGAGCCAGGGCGATTCGGCCCACTGTGTGAAGGCCTTCATGCGATGGGACGGAACGGAATATCCGTGGCACGTGTCCTGAGGTTGACCAAGACCGATCCGTCCGCCATGGAACTGGCCTTGGCGGAGGCGGGCCGCATCGCGCAGGCCGGCGGGGTTTTGGCTGTGCCGACCGAAAGTTTTTATGCGCTCGGCGCATCGGTCGGCTGTACGGCGAAGCAAGCTGACGCGATCGGCCGCATTTGCCGCATCAAGGGGCGGGGGGATGGCAAGCCCCTGCTGGTATTGATTGCAGACCAAGCCCAGCTGGATTCTTTGGTGACGGTGGTGCCTCGTGCCGCAACGGTGTTGATGCAACAGTTCTGGCCTGGTCCGCTCACGATCGTGTTTCCCGCGGCTGAGGGGTTGCCCGATGAGCTGACCGCCGGGACCGGTACGGTGGGGGTCCGGTTGTCGGCGTACCCTATCTTGCAGGAAGTGCTGCGTCGGACCGGTCCTTTAACCGGCACGAGCGCGAACCGATCCGGTGCGCCTCCGGCGAGGACGGCGGAGGAAGTCGGCCAGGCTGTGGGAGGCGAGGTGGATATGATTCTCGACGGAGGGCCGACACCGGCGGCGCGGCCCTCGACGGTGGTCGATGTCAGCGGTGCCATTCGGGTGTTGCGGGAAGGGCCGATCGCCTCTGCGCAGATCCTGGCGGTCCTCGCAGCGGCGGGGCTGGCGTCGTCCCTGTGAGGAATCGGATGACGCCGATCGCCCGGGTAGGTATGATGGGAAAGCTCAACGGGTACGTCACCATTCGAAAAGGAAGGAGTGGACAAGCATGATGTCTGCAATGCGGACCGGCGTTCGGGGACTGGTGTTGGCGGCGGGAATGGCCATGATGCTCACTGGCTGCGACTATTGGCCGCCGGCGCTCCAGGCTCAGATCGAGCAGCTCAAGGCCGAGGTGCAGACGGCGGCCGCCGAACGAGCCAACCTCGATAACCAGCTGAAGGACGCGGTGAAGGCCAAGGAGGAAATCCAGGCGCGCCTGGATGAACTGTCACGGTTGAACCGCGAACTGGCCGGCAACATCGCCAACCTCAAACAAGCCTTGGATGCCGAGCGCGAGAAGACCGCCAAGCTGGGCAAGTCCGGTACGAAGGCGGCCCCCAAGGCGGCGGCAAAGCCTGCGCCGACACCGACGAAGAAGCCGGCGGCCAAGACTCAGGCGAAGACCCATGCCAAGAAAAAAGCCTGAGAGAGTAGCCCTGGACGTCTAGGATGTGCTTGAGGTCGGAGTCGAGGACGACGACGCGCCGGCCGGTTGACTTGATGGGACGCTGCTGCTCGTCCCACCCGTTCCGCTGCTGGGCGAAGGGGCGGCGGCCGGCGCGCTTTCCGAGGAGCCGGCGGTCGGGGCAGCCGGGGTTGCCGTCGGGTCTTTCTTTTGTTCGGATTGGCCGTTCGAGGGTTTCCCGGCTGATTCCGATTGTCCGGGCGGCTTCAGCTTGTCCGAGTAATCGGTAACATACCAGCCGGTTCCTTTGAACATGATAGCCGGGGCCGAGATCACCTTGGTGACCGGTTGTTCGCAACGGGGGCAGACGGTGACCGGCGGGTCGCTCATCTTTTGTTTGATTTCAAAGCGATGCTCGCAGCCCTGACAGATGTATTCGTAAATCGGCACGACTCACCTCATCTCTCTGTAGCTGACGCCGCGAAACCGATCCTCTACGGCCGGAGTCGCCGTTGAGGTAAGTCTTCAATCCGCAAAGTCAATCGCTCACGCTGTCTACAGTCTTCCAGTCTGCTCAGCAGGCGCGCACAGGAACTCATTGTACCCGCTCTTGTCCCATTGTGGGAGGCATGACGGTTACGAGGTCAGCTTCTTCAGCGCGGCCTCCATCCGGTCCATGCCGCGCGCGATGGCCTCCATACCAGTGGCGTAGGAGAGGCGGATGTGGGAAGCGCTGCCGAAGGGCTCGCCGGGCACGACCGCGATCTGGGCATCCTTGAGTAAATAGGTGGCTACGGCGGCCGGCGTGTCGATGGGGGTCTGGCCGTGGCGGCGCTGGAACAGGCCAGCGATGTTGGGAAACGCGTAGAAGGCGCCGGCCGGCATGCGGCAGCTCACGCCGGGCATTTTGTTCAGTCGTTCGACCATCAACCGTCGTCGCCGATCGAACTCGACAACCATCTGTCGAGGGAAGACATCGCCCCCGCGCAGCGCGGCCACGGCGGCCTTCTGCGAGATGGACGTGGGATTGGATGTGCTCTGGCTTTGAATGTCCGCCATGGCGGTAATCAGCGGCTTGGGGCCGGCCGCATAGCCGATGCGCCAGCCGGTCATCGCATAAGCTTTGGAGACGCCGTTGACGACCACAGTCCTTGCGGCGATCTCAGGGCTCAAGGTGGCGATGCTGATGTGCTGCGCTCCGTCATAGAGAATCTTTTCGTAGATCTCGTCGGAAATAACGACGAGATCGTGTCGAAGCGCGATGTCGGCGATGACTTCCAGCGTGGCGCGGTCGTAAGTGGCACCGGTCGGATTGCTGGGGCTGTTGACGATGATGGCCTTGCTCCTGGACGTCAGGTGCGCCTCCAGCAGGGCCCTGGTGACGGCGTAGCCGGAGTCCTCGCTCGTTTCCACCAACACCGGGGTCGCATCGTTCAGGAGGACTTGATCGCGGTAGGAGACCCAAAAAGGCGAGGGGATGAGGACTTCATCGCCCGCGTCGAACAGGGCCTGTGCCAGGTTGTAGAGCGTATGTTTGGCGCCGCAAGACACCAAGACCTGCGATTTTTCATACTGCAATCCCTGTTCGGTCTGGAATTTGTCGACGATGGCGCTTTTGAGTTCATCGATCCCGGAAGATGCCGTGTATTTGGTGAACCCGGCCCGGATCGCGGCCTCCGCCGCCGCCTTGACCGGTTCGGGCGTGTCGAAGTCCGGCTCGCCCGAGGCGAAGTCGATGACGTCGAGGCCTTGGGCCGCCATCGCCTTGGCGGTTGCGGTGATGCCGAGCGTCGGCGAGGGGAGGATGCGTCCGGCGCGGGCTGCCAGTTTCATGCGGTGGGCCTCCGCAGACGCTGGCGCAAACGATCGGCGACCTCGGGGTGCACGAAGTCCTTGAGCGAGCCGCCCAGCCCGCCGACTTCCTTAATGATGCTGGAGGTAAGATACGAATATTCTTCGCTGGGCATGAGGAACACCGTTTCAAAGTTATTGTCCAGTTTGCGATTGATCAACGCCATCTGAAACTCGTACTCGAAATCCGCGATGGCCCGCAAGCCTCGAATCACGGCATGGGCGCTGTGCTGTCGGAGGTACTCGACCAGGAGTCCGTCGAAGGCCTCCACCTCCACATGGGACAAATTCTTGGTGACCAGTTTCACCATCTCGACGCGCTCGGTCAAATCGAAGAGCGGCCGTTTACTGGGGTTCAACGCCACGGCGACGATCACCCGATCGAAGACCCGGCGGCTCCGTACGATGATGTCCGTGTGCCCGTGGGTGACGGGGTCGAAGGTGCCTGGATAGACCCCGATCTTCATGGGGCGAGGGTCTCCTCCTGGCGGGGGCGGAATAGCGACAGCGTCGTGTCTCCATAGCGATAGCGCCGGACGATCACCAGCCCGTCGATGACCGGTTCGGTCTTCGAGCCGTGTTCCAGCACCAACGTGGCGGTGGACTGGAGGCTCAGGTGCTGGCCGATGGCGGACAGCAAGGCGGAGGCGCCTTCGTCGTCATAGGGTGGGTCGGCAAAAATGATGTCATAGGCCGACTCCGCCGCAGTCCGGCGCTTGAAAAAAGTTTCGGCCGTGCAGGGGTGGATGGTGGCCTGGGTGCTCAGTCCGCAGAGTTCAAGATTGGCGCGCAGGACCTTTAGGGATGAGATATGAGGCTCGACAAAGGAGGCGTGCCTGGCCCCGCGACTCAGGGCTTCGATGCCGATCGCGCCAGTGCCGGCATAGAGATCCAAGACCCGCGCTCCGGCGAGCCGAGGGCTGAGGATCGAAAACAGCGCTTCCTTGACGCGGTCGGAGGTGGGGCGCAACCCTGGGCCCTTCGGTCCCATCAGGCGTCGCCCTCTCTGCGCGCCGGCAATCACCCGCATGGTTTGCTCTCCGAGAATGAATCGTGGCTGACTCTATCACAGCGATTTTTCATGGGTCAAGGCAACGAAAGAGCCGGTCTTTACCGTGGGAACCGAGGGGAGTGATCGGCGGACGGAGTCCGACAGGGAGGCGGTCGGCTGGCCCATTTTGACGGAGGCTGGCCTAACGCCTATAATTGCGCGGCGCGGAGGGCGACTTGGTGAACGTGGTATGGGAGAAGCAAGGGAACAGCGGCGGTGGAATCGCTGAGGGGTGCCGCGGCTGAGCCTCGGAGGCTCAGCGCGTCGGCACCGGCTGCAACTCTGGGGCGGTCAGGCTCTTGCGTCGATTCATGGAGATGGTGCGGTCGATGATCGAACCGCAGTTGATGCATTTCCAGGCGTAGAAGATGAGGAAGAAATCGGAAAAACGTTCCGACATCATCAGCCCGCTACATTTGGGACATTCCATGGCATCCTCCCTAGCCATTAGTGCAGTACTGTGGCGGTTATTGAAGCAAATATCAGACCATGGGAGTCAATTAAGTAATATCAATGTGTTATGTCATTGGTGTCCAGAGCGAAGGGCGTCATAATAATGGCAGTGGTTCCAAAAAATGTCACTTTGCTGAGTTAAAATTGTCACACATAAGTGGTTTTCCGCCTGTGTATGCGGAGGGATGGAGTGGAGAAAAACCATCGTCCAGGAGGGATCAGCCGGTGGCCTGAGAGCGAGCGGCCCCGCGAACGGCTGGCTCGTGAAGGGCCGGAATCCCTGTCCGATGCACAACTCTTGGCCATTCTCTTGCGCGTGGGGCGTCAGGACCGGTCCGCGGTGCAGGTGGCGATGGATCTGTTGGCGCAATCGTCCGGGTTGGGGAGTCTGGCGAGCCAGGGATTCGAGGAACTCTGTCAGGTGCCGGGGATTGGCCCGGCCAAGGCGGCACAATTGAAGGCGGCCATCGAATTGGGCAAGCGCGTGCTGGCGGCCCCGCTTTCGACGGGGACGCGCATCGGGTCCAGCCAGGACTTGTTTGCGCACTATTATCCGCTCCTGCGCGATCTGCGGCACGAGATCTTCAAGATCATCTTGCTGGATGCGAAACACGCCATCATTCGGGACGCGACGGTGTCCGTGGGAAGCCTCACGCTCAGCATCGTTCACCCGCGTGAAGTGTTTACCTTGGCGGTGCGGGAATCGGCGGCGGCCGTAATCTTTTTGCACAATCACCCCAGCGGCGACCCGGCTCCCAGCCAGGAAGACCGGCTGCTGACCGAACGGCTGGTCTCGGTCGGCCAGCTCCTGGGCATTGCCGTGCTGGATCACCTGATCGTCGGGGACGGCCGCTATGTCAGTTTCGCCGATCAGGGTTGGTTGAGCGAGCGGAGCGGTCCGTTGCCAGCCGGCACCGCGCTTCCGGCGACGCGTCGGCCCGGACGTCGACCGCAAGCCGCAAGGAAGCGGCCCGCAGCCGGCGGGCCAAACGCCTGATGAACGGGAAGGGGAGAGGCCGCGAAAACCATTTGCGGGGACCCGTGGGTTTGCTATAAGCTCGCCGCGAGATGTCGGCAGGGGGGTGGTCGAGGATGACCAACCACGGGCCAAGGGAGCAGCGGACGGTCCTGGCGGGGCCGACATTCGGTGTGTGCCTGGTCCTGGCCGTCTCTGTGATCGTGGCGACCGTGCTGGCATTCTCGTCTTGGCCGCTTGCCGCCGCTGCACGCCTCACCAGCGCCGCTTCGACGCCCCTGGGAAAAGGGGTATTCCTCGTCGCCAGTCCCAGTCTCGTGGATCCGAACTTCCGCCGAACGGTCATTCTGATTTGCGACCATAGTTCCGCGGGGACGCTGGGCCTAATCCTCAATCGTCCGACCAATCTCCTCTTGTCTGAAGCCCTGTCCGACGTGCCGTCCCTCCAAGGCACGGCCCATCTCTTGTTTGCCGGGGGACCGGTCCAGCCGGACGCGATGCTCATGCTCTTCCGGCTGGTGCAGGAACCGGCGCAGGCGCGCCGGGTGTTGGATGGCATCTACCTCGGGGGTAATCTTAAGGATCTCGAACGGATCATCGTGAAGCCGGCGCCGGCCGAGACGTTTCGGGCTTTTGCCGGCTATGCTGGGTGGGGGCCAGGACAACTGGCATCGGAAATGGCCCAAGGCTCTTGGCGGGTGCTGCCGGCGGATGCCACGAGCATCTTCGAGAAAAATCCGGCCGATCTTTGGCAGGAGTTGAACGACAGGCCGGAACTCCCCGGCCAGATCCAAGCCTTGGACCGGCGGGGACGGTCCGGGACCCGGTCCATCGTCGGAGTTGATGCGCATGTTCCTGAAACCCCAGGTGCGGGCTGAACAGGGAGGTGCCATGAAAGAATTGACCACCAGCAACATCCGTAACCTCGCGCTCGTGTCCTATACGGGCGCGGGGAAAACGTCGTTGGTCGAGGCTCTCCTCTATACGGCCGGGGCCATTCCCGCGATGGGATCGGTGCCCGGGGGCACGACGGTTTGCGATTACGAGCCGGAGGAAGTGCACCACAAGGTGTCCATCGGCGCATCGGTCGCGCACTTCGATTGGAAGGGGGTGCGGGTCAACGTCATTGACGCCCCCGGGGCCCTGAGCTTCATGGGCGAGGCCAGGATGGCGCTCCGGGCCGTCGATGGCGTCCTGATCGTGGTCAGTGCGGCAGCCGGCATGAAGACCGAGCTGGAAAAGATTTGGCCCACCGTCAAGGAGTTGGCCTTGCCTTGCCTGTTGTTCGTGAACGACCTCGATAAGGATCGGACCCTCCTTGGGCCGGTGCTGGAGAGCTGCGAGAAAGCGCTCGAATTCAAAGGGCTGCCGGTGGCGGTCCCGATCGGGGAAGGGCCACAGTTGGAAGGGGTGGTGGACCTTATCGGAGGGGCGAGCTGGCGGCCGGTCAAAGACAGTCCCAAGGTGCAGCAGGGGACGATTCCCGCAGCCTTGGCCGGCCAGTGCGCGGAGGCGCGCAAGAAACTGGCGGAAGGGGTGGCGGAGACGGATGACCGGTTGCTGGAAAAGTATCTGGCCGAAGGCGATCTGACGGGGGAAGAGCTCACCAAGGGGTTGAAGAATGGGACACAACGGCTGAGCTTTCTGCCGGTTCTCTGCGGCTCGGCGGTGCGGAACATCGGCTCGACCTTGCTGCTGGACATGCTGGCCGGGTGCCTGCCGTCGCCGGTCGAGCGGGCGGCTCAGACGCCGCTGGCCGGGCTCCATCCCCAGACGGGGGAGCCGGTGACGCGTCGCGCCGATCCGGCCGAGCCCATGTCGGCCTTCGTCTTCAAGACCATCATCGATCCGTTCATGGGACGGTTGAGCTATGTGCGCCTGCTCTCCGGGACGCTGGCGGCGGACGCGGCTTTCTACAATTCGACCCGCACAGTGAAAGAAAAAGGCGGCCACGTCTTCTGGATTCTCGGGAAGAAATATGTCCAGGTGCCGGCGCTGAAGGCCGGGGAGATCGGCGCCATCGGCAAACTCAAGGACACCCAGACCGGCGACACGATCTGCGATGACCATCATCCAGTCAAATATCCGAGCCCGCACTTATCCAGGCCGGTTATGTCCTTCGCCTTGGAGCCGAAGTCCAAGGCGGATATCGAAAAGGTCAGCCTGGGGCTCCACAAGCTGGTGGAGGAGGACCCGACCTTGGAGTTCATCCGCAACAACGAAACCAAGGAAATGATCCTCAGCGGCATGGGCCAGTTGCACGTGGACGTGACCTTCGAGAAACTGCGGCGGAAGTATGGCGTGGACGTCAACATCCATACGCCGAAGGTGCCCTACAAGGAAACGATCCGAAAAATGGCGCAAGCCCAGGGGAAGTACAAGAAACAAACCGGCGGGCACGGCCAGTTCGGGGACTGCTGGCTCCAACTCGATCCCTTGCCGCGCGGGAAGGGGGTTGAGTTCGTCAACAAGGTGGTCGGCGGGGCTATCCCCCGCAACTTCATCCCGGCGGTGGAAAAGGGAGTCATCGAAGCCTCGCACGAAGGAATTCTCGCCGGGTTCCCGGTGGTGGACCTGCGCGCGACTGTCTATGACGGGTCCTACCATACGGTGGACTCATCGGAAATGTCGTTCAAGATTGCCGCCTCGATGGGCTTCAAAAAGGCCCTGGAGACGGCGCAGTCGATCCTGTTGGAGCCGATCATGACGGTGGAAGTGACCACGCCGGACGACGCGGTGGGCGCCGTGATCGGGGATTTGAATTCCCGCCGTGGCCGCATCCTCGGTGTCAACGCCTCAGGGGCCACCGAGACCATCAAGGCCCTGGTGCCCCTGGTCGAGCTGCTGAAATACACGCCCACGCTCAACTCCATCACCGGCGGCCGCGGCAGCTATGCCATGGAATTCCATGCCTACGAAGAAGTCCCCCGCGACCAGGCCCAGCGCATCATCGACGAACACAAAGCAGCCAAGGCGGCCAAACAAGCCGTGCACCAGTAGCCGAGAACATATATTGAAGTTAGTATCCACGAATCCAGACGGGGTTCCTGGTGATAAGGAGGGCGAGGATAAGCAAAGGAGTGTGGAAACGGCGTGTCCCAGCCGGTTGGAAAAACGGGGGAGTTTGGCGAACCGGCATCTTTAAATCTGTTCTAGCGGATGACGGATTAGAATTTGCTGAATACATTCTTCACAACGGACCAACAGCTCGGATACCCAAGCATGAAGTTGAACGTGTTCTCCTTGTTGGGCTAGATCACTATGGCGGAGGCAAAATCTGGGGACCATTCAACATTAAGCCAGAAGCATGCCTCCTGGCAGGCAAGAAAGTCTCAATGAACATTGTTGAATGACAAAGATGTCCAAGCGCGATTAAAGACGGGGCCAGACCAAGAAGCGGTCTGGCCCCGTTCTCTTTTTCTCTCTTCGCCGCAGATGGAAAAGTTTCAGGGGTGGCCTGGTTGATCCCCCACTGCGCGCATCGAGCGAGCACATTCTGATCGTGCGGGCTCTGCGAGCACAGGGGATTAACCAGGCCGCCCCTTTCTGCCCTTCCTCAGCCGTGGCGGTCTTGAATCAATGGAAGGATGGGGGAGTAGGGCAGACGGAGCGGGCGACGACAGGAGCCGCTGGCGTCTCCTCACTTGTCGCTGGGTTTCAGCACCACATAAAACGCGCGGGTTTCGCGCAGGACGCGCAGCAGGATCGTTTCGCCGCGCCGGACCTGTTTGACCGCCGCCGAAAACTCGCTGACCGTGCCGACCTCGCTGCGGTTCACTTCCTTGATCAGGTCGCCCTCCCGCAAGCCCTCCGTGTAGGCGATGCTGCCCATGTCCACCTTGGCGATCAATACCCCCTTGGTGTCGCGCAGCTTGAACTTCTCGGACAGCTCGGCGGTCAGATCCTGCACGTCGATGCCCAGCTTCATCTCGGCGCGGGAGGCGGGGAGGGAGGCGACGATGGGGGCATCCTTCCGTTCGGTCAGGGCCACGGCTAGCGTCTGCCGCCGTCCGTCGCGGACCACTTCGATGTAGGTGGTGGCGCCCGGTTCCAGCGCGGCGATCAGGCGGGACAAGGCGTTGGGCGTGTCCACGACCTTGCTGTCCACCTTGGTGATAATGTCGCCCGGCTTGATGCCGCCGCGCGCCGCCGGATCGTGCTCGAACACCTCGTTGACCAGGACCCCTTCGTTTTCCGAGACGCCGAACTTGGCGGCCAGCTCGACCGTGACCGGTTGAATGCCGACGCCCAGCCAACCTCGAACGACCTTGCCGTGAGTGCGCAGTTGCTCGAAGACCTGTTTGGCCATGTTGGAGGGGATCGCGAAGCCGATCCCCTGGGCGAAGTTGATGATGGCCGTGTTGATCCCGATGACCTCGCCGTGGACGTTGAAAAGGGGACCGCCCGAATTGCCGGGATTGATGGAGGCGTCGGTCTGGATGAAATTCTCGTACCGCGACAGGTTCATGTTCTCCCGGCCCATGCCGCTGACGACGCCCAGGGTCACGGTGCGCTCCAGACCGAAGGGATTCCCCACGGCCAGCACCCACTGGCCGACTTTCACGGAGCCCGAGTCGCCGAACGTCGCGCTGGGGAGGGGGCGATCGGTGGATACCTTCAGCACGGCCAGGTCCGTGTCCGGGTCCTTCCCAATGACCTGCGCGATGAGCTTGGTGCGATCCGAGAGGCGCACTTCGACTTCGTTGGCCTCGCTGACCACGTGGTTGTTGGTGAGGATATAGCCGCTTCCGTCGATAATCACGCCCGAACCGGTGCCGGGAGAATTGGGCGGCGGCCGGTCCTTCGGGCTGTCTTTGGAACGCCCCGGGCCCGGGGAGGGCAGGATATTGACGACCGAGGGCTTGACCCGTTCGGCCAAGTCCGTGATCACCCCCTGCATCTCTTCCAGCATGCGGAGCCCGTTGCTGTCCGCGTCGGCCGGCTGCGGCAAGGGCCAGGCAACGAGGGCGCAGAGGATGAAGGCGATTCGCAGGGTTTTCAGCATCATGGGCGAGGCCTCTCTCTTATGCCAGGGCGCGCTGACGTTGGGTGAAGAGTTGCATGTCGGTCTGCAAGTCGTCCCGCCGGCCGATCAGGATGACGATGTCGCCGGGATGAAGCGCAATACTGTCCGGCTGGGCCAGGATGGCGGTTCCCCGGAGGATCGCGACGACGTGAGTGGAAGCGGCCAGTCCGAGTTGCGCGGGCGAGCGGCCGCCGGCTGAAGCCCCATGGCTGACCACGACCCGTTCCAGGGAGGCGGTGCGGGTGAACAAGTCATGCTGGACCTTGAGCAATGTCTCGCGAAGGGTTTCGGCCTCCAGTTCCCGCATCAAGGCTTCCACTTGGCCCAGGTCGCCTTTGAGGAGGCGAATTCTGGAGGCGGCCTCGGCGAGGAGGTGGGTGATCTCTTGCCGGTTGGCGTCAGAGTTCGTTGCCGCGCCGTTTTCTGTCAGGCGGGCGATGATGTGCTCGCCGACCCTCTGGTGGATGGATTCGATCTGTTGATCCACGACCGAGGCCTGCCAGTGGAGCTTGAGGATCTGCACTTTCCGATTCACACGCTCGGACACGGCAATAATGACTTCGTGCAGCCCGGTGAGGGTGATGGTGAGTTCTTTACGGATGCGATGGAGGAACTCGGTCGTCATGGGCTTATTGGACCTTATTTACTCGCCGCGGTCAAATGTTCAGCGTCGGATAAGATCGATTATGTCAACTCTTGGATTGGCCGATCTTCGTTTCGGTCCCGCTCAGGAGCCGTTTGATATTGTCCTGGTGCTTCCAGTAGATTGCTCCACTCACTGCGATCGTAAAAGCTACGAAGGCCGGGCTCCTCCCGGCCGTCCATGCGCCAATCGGAAGCAGAGCAAATGCGGTCAAGGCTGCCCCCGACGAATAGCGCCAGATTCCGACCGTGATCAGCCAGGTGGCCAAGAGCATGAGTCCCAACCAAGGGGCCACGCCGGCGACCGCCCCCATGGCGGTAGCGACGCCTTTGCCGCCGTGGAAACCCAGAAAGACCGGAAACAAATGGCCCAGGATGGGCGTCACCGCTACGGCCAGAATCAGCGGCTCCTGGTTCAGGCTCTGGACAGCAATCCACCCGACCAGCCAGCCCTTGCCCATATCGCCGATCAGGGTCAGGAGGCCGGCTGTTTTTCCGGACACCCGCAGCACATTGGTAAACCCGATGTTTTTGCTGCCGACGGTGCGCGGGTCCGGCAAGCCCAAGCCCTTGGACACCAGGACCCCGAACGGGATGGCGCCAAGCAGGTATCCGGCTACCGCCAAACCGGCGGCGATCCATTCTTCAGCCATCTCAGCGGCTCAATTGTCTGCGCGGTATTGTTCAAGTGATGCTAGATGTATTTCGAGGCGACCTGCCGCCAAAAGCTGGCGAGGTATTGGCCGCCGGAGAGTAAGCCAAGTGCCAGGGCCAGGTATAAGATGGTTGTCCCCAGAAAGTGCAAAGGCCAGGCGACGGCGGTCAGGCTGTCTTCCAGGATGAGCATGACGATGGCCACCACTTGCATGACCATCTTCCACTTCCCGATCGTCTCCGCCGCCAAGACCACCCCTTCCGTCGCCGCAATGGCTCGGACCCCGGTCACCGCCAGCTCCCGCGCGATGATGACGATCGCCACCAGGGACGCCACCCGCTCGAACTGGACCAGCAGGATGAGACCGGACAGGACCAGCAGCTTGTCGGCGATCGGGTCCAAAAGCTTGCCCAACGTCGTGATCTGGCCGGTGCGTCGCGCCACGTAGCCGTCCAGCAGGTCCGTAACCGCGGCCACCACGAAGACGAAGGCGGCGGCCAGGGACCGGTCCGGCGTGGGATCGGCGAAGAGGGCGACAAACACGGGGATCAAGAGGATGCGCGCGAAAGTCAGGAGATTGGCCAGGGTGGCGTTGCTGGCCAAGGTGGCCCGCGTGGTAGCCAGGAGGCTGGGGGCTGAGTCCGTCGCGCGCATGTCCTATGACCGCTCCAATTCGGATTCGGACGATTTCAGACGACGCCGCTCTTCAACAGGTCGTGCAAATGGATGATGCCGGCGATGCGGCCTGAGTCCTCCACCACCAGGGCGGTGATGGAATACTGCTCCATGATCTGCAGGGCCTTGGCCGCCAGTTCGTCCGGTCCGATGGTCTTGGGCCGTTTCGTCGCCAGATCGCCCGCGCGGGCCGTGGCCAAATCCATGCCCTTTTCGAGAACCCGGCGCAAGTCTCCGTCCGTGATGATGCCCAGGAGTTGGCCTGCCTGGTCGACGACGGTGGTCATGCCGAGCTTCTTGGCCGTCATCTCCAGGATGGCATGATGGGCGGAGGCCTGGCCCGACACTTGCGGGATCGCCGCGCCCTGATGCATGAGGTCCCGAACTTTGAGCAAGAGCCGGCGGCCAAGCGTGCCGCCCGGATGAAATTGCGCGAAGTCGTCTTCCTTGAACCCGCGTTTTTGCAGCAAGGCAATGGCCAGGGCGTCTCCCATGGCGAGCGTAGCCGTCGTGCTGGCGGTCGGAGCCAGGCCCATAGGACAGGCCTCCTCCGGCACCGAAACGTCCAGGACGACCTCGCTGTTCTTGGCCAGCGTGGACTGGACCCGCCCGGTCATGGCGATCACGGGGATGTTCAGACGCTTGACGAAGGGCAAGAGCTTGAGCAGTTCTTCCGTCTCGCCGCTGTTGGAGATGGCGATCAGCGTGTCGCGACGGGCCAGCATGCCCAGGTCGCCGTGAATGCCCTCGGCCGGATGGAGGAAGAAGGCCGGGGTGCCGGTGCTGGCCATGGTGGCGGCGATTTTCTGTCCGATAAGGCCGGACTTGCCCATGCCCGAGACCACGGTTTTTCCGGTGCAGCCGTACAGCAAGTCCACGGCTTCGGTGAACCGGTGGTCGAGTCGTTCGACCAGGCCGGCGATGGCCTTGGCCTCGATCGCAAGCACGCGTTTGCCTTCCGGAACGCTCATGCCGTCGGTGCGCCTTTCCCTGCCGCCTCGCAGATCCTGAGCAGCCGCTCCAACAGCGGCTTCAATGCGTGCAATGGCACCATGTTGGGGCCGTCCGACAAGGCGACGTCCGGATTCGGATGGACTTCCATGAAAAATCCGTCGCAACCCGCTGCCGCCGCGGCGCTGGCCAAAGGAGTGATGAATTCGCGCTGCCCCGAGGACTTGGTGCCGGCGCCGCCCGGCAACTGGACGCTGTGGGTGGCGTCGAAGACCACCGGGTAGCCGAAGCTCCGCATGATCGGCAGCGCGCGCATGTCCACGACGAGGTTGTTGTAGCCGAAGGAGGAGCCCCGCTCGGTCAGGATGATACGCCGGGTGCCGGCCTCTTCCAGCTTCTTGACGGCGTTGCCCATTTCTCCCGGCGACAGGAACTGGCCCTTCTTGACGTTGACGACCCGGCCGGTCTTGGCCGCGGCGACCAGCAGGTCGGTCTGCCGGCACAGAAATGCCGGAATCTGAAGCACGTCGACCGCCTCCCCTGCCCGCGTGGCCTCCTCCGGCCCATGCACATCCGTGAGCACCGGCACGCCCACTTGCTCGCGCACTTTCTTGAGCACGGCGAGTCCGGCCTCCAACCCGGGACCGCGGAAGGACGCGATGGAGGTCCGGTTGGCCTTATCGTAGGACGATTTGAAGACATAGGGGATGCCGAGCGCACGGGTGATCTCGGCAATGCGTTGGGCGGTCTCGAGCGCCAGCCCTTCGCTTTCGATGACGCAGGGGCCGGCGATGAGGAAGTGACGGTGCGAGGCGCCGATTTTGAACGGGCCGAGGTCTACGTCATGCATGGCAGATCCAATGATAAATGATGAACGATGAATGATGAACGGCAGAGCTGCCGGCTCTTTCATGAATTTCGTTCATCATTGTGCCTTCAGCATTCATCGTCATTGTTCAGTGTCCGCATTTGCGTCGCAGGGCCGCGCCGATGAACGCGCTGAACAGGGGGTGCGGCCGGTGCGGGCGCGAGGTGAATTCCGGGTGAAACTGCGTGGCCAGGAACCAGGGGTGTCCCTTGAGTTCGACGATTTCCACCAGGCGTCCGTCCGGAGACAGGCCGGACAACACCAGGCCCTTGGCGGTCAATGGCTCCCGGTAGGCGTTGTTGAACTCGTACCGGTGACGATGGCGCTCGCGCACCTCCGTGACGCCGTAGGCCTTGTGGGCCAAGCTGCCCTCCTCGATCCGGCAGGGATAGGCGCCCAGTCTCATGGTCCCGCCCATTTCTTGCACGGCCCGCTGGTCGGCCATCAGGTGGATCACCGGGTGCGGACTTTGCGGGTCGAACTCCGAGCTATTCGCGCCGGTGAGGCCGGCGACGTTCCGCGCCATCTCGATCACCGCGCATTGCATGCCCAGGCAGAGGCCGAGGAACGGCACGCCCCGTTCGCGCGCGAAGCGGATGGTTTCGATCTTGCCCTCGATCCCGCGCACGCCGAACCCGCCGGGAATCAGGATGCCGTCCGCGTCCCGCAACAGCCGTTCGTTCCCCACTCGTTCGATCTCGTCCGATTCGAGCCAGTGGATGGTGACGCGCGTTTCATGGTCGATGCCCCCGTGCACGAGCGCCTCGGTCAGGCTCTTGTAGGATTCCCTCAAGCCTATGTACTTGCCCACGAGCGCGATGGAGACTTCGTGCTTGGGATACTTGATCTTCTGCACCATCGCATCCCACTCGCGGAGGTTGGGCGGACCTGTCTCCAGGTGCAGCAGTCGGATGATCAGCTCGTCCAAGCCCTCCTTGCGGAAGACGATCGGCACTTCATAGACCGTCTCCACGTCCTTGGCGGTGATGACCGCGTCTTTTTCCACGTTGCAGAAGAGGGCGATCTTGGCTTTCAGTTCGGGCGGGATATACCGGTCGGTCCGGCACAAAAGGATATGGGGCTGAATGCCGATTTCCCGGAGCTTGTTCACCGAGTGCTGCGTGGGCTTGGTCTTGAGCTCGCCGGACGCGCCGATATAGGGGACCAACGTCAGGTGGATATAGAGGACGTTCTCGCGCCCCACGTCGTAGGGCATCTGGCGGATCGCTTCCAGAAACGGCAGGCTCTCGATGTCGCCGACGGTGCCGCCGATCTCGACGATCGTCACGTCCACGCCCCGGGCGACCTGCATGATCGACCGCTTGATCTCATCCGTGATGTGGGGCACGACCTGGACCGTGCCGCCCAGATAGTCTCCGCGCCGCTCTTTCGTGATGACCGCGTTGTAGATCCGGCCGGTCGTGTAGTTGTTCTCCTTGGTCAAGGTCAGCGAGGTGTAGCGTTCGTAATGGCCCAAGTCCAGGTCGGTCTCCGCTCCGTCGTCGGTGACGAATACTTCCCCATGCTGGTACGGATTCATCGTGCCCGGGTCCACGTTGATGTAGGGGTCCAGCTTCAGGAACGTGACCTTGAGCCCCCGACTTTCCAACAGGTTGCCGATCGAGGCCGAGGCCAGGCCCTTGCCCAGCGACGAGACCACGCCGCCGGTCACGAATATGTACTTGCTGCTGGTGGCCATGTCACCCTCCGCCTGAATGCCCTACGGTCCGGATTGATTGCCTCATGACGACGTGGCGGAACAAGGCGCCAGCCGTTCCAAGGTCTTGGCCGCGTCCTCCAAATCTTGCGGCGTGTCGATCCGCAGCGAGGGATGCTGCGTGTCCCAGACCCGGATGCGGATGCCCTGTTCCAGCGCCCGCAATTGCTCGAGCTTCTCGGCCTCTTCAAGCGTGCCGGTCGGCAGCCCGGCGATCCGCAGCAGCGTCTCGCGCCTATAAATGTAAATGCCCAAGTGCACATAATGCAACCCGGACTCTCCCGGCGTGGGCTCCCCGTCCCGCACGTGGGGGATGGGCGCGCGCGAGAAGTAGAGGGCGTGGCCCTCGCGATCCGTGACGACTTTCACGATGCCGGGGTTGGCGATCTCATCCGCCGTCGTCAGGCGCCGTTTGAGGGTGCCCATTTCGGCCTGGCTGTCGAGAAACGGCCCGATCAAATCGCCGAAGAGGCCTGGGTGCAGCGCGATCTCGTCCCCCTGTAGGTTGACGAAGACCTCCCCCGGAACCTGGCGGGCCACGCCTGCGACCCGGTCGGTCCCGGTTCGATAAGGCTCCTGCGTGAGAATGACCCGGCCTCCGAAACCCGTGACGGCGTCGCGGATTCGTGGGTCGTCGGTGGCCACCAGGACCTGGCGGATGTGCGGGACATCCCGCACCCGTTCGTAGACGTGCTGAATCATGGGCTTGCCGGCAAGACGGGCCAGGGGCTTGCCGGGAAAGCGCGACGACCCATAGCGGGCCGGAATGACGACGGTGACCGATGTCGTTGGGCTAGCCATGTCGCAGGGCCTCGGTCAGTTGCGCCGCGGTCGTCGTCGCCGTGCCTACCATGCCGACGACGATGCCGGCCGCCTGATTCGCCAGGATCGCGCTGTCTCTCAGAGACGCGCCGGTCGCCAGAGCCAGCGCCAGGGTGCCGATGACCGTGTCTCCTGCGCCGGTCACGTCGAAGACTTGCTGGGCCATCGTCGGAATATGCCAGGCCGCTCCGTCCGGCTCGAACAGGCTCATCCCCTTCTCGCCTCTGGTAATGAGAACCGAGTGACAGCCCAGCCGTTGGCGGATAATTTCGCCGGCTTCGGTCACGGATAGGTCGTCCTCGGCCTGGATGCCAGCGGCTTGTCCCGCCTCCAGATGATTCGGGGTCATGACCGTCACGCCTTTATAGTAGGCAAAGTGTTCGACCTTGGGGTCCACGATGATCGGGATGCGGCGGAGCGCGGCCAGGCGGGTCAACTCGGCCATAAGCGGCGCCGTGACCACGCCTTTGGCGTAATCGGAGACGACTAGGCAGGAAATGTGTCGCAGTCGGGACTCGACGTGCCGGATGAGGCGGCGCTGGATCGCGTCTTTAATCTCGACCGCCCGCTCGATGTCGAAGCGGACGATTTGCTGATGGTGGGCCACGACACGGGTCTTGCAGGTGGTCGGCCGGTCCGGATCGACCACGATGCCGCTTCTGGAGGTCGGTCCGCCGCCCAACTGCTTGAGCAGGCGTCGCCCCTCCTCGTCCGATCCCACCACGCCACAGAGGTCGGCTTTGCCTCCGAGGGCCAAGATATTGTTGTATACGTTGGCCGCGCCCCCGAGTTGCCGGGACTCCGACTGGACGTGGACGACCGGCACCGGGGCTTCGGGGGAGATGCGGCTGACTTTCCCCCAAATATAATGGTCCTGGATCAGGTCGCCGAGGACGAGGACGGAGGCCCGGGGAAAGCGTCGGACGTGCCCGATCAGCGTTGAATTGTGAATTTTTAATTTCGAATTCATCGGCCTTCGCCTCAATTCACCATTCATCATTCACCATTGCCCTAACGGATGGCCTTGCCGAATCGTTCCCATCGTACCCATTCCTGCCAGGCGCCTTGTCCGCTCCAGGACCAATAGATCCGGAACGCCTTGCCCTTGACCTTTTCCTCGCTCACGAACCCCCAAAACCGACTGTCCAGGCTTTGGTCCCGATTGTCGCCCATGACGAAGTACGAATGCGCCGGGACCGTGATCGGCCCGAAGTTGTCGCGCGGGTTGATATGGCCGTCGATGACGCCGGGATAGACCCGCTGGGTGAACGCCCGGTCGTCCAAGGGGGCTCCGTTCACATGCACGACCTTGCGGCGGATTTCGATGGTGTCGCCGGGCAGGCCCACGATGCGCTTGATGAAATCCTTCTCCTCATCCTCCGGGTACCGAAAGACGATCACGTCGCCGCGCTCCGGGCGGCCGAAGGACAGCACCGTCCGGGACGCATAACAGGTGACCGGCGGAAAGCTCATGCGGACCTTGCAGTCGGTGGGCCACTGGACCCCATAGGAGAGCTTGCTGACCAGGATATGGTCTCCGATCAAAAGCGTGGGGATCATCGAGCCGGAGGGAATCTTGAACGCCTGCACGACGAAGACACGGATCGCAAAAGCCAGCACCATGGCGACGACGATCGCCTCCGCATATTCGCGGAGCAGGGATTTGCCGGCGCGTGACGCGGCGCCGGCCGTCGCGACAGGCTCGACTGCCGAGACGGACTCGGGCATGGCCGGATCGGTATGGTTCGCCGCGGGCCCCGATAAGTCCTCCACTCGGGGCTGGTCCTGTTCCAGGCTCATTCGCCCGTCACCTTCAGCAGGGCCAGGAAGGCCTCCTGCGGCACCTCGACGCGCCCGATCTGTTTCATCCGCTTCTTGCCCTCTTTCTGTTTCTCCCACAGTTTCCGCTTTCTCGAGATGTCGCCGCCGTAGCACTTGGCGGTCACGTTTTTCTTGATCGCACCCACCGTTTCGCGGGCCACCACCTTGTTGCCGATCGCCGCCTGGATGGCGATCTCGAACATCTGTTTGGGGATGAGTTCTTTCATTTTCTCGGCCATCTGCCGGCCTCGAAGCTGAGCCTTCTCCTTATGGGCGATGAAGGACAGGGCGTCGACGGTCTCCCCGTTCAACAGCATGTCGATCTTGACGAGGTCCGCTTCACGGTAGCCGATCAACTCATAGTCGAGCGACGCATAGCCTTGCGTCTTGGATTTCAACCGGTCGTAGAAGTCCAGGATGACCTCGTTCAACGGCAATTCGTACGTGAGCATGACCCGCGTCGGGTCCAGGTAGTGCAACCCCTTCTGGGTGCCGCGCCGATCCTGGCAGAGCTGGAGAATGTTGCCGACATAGCGCTCCGGCGTGATGATCGTGGCCTGGATAAAGGGTTCTTCGAAGCTGGCGATGGCCGAGGGAGGGGGCAGTTTCGACGGATTGTCGATCTGGAGGACCTCCCCTTTCGTGGTGAGGACTTGGTAGACCACGGTGGGCGCGGTGGTGATGAGCGTGAGTTCGTATTCCCGCTCGAGTCGTTCCTGGATGATCTCCATGTGCAGGAGCCCGAGGAAACCGCAGCGAAATCCGAACCCCAGCGCCAGCGAGGTTTCCGGTTCGTAGGCGAACGAGGAATCGTTCAGCCGCAGCTTTTGCAAGGCGTCGCGCAGGTCCTCGAACCGGGCCGTGTCCGTGGAATAGAGTCCGCAAAAGACCAGGGGCTTGACCTCTTTGTAGCCTGGCAGCGCCGCGTCGGTAGCACGGTTCGCATCGGTGATCGTGTCGCCGATCTTGGTGTCCGCGGCTTCCCGGATGCCGGCGCAGACGTAGCCGACTTCCCCGGTGTTCAGCCGCTCGGTTTTCGTGCGTTTCGGCGTGAATTGGCCCACCTCCAGGACGTCGAAGACTTTGTTGTTCGACATGAGGCGGATCTTCGTGCCGGGTTTGATCGAACCGTCCACGACCCGAGTCAGGACGATGATGCCCTGGTAATTATCGAACCAGGAATCGAAGATCAGGGCCTTCAAGGGCTTGTCCGGGTCTCCCGATGGCGGCGGCACCCGAGCCACCACGGCTTCCAGGATTTCTCTGACGCCCCGCCCCTCTTTGGCGCTGACCAGCAACGTGTCGGCCACATCCAGCCCCAAGACCTCTTGCATCTGGTGCTTGACCCCCTCCACGTCCGAGCTCGGCAGGTCGATCTTGTTGATGACCGGGAGGATCATAAGATTGTTGGCCATGGCCAGATGCGCATTGGCGATCGTCTGGGCTTCCACCCCCTGCGTGGCATCCACCAACAGGATGGCGCCTTCGCAGGCCGCCAGGCTGCGGGAGACCTCATAGGTGAAGTCCACGTGGCCCGGCGTATCGATCAAATGCAACTGGTACGTCTGCCCGTCGTCCGCCTTGTACCGGATGGCCACCGCATGAGCCTTGATGGTGATGCCGCGCTCCCGTTCCAGGTCCATGGCATCCAGGATCTGGTCTCGGGACTCGCGGGCGGTGATCGCGCCCGTCGTTTCGAGGAACCGGTCAGCGAGGGTAGATTTCCCGTGATCGATATGGGCGATAATGGAAAAATTCCTGATGTGGGTTTGCAAGTCCTTGCTCATGCTCGTAAATCGGCCCATTATAGGCGGTCATCGCCGGGTTGTCAAAGAAGTGCACGGTCCGTATAATCCGGCGATTCGCGGCGTGGAGGTGCTTGGCTTGCATGACCCCCGATGTTGACGCAAAGCAGCTGGCCGACTGGGACCGCCGGTATCTCTGGCACCCCTTCACCCAGATGCAGGAATGGGAGCAAGAGCCTCCCCTGATCATTGATCGAGGCCGCGGCGCATGGCTGGTCGATATGCAGGGGCGGAAGTACCTCGATGGAGTCTCCTCGATCTGGGTCAATGTCCACGGCCACCGACATCCCATCCTTGATCGCGCGATCCGCACTCAACTCGGAAAAGTCGCCCATAGCAGCTTGCTGGGCCTGTCCAGCCCGCCGGCCATTGCCTTGGCCCGATCGTTGGTGAAGCTGGCTCCCCGCGGGTTGACGCGGGTGTTCTACTCGGACGACGGCTCCACCGCCGTGGAGGTCGCGCTGAAGATGGCCATCCAGTACTGGCGGCAGCGCCATCCCAGGGCCGGTCCCAAGCGGACCTTTCTGCATCTCCAGCTTGCCTACCATGGCGATACGGCCGGAGCGATGAGCATCGGCGGGATCGGTCTGTTCCGAGATCGGTTCGATTCTCTGCTGGTGCCGACGATTGCGGCGGAGCCGCCATATTGTTACCGCTGCCCCTTGAAAAAGACCTATCCGGCTTGCGGTTTGGCCTGTGTCGACCCGATCGAGCAGATTCTGAAGCGACGCCATCGCGACATTGCCGGGCTGGTCATCGAGCCCCTGGTGCAAGCCGCCGCCGGAATGCTGACGGCGCCGCCAGGCTATCTGACCCGCATCAGGGAGCTCTGTACGAAGTACAAGGTTCTCATGATCGCCGACGAGGTGGCGACGGGATTCGGGCGGACCGGGAAACTGTTCGCGTGTCAGCATGAACGGGTCACGCCGGACCTGATGGCCGTCAGCAAAGGTCTCACCGGGGGCTATCTCCCGCTGGGGGCGACCTTGGCGACGGAGACAATCTATCGCGCGTTCTTGGGACAATACGGGGAATGGAAGACGTTCTTTCATGGTCACAGCTACACGGGCAATCCCCTGGCCTGCGCGGTCGCCTTGGCGAACCTGGAAGTGTTCCGAACGGAACGGACGCTGGCTCGGATGCAAGGCAAGATTCGCACGTTGCGCCGGCTGCTCACGCCGGTGTCCCGCTTGGCTCATGTGGGGGACGTCCGTCAACGAGGGTTCATGGTCGGCATCGAGCTGGTCAAGAATCCAGCGACGAAGGAGCCCTATCCGCTGACGGAGCGCACAGGTCATTGGGTGGCGATGGAGGCGCGTCGACGCGGCCTGCTGCTCCGACCCTTGGGCAACGTCGTGGTCCTGATGCCGCCGTTGGCGGTCACGGCGAGGGAGCTGTCCCGCATGGTGGCGCTAGTCGGTGCGGCGATCCGGACAGTGACCGAGTCTCCGCCGGCCGCCGGCCGGCGCCGACGCGTGCGGGCATAATTCTGGAAAAGCATTTTGTATTGGGACGATTGCGCCGATAAGGTACACTGGCGGCTCAATCTCCAAGGAAGGGAGTCAGACGCATGCCGCGTGATTTGCCCATCGGAAACGGCGCACTCCTCATTAACTTCGACCAGACCTACCAGCTCCGCGATCTGTACTGGCCGCATGTGGGGCTGGAAAATCATAGCAAAGGACAAGTCTTCCGATTCGGCGTCTGGGTGGAGGGGCGCTTCAAATGGCTGGATGACCCCGGGTGGACGCGGCGCCTCTGTTATCAGGAGGAGACCCTGGTGACCCAAGTCCAGTTGTCGCATCCTGAACTGGAACTCGATCTGGTGTGCCATGATGCGGTGGACTTTCACGAGAACCTCTATGTGCGCCGGATCGACGTCAACAACGAGACGGACCGGTCGCGCGAGGTCCGTTTCTTCTTTCACCACGACCTGCATATCTCCTCCCATGAAGTGGGCGACACAGCCTACTACGAGCCGGAGCGCCGGGCGGTCTATCACTACAAGGGGGCCCGGTGGTTCCTGATCAACGGGGCGACGCCCGGCAAACGGCCGGAAGATGCGACCGATTCGGCGGCCGGCTGGCACATCGGGTTGCAACAATGGGCCTGCGGGCATAAGGGCGTCAGCGGGCTGCAAGGCACGTGGCGAGATGCAGAGGACGGGGTTCTGTCCGGCAACCCGATCGCCCAGGGCTCGGTGGACTCCACCGTGGCGGTGCACCTGACGCTCCCTCCTCAGACCATGCAGACCGCCTATTACTGGCTGGCGGTGGGCAACAACTTCGAAGAAGTGACGCGACTCAACCGCTCCGTCCGTCACCGAGGGCCCTGGCACTTTCTGAGTCGGACCGCGTCCTACTGGCATCTCTGGCTGGATGTGCACCGGCCGGACTTTGCCGGTCTGCCCGCCGAGGTCAGCCGTCTCTATTTGGCGAGTCTCTTGATCCTGCGGACGCAGATCGACAACGGCGGCGCCATTATCGCGGCGAACGATTCCGATATCGCCTCCGCCGTGCGTGATACCTATTCCTATATGTGGCCCCGCGACGGCGCGCTGGTCGCCCAGGCCATGAACCTGGCCGGGTACTTGCCCATCACGCAGGCCTTCTTCAATTTCTGTCGGGAGATTTTGAGCAAGGAAGGCTATCTCCTGCACAAGTACAACCCCGACGGTACGTTGGCTTCGAGCTGGCATCCCTGGGTGCGCGATGGGCGCAAGGATTTGCCGATTCAGGAGGACGAGACCGCGCTCGTCATTTGGGCTCTCTGGAATCACTTCGAACGGTGGAAGGACGTCGAATACATTAAGCCGCTGTACCGGTCGTTGATCGTCCGGGCCGCCGATTTCATGGTCGGATATCGGGACAAGAAAACCGGGCTTCCCCTCCCCTCCTACGATCTCTGGGAAGAACGTCGCGGAGTCCTGGCGTTCACCACCGCGGCGGTCTGGGCCGGCTTGACGGCCGCCGCGAGCTTTGCGCAAGCCTTCGGAGAAATGAAACAGGGCGAGCAGTATCTAGCCGCCGCGGCGGAGATCAAGGCCGGCGTGGAAGCAGTCCTGTATCGGCCGGAACGAGACCGGTTCGTCAGGATGGCCAACCAGAAGCCCGATGGGAGTTGGGAGTTCGACGAGACGCTGGACGCCTCCATGTTCGGGCTCTGGTACTTCGGGATGTTTGGGCCGGATGATCCGCGCATCGTCCGCACGATGAAGGCGATCCGCGAACGGCTGTGGATCAAAACCGGCGTTGGCGGCGTGGCCCGCTACGAAAACGACTACTACCACCAGCAGAGCCAGGATGTGGCCAATGTGCCCGGCAATCCCTGGTTCATCTGCACGCTCTGGCTGGCCCAGTGGACCATCGCGACGGCCGTGAAGCGGGGGGATCTGAAGCCTGCGGCCGACGTGCTGACCTGGTGCGTCACGCATGGGCTGGCCTCCGGGGTCCTGGCGGAGCAAGTGCATCCCGAGACCCATGCTCCCCTGTCCGTGTCGCCCCTGACCTGGAGCCATGCCACTTTCGTGGCGACCGTGCAGGAATATCTGGTCAAGTGGCGGGCCCTCTCCAGTTAGGATGCATGCGGAGCGAGTGATGGCGAAAGGCACAGCGGAGCCGCAGGCTCGGATCAAGACGTTGGCCGTCGATATCGGCGGGAGCGGAATCAAGGCGCTGCTGCTGGACGAATCCGGCCATCCCTTGACGACCAGAAGCCGCGTGGAGACTCCCAAGCCGGCCACGCCGAAGTCGGTGCTCGACGTGATCGCCGGTCTGGCCAAGGCGAAGGGGCCGTTCGAGCGAGTGTCCGTCGGCTTTCCCGGCGTGGTGCGGCAAGGTGTGACGGTGACGGCGCCCAACCTGGATGCGAGCTGGCAAGGCTACAAGTTGGCGGCTTCGCTGAAACGCATGCTGGGGAAGCCGGTCCGTGTCGCCAACGATGCCGATGTGCAAGGGTTCGGGGCCATTGCGGGTCGCGGCGTCGAAGTGGTCATGACGCTGGGCACCGGCATGGGATCGGCTCTCTTTGTGGACGGCCGCTTGGTTCCGAATCTGGAACTGGCCCATCATCCGTTCCGCAAGGGCATGACCTACGAAGAGCAGCTCGGCAATGCGGCGCTGAAGAAGGCGGGCAAGGACAAGTGGAACAGCCGGCTGGGCAAGGCCATCCAGGCGCTGGACGCCCTCTTCAACTACGATGTGCTCTATATCGGCGGCGGGAACACCAAGCACATTGCCGTTCCTCTCCCCTCCAATGTGAAAATCGTGCCGAATGTGGCGGGGCTCTTGGGCGGCATCTTTCTCTGGCGCGGGTAGGCTGCTGAAAACGCCCTCCAGCTTCGTTGTCGGTCGCTTGGCTGGACTTGCTGCGGATTCCGTGGAGGGTTCGCTTAGAATAACTCGATCTTCTCGCCGCGGGAGCACTTGAGGGTTTCGGCGGCGCTGCCTTCCTTGACGAAGACTTCCACCTGCCCGTTGCTGTTGATCAGGGCGTTGGGGTCGGCCTTGTCCCCGTCCGCGTAGCAGCCGACGAGCCCCTGGATTTCGACGCCGGCAAGACGGATTGTGACCTCGACGCTGGACTTTCGGGTCACCCCCTGCAGTTCTTTGAGATGCAGCGGGGTGATGTTCGAGATCAGGTTCCCGTAGCGATCCACGTAGACGATCCGGCCGGTCAGGACCTTATGGGCCACCGCCGGTTCTTCGATGGGCAGCTTCACATAGTCCCGAATCAATCGCCCATAGGAGCCGGGGCTCTGTCCCCTGGTCAGCCAGGCGGCTGCCGGCGCGAACAGATCCCGCCCGTCGAAGGTGGCGCCTTCCGAATCCAGCCGATACTGTTTGTTCTCGATCGCCCGGACTTCCACCCCGGTTTCTTCCTCGAAGATGTAGCTGAGGAGTCCGTTGTCCGGCGCGATGAAAAAATAGCGGGAGGTCGTCACGAGCAGCGGCCGCCTGGCACTGCCGACGCCCGGGTCCACCACGGCGACGTGGATGGTGCCGTCCGGGAAGTAGCGGTAGGAGGATTTAAGCAAGTAGGCCGCTTCCTCGATGGACTGTGGCGGGACTTCGTGGGACAAGTCGACGATCCTGGCTTGGGAGTTGATGTTGAGGATCACCCCCTT
Source organism: Nitrospira sp. (assembly GCA_016873495.1). GTDB lineage: Bacteria > Nitrospirota > Nitrospiria > Nitrospirales > Nitrospiraceae > SYGV01. The sequence continues at coordinate 17,600 of VGXC01000018.1, read as the reverse complement.
CATGCTGGCCACGAAGTAGTCGCGGGTGCCGAAGTCAGTCAGGAGCGTGATGACGGAAATGGCGGACGGCATGGTCATTCAACGGGTGAGAAGTGATGAGTGATGGGTAAAGGGTAAGAGGATTCGCTCTGCGTATTGCGCATCACTGATCACTCATCACGCATCACAGTTCCTCGAACCGGATTTCGCAGACTTCGTACTCCACCACCCGGGCCGGGGTCGTGACTTCGACCAGGTCCCCGACTCGTTTTCCGATCAGAGCCTTGCCCACAGGCGATTGGACGGAAATCTTTCCGTCCTTGAGGTTGGCTTCGTCCTGGCCGACCAGGGTGTACTGTTTTTTCAGCTTTGACTCGCTCTCGACGATCAGGACTGTGGCGCCGAAGACCACGGTCTCGCTCGACAGTTTGGAGGTGTCGATGATCCGCGCATCGGCCAGCTTGTGATTGAGTTCGCCGATCCGCGCCTCGATGAACCCTTGACGCTCCTTGGCTGCGTCGTACTCGGCGTTCTCGCTCAAGTCGCCGTGCGCGCGCGCCTCGGCGATCGCTTCGATGACCTTGGGCCGCTCCACCTTGTGCAAACGGTCCAGTTCCGCTTTCAGCGCGTCGTAGCCCTTCTTGGTAATCGGTGTCGGCATTGTTACCCCTTAAAGGTGAATGCAAAATGTTGAATGATGATCGGGAAGGGGTGCGTCTGTTCGTTCATCGCTCATCGTTCAACATTCCCTGCGCGCATGGTATTCCTGGAGCGACCGAATCGTCAATGCCTTGCGGAGCGATGCCTCGATCCCTAAAGCGGCCGCCAGCGCGCCGCGCATGGTCGTATAGTAGGGCAAGCCCTTTTGAAGCGCCTCGCGCCGGATCGAAGCGGAGTCGGCCTGCGACGCCTCGCTCCCGACCGTGTTGATGACGAGGCTGATCTCCCCGTTCTTGATGTGGTCCACAATGTGCGGGCGCCCCTCGTTGACCTTGTTGACCGTCTGGACCTCGACTCCCTGGTCGCGCAGGTACGCGGCGGTGCCGCTGGTGGCTTCGATCGTGAATCGGAGGCGCTGCAGGCGCCGCGCTACGTCCAGGGCCGCCGGCTTGTCCTGGTCCTTCACGCTCAGGAAGACCGTACCGCCGCGCGGCAGGGCCACGCCGGCGCCGGCTTGAGATTTGGCAAAGGCCCAGCCGAAGTCCCCGTCCACGCCCATCACTTCGCCGGTGGAGCGCATCTCCGGGCCGAGGAGCACGTCCACCCCGGCGAATTTCATAAAGGGAAAGACGGCTTCCTTTACGGCGACATGCTGAAACGGACGGGTGGCGGTAAAACCGAGTTCGTGAAGCGTCTTGCCCATCATGACCTTCATGGCCAATTTGGCCAGGGGGACGCCGATGGTCTTGCTGACGAAAGGCACGGTCCGCGAGCCGCGCGGGTTCACTTCGAGCACGAAGACTTTTTCGTCCCGGACGGCGAATTGGGCGTTCATCAAGCCGATCACGCCCAACTCCACGGCCAGGGCGGTAGTCTGTCGGCGAATTTCCTCCACGACCGCGCTGCCGAGCGTATAGGGCGGGAGCGAGCAGGCCGAATCACCCGAATGGACGCCCGCCTCTTCAATGTGCTCCATGATTCCGGCGACCACGACCTGCCGCCCGTCGGACAGGGCGTCCACGTCCACTTCGATCGCATCTTCCAGGTACTTGTCGATCAAGACCGGATGGTTGGGGGACGCGGTGACCGCCGAGGTCATGTAGCTCCTCAAGCCGGCCTCGTCGTAGACGATGCGCATCGCGCGGCCGCCCAGCACATACGAGGGGCGGACCATCACAGGATACCTAATGGCGGCGGCTCGCTGGACCGCTTCCTCCACGGAACGGGCGATCCCGCTGTCCGGCTGGCGCAGCTTGAGCTTCTCCAGCAAGTCGCGGAACCGTTCCCGGTCTTCCGCCCGGTCGATGGCGTCTGGACTGGTGCCGAGAATCGTGACGCCGGCTTGAGCCAGCGGGAGGGCCAGCTTGAGCGGCGTCTGCCCGCCGAACTGGACGACCACGCCCAACGGCTGCTCGACCCGAATGATGTTCAGCACGTCCTCCTGCGTCAAGGGTTCGAAGTAGAGCCGGTCGGAGGTGTCGTAATCGGTGCTCACGGTTTCCGGATTACAGTTGACCATGATGGTCTCGTACCCCTCCTCACGGAGGGCGAACGCGGCATGGACGCAGCAGTAATCAAACTCGATACCCTGCCCGATCCGGTTCGGTCCTCCGCCCAGGATCACCACCTTCTTCTTCCGGGTCGGAGCCGCTTCGCATTCCCGCTCGTAGGTGGAATAGAGGTATGGCGTCTTGGCTTCGAATTCCGCGGCGCAGGTATCCACACGCTTGTACGTGGCGCGGATTGCCTCGGCCTCGACCGGCGGATTGAGGCGGCGCTCGCGGAGAGTCTTGCCGTCCATGCCGTTCAATTGGCCGATTCGTTCGTCCGAGAAGCCGAGCTGCTTGGCCTCATGTAGGAGGTCATGGGTGAGGGGTGCGGGATGAGGGGGGAAAGAAACCAGCCGGTCTTCGCAGGCCACAATCTCGCGAATCTGTTCCAGGAACCAGGGATCAATATTGGTGCGTTGATACAATTCCTCCGTCGGCAGGCCCAGCCGCATCGCATCCGCCAAGTGCCAGAGCCGGTCCGGGTGGGGGCAGCGGAGACGGTCGCGGACTTTGGCCGCCAATTCCTCCCGGTCGGCGGCAGCCGGGATTCCCCGGTCCAGGCCCACCAGGGAGACCAGGCCGTAGCGGTCGATCTCCATCGAGCGGACGGCTTTCTGCAGGGCCTCCTTGAACGTGCGCCCGATCGCCATGGCCTCCCCGACGGATTTCATCTGGGTGGTCAAGGTCGGGTCGGCGCCGGGAAATTTCTCGAAGGTAAAGCGCGGGATTTTCACGACAACGTAGTCGATGGTCGGCTCGAAGGAGGCTTTGGTCACGCGGGTGATGTCGTTGGTGATCTCGTCGAGCGTGTAGCCGACCGCCAGTTTCGCCGCGATCTTGGCGATCGGAAAGCCGGTGGCTTTGGAGGCCAGGGCCGAGCTGCGGGAGACGCGCGGGTTCATCTCGATGACGACCATCTCGCCCGTATCCGGGTGCAGGCCGAATTGAATGTTGGAGCCGCCTGTGTCCACGCCGATCTCCCGGATGATGCGGACGGCCGCGTCCCGCATCATTTGGTATTCCTTGTCGGTCAAGGTCATGGCCGGGGCGACGGTGATACTGTCGCCGGTGTGGATGCCCATCGGGTCGAAATTCTCGATCGGGCAGACGATGACGACATTGTCCTTGATGTCTCGCATCACCTCCAGCTCGAATTCCTTCCAGCCGATCACGGACTGTTCGATCAGCACCTCCCCGACCGGACTCATAGCGAGTCCCCATTCAATGTGACGCTCGAACTCTTCGATGTTGTAGGCGATGTTCCCGCCAGTTCCACCCATCGTAAAAGAGGGCCGAACGATGGCGGGAAAGCCAATGTCCCCGATTTGATCCTTGGCATCCAATACGCTGCGCACGACGGCACTGTTCGGAACCTTCAGACCGATCTTCCACATCGCTTCTCGAAAGGCGTTTCGGTCCTCCGCCTTGTGAATCGCCTCGGCCGAGGCGCCGATGAGCTGGACTCCGTACTTGGCCAGCGTGCCGCGCTTGGCCAGGCCGATCGCGGTGTTCAGGGCCGTCTGGCCGCCCATCGTCGGCAGCAGGGCGTCCGGCCGCTCCCGTTCGATCACCTGCTCAACCACGTCCAGGGTGATGGGCTCGATATAGGTCCGGTCGGCCAACTCCGGGTCGGTCATGATCGTGGCCGGATTGCTGTTGATCAGCACCACCCGGTAGCCCTCTTCTTTGAGGGCCTTGCAGGCCTGGGTGCCGGAATAGTCGAACTCGCAGGCCTGCCCGATGACGATGGGGCCGGAGCCGATTAGGAGAATGCTTTTGATGTCGGTGCGTTTGGGCATACAGTAGCTGTCAGCCATCAGCTGTCAGCCTCTTCTCAGCATACTTTCTCACTAATGGAGAGCTGATAGCGGTCGGCTGGGGGCTTCCTTTTCATCTCATCCCGGCATCGGCCCGATTTGCGGTTTGTAGATCGGCCTCGGAGCCGGCACCTCTTGAACCGGGACGGACCCGTCCGGCAGGCGATAGAAGCGCATGGCGTCCGGCAGCCAGGCTTCGATCTGGTTGATACGGGTGGCGTCCGACGGATGGGTCGACAGGAACTCCGGGATCGCGTTTTGCGTGCGGAAGCAGAGTTTGCCGATCATCTGCTTGGGGCAGCCGCTCATCCGTTCCCAGAAGGGCACCGCCGCTCTCGGATCGTAGCCGGCCTGGGCCATCAGGCGAAGCCCCACGAAGTCCGCTTCCGATTCCTGCTTGCGATTGAAGGGCAAGGACACGCCGACGCCGTAGGCGCTCTGGAGGCCTTGCATGGCGGCGGGGTCGATGGCGCCGGCCGCCGAGGCCGCCATGGTGCCGACTTGCGCGATTTGCTCGAGGATGCCGCGGCTCATACGCTCCGCGCCGTGCCGCTGCAGTGCATGCGCGACCTCGTGACCCATGACGGTGGCCAGGCCGTCGTCGTCGCGCGTCAACCGAAGGATGCCCGTGAAGACGGCGACTTTGCCGCCCGGCAAGGCAAAGGCGTTGATCATGCGATCGTCCTGGATCACGGCGAATTCCCACTGGTACTCCGGCTTCCGCGCCGCCTCGGCGATACGCTGCCCCACCCGGTGGACCATCTCGTTGATCTCGGGGTTTTCGTTGAGTCGAGTGCCCCGTAAGACCCCGCGAAAGGCCTGCACGCCCATTTCCATCTCACGTTCCTCGGAGATGAAAATGAGCTGGTCGCGGGCAGTGCCCGGCGCGCGGACGCAGCCGGTCAGGGATTCGAACAAGCCTAACGCGGCCCCGGCGCCCAAGGCCGTCCAAAGGCCGAACGCTCCGCGCGCACCCAGGCATAAGGCCGCGCGCCGCCCGATCGGCGTTCCGAGAAATTGAGTCATTTCCTGATTGACGGATTGCTTCATTGAAGAACCTGGTTTCTGGCCTCAATCGTCAATGAATCAATGGATCGATGAGACAATTCTTCAAGCCTACGGCATCCAGAGATACATGAACTGGGGTGAGCCGCCGCGCACCAGTCCCATCAGATCGAAGCTCGACAGGGAGCCCCAGCCGGCGCTCCCGCTTGTCCCCATGAATTTCGCGTAGATGTTGGGGCGGTACTCGCCGGCCCGGCGGTACACCACCACTTTTGCCTCGGCCACCCCGGCTTGCTGCTTGGCCAGGTCCACGGCGTCATCCAAGTAGCCGATGCCGTCGACGAGCCCGACCGCTTTGGCCTGTTCCCCTGAGTAGATGCGCCCATCGGCCAGCTTGCGGATCTGCTCGGCGGACAGGTTCGGCCGACCTTCCTTTACGACCGTCAGGAACCGTTCGTAAAAGGAATCGATCACCGATTGGAAGATCGCCCGCTCGTCGGCCGTCATGGCCCTGAAGGGAGAGCCCATGTCTTTTTTCGGGCCGGACGTCACCGCCCTGGCTTCCAGGCCGATCTTGTCCAGCAGTCCGTGGGCGTCCATGGTGAGCATGATCACGCCGATGCTCCCGGTGACGGTCGAGGGGTGGACCAGGATCTTGTCCGCCGCCGTCGCCACGTAGTAGCCCCCCGAAGCGCCGATGTCCATGATCGAGGCGATGATCGGGACCTTGCGCTTCTCGCGGAAGACTTTCAGCTCATGGTACATGATGTCCGATGCCGTGACGGTGCCGCCCGGGCTGTTGATGCGCAGCACGATGGCGCTGACCGCCGGGTCCTCCCCCGCGCGAGTCAGTTCTTCTTTCAGACGGGCGACCAGGTTGGGCTGCTCTACGAGCCCGTCGCTATCCTGCGCGCTGATTAGGCCGGAGAGTTCGATGAGGAGCACCTTGGCTTTGCCGCTCCCGCCCACCTCTTCTTCCTTCAGCGGTCCGGCTCCGGGGAGTAGGTTGATCGTGATACAGCCGGACAGCAACAGCAGGGCCGCGGCGACGGCCAGGCCGGGCGCCGCTCCGACGCGACCGTTCGTGATTCCCTCAGGCATGGTGTGTCTCCATCATCTGGGCGAACTGGCGGAATAAATAGGCCGAGTCGTGCGGCCCGGGCGAGGCTTCCGGATGATACTGCAACGACAGGACCGGATGGTCCAGGCAAGCTAGCCCTTCGACCGAGCCGTCGTTCAGGCTGAGGTGGCTGACGGCCACCCGTCCGAACTTCGTGTCCACCGTGGCTGCGGGCTTGGCGGGATCGAAGGGCTGGGGCAGCTGCACCGCGAAGTTGTGGTTCTGGGCGGTGATCTCGACTTTCCTGGTACGCAGGTCCATCACCGGGTGGTTGCCGGCGTGGTGGCCGAAGGTCAACTTGTAGGTCTTCAGCCCCAACGCCAGCCCAAGAATCTGGTGGCCCAGGCAGATGCACAAGAGCGGGCGCCAGCCGATCAATTGCCGGAGCGATTCCGCCGCATAGGGCACGGCCTCCGGATCGCCGGGCCCGTTGGAGAACATGATCCCGTCGGGATGCATCGCCTTCACGGCCTCGGCGTTGGTCGAGGCCGGCACGACGGTGACGGCACAGCCGACGTCCACGAGCCGGCGGAGAATGTTCTGCTTGACGCCGAAGTCATAGACGACCACCCGGAAGGGCCGCTGTCCTGCCCGGCCCGACGGGCGGTGATCGCCGTTCGTCGTGGCCTCCGGCGGCCAGGCGCCGGAGCCTTCCGTCCATTCGTAGGGTGCGGCGCAGGTGACGGTGGCGGCCAGGTCCCGGCCCACGATGCCGGGAGCGGTCCGCGCCTTTTCGGTCGCCCGCTTGGGGTCGAGATCCACGTGCGAAATCACGGCTTGCTGGCAACCCCCGTCCCGTAAGTGCCGGGTGAGGGCCCGGGTATCCAGTCCCTCGATGCCGACGATGCGCGATTCCGCCAGATACTCGCTCAACCCCAGTTCCGCGCGCCAGTTGCTTGGCCTACGGCTGGACTCTTTGACCACGAACCCGTCGGCCCAGGTGCGGCGGGACTCGACGTCCGATTGGTTCACGCCGTAGTTGCCGATATGGGGACAGGTCATCGTGACGATCTGGCCTTTGTAGGAAGGGTCGGTCAGAATTTCCTGATACCCGGTCATGGACGTATTGAACACCAGCTCGCCGACGGTTTCACCAGGAAAACCGAGAGCGCGGCCCTCGAAGACCGTCCCATCCGCCAATGCCAGAATTGCCTTGCGCATAATTTTGAATTGTGAATGGTTAATGTTTAAATGTCAGAGCCCGCAATGACCAATTCAGCAGTCACAATTAAACATTCGTCCCGTTGATCCATTGCTTCGCTTTTACCGCCAGTAACGCAATGCCAAGCCCGAGATTGATCACATACAATGCGCGCACGATCATGTGGGTCCGAAAGAAGGCATCATAGGCTTCTTTCTTGGCCGCCTCCCCTTGTGCCGCAAAGGCCTGCTCCTGGAGCGTGACGGAGGAGGGGCCCAGTATCAGGATGATCAGCCCGGCGAGCAGGATCATCACGGTCAAGAGCAGACCCTCCGCCCGACGCACCTCACCGGCCGACGGTGCGTCCGTCGATGCGTGCCGGCTTTGTCGGACCCGCCAGGCGGTCGTGCCGGCCAGGACGACGATGGCTGCCATGGTCAGCCGATTATACCCGTCGAAGACCCTGGTGAGGAAGCGTCCGCCCGGCTCCATTCCGAAGGAGTTGAAGACGGCCGGAATGACCGCGCCGATGATCACGACCAACCCCCCCACCCAGACCGCCAGCGCGACCAGCTCCAGCGTGTGACAGACGAGCAACCCTCGCTGGCCGTCGCGATCGAACATGCTCAGTCTGACTCGTAGACCGTCCGTCCGGCCACGAAGGTCCGGAGCACGCGGCCTTTGACTTTCCAGCCGGCAAAGGGCGTGTTCTTGCTCTTGGAACGGAACCGAGACGGGTCCACTTCCCAGCCCTGCTGCTGATCCACGATCACCAGGTCCGCATCCGCGCCGGGAGCCAGGCTGCCTTTGGCGAGGCTGAAGGCCTTAGCCGGTTCCGACGTCAGCTTGGCGACGGCCTGCTCCAACGTGAGGACGCCTTCCTCCACCAAGGCCAGGGTGAGCGGGAGCGCGGTCTCCAGGCCGACGATGCCGAAGGGCGCATCCGAGAACTCGCGCTGCTTGTCCTGGACCGCATGGGGCGCATGGTCCGTGGCGATCACGTCGATGGTTCCGTCCGTCAGCCCCTCCTTGATGGCCTGCACGTCCTGCCAGGCGCGGAGCGGCGGGTTCATCTTGGCCAGGGTATTGAAACCCCGGACGGCCTCCTCGGTCAGGGAAAAATGATGCGGGCAGGCCTCGGCCGTGACGCGGATGCCCCGGCCCTTGGCCTCGCGCACCATCCGTACCGACCCGGCCGTGCTGACGTGGGCCAGGTGCAGCCGGGCGCCGGTCAGTTCGGCCAGCGCAATGTTGCGGGCGACCATGACGTCTTCCGCCGCGGCGGGGATGCCGGCGAGGCCCAACTCCGTGGACACCAGCCCTTCGTTCATGCAGCCGCCTTCGGAGAGGTGTAGGTCTTCGCAATGGTCGATCACGGGCATGTCGAAGGCCAGCGCATACTCCATGGCCCGCCGCATGACCATGCTGTTCATCACCGGCCGCCCGTCGTCCGAAATCGCCACACAGCCGGCGCGCCGCAAGTCGCCGATCTCCGCCAGTTCCTTCCCTTCCGAACCTTTGGTAATGGCGCCGACGGGGAAGATGGAACAATTTCCGGCGGCGCGGGCCTTTTCCAACATGAATTCCGTGACGGACTGGCTGTCGTTGACGGGATTGGTGTTGGGCATGCAGCAGACCGAGGTGAAGCCCCCGGCCACGGCCGAGGCGCCGCCGGTGGCGATCGTCTCCTTGTACTCGAAGCCCGGTTCTCGGAAGTGGACGTGGAGGTCCACGAAGCCGGGCAGGACGAGCTTGCCGGTTGCGTCCACGACGGTGACGGAACCCTTGGTTCGACCGGTGGCGGCCAGGAGGTTCTGGCCGACGGCGGCGACCGTGCCGTTTTCGATCAGGACCTCAGCCGGGCCGTTAAGCCGGCCCGGATCGATGACCCGTCCGCCCTTTATAAGAATTGTGCCATTGTGCGATTTTGTCATTTGGCGATTTTCCTAGTCAGTGGATCAATGAATAAATGATCCACTGGCGCAATTCCTCAATTCGCTCCCGCTAAAAGGTAGAGGACCGCCATGCGGACGGCCACCCCGTTGGTGACTTGATCCAGAATGACGGAGGAGAAGCTGTCCGCCACGTCCGGCGCGATCTCCACGCCCCGGTTGATGGGACCCGGATGCATGATCATTGCGCCGGCATTGGCCAGCCTGACACGGTCCGCCGTCAGCCCGTAGAGCCGAGAGTATTCGCGGATCGTCGGAAACAGCGCCCGCCCCTGCCGTTCCAGTTGCAGGCGCAGCATCATGATCACGTCCACGCCGCGCAGGGCCTCGTCCATATCGTAGTGGACCGTGGCGCCCAGGCGGTCGAGGAAGGCCGGAATCATGGTGGCCGGGCCCACGGCCCGAACTTCCGCCCCCATCTTGGTGAGGGCATAGATGTTCGACCGGGCCACGCGGCTGTGCGCGATATCCCCGACGATGGCGACCGTGAGCCCTTTGAAGGTCGGGTGCTTCTCGCGCATCGTAAACAGGTCCAGCAGGGCTTGGGTCGGGTGTTCGTGCCACCCGTCCCCGGCGTTGATGACCGAGGACTTCACGCCGCGGGCCAGGGTGTCCGCGGCGCCCGCCGCCTGATGGCGCAACACGATGATGTCGGCTTGCATCGCTTCGATATTACGCGCCGTGTCCAGGAGCGTCTCGCCTTTGACCACGCTGCTGGAGGAGGGGGAGAAGTTGATGACGTCGGCGCTGAGCCGCTTGGCGGCCAATTCGAAGGATGTGCGGGTTCTCGTGCTGGGCTCGAAGAAGAAGTTCACCACGGTCTTGCCGCGGAGGGCCGGCACTTTCTTGATTTCGCGGCCGCTGACCTCCTTGAACGAGTCGGCGGTCTCCAGGATCAGCATGATCTCGTCCGGCGACAGCGAGGCGATGGTTGTGAGGTCTTTCTGTTTGAGGCTCATGGCGCGCCTCCGTTAAGCAGGCCGCTGAAAACGGCCGCCGACTTCGTTCTCGGCCGCTCATTCCCCTCGACGTACCTTTCCGGTACGCCTCGGGGCCTTCGCGGCCTGCGGCCTTGTCGAACGACCGTGTTGAACAGCCTGCAAGTCAAGACGATCCAACTCCGTTAAGAATGACAACCCGGTCCTCTTCCCCTTCTTCTTCAAGGAACACTTGCACGTTTTCGTCCCGCGAGGTGGGGATGTTCTTGCCGATATAGGTGGCCTTGATCGGCAATTGCCTGTGCCCTCGGTCCACCAGCACGGCCAGTTGGATCTCGGCCGGCCGTCCCAGATCGATGAGCCCGTCCATGGCGGCCCGGATCGTCCGTCCGGTGAACAGCACATCGTCCACCAGCACGACCTTCAGGCCGGAGATATTGAACGGGATGGAAGTCTTGCGGAGAACCGGCTGGTCTTTCCGGAGCGCCAGGTCGTCACGGTAGAGGGTGATGTCCAGGTCGCCGATGGGGACCGTCCCGCCTTCGATGCTCTGGATCCGTTTGGCTAGCCGGTGGGCCAAGTGGACGCCGCCGGTCCTGATCCCCACCAGGGCCAGCCCCTCGACCCCCTTGTTTCGCTCCAGGATCTCATGGGCGATGCGCGTCAGGGCCCGCGCCACCTCGTGCCCGTCCATGATGAGCTTCTCGTGCTGTTTGTCTTGCGCCGGTTTGGTGGTCATCGTGTTTTCAGAGGCTGCTCAAAAGGTTGCTCAACGCGGGGGGATTTTTCAGCAGCCGGAAGGCATAAAAAAACCTTCTCGCCCGAAAACGGCAAGAAGGTTCGGTTGTCGGCGACGGCGCAGTGCAGGCCGCTTCGCATAGTCACGCTCCTTGCTCACCTCACTGGATGAGCGTTAAAGGCAGCCGCATTGTACGGGGTTGGATGCCGGAGTGTCAAGAACCGACTTGCGTGCGACGGAGATCGGAGCGGACCGGGCGACGCCTCAATGCCCCGCTCGGCTCACACTCTCACCGCGACAGAGGGCCTGCCAGAGAGGGAGCCGGTCGGCGAGGCCGCAACCGGCGAGATAATCGAGGTCCATAAGGTGGACAGGCTCCCCCATGTCCATGGCTTGGGCTTCTTCTTCCGCGGCATTCGCCACGTGCACGGCGGCCAAGGCGATTGAGTACGACGCGGGGCAGGAGGACGGTTCATGGTGGTAGGCCACCGCCTCGACGATCGTGTGGCTCAGGCTCCATTGCCCGAGCAGATACCCCCCCACATCGGCGTGTGTGGCGCCGAAAACCTCACGCTCCGCCACCCATTCGGAAAGCCCTTGATCCTGCATGATCGCGAGCATGTCCCTGTATTGATGAGGCAGGTTGCTGGCCAGGACGAGCGTGCCGACATCGTGCAACAGTCCGGCCGTGAAGGCATCCTCCACCATTGCCTGTTCGGCGTCTTCCTCTTTCGCGATGGCGCGCGCGTGCATGGCGGTGGTCATGCCGTGCTGCCAGAGCGATTCCAACGAGAAGAACGGGAGCTTGCTCTGGTCGAATTGGGCGAAGACCTTGGTCGAGAGCGCCAGCGATTTGAGAGAGTTCAGTCCCAGCAATGCGACCGCCTGGGTTGGGTTCGACACGTGGCCGCGCAGCCCATAGAGGGGCGAATTGACGACCTGCAAGACCTTGGTCACCATGCCCACGTCCTTGGAGATGATCCGCGCGGCCTGCTCGACGGACGCGTCGTCGGCGTGCAGGACGTCCATCAGTTCGCGGTAGACGGACGGGAGACTGGGGAGCGTCTGCATGTTTGCAAGCAGCTTCCGGAGAGGCTCAGGGGTCAGGAGATCGGAGGTCTGGCTCATTGCGGTCCTCTCTTACACCGGACGTGTCCAGTTCGCGGGTGTGAATCCTTCTCTGGTTCTTCATCGGTCGAATCTTGACGGAACTTGAAGGGTGTCGGACTGGGGCGCCGGGCGGTTAGCGCTTGGTTGCGAGGCACAGCATAAGGTCGGGCTTGAGGCGGGCTGCCGGCAGGATCGTGCGGTGCATGGCGAAGGTCGGCAGTTGTTCCACCGGAGTCTGCTGAAGGACGGTCAGGCCCGAGGAGGCCAGGTGGGGCCGCGCAGCGCTTGGCCCGACTAGAAACACGAGGCCGCCTGGGCGTAAGGCGGCCGCTGTCCGGCGGCAGGCCCGCTGGAGCGTCTCCGGCCGGGCTGAGTCCTGAAAGGGAGTCCAGGCGAAGAGCACATCATGCGGCTGCCGGTAGACGGATTCGCTATGGCTGGCCGCCGGAAAAAATGTGAAGCGTGGGAGCCAATCCAGATGGTCGGTCTGGGCCAGTTGGTTCCAGAGGATTTGGGCCTGCTTTTGAGCAAAGGCCCGATGGGTGTAGAGGATCGTGTGGTTGCGGAGGCCATCCAGTCTGAGGCAGGTGGTGATGGCCGCATCGAATCCGTCGATCAACACGGTCGCGCTGCGGCCGACGCGCGACGACAATTCCGGCACTTGCTCGATCATGTCCTGTAGGTAATCGGCGACGAAGGGCTGGCTTTCGAGTTCGCCGATCTCTCGGTCGTCATCCGGATAGATTAGGACCGCCGAAAAGGCTTGGGCCGGCTCGACGGATAACGGGTGCCCGCCGAACAGCGACTGCCACCCCTTCCCTGCCGGCGTGCCCCCGCCGGATGAGCGCGCCGTTTCCTCGATCCTGCCCCATGCCGGGCTGAGCGAAATGCCCGCCGTCTCATGGCCGTCGTGAAGCAACAGGGCTCCCCCCTTGACCGTGACGCGGCGTTCGCAGGGGGCGAACCCGTTGGGGCCCGGCTTCACGAAGGGCAGCCCGGTCGGGTCGTCGGCCTTGGTGACTTTCTGGACGGCCTCTCCTTTGATGGTGAGACAGAGCCGGTGCGCCTGCTCGAAATAGCGCCGCGGCTGATCGGCCGCGGGCAGCCACAGGACTTCATGCGAACGCGACTGATCCATGAAGATCGGCAGCGGATCGCCGCCGTGAGGAAGGTGCGGGGTGAAAAAGGCGCTGAACAGCCGGTAGGCTGCTTCGGACGGATAGGTCGGGATGCCGCGATACCGGAGCGGCAGCGGCTGGGCCTGGCCTTCATTCTGGTCGTCATAGAGCCCACGGATCAGCTCGAAGGCGGCCGAGCCGGTGCCCGGCAGAAGCGACTGAAACAGTTCCACGACCGGCAGGAAGTCGATCCGGCTCCAATGCATCGCGCCCATGCAGGCCATGAATCGGGCCTGGGCGAAGGTCCTGTCGTTGAGAACGTAAAAGGAATCCTTCTTGTGCCGGATGGTGGCCTGCCCGCGCGCATCGATGACCAGATCCTCGTCGCCGTAGAAGAATTTGACTTCCTCGAAGGGAACGTGCATCGCCTGGGCCGCCATCTGCCGGAGGTCGTCGGCGCGCAACCGTTGCCACCCCGGTTTTTTGGATAGGTCCAGTTGAGTCGAGTTGACGAGGCCGCCCGGCTTGAGTCCCACCCATTGGCCCCAGTCCAGACACAGGCGGGCGCGGAGGAGCGAAGTCCGGCCATCGGGGGCCGGTCCCCACTCGCATTCGTGCAGGGGGTGGCCCTTCGGATCGGTGGCGAGAAAGCGTCGCCGGTCCGGTCCGTAAAAAACCAGGTGCCCGCTGGGTTGGCGGACGACTTGGACGCCGGCGGACGCAAAGTCCTTCGCGAAGGAGAGATTGGAAGGAAAGGTCAGGCTGCCTGGTTGGGTCAGGACGGAGAGGATCAGAGAATCCACAGGTTGAGGCTCAGGCTCAGGTTGAGAGAAAAACCATTTGCAGCTTCATGCTGAGCGGTCCCACCGGCTTAGCCTTGACCTCAGCCTCAACCTACTCCCTGATCTGGCCGGAGCCGTACACCACAAACTTCGAGCAGGTCAGCTCTTCCAGCCCCATCGGGCCTCGGGCATGGATGCGGGTGGTGCTGATGCCGATCTCCGCCCCGAGCCCGAACTGGTAGCCGTCGTTGAGCCGGGTCGAGGCGTTGATCATGACGGCGCTGGCATCCACCTCGCGGAGGAAGCGCAGCCCCCGTCCATAGTCGTTGGTGATGATGGCCTCCGTGTGGCGGGAGCCGTACTTGACGATGTGCTCCATCGCTTCGTCCATGTTCTTGACCACCTTGACTGCCAGGATCAGGGCCAGAAACTCCTGGCCGTAATCCTCTTCCGACGCAGGCTTGGCCTCCGGGGCGATCTGGCAGGTCTTGGCGCAGCCGCGCACCTCCACGCCGGCCTCGCTCAGCTCCTTCACCAACTCGGGCAGGAAGGCTTTGGCGATTTTCTCATGGACCAGCAGCGCTTCCATCGCGTTGCAGGTGGAGGGGCGCTGCACCTTGGCGTTGATGCAGACGGTTGTGGCCATGGCCAGGTCCGCATCCACATCCACATAAGTATGGCAGATGCCCTTGTCATGCTTGATGACCGGAATGCGGGACTCCTCCGTGACGGTTTTCATCAGAGACTCCCCGCCCCGCGGGATGATCAAATCCACGTATCGGTCCTGCTTGAGCAGCTCCAACGCCACCTCCCGGTCCGTCCGGTCGACGAGCGAGATGGCGCCCGCCGGCACGCCGGCCTGTACCGCCGCCTCCGCCAGCACGGCGGCGATGGCGCGGTTGGAATGGATCGCTTCCGATCCGCCCCGCAGGATGCAGACGTTGCCGGACTTGAGGCAGAGCGCGGCCGAGTCGGCGGTGACGTTGGGGCGCGATTCGTAGATGATCCCGATCACGCCGATGGGTACGCGCACGCGGCCGACCAACATCCCGTTGGGCCGCTGCCACATCTTGAGCGATTCCCCGACCGGATCGGGTAGCTTGGCCACCTCTCGTAGGCCCTTGGCCATCTCGGCGATCCGTTGGGACGTGAGCCGGAGGCGGTCCGCGAAGGCTTTGTCCTTGCCTTTCTCGCCCTCCTCGAAGGCCTTCAGGTCCTCCTCGTTCGCGGCCAGGATCTCGTCTGTCTTGGCTTCGAGGCCGTCGGCCATGGCGACCAGCGCCTGGTTCTTCACGGTGGTCGACAGCGAAGCCAGCTTCCCGGCGGCGGAGCGGGCCTGCTTCACCAAGTCCTCGATATATTCCTGGTTCGTCTTGGGCGGAGCTTCGGGAACGAGGGCCTCGGGCGAGACCGGTTCAAGCGAAGCGTCCGACGCATCAGTGAGCGGAGCCTGTGTGTCCATAAACGGGGCTGTCCTTACCGAGTCGGTGATGACGGTTGTGCCGGCTGACGTGGAATGAGAATACTCTGTCGTTGTTGAGGGCGTCAAGGTGATGGAACTGGTCCCGTCGCCGAACAGCCTCACACGTAGAACGGGAATAAAACGTCAAAATTATAGCGAAAATGAGCGCGATGCCGGCTTGACAGTGAGAAAGGCCGCTTGTTATGGTGGCGCCCGTGCCGAGGTAGCTCAGTTGGTAGAGCACAGCCCTGAAAAGGCTGGTGTCGACAGTTCGATTCTGTCCCTCGGCACCACCCCTCGCTTGCGTGGCGGGAGCCTCTATTCCTGTGGCGATCCGCTAAATACCACCAGCGTTCTTCTTGCATGTGCTTCCTTCACTTCTTTGGTTGATCCGCCGCGTTCGATCAACTCGCGGCGGAGTGGTACCTTTCTTCCAGTAACTTAGATTCCCCTTCGGTTGAACGGCGGGCTGCACTTTCACAGTTCCCTCCTCACGGTCGTCCTGCACAACTAGGCGTCTACTACTTCCTGAGTAACCAATCAGCGAGAGTCCGCGTTACTTCGGCCATACGTAACAGGTGAATAAACAAGTGCCGCGGAGACCTGGTCCTCTCCCTCCCCGAGCACTTTCCCGGCGATGACCGATGTTATGAAGGCGGTTTCCGTTCGGCGATTGTCCGAAAGTAGAAGGCGGCGATGGCCGCCGAGGCGGCCACGTTCAGGGATTCGATGGCCTGGGTTACAGGGATGTGAAAGCGGATTGCCGCTTGTTGCAACGTGGCGTCGGACAAGCCGCGGCTTTCGTTCCCGAAGGCCAGCACCGATCGCTCCGGCAGGTCCGTGAGGTCCGTGATGGGGCGGCTGGCCTTGCCGGCCGGTACGGAAGCCAGGAGCATGCAGCCCTGGTCTGCCAGCTCAGCCACATCCTTGATATAGAACACCGGCAGTTTCAGGATGCATCCGGCCGTCGCCCGCACGACCTTGGGATTGAAGACATCAGCCGAGTCGGCCGAAAGCCAGAGGGCATCAAGCCCGAAGCCGAGCGCCGTCCTGACGATCGCGCCGACGTTGGCCGGGTCCTGCAAGGTCTCGCCGTAGAGGCCAAGCGACAACGGCCGGCCGAGGATCGCTTTCTGGTCCCAGGCCGGTTGTTGCACCACCGCCAGGATGCCGGACGGACTCGTGACATCCGACAAACTGTCGAAGACCGAGTCACGGCATGTGTGGATCGGGACGGACTGGCGACGCAAGGTCTGTCGCAGGCCCGCATCGGCTTGCGAGAGCCGGGTCTCGCCGATCACCAAGGCCAGCAATGCCTGCGTATCTGATTCGAGCAACTCAAGGATCGGCTTCTCCCCTTCCAGCACGAAGGCCTTCTCCCGATTCCGTTCCTTCTTTTGCTTCACGAGCGAGCGGATGAACTGGGCGTTGGCCGCTGTGAGCGGTTTGGCGGAATGAGCAGGCACGGGTTCTCCTTTGCAGACCAGCAGTACCGGGATGGAACGACCCTGTCAAGCGGTTGTGTGCCATTGCGTGATGCAGCGTGATTCGCTATCATCCGCCCATGTCGATCGGCTCGACCATCCAGGCCTGGCGTCTCTCGAAGCGGCAGTCCGTCTCGGGGCTGGCGGACAAGGCCGGCCTCCCCTCCTCGTCCCTGGAGGCGATTGAAGGCGGCGAGCTGGACCCGCCGGCCTCGACCCTGGAAGCGCTGGCGAAGGCGTTGGGCATTCCCGTGCCCTGGCTCTATGGGGACCCCAAGCAGTTGACCCTGCTCACGACCGATCCGGATGGGGAACCGGTTTTTGTGCCCTCGGAGGTCTCGGTGGACCCGGTCACCGAACGGGTTTTGCAAGGCAGCAAGGAAGAGCGCGAACTCTATGTACTCTTGACGGCCCTGCTCCAGGGTGGCGAACCGAAACTGGTGCGCGCGGCGGAAGCCAGCTTGAGGAGTCTGGTCAAGCAATCTCGGCAAGCCACAGTTCCCTGGCAATCGAGACCACCGGGACACTTTGAACCACCCAGCGATTAACCGATGAGCGATGAATGATGAACGATAAATGCTGAAGAGGAATCTTCCGTTCATCATTCATCACTTATCAGTAGTGTCCGGTTAAAACGTGAATAGGTTCAATTGGTTCGCGTTCTCAAGTAATTGCCCGGGCCAGTTGTCTCCAAGAATGGCCTGTTGTAATGGGGTTTTCTCGAAAATGGTCACCGACAAGAT
>VGXC01000017.1 GCA_016873495.1 Nitrospira sp. | reverse complement strand
TGGCGGGGACCTCCAAAGCAAAGAGCCGAATCAATGCCCGGAGTTGTCGGGTCGACAAATGAGTCCTGGGCAACAAGGAAGAGGCCATGCTTCAGCATAAAAAGACTTCCAAAACTAGACAAGCTCCTTCGAATTTATTACGAAGACACGGACTGCGGCGGGGTCGTGTACTATGCGAACTACCTGAAATATTTCGAGCGGGCCCGCACGGAGTATCTGGAGCGGCGCGGCCTGTCCGTCGCGCAGCTCATGGAGGAGGGGACCGTCTTTATGGTGGTGCGAGCGGAGGCGAAGTACCGCTCGCCGGCCCGCTACGGAGAGACGCTGCGCATCGAAACGACGCTGGACACCAGCAAAAACGCGTCCTTCACCTTCGCCCACGTGATTCGCGAGAAACAGAGCGGCCGCCTCGTCGTCGAAGGCTCCGCAACGTTGGTGCCGACGGGGCCGGACGGCAAACTCAAGCGGCTGGCAGCCGAACTAAAGGCAGCCTTGCTGGCGCCGCCGAAAGGAGAGTCCTGATGCCTGAAAAATTCGGTACCTGGCTGGCGGTGACGGCGGTGGCCATCGGCTTCATGGTCCTGGCCTGGCTGCTGTTCGCGGACAACCCGTCAGACAAGAAGAAACCGGACGGCAAGAAGAAGTAGACGGCACAGCCCGATCGTGGGACCGGCTTTGTGCCGTGCTCGTCGATGTGACTATCGCAGAATAGCTCGCAGTGATCCCGCCTCTTGCGCTCCGCTCACCAACTGCCTCAGAGCTATCGACATCCACGCCGGACTTCGCCTACGGGTGCGGCCAGGTGGTGCCGATGATATACGCGGCCAGGGCCACCATGGTGATGGCGCTCAGCGCGATGTGCGCGGCGAAAACCCATGAGAATCCATGGGTCGGTCGCGGCAGATCTGCCGGGACGTCGAGTTCGGGCGCTGCGCATAACTCATGCGGCTTCTTGATGTAGAGATCCTTCATGCTCCGGATGAACCGCACCGTTCCTGCGTCCGAAGGTTGTGGTAGAGCGCGATCGCGAACAGCGAGAAAGTCAGGAGCAGGGCGGAGAGGCCGAGCGGAGAATTGTGGGGGTACTTATCGTCCAGCTGGAAGTGCGCGATGCCGATGACGGCGTAGCCCGTGAAGACTTCCAGCGAGTTCCGCGATTCGATTTCGCGAAGGCCGTGGAAGTTGCGTTCAAATTCCTCCGCGCGAAATTGGTACAACTCCTTCCCATCCTTGCTTCGCTCCTTCGAGGCCGCGGGTCGCTAATGTCCGGATGGACCGCGCTCCGAATCCTTCATGCCAAGGCTACGTAACTACCTGCCGCTGGGAAAGCCTTGTCAAGCGCGGGGTGTGGGAAGGGGGAGTCTGGAGCGGTTGAAAAAGCGGTTATGCGCCTGATGGAAGAGCCCGCCGAATCGTCTCGATTAATTCTCGCTCTGTGAACGGCTTGGCGAGAAAGGAGACGCCGAAACCGATTGCGCTGGCGAGGTCTCCTGCAAACCCTGTCATGAAGAGCACCTTGATGTGGGGGCGGTGTGGCATCAGGCGAGCGACCAATTCGACTCCGTTTACTCCCGGCATCCTGAAATCGGTCAGCAGGAGATGAATCGTGCCGAGCGGTCGCTCGCACAGCGACAAGGCCTCGGCTGCACTCGATGCCTCCACCACGTTATATCCGTTTCTGGTCAGCATCAACCGGACGAATTTTCTGATCTCCGGCTCGTCATCGACGACGAGGATCGTCGGCTGCTCCGCCGGGGTGCCGGATGCGGTGTTCGGGAGCGCACGAGCGTCTTCTAGCCCGGTCATAATAGTAGTTCCTCCGGCAATACCTTGGCTGGAGTATACAGCAATATGCTCGTTTTGTCCTTGCCTGCCCTGGTGAGGAGCCGATGGCTGATGGCAAATCCATGGCGACCCATCCGCTACATGCAGTCAGCTATCTGCTTCCCGGCTTGGCGTACCCTTCGGTTTTGAGCACCTCCGCCACGTTGCGGCCGTCTACGAAGACATCGGCTAGGGTCCTGCCATAGGGGTCCAATGCATCCGTGACCATCGTCACGGTTCCTTCGTGCAGGAGCGAATCCAGCCGTTGCGTGGCTTCGAATCCCCCGGACTGATCCTTCTCGGGCGTATCGATCGAACGCAGCCTGATGCGATCGGCGCCGTAGGCAAAGGTGTCGCCGTCGATCACGCGAATCTTCCATGGGTCCAGCGTGATCGAAGGAGCGGGGGGCATGCGGAGCGGCATCCGGATCACGGGCATCCGCCGTGGCAGCAGGCGCTCCTGGGCGAAGGGCTTGCGGGCTATGTGCCGAAGCGCCCGTCGGCTGTAGATCGGCGGCAGCCGCACGGTGGCTGAACCGGGGGGACGGTGAGCCTTCTGTCCTGTCGATGCCGGAGAGTGAGGCTTCGTGTCGTTGCGATGAGCCTGACTGCCTGAAGCGACGCCGTCCGGCAACACGATTCCCACGAAAAGAACGAATAGGGCGAGTCCATGGAAGCGGGTCATAAGGAACCTCCTTCTTGCAAAAGCCGATTGCAGGGGAAGAACTGCAAGACTCGTGCGTGAAGGGATGGGTCGGGATGGGTCAGGAAAGAGAGCAGGGATGGGGACCATCGGGCAGAAAAAAGAAGAAGCCCGCTCCTGTGGTGAAGATTGCTTGCCAGCGAGGTGGATGAATCCGACCGACCGCACAACCTATTGTCTGCGGTCTCGCGTCTTCCTGTTGATGGGCCGAAGCCTCATTCGGTCGTGCCTACTGGCACCGAGCAGAAGATGCGCATGTTCGGTTCGGGACTCTTCTCGCTGACGCCGAACCCTCTGGTGTGCTCACAGGAGCGGGCTCTCCTTGTCCGGTGGCGTCATATATCTTTCGATCACCCCCCTTCGATACACGTCGTGAAGACCGGCTTCACGGGATGAACTTTGCGCCCGATTTTCATATCTGTCAAGACGCGATTTTCGTCCCAGAGAACGCATAATTCAACGCATAATTCATGCCATGGGACCGGTCGGTTGACAAGGGTGAAAACCGCATGGTGGAATAGCCACGTCGTTCGTATCTCGTGAAGCGTATCTCGTCAAATAATGACGAGTTATGAGGAGTGGGGCGGTGGTCCAACGCCCCTGTCCGTTTTCTGCGCGCTTCACGAACAACGCCTCACGAATCACGGAGGGTTTCATTATGGATATGTTTGGAAAAGTCGGCTTGGTCGAGATTCCGGTCTTGATCGCGCCGGATCAGAAGGCCTGGCTGGATCAGATGATCAAGGAAGGCAAGATTGCGGTCCCGCCCGGGGGAACATTGGAGAAAGGCTCGTTGATCTCGATGTTCATCCGGATGCTGCTCCACAATGCCATGGAAGAGCAAAGACGGCAGGCGGCGCTGGACGCGGAGGATGAAGACGACGAGTAGGCGGCTGAAATGTCGGCCACCGTATCCGCTTGGATAGCCGATGTATCGCAGCAGATAACGCAGCCAGCCGTCAGCCCTTAGCCAGAAGCTCAAGGCCGATGGCTGAAGGCTCCCACCTGTTTCTATAGATTCTTGAAGGCGGCTCGCGCCGCGAGGACGGTCTTCTCGATGTCGGCTGCCGAGTGGGCGGTGGAGAGAAAGGCCGCCTCGAACTGGGACGGGGCGAAGTAGACACCCTTTTCCAGCATCCGACTGAAGAATGTGGCGTAGCGCTGGGTGTCGGATTGCTTGGCTGAGGCCCAGTCCACCACCGGCCCCTTCGTGAAGAACCCGCAGAGCATCGAGCCCACCCGCGTCTGAGTCAGCGGGACCCCGGCCTTCTTGGCCGCCTCGCCGATCCCCTCCGCCAGTTCCGCCGCCTGCAGGTCCAGCTTTTTGTAGAGGCCCGGCGCCTTCAACCGCTTGAGCGTTTCGATCCCCGCCGTGACCGCGAGCGGATTGCCCGAGAGGGTACCGGCTTGATAGACCGGCCCGGCCGGCGCGATCCACTGCATGATCTCCTGCCGGCCCCCGTAGGCGCCCACCGGTAGGCCGCCGCCGATGATCTTTCCCAGGCAGGTCAGGTCCGGCCTGATGCCATAGAGCCCTTGCGCGGCTCCGTAGCCGACCCGGAAGCCGGTGATCACCTCATCGAAGATCAACAACATCCCGTGGGCCCGCGTCAGTTCCCGCAAGGCTTGCAGGAACTCATGGCGGGGGGGAATCACGCCCATGTTACCCGCGATAGGCTCCACGATCACGCAGGCCAGCTTGTGGCCGTGGGCCTGGATGAGGCGTTGCACGCCCGCAATGTCGTTGTACGAGGCAGTCAATGTGTGGCGCGTGAAGTCCGCCGGCACGCCGGGGCAATCGGGAATACCGAGCGTGGCCAGCCCCGACCCGGCCTTGGCCAGCAGGTAATCGCTGTGTCCGTGGTAGCAGCCCTCGAATTTGAGGATGCCGTCGCGCTTGGTGTAGCCGCGGGCCAGACGGATCGCACTCATGACCGCTTCCGTGCCGGAGCTGACCAGACGGACTTGCTCCATGGAGGGTATGGCCTGGCCGATCATCTTGGCCAGCGTCACTTCCAATTCGGTCGGGGCTCCGTAGCTGGTCCCGTTGGCGGCGGCGCGCTTGATCGCGGCGATGATGGGCGCCGGCGCATGGCCCAGGATCATCGGGCCCCAGGACAGGACATAATCGATGAAGCTGTTTCCGTCCACGTCGTAGAGGTGGGAGCCCTTGGCGCGCTTGATGAACAAAGGCTGGCCGCCCACGGACCGGAAGGCGCGGACGGGGCTGTTCACCCCGCCGGGGATGTACTTTTGGGCCTCGGCAAAGAGCTGTTTCGATTTCGTAGTCTTCACGGGTCCGGCAAGCCTCCTCAGCAGGATGTTGAAAACAGCCGCCAGCGTCGTTCTCGCGTCGCTCGGAGGCTCAACGTACCACAAAGAGTATGCTTCGCCCCCTTACTCGCTGCGGCTTCGCTGGACGGCCTTTTTGACCATCCTGTCACAAACTCGGTCGCTGGAAAAATGGCGTGCACCCTAACATGCACCGGTACCGAGGTCAAGAACGGGAAACCCTTGCCGCGCGAGCTGCTCTTCGTCTATTCTCACCACAGTTCATGTGAGGGAGGACGGGGCATGGCAGAGAAAGCAGCGCCGGGGAGCATGAGAAAAGAAACCGACAGTATGGGGGCGATCGAGGTCCGGAACGACCGCTATTGGGGGGCCCAGACCGAGCGCTCGCTGCACCATTTCGACATCGGACAGGACGTCATGCCCCGCGAGTTGATCCGGGCCTTCGGCATCCTCAAGCGGGCGGCGGCCGAGGTCAACCGGGACCTGGGCAAGCTGCCGGCCGACAAAGCCACGCTCATGATCGCCGCAGCCGACGAAGTGATCGCCGGGAAGCTGGACGGCCATTTTCCCCTGCGCATCTGGCAGACCGGCAGCGGCACCCAGACCAACATGAACGCGAACGAGGTCATCTCCAACCGGGCCATCGAACTGGCCGGGGGCAAGATGGGCAGCAAGGACCCGGTCCATCCCAACGACCATGTGAACATGTCTCAGTCCTCCAACGATACCTTCCCGACGGCCATGCACATCGCGGCGGCGGAGCAGATCGTCCACTTGCTCATTCCCAAAGTCACGCAACTGCGCGACGCGTTGGCGGCCAAGGCCAAGGCCTTCGACTCGATCGTGAAGATCGGCCGCACGCATCTGATGGACGCGGTGCCGCTGACGCTGGGCCAGGAGTTCTCCGGCTACGTGGCGCAGCTCGACCAAGATCTCGAGCGGCTGCGCGGCTCGTTGCCCCACATTTACGAACTGGCGTTGGGCGGGACGGCGGTCGGCACGGGCCTCAACACCCATCCGGAGTTCGCCCGCCGGGGGGCGGAGAAGATTGCCGCCTATACCAAGCTGCCCTTCGTCTCGGCGCCGAACAAATTCGCTGCGCTGGCCGGGCACGATGCCCTGGTCATGGCCAGCGGGGCGTTGAAGACTCTGGCTTGCTCCCTGATGAAGATTGCCAACGACATTCGCTGGCTGGGCTCAGGCCCGCGCTGCGGCCTGGCCGAGCTGATCCTGCCGGCCAACGAGCCGGGGTCCTCGATCATGCCGGGGAAGGTGAACCCGACCCAGAGCGAAGCGATGACGATGGTCTGCGTGCAGGTGATCGGAAACGATACGGCCATCTCCATGGCCGGCAGCCAGGGCAACTTCGAACTGAACGTCTTCAAGCCGGTGATCATCCATAACCTGCTGCACTCGATCCGGTTGTTGGCGGACAGTTGCCGCTCTTTCACGGAGCATTGCGCGGTCGGTCTCGAGCCGGATGTGGCGCAGATTCACAAGAGCGTGACCAATTCCCTGATGCTGGTCACGGCCCTCAATCCCAAGATCGGCTACGACAAGGCGGCGAAGGTCGCCAAGAAGGCCTACGAGGAACGGACCACGCTGCGCGAGGCCTGCCTGGCCCTGGGCTTTCTCTCCGGCGAGGAATTCGATTCGCTCGTCAAGCCGGAGAAGATGCTGGGTCCGGAAGCCTAAGCGGACAATCCCATCCAGCCGATCGATCGGACCGATCGCATGCGCAAAGCCACACTCGTCTGCACCATCGGGCCGGCCGGCGACCAGCCGGCGATGCTCGATCAGAAGTAAGGTAGATAGAATGGAACCCGACGCGGACAAGCTAGACTTCGTGACCGTGGAAGGCTTGGTGGCCTATGGGGAGGGTCTCGCTCGCCGTGTGCTCGATGGAGAGATCGTTTCGCCTCCGCTCCCGGCTGCCTCGGTCGATCGCGCGCGGCTGGCTCAAGACGCCATGGTGAAGATTCGAGCGTTCGCCCAGCGTGCGCAAGCCGGGTTTCCGGACGCACGGGCGTATCGGGATGCGCGCCGGGCCCTGATCGACGAGGGGTGCGGGGGCGACGAACTCGTTTTTTTCGTCGCCTGGAACCGGCTCCTTGCGGAAGGAGACCTCGCGCCGCTGTTTCGCATGCCGATCGCGACGGTGCAGAAGCCGACCCACCGCCGTCCGGTCGCGATCGTGCCGCGCGAGCACTTGACCCCGCAACTGGTGGAGGGGCGCATCGTCCTGGACCTCGGGGATAACCGGTTCTGGCTGTTACCCCGCGACCTGACGGATCGAACGCTCCTCTTCACGATGCGACATGGGGTGTCGCGCGTGGAGAGCAAAACGTTTCGAGTCGGTCGGCGCCTCGCCAACGTGCTGGATCCCGCCCAGGGGATCCCGAAGGCCGACGCGGTCGGCGCCTCGCTCGCCAGGATGGTCGGCGTGGTCGCGCAACAACTCGACTTCCTGCATCTTCACAATTACCTCGATCCGAGGACGTTCGTCCATCTGGTCAGCCGGAGCCCCAATACGAGGCAACTGTGCGAGCGAGTGATTGCCGCGCTGGTGCCGGACCAGGCCGTGGCCGTCCAACCGTTCGTCGAGACGGCGTTGGAATCGCAGGACTTCGGCTGGGTCACCGGGCTGGAGAAGCAGGCGGAGGCCGAGGAAGCAGCCAAGGCGTTCGGTGTGGACGTGAAGACGGCCAAGCGTCTGATCAAGCATCCGCTCTATAGTTACCCCGGCGGCCACTCGTACTTCGATCTCTACATCGACGTGATCGACGGATTCCATCAAATGGGCCGGTCGCATCAGGGGAAGGTCGTGTGTTTGTATACCCACAGCTCCACGCTGCGGGCGCTCATGATTTTTCTGGATTCTCGGCCGTTTCGCGAGGCCTTCACGGAGTTCGGTGAATATAAGGAAGGGCAGGATAACGTGGTCCACCTGGCCTTCGAGCACGGCCTCTTGTCCGGGTATTCGACGGCGGTGGGGCTGTCGGAACGGGAGCGGGCGACGCGAGACGCTTGGGTAACGGTCGAACGCGAACGACGGGATCGGGTGACGCTGAAGCCTCGCCAAATCAAGCGGATCGTGGCGTTGGTATCGGGCGGCGACTTCGCCGGCGCCGGCGCGGCGTTGAAAGAGCTGCACGTGACGGGAACCAGGCTGGGCCTCGAGGTGCACTTCGTGCGTCACGGGTTCCTGGGGCTGGCCAACAACTGGATCGAAGCCGTGACCGGAGAGGACACCAGAGGAATGGGGAGCCATGCGAGTTCCCCGATCGGCAGCAGCCGTTTCGAAGACTTTAAGGACGAGCGTGTTCAGCAGGCGACCATACGGCATCTCACGCCCTATATGCGGGACGGCGCTCTGGTTGTCATCGGCGGCGACGGAAGCCTTCGCGGCGCGCGCGCTCTCTATGAGCAATTCGGCGTCCAGGTTGTGGGGCTCCCCGGGACGATCGACAACAATCTTGCCGGCACGACGTCGTTGGGCTTTCATTCCGCCGTGGCGCTGGCGAATCAATCCATCGAGTCGCTGAAGGCGACCAGCTCGGCCATGGGCAGCGTGTTCTTCATCGAAATTATGGGGGCGGGGTCTGGTCACCTCGCGTTGGCCTGCGCGTACCAAGCGAGGGCCGAGGGGGTGCTGGTCAACGAGTATCCCGACCCCGACGCGTACATCGATGAGGTCATCCTGGGTACGCTCAAGCAGACCTTGGGCGTGTCGAACAAAAGCCATTTTTTCGTGGTGGCCGAACAGACCCCTCATCGCCATCATCGGGATGGGGGCGTCCACGGGCTTGTGGACTACGTCGGCGGCACGATCGCCAAATGGCCGCAGTTTCAGGCCAAGCCCGGTTGCTACCCTCTGGCGCCGGCGACCAAGGCGACAATCCTGGGCCACACCCTGAGGGGCGCGCCTCCGGTGCCGGAAGACAAGGCCATCGCACAACACCTCGCTTACGAGACGATCCGTCGTTTGGTCGAACGTCCCGATCACGTCGTGGGGTGTATGGTCGCCTATCGCGAACCCGGGACCGTCGAACCGATCCCTCTCCACGCGGTGGCGCCCAAGCCGTTCGATTGGGAGGTCTTCGCCCAGATGCACGGCAACGACCTCCCATAGATCCGCCAGGCTGAGTCGTTGCCGGGTCGGAGGTCGTTTGTTAGTATGCCTAAAGCTAGCCGTCAGTAATCAGCCGTCAGTGCTGGCAAGTGGCGCGTCGCTCTCGATCTCCGTAATTGTGGCTGAAAGCTGACCGCTGATAGCCGAAGGCTCAGACTATGCGAAAAGCCAAAATTGTCTGCACGATCGGTCCTGCCAGCGATTCTCCCGAGGTCTTGGACCGCCTCATCGAGAGCGGCATGGACGTGGCCCGGCTGAATTTTTCTCATGGCACCCACGAATCACACGGTCGCGCCATCAAGGCGATCCGTGAAGCGGCCGGTCGTCGACGCGTCGTGGTCGCGATCATTCAGGATCTGCAGGGACCCCGTATCCGCGTCGGGGCGATGGTCGACGGCGGAGTGGACGTGGTTTCGGGCCAGACCGTGCGCCTGGTAGCCGAGCACGCCCATGCCACACCGGCGGGAGAGGACATCCCGGTCACGTATGAAAATCTGGCTCGGGATGTCAAATCCGGCGCCCGCATTCTGATCGACGATGGGCTGATCGAGTTGGTGGTTACCGTCGTGTCCGGTGAGGCGGTGGAATGCAAGGTCCTCACCGGAGGACGGATCGCGTCGCACAAGGGGATCAACCTGCCCGGCACCTGTGTCAGTGCCCCGACCCTGAGCGACAAGGACCGGATGGATCTCCGGTTCGGCGTGACGCAAGGCGTGGACTATGTGGCGTTGTCGTTCGTCAGAGGGCCGGAAGATGTGACCGAGGCCAAGCGGTTGATCGCCGCCTGGGGGGGCGACGTGCCGGTAATCGCCAAGATCGAGCGGCCCGAAGCGATGGATCACCTGGAGGCGATCCTCGCCGAGGCGGAAGGCGTCATGATCGCGCGGGGCGATCTGGGCGTCGAGATGAGCCCCGAGGCCGTGCCGATCCTGCAGAAACGGATCATCGCGGACGCCAATCGCCGCCGCCGCCTCGTGATCACGGCGACGCAGATGTTGGAATCCATGACCCAGCAGCCGAAGCCGACCAGAGCGGAAGCCTCCGATGTCGCCAATGCGGTGTTCGATGGAACGGACGCCGTGATGCTGTCCGGCGAAACGGCCGTCGGGCATTATCCGGTTGAAACCGTGCGCGTCATGGACCGGATCGTGCGGGCGGCCGAGGCCGCGGCCATGCACAGTCCCCAGCCGGAAAGCACGCTCAACGCCGCAGCCGGATGGCCCGCGAGGGGCCGCCCGGAGGTCTCTTCTCCTGAAGCGATCTGCACCTCGGCTTCTGCGGCGGCTTCCGCGATTGGGGCCAGCGCGATCGTGGCATTCAGCGAGTTGGGGATGACGGCGTTGCTGATGTCGAAGCAGCGTCCGGTCGCCCCGATCATCGCCTTTACGCCGTTCGAGCGCGTCCTGCAGCGAATGGCGCTCTACTGGGGGGTGATCCCCCACACCATGCGGCAGATCGACCAGACAGACGAGCGTGTGGAGGAGGCAGAGCGTCGTCTGAAGGCCGAGGGCCTCGCGACCGCGGGGCAACGGATCGTGATCCTGTCTGGAACGCGCATAGGCCAGCCCGGCGGGACCAACTTAATGAAGCTCCATGACCTGGCATAGCGCCATTGGCCGACTGAGGGTATCGTGAGCAAACGGGCGATCTTTCCGGTCGTCATGATGTTCCTGCTCGTTTGGTCGGGGGCAATGGTGGCGGACGGCCTGGCGTTCACCGGCGATCTGAAGAAGGATCCGGCGAACGTGGTCAAGGCCTACCTATCCCTGGACATGAAGGGGGCGCGGCTGGAGTCCATGTCCTGGGAGACGCTCCGGCCCTACGTCAATTGGACGCGGGAACTGTCCTGGGGAATCGTGGTGGTGATCGAGAACTATGAGGTGATCGACGAGATCAAGGCCTGGGAAGTGGTGAACTTGCTGGAGGTGTGGATTCCCGTCAAGTTCAAGGTGCTCGGGACGATGGAATGGGACGAGGTCGTCTTCAAGCCGGAGCCGCATGTCGAAGAGGTCCGATTTCATGTGAAGGCCGTCGGAGACCGCTGGCGGATCATCGAGCCGACTCTGCCGCCGCACGTCGGCCAGAAGCGCTTAATCGGTTACGTGCGGCAGGCGATGATCGAGGAGACCGACGGGGTCAAGGCGGCGAGACTGACGGAGCTTCGGGATAGCCTGAGGCAGGCGCCATGACGAAGGCCACGCCGCAAGCGGCCGTGCCGGTCGATCTCTTGATCTTCGACCTGGACGGGACGTTGATCGAATCCAAGTGGGACATTGCCACGGCGGTCAATCTGACGCTGGGCGAATTGGGTTTGCCGCTCCGCCCGCAGGAAGAAATTTTCGGGTTCGTCGGCGACGGCGTCAAGCGGCTGCTCCGGCTCTCCGTCGGGGAGGCCAATCAGACCCGCTACGAGGAGGCCTTGCGGGTGTTCCGCGGCCATTACCTGGCCCATTGCCTCGACCGGACGCAATTTTACTCCGGCGTCGAACAGGTCTTGGCCCACTTCGCCCAGAAGCAGAAGGCGGTCGCCACGAACAAATCCATCGAATACACCATGAAAATCTTGCAAGGGCTCGGGGCGCATCACTTTACCTACGTCGTCGGCGGCGACAACGGCTATGGGCTCAAGCCGGAGCCGGGCATGCTATTGAAGGTGATGGAAGAGCTGCAGGTCGACAAGGAGCGGACCGTGCTCATCGGGGACAGCACGAACGACATCAATGGCGGACATAACGCGGGGATCCGGGTCTGCGCGGTCGGCTATGGGATGGGGAACCGGGAGAAGATGGCCGCCTGCCGGCCGGACTGGTTCATCGAACAACCGGAAGAATTGATGGGACTCTTCGCATGAAAAGCAGGACAAAGTCGAGGATCAGGTTGAGCGGAAATGCGCTGGCGGTCTGTGTTCTCTTAACTCTCGGCCTTACCCTTAGCCTCATCCTGCAGGCCCAGGGAGCCGGCCTGGCCGAGCGCGTCATCGAACACCGATTGGCGAACGGCCTCACGGTCCTGATGGTGGAGCGTCACGAGAGTCCGGTCCTCTCCATCAACATGACCTTCGGCGTCGGCGGGATCAACGAACATACCGGCATCACCGGCGTGGCGCATCTCTATGAACACATGGCCTTCAAGGGGACCAAGACCTTTGGCACCAAGGACTATGCCAAGGAACGGCCGCTGCTGATGGAATTGGACCGGCTCAACGGAGAGATCGAGGTCCTGCGCGAGCAGCTCCGCGCCGCCGGCCAGCAAGATTCCCCCGCCTTGCAGCAGAAGCTTCAATCGTTCAAGGAGGTCCAGGCGGCGGCCGATGCCTTGGTCGTGGGCAACGAGATGCCCTTGCTCTACCAGCGCCATGGGGCGGTGGGGCTGAACGCCTCTACGGGCAAGGACGTCACGCGCTACACCGTGAGCTTGCCGGCCAACCGCCTGCCGCTCTGGGCCGCGATCGAAGCGGACCGGATGGCGAACCCGGTCCTGCGTGAGTTTTACAAGGAGCGGGCCGTGGTGATGGAGGAACGCCGCTTGCGGACGGAGGACAGCCCCAACGGGCTGCTTTTCGAGGCCTTCGCCGCCGCGGCGTTCCAGGCCCATCCCTACGGCTTTCCGACGATCGGCTGGGGCTCGGACATCCTGGCCCTCACGCCGGCCGAGACCGAGCGGTTTTTCCGCACCTATTACGGTCCGAACAATGCCGTCGTGGCGATTGCGGGTGACATCAAGCCTTCCGAGGTGATCGCCCTGATCGAACGGACGTTCGGCGCCTTGCCCGCGGCTCCGCCGCCGCCACCCGTGGTGACGGTCGAACCACCACAGAAAGGCGAGCGGCGCATCGAGGTGGAGTTCGAGGCGGAGCCGATCCTGATCATGGGCTATCACAAGCCGGCCCTGGGCCATCCGGACGATTTCGTTTTCGACGTGCTGGACTCGGTCCTGTCGGAAGGCGTGACCTCGCGGCTGTATCAAAAGCTCGTGCGCGAAAAACGGCTCGCGGTCTCCGTCGGCACCGATTCCGGATTTCCCGGCCAGCGCGATCCCAACCTGTTCGTGATCAGCGCCGCGCCGCTGGCCCCGCACCGGACGGCGGAATTGGAAGCGGCAGTCGAGGAGGAATTGGAACGGTTGAAAACCGAGCCGGTGTCGGCCAAGGAACTGGAAAAAGTGCTGAACAACCTGGACGCCTCCCTGGTCCGGTCGCTGCGGTCCAACAGCGGCCTGGCCTCGCAACTCGCCTTCTTTCAGACGGTGGCCAAAGACTGGCGGTACATCCTGAAGGTGCGCGACAAGATTGCGTCGGTGACGCCCGCCGACATCCAGCGTGTGGCCGCGCAATATTTCGTCAAGCCCAACCGAACCGTGGCGACCCTGGTCAAGCCGACTGCGGGAACAGACGTGAAACGTTAAGCGTGAGGCGTGAAGCGTGGAAAAGAATCTCAAGAGAAAAGCGGTAAGAAGGCCGATCGCGCGCATCGCGGCATTGGCGGCGGCATTGGCACTGGGCTGTGGCGTCGGCGCGCCGGCCCTGTGGGCGCAGGACGACCCGCGCACCATGCAATTCGAGCCGGTCCAGTTCACGCCGCCGGAGCCGGAGCGGGTGGTCCTGGAAAACGGCCTGATCGTCTACCTGCTGGAGGATCACGAACTGCCGCTGGTGACCATCACCGCCACCATACAGACCGGCGCCTGGCTGGACCCGTCGGACCAAGTCGGCCTGGCCGGCCTGACCGGCGCCACCATGCGGACCGGCGGGACCGCGCGCATGTCCGCCGAGCAGGTGGACCAGGAGCTGGAACAGCTGGCGGCGGCGGTCTCGGTGAGCATCGGCACCGAATCCGGCTCGGCCATGCTGGACGTGCTGAAGAAGGACCTGCCCCGCGGCCTCCGCATCTTCGCCGACGTCCTCATGACCCCGGCCTTCGATCCGAGCCGGATCGAGCTGGCCAAACTCCAGGCGATCGAGGGCATCCGCCGGCGCCAGGACCAGCCGCAATCCATCGCCGGGCGCGAGTTCGCCAAACTGATCTATGGAGCAAACCACCCCTTTGCGCGCGAAAGTTCGGTGGCGTCCGTGACCGGGGTCACGCGCGACGACGTGCGCGCTTTCCATGCCCGCACGGTCCATCCCAATGGGATCATACTGGGCGTGACGGGGGATTTCGAGAAGGGCCCGATGCTGGCAGCGCTGCGCGAGACCTTCGGCGCCTGGCCCAAGGGGGCGGTGCCCAAGATCGACCTCCCGACGGTACAGGCCGAGCCGGTGCGCGAGGGAAAACGTCTGGTACGGGTGATCGGCAAGGGGAGCCAGCAAACCCATCTGCGGGCCGGCCACCTCTCGATCAAGGAGAGCGACTCCGATTATCCGGCCCTGTCGCTGCTCAACGACATCCTGGGCGGGGGCGGGTTCCGCAGCCGCCTGTTTCAGGACGTGCGGACCAAGCAGGGGCTCGCCTACTCGGTGGGCAGCTCGCTCAGAGCCGGGGTGCGCGAGCAGGGGGTCTGGGGGATGCGCGCGGAAACCAAGCTGGCCTCGACGCAGGAGGTGGTGAGCCGTCTGGTGGCCAACATGGAGCGGCTCCAGCAGGAACC
Source organism: Nitrospira sp. (assembly GCA_016873495.1). Taxonomy (GTDB): domain Bacteria; phylum Nitrospirota; class Nitrospiria; order Nitrospirales; family Nitrospiraceae; genus SYGV01. Next base: position 55,371 of record VGXC01000017.1, on the reverse strand, counting down.
GGTGACCGACCGGGAGCTGGCCGAAGCCAAAGAGGCTTTCGTCAATTCCTTCGTCTTTTCGTTCACCAGCGCCTCCAGCATCGTCAGCCGCCTGATCGGCCTGGAATATGACGGCCTGCCCAAGGATTTTCTCCAGCAGACGCGGGACAAAGTCGTGAAGCTGACGAAAGACGACTTGCTGCAAGTGGCCCGCAAGCATTTGCATCCGGAGCAGCTCCGGATCCTGGCCGTCGGCCAGGCCAATGCCCTGCCGCAGGTCTTGTCGGGGTTCGGCGAGGTGAAAGAGATCAAGCTGCCGCCGGAGGGATAAGGAACGCGGCTGACGAACGGCGCAGGTGATCGTGAAGACGGCTGAATGTGCTAGACTAGACGTGTTCGGCGCGTGAAACTTGAAGGGATTGCGACACGGAAGGAGGCTTCTATGAGCCCCGAAGCCAAGAAGCTATTGGACGATGCACTCCAGTTGCCGACGTCTGCCCGCGCGGCGTTGGCCGCTCAACTTCTTCAGAGTCTCGACACCGAGGCGGATGAAGGGGCGGAGGCAGCCTGGAGTGCGGAGATTGCAAAACGGCTGAAGGATCTGGAAACCGGAAAGGTCAAAACGATTCCCTGGTCGGAAGCCCGAAGTCAGATCATGGGTCTATCGAGTGAATCCCGTCGCGCTTGAGTTTCACCCTGATGCGATCGCTGAAGCCAGGGCGGCTCGAGAGTGGTACGCATAATCAAAATCCCGCTGCCGGTGAAGCCTTTGTCGCCGAATTGGATCAGGCGATCGCTCTGATCGGTGATCACCCAAACCGGTGGCCTTCTTACGATCATCACACCAGACGCTATCTCCTTCGTCGCTTTCCGTACAGCATCATCTATCGCACAGAGGAAAACCGGATTACCGTCGTTGCGGTGGCCCATGGTCGTCGAAAACCTGGGTACTGGCGGAAGAGGTAGGAAATCCTCGTGGCCGCTACGCTGCTCCACGTCCCAGTCGTGCAGGGAAGCATTTTGGAGTCCAACGTCGAAGCGATCGTGAACGCAGCGAACAGCTCCGGCTACATGGGCGGGGGTGTGGCCGGGGCGATCAAGCGAGCAGCGGGGATCGAGGTGGAGCAGGAAGCGGTCAGGCAGGCGCCGATTCCGGTGGGGAGCGCGGTGATGACTTCCGGCGGCGCAACGAAGTTTGCCCACATCATCCACGCACCGACGATGCCGCAGCCGGGCATGGCTATTCCAGCAGCCAACGTGGCCCTGGCGACAAGGGCGACGCTCAGGCTGGCCGATCAAAAGGGCCTTGCCTCGATTGCGCTTCCCGGCATGGGCACGGGAGTCGGCGGCGTGGCCCATGCCGAGGCCGCGAGAGCGATGGTGCAGGAGATCAAGACGTTCCGGCCAAAATCGCTTCAGTCAGTCATCCTGGTGGACGTGGACCCGGCGATGGTGAACGCCTGGCAACGGGAGCTTATCGCGTATGGCTGATCGCTGATGGCCGGAAAGATCTTGCCATAAGCCATCTGCCATAAGCTCTGAGCCGTTCAGACTATGCCTTTAGAAGACGACTTCTGCGACATCATCAAGAAGGCCCGGACTGGGCTCGGGCTCTCGATCGGCGAGGTGGCGGCAAAGAGCGGCCTTCCGCCTGGCGACATCACGGTGCTGGAACGGGCGGGGCGGCAGCCGACGAGGGCGGAAGTCGCGGCGCTTGCGACAGTGTTGGGGCTCAGGCCTGAGCCGCTGGCTCAGATCGCCCTCGAAGGCTGGCAGCCGGCCGATCCTCCGGCGCTCGCCTGCGTCGAAACGGTGCTCGGGGATGTCGGCGGGTACCTGGTCAAAGGGTATGTGCTGTACGATGAAGGCGAGGCCATCATGGTGGACACGGCCTATCATGCCGAGGCCATGCTGGATGTCGTCAATCGGAAAAACCTGACGCTGAAAGCCGTCTGTCTCACGCACGGCCATTCCGACCATGCGGACGGGTTGGATGTGATCCTGCAGCATCTCCAGGCGCCGGTCTATATCGGCCGCGAGGACGTGAAACTCCTCCCGTGGAAGCCGCCGCAGAAGCTGATGGGCCCTAGCGAAGACGGCAGGACGATCGCGGTGGGCGGTCTGACCGTGACCTGCATGACGACGCCGGGGCACACGCCCGGCGGCATCTGTTATCGGGTGCAACGGGGCGAGCGTGAACTCTGCTTCGTCGGAGACACGCTCTTTGCCGGGTCGATAGGTCGGGCCAATCCCGCAACGCTCTATCCGGCGCACCTGGAATCGGTGAGAACGAAGGTGTTGACGCAGCCGGCCCAGATGGTGCTTTTGCCGGGCCACGGTCCGGCCACGACGGTAGGAGAAGAACTGGTTCATAATCCCTTTGCAGAGGGGAGCAAGAGCTGATGGCAGATGGCGAATGGCGGTTTATCGAGGATCAGAAGCCGCAACTCTTTTGTGCTTTGTTCTCAGCTATAGGCCATCAGCCATACGCTATCAGCTCTTATTGGGTAAACCATGGATGACGAGCGGCCCGATCCCAACGACCCTTTTATCCGGATGGTCCCGGCGCGGGAGCTTCACGGATATGGCGTGGTTCCGATGGATGACGATCCGGACCCGCCGCCTCGCTCCTCGGTCGCCGTTCCGATCGGCCTGTTTCTCGCCACGGTGTTCACTACGCTCTGGGCCGGGGCTTACCAAACCAATACGAGCCCGCTGCTTGGCGCCTGGCAGTTCCTGATCAACGACCCGACGGCTCTTCTGAAAGGCCTGCCCTTTGCCGGGACCCTGCTGGGCATCCTGGTCACGCATGAGCTGGGCCATTATGTCCTCTCGCGCATTCACCGTGTGCCCGCCTCGTTGCCGTTGTTCATCCCCGGGCCGCCGCATTTCATCGGGACCTTCGGCGCGATCATCCGCATGCGCGGGCCGATCCTGAGCCGTAAAGCTTTGTTCGACATCGGCGTGGCCGGTCCGATCGCAGGGTTTGTGGTCGCGGTGGCGGCGCTGGTGATCGGTTTGCGTTTGTCCCAGGTCGTGCACCTGGACAATACCTACGGCTTACATCTCGGCGAGCCGCTGCTGCTGCAATTCGTCTCCTGGCTCGTGCTCGGGCCGCTGCCGGAGGGTTACGACGTGCTGTTGCATCCGGTCGGCTTCGCCGCCTGGTTCGGGCTCTTCGTGACCTCGCTGAATCTCATCCCCATCGGGCAACTGGATGGAGGCCACGTGGCCTATGCGCTCTGGGGGCCCAGGCAGCGAACCATCGCGCTGGCGATACTGCCCATCCTCATCGTGCTGGGGTTTGTGGGCTGGCCCGGGTGGTTTCTTTGGGCGGGAATGGCCGGTCTGATGGGCTTCGCCCATCCTCCGGTCATGGACCCGGAAGCGGCCCTCGGAAAGACCCGCATCTGGATCGGCTGGGGAGCGCTGGCGATTTTTGTGCTGACCTTTGCGCCGATCCCATTCTCGGTCCACTAGCAGGATGCTGAAAAAGGCCTCCAGCGGCGCGAGTCGGCCGGTCTGTCCCAGATTTCTTGCCGCGAAAAGCAAGCAGGCTTATACTGCGTGAGCCAAAGGCAAAGAGCCTTGTACGGAGCGGCGCAATCCGCCCACTGGTGCGGCGATGGGGTGGGGTTCTCGATGGAAATCATGGTTGTCCGCGATGCCATTGACATCTGTGGGGCATCAACCTCTACCCGGAGAAACCGCCGGACGAATGGATCGAGTTCGACTTCATGATCAACGTGTGGCCATCGCACGGCAACCGGTCGAGAGACGTGGAAAGCCGGGAGATACGGGACGCCATCACGAGCGTCGTCGGCCAATTGGTGCGGGGCTGATCCGATGACCGCCCAACATGCAAGCTTGGCCGCAGGGCGTTGGCAGACGCTGTCGTTGGCGGAGCAGATGGCCAACGTCGGCAGCGAAGTGGCTCGCGTTCGTCGTTGGCACGGGAAAGATGCGCAACTGTGCGAGCATGCGTTCGTGCGCGCCTTGGAGCTCCTCGATCTGACGATCGGCGACCCACGGTGGGCGGGGCGCAGGAAAGAGCTCACGCCCGCGCGGGAATGCTTGTGCGATGCGATGCTGGGCGGGCACCAGTATGGGAGCAACCTGGAGAGCCTGGACCGCTATTCCTTTGCGTTCGCCCTGGCTGCCCGCGCCAACCGGTGAGGTGCCTCTTCTGGCATGCGTGCGCGGTCGGCGGTTGAGGTGTTTCATGCCCAAGCCACGCATCTCGGCAGCGGCGTCAGTCCTGGTTGTGCTGTTTGCAAGCACGATAGGTCACGGGGCGGATCGCTTTGTCCTCGTGTTCGACAGGGCCGCGGTGCAGGACAACCAGACAGGCTTGATTTGGGAGCAGGCGCCGGACTCGGAGCATGATGTCTGGAGTCGGTCGGTCGAGCGTTGCACGACGAAGACGGTCGGCGGCAAGCGCGGCTGGCGGGCGCCGACGATTCAGGAGATGAAGAGCCTCATCGATCCGGCGCAGAAGGACCCGTCGCTGCCGCCAGGCCATCCCTTTTCGAATATCAAGTCAGCCATCTACTGGACGGCTACGCCCCATCCCACCGACGACATCGTGGCCTGGCAGGTGAGTTTTTTCTCCGGCGAGCCGGTGACCGATCAGAAGTCCGGGACGCGTCGCATGTGGTGTGTATTGGGTAGTTCAGTCAAGTAGCCGACCCTCACCCTCCAAAGAGTGGCGATGCCGACGGGGGACGGAACGGCGAGGGCACCGGCAGGGCTTGCGGCGCTGAATCCCAGCCGCCGCCGAGCGCTTTGAAGAGGGTGACCATGTCGGTCAGCCTGGCCCGCTCCGTCTGGACGAGTTGGGTCTCGGCCGTCAGCACGCTCCGCTCCGCCTCCAGCACGTCCAGGTAATTCACCAATCCCTCGCGATATCGAATCTGGGCCAGCTCCAGGGCCGTTTCCGAGGCCTTGACCTGCTCGCGTTGGCGGTCCCGCTGTTCCGTCCGGGACCGGATGGACACCAGCTGGTCCGCCACTTCACGGAAGGCGTTCAGAATCGTCTGCTGGTAGCTCTCCAGCATCTGCTCGTAACGGGCCTCGGCTTGGTCCAGGCGCGCCACATTGGTGCCGCCTAAGAAAATGGGGAGCGTGACCGCCGGGCCGATGGTGAAGGTGCGGCTGTTCCCGTTGAACCAGTTGGAGAACTCGACGCTCTGCAACCCGCCCTGGCCGGTGATGGACAAGGACGGGAAAAAGTAGGCGCGGGCCTCGCCGATCCGCGCATTGGCCGCGATGAGGGTCCGCTCGGCTTGCAGAATGTCGGGACGCCGTTCGAGCAACTGGGACGGCAGGCCGACCGGAATCTCCGGCTGGGCGGCGACGCTTCGAAGCGGCTTGGGCGGGAGCTGGACCGAGCCTGGCGTGGCGCCGGTCAGCACCTCGAGCCGATGCAGTTCGACGGCGCGCAGTCGTTGGAACTCAGGGATCTGGCCCGCGCTCTCCGCTACCAGGACCTCGGTCCGTTTCACGTCCAACTCCGAAGCCAAGCCAACCGATGCGCGGCTTTGGATAATCGAGAGGGAGTCCATCCGTAACGCCAGGTTCTTCTCCGCGATCGCCACCTGCTCGTCCAACTCGCGCAGCCGAAAATAGGCCTGTCCCAGGTCCGAGATCAACGCCAGGGCCACGGCCCGGTGATCCTGTTCCAGCGCGACCGCTTCCGCCGACGCGGCTTCCATGCCACGGCGGATGCGGCCCCAGAGGTCCAATTCCCAACTCAGGTCCGCCGCGCCGTTCCAGAGGTTGAACCCGGTGCCGGGTGTCGCGAAGGTTTGGGGCGTCGCGCGACCGCCGGCCAGCGCGAGCCCAGCCAAGGTGTTTTTGGAAATCTCGATGCGCGAGTATTGGCTCTGCACGTTGACCTGTGGGTAGAGGCCGGCGCCGGCCGCCATCAATGCGGCACGCCCCTCGATCACCCGGGAAGCGGCCCGGCGCACGTCGTGGTTGCGCTCGAGTGCCTGCTCGATGAGGGCGGTCAGCTCCTCGTTCTGAAATTCCCGCCACCAGCGGGCTTCCGGGAGTCTACCGGTCGCCATGGGCGCGCCAGCCTGGTCCTTGCCGGTCGCCATTGCATCCCAGGCAGAGGGCACCGCCACGTCTGGCTTTTTGTAGTCGGGTCCTTGCACGCAGCCGGCCAGCAGCAGGATGGTGAACAAGGCCGTCGGCGCTCCCGTGAAACGTCGCTCGTGAAGCGTGAAGCGCAAAAAGGAAGGCCTCTGTCGAACGACGAGAAACGCTTCGCGAGATACGCTGCGGTGATGGCTTATCATGGAGCGGCCTTGCCCGGTGTGTTCGTCGCCCTGTCCCGTTTGATGAATACGTCCACTTGCTGCCCCGCGTAGACCGGAAAAGGCGGGCGCGTGAAATGGTAGATGATCTGGAGCACGCGGGTGTCCACCCGTTCCGTGTTGTCGCCCGTCAGGGATTTCTTGGGCACGATGTAGGGTTCGATGCGGGCGAAGGTCAGGGGGATCGCCTGCGCGGTGGAGCCCTTGAGGTAGGCGACGCCGGGGTTTCCGGCTTTCACCAGCGGCGCGTTCACTTCGTCCACGTCGGCGCGGATCTGCAACCGTTGGGTCTCGCCGAGGAGTATCAGCGTCTCCGAGGCGCCGGGCGTCGCATACTCGCCGGCGCGTACGTTGACTTGCAGGATCGTCCCGGCGCGAGGCGAGCGTACCGTCAGCCGTTCCAGCAGTATCTTGGTCTCGTCCCGTTGGGCGACGGCCTGGATCAAGTCGGCGTCGTTTCGCACGAGCACCCGCTTGTTGGCTTCCATCGCGTACCAGGTCCGCTTCACATCGTCTTCGCTGACCGCCCGGCGGTCGTGCACCGCCTGGAGCCGCTTGTACTGGACCTGGAGGTCTTCCACCCGATGCTTCTGTTCTTCGATCCGCGCCTGGGCCGGGGGAATGGCCGCCTGGCGGACGGCGAGCTGCGCGCGCAATTCCCGGTCGTCCAGTTGGAGCAACGGAGCCTCCAACGCCACTTGGTCGCCGACTTTCACGAAGACCTTGGTGATCAACCCGGCGGCCGGCGGGGCGATCCGCACGTTCTCGTTCTCCGCCTCGATGATGCCGGAGGCCGCCACGGTGCTCTCATAGGGACTCGTCGGCGGGGGCTCGATCGGCGTCGGCATCGGTTCCTGCTTCTTGGCCGCGATCAGGATCCAGGCGGTGAAGAGCAATCCGGCCAGGGAGACCCAGACGCTGAGTCGTTTGAGCACGATCATGATGGCGACTCCGTAGAAGCGGAAGGCGCCCCTCCGCCCACCGTCGGTCCGGTCAATTCGCCGGGTGGGGTCTTCGGCACCCCACGCACGCTGACAATACGTCCGTCGGTCAACTCGGCGATCCGATCGCCAAAACGGAAAATGCGGCTGTCGTGGGTCACGACGATCACCGCCCGCTCGGGCGAGCGGCCGACGTCCCGCAGTATCGCCATGATCTTTTGTCCGTTTTCGCCGTCCAGGGCGGCCGTCGGCTCGTCGCAGATCAGGAGGCGTGGCTCGGAGACCAGGGCGCGGGCGATGGCGACCCGCTGCTGCTGCCCGCCGGACAGCTTGGCCGGCACGAACTCCGTCCGATCCCCCAATCCCACGGTCTCCAGCATCGTGCGCGCGCGGTGGAGCGCCTCCTTCTTGGGCGTCCCGTGGATGAGCAGAGGCACGGCCACATTCTCGACGGCGGTTAAGGTCGGCAACAGATTGAACTGCTGAAAGATGAACCCCATCGTCTGCCCGCGAAACTTGGTCTTCTTGCCGCCGGGCAAATGCGGAAGTGGCACGCCCAGCACGTCCAATTGCCCTTCGTCGATGTCCAGGATGCCGGCAATCACCGAAAGCAGGGTCGTCTTGCCGCCGCCGGACTCGCCCACCAGCAAGAGCAGCTCGCCCATACGGACGTCCAGGTCGATGCCCTTCAGCACGGTGACTTTGGTGTCGCCGGTGCCGAACGACTTGATGACCCCGCGGACCATCACAGCGGGAGGGGGCCCTTTGGGCGCCCCTTCCACACTCGCTTCTGCTGTGTGAGTATCCAGTTCCATGGTTCCCCGATCATCTAAAGACGATGGCTGGCTCCAACTTTGCCAGCTTGATGATGCTGATCGTCGCCGAGAAGATGCAGATGGCCAGCAACGAGCCGAACACGAGCCAGAGCAAGGGCCAGGTCTCTGAAAAAGGCAACTGGCCCCTGGACGCGGCCAGTGTTCCGAATAATGTGGCCAGGCCGATGCCCACGCCGAATCCGATCAGTCCGACGGTAAAGGCTTGCAGGATGATCATGCGGGCCAACGCGAAGGTGCTGGCCCCCATGGCCTTCAAGGCTCCGAACTGCTTCAGGTTCTCGACCGTGAACAAATAGAAGGTTTGTCCGGCGATGGCCATGCCCACGATAAAGCCCAGCAAGATCGTGGTGCCGAAGTTGATCCCGATGCCGGTATTCTTGAGCACCCACAGGATCGTCTTCCAGCCGAATTCCTCCTGGGTAAAGGCGCCCAGGCCCGTCTGTTCGGCGATGCGCCTGGTCACCGCCTCTACCGGTTCGTTGTCCCTGGCCTTGGCCAGCACGTAGGAGAGCAGGCGCCGTTCCGGCGGAGCATAGGTGGTGGCCCGCTCGAACGTCGCATAGACGGAAGGAATGTTCTGGAAGTCCTTCTGGACGTGGGCGATGCCCACGACGCGGGCCTTCTTGTCGTTGATCTCGAAGATCGTGCCGACCTTGATCGCCTCCGGCCCGCCCATCCGCTCCACCGCCCACTGGTCCACCACGACCGCGTCCGGGGTCCGCAGGTCTTCGATGCGGCCTTCTTGCATGTGGCCCGGCCGGCCGATGAGCGTCGAGGCGTCCAGCCCCATGAGCGTGATCTGGTGATACTCGCCGTTGGCCAGGCGGGCTCGGCCCACGCCCCGATAGAGCGGCACGGCCCACTCGACGCCCGGCACGCTGCGCACGCGCTCCACGGTGGTGGAAGCAATGGGCTTGACCTCCGCCACCTGGCTAATGTTCGGGTCCGTCACCCAGATCGGAGCGTTCAGGTTGCTAATGCCGGACTGCGACCAGATCATCAAGCCCCAGAAAATGGAGCCTTGCTGCACGATCAGCATGACGCAGAAGGTCAAGCCGCAGAGCAGCATCAGGTACTTGGCCCGATCGCCGAAGAGCATCTTGAGCGCCACATAACTCATGGGGGGTCGGCGTCCTCGCCTCGATAGTCCGGCGGAAAGGCCACCACGCGGAGCGGCCTGGGAATCGCCGGCGTATCGTGCCGGTGAAAAAAGAAGGTGCAGAGCTTGGCCACCGGGCAGCCGTGCAACAGCGCCGTGGTCCAGAACCGGCGGATATGCTCGCCGTCCGGCTGCTGGTCCTCGTCCCACAGGCGGAAAGGGCCGGGGAAGGGGCTCGAGAAACTGATCCCCCGCGCGGCGAACCGCTCGGAGACCCCCTCCGCCAGAAACTCCAGCACGTCCCCGCACCAGTCGAAGACCTGGCCGGTGCGAGACCGATCGCCGGGTGGCGCGATCTGCGCCTGCCGCTCGCCAAGGTAATCTTGCAGCGCCCGGCCGATGGTCTCCGGCTGTACGTGCAGGTCCTGCTCGTGCATGCCCGTAAAAAGGAGCACAGACGATGCCATCACGGAGAAGATCGATCGGATCCGGCGGAGGCTGTTGAAACTATGGGGCGACGCAGCGGTCGCCGCTGGGGGACGAATGGGCTTGTGTCGTCGGATTGTGCCCGTAAATGGGCAGTGGTGCTGGAATATGGGCAGTGCGAGCCCTCATGACTCATGCGGGCTAGGTGCGGATGGTCGAAGGCTTCCTGATGTCGAGTTTTCTCATCCGGTGTTGGAGCGTCGAGCGTTTCAAGCCCAGGCGCGCGGCGGCGCCGTTGGACCCGGCCACGACCCAGTTGGTCTGGGCGAGCGCATCCAGGATATGCGCCCGCTCCGCATCCGCCATGGTGCGCGGGGTTGCGGCGGCCTCGTCCATTCCCTCCGGACGTCCGGGGGCCACGTCGCTTTCGAGCTCTTCGAGTGTCAGGATCGGACCCTGGGCGAGGATGACGGCCCGCTCGATCAGATGCTCCAGTTCGCGGACGTTGCCGGGCCAGGCGTAGGCCGTGAGAGCCTGCAAGGCTGGGTGGGCGATCCGACTCACGGCCTTGCGGTGGCGGGCGGCGTATTTCCTGACGAAATGCCGCGCGAGCATGGGAATGTCGTCGCGTCGCTCCCGGAGCGGCGGGATGCGGATCGGGAAGACGTTGAGCCGGTAATAGAGATCGGCCCGGAAGGTCCCCTTCTCCACCGCCTGTTCCAGGTCCGCGTTGGTGGCGGCGAGGACCCGGACGTTCAACGTGATGGTTCGGCTGCCGCCGACCCGGTCCAGCTCCTGCGCTTCCAGCACCCGCAGCAGCTTCGCTTGCAGTTCGAGCGGGATGTCGCCCACTTCGTCCAGGAAAATCGTGCCTCCGTCCGCCAGCTCGAAGCGGCCGATCTTGCGGGCCGTGGCGCCTGTGAAGGCCCCCTTCTCGTGGCCGAAGAGTTCCGTTTCGATCAGGGAGGGGGGGAGCGCCGCGCAGTTGACCTTGATGAGCGGCTTGTGTTTGCGGGGCGAGAGCTGGTGGATCGCCTGTGCGACCAGCTCCTTGCCGGTCCCGGTCTCGCCGGCGATCAGCACGGTCGAGTCGGTCGGCGCCACCTTCTCGATGGCTTTGAGCGTTTTTTGCAGGGCGGGGCTCTCGCCGACCAACTCCTTGCGGTCCATCGCCGCGCCGCGCTCTTCCTTCAGATAGACGTTCTCCTGTTCCAATTGATCCTTGAGCTGGCGGATTTCCTCGTAGGCCAGGATGTTCGCGATGGCCTGGGACAGGTGGTGGCCGACCTGCTCGGCCAGGGCCAGGTCCCGCTCCGAAAAGGCGTTTCTCCTGCGGCTGCCGATCGCCAGGAAGCCGAAGGGTTGGCGGCGCACGGTCAGGGGGCAGAGCATCGCTGAGAGGACGCCGAGGGACTCGATATAATCCCGCTCCGCGAAGCGCTCGTGGCCGTAGCCGGTGATCAGCACCGGCTTGCCCGTGGCCAGCATCTCCGCCGGGGCCATCCGTTCGAACGGGTATCGGCGCAGTTGCGCCAGGTCCAACTCGAGGCCGTCGGTATAGATCGGCTCGAACCAGGGGTTGTGGGCGTCTCCGGTGAATCGGACGAGGCCGCGCATCTCGTGCGGGATCGCCCGTTGAAGAATGTCGGTGATCGCCGGCAGCAAGCTTTCGATCGTGACCGTCCCCACCGTGATGCGGCTGTTGAGGGCCATCAGCGCGTCCCGCTCTTCGGTGGCCAGCACGTTCTGGAGCACCGGAGCGATCTGCAGAGCCAGCTCCTGGAGCAGCAGGCGGTCGGATTCGGAAAAGGCGGATCGGGCCCTGGCCCCCACGAAGACCACGGCGATCGGCCGTCCGTCCGCATAGGCTCCCTGGCCGCGGCGGAGCAGCAACGGCGCCATCACGGCCGACCGAAACCCGGCCTTGCCGACGACCGCGACCTCGGTCCAACGGGATGCGCGCACATCCTCGCAGATCAGCGCCGTCCCGGTCCGCACCGCCGCCTCTTTCATGGTGCCGGCCGCCGGAAGCTGTCCGACCCGGTTCGCCAGATGCGCCGGATCGGCGAAGTTGGAGGAGGCGGGGGTAAACGAATGGGCCGACTCGTTGTAGAGGTAGAGCCCGGCCGCATCGCCGTGGAGGCGGCGCGTCAGCTCCCTGGCCAACACCCGGTCGAACTCCCGCAGCCCGCCGGCGCCGATCAGCGCGCTGACGGTCTCCAGCAGGAATCCTTGAGTGTCGAGTTTTGATGTGCCCATATGTGGGCACTGTAACACGAGCAACCGCTCCCTGCAATGGCCGGCTGTTTCGCCGCGAGCGATGACCGGCCTGTACTTGCAAGTGGCTCCTCGCCTCGTCAGAATACCCGCTCGGTTTGCATTTCGACCTCGGTGTTCCGGATAGGATCAGGACATGACCAGGCAGGTGAGATCACAGGGGCCGGCGGGGACGATCGCCACAGCGGCCTTGGCGCTCGGCCTCTTTCTTGCGCCGGCGCAGGCGGTCGAAGAGTCCAGCGAGGTCTTTGTCCCGCTGGGCCATGCAGGCGGCGTGCGCGCCGTCGCGTTCTCGCCGGACGGCAAGTGGGCCCTCTCCGGGAGCGAAGATCAGACCCTCCGCCTCTGGGAGGCGGCGACGGGGCGGGAGGTGCGCACCTTCGTCGGCCATGCCGAAGCGATCACCTTCGCGGTCTTCTCGCCGGACGGCCGGCAGATCCTCTCCTCCAGCTACGACCGGACCCTCAAATTGTGGGACGCGGCCACGGGACGGGAGATCCGCACCTTCCGCGGCCATGGCGAAGGCGTGTGGGATGCGGCCTTCTCGCCGGACGGCAAGTGGGCTCTCTCCGGGAGCGCGGACCAGACCATGAAGCTCTGGAACCTGGCCACGGGCGACGAAGTCCGCACCTTCACGGGCCACCAGCAAGCGGTCACCGATGTGGACTTCTCGCCGGACGGCAAGCTTGCGGTCTCGGGCAGTGTGGACCAGACGATCAAGTTGTGGAAGGTCGGGACGGGCGAGGAAGTGCGCACCTTCAAAGGGCATGCGCAGGGGATCACGGTGGTGGCCTTCTCGCCGGACGGCAGGCGACTCATCTCCTCCAGCGAAGACCAGACACTGCGGCTGTGGGATGTGAAGACCGGCCTGGCGTTGCGGACGTTCAGCGGGCACGTGCAGGCGGTCATCTCGGTGGCCTTTTCGCCGGACGGCACGCAGGTCCTTTCGGCCAGCCAGGATCAAACGTTGAAACTCTGGGACGTGGCGACCGGGAGGGAGCAACGGGCGTTTCTGGGCCATACGGAGGCCGTGGTCGCGGTGGCCTTCTCGCCCGATGGGACCATGGCCTTGTCCGGGAGCGAAGACCAGTCGCTGAAGTTGTGGGATCTCGCAACGGGCCGGGAGCTGCGGACCTTCGCCGGGGTCATCCGTGAGGCGCGGGATGTGGCGTTCTCGCCGGACGGGCGCTGGGTCCTGACCGGGAGCCGGGACAGTACGCTGAAGCTCTGGGAGCTGGCGACGGGCCGGGCCCTGTGGACGTTGCGCGGTCACGACCGGGTCGTCACCTCCGTGGCCTTTTCCCCGGACGGCAAGGTCGCCCTCTCCGGCAGTGATGACCGGACGCTGAAACTGTGGGACGTGGCGACAGGGCGCGAGCTGCGGACGTTCCGCGGGCATGCCTGGGGGGTGACCGCCGTGGCCTTCTCCCCGGACGGCAAATGGGCCCTGTCCGGCAGCGGCGACCAGACGGTGCGGCTCTGGGACGTGGCGACGGGAAAGGAAGTGCGGACTCTGGCCGGCCATGCCCAGGCCGTATGGGCCGTGGCCTTCTCGCCGGACGGGAAGTGGGCGCTGTCCGGCAGCGGCGACCAGACGGTGCGGCTCTGGGACATGGCGACGGGCCGGACCTTGCGCACGATGACCGGCCATACGCAGGCCGTGCGGGCGGTGGATTTCTCGCCGGACGGCAAGCTGGCCGCCTCGGGCAGCGTGGACCGGACGATCAAACTCTGGGAGGCGGCCACGGGCCGCGAGACGCAGACCTTCAGCGGCCACGAGGATTCCATCTGGGCCGTGACCTTTTCGCCGGACGGCAAGCAGCTCCTCTCCGGCGGCGAGGACCAGACCATCAAGCTGTGGCAGGTCCAGACCGGGCAGGAGCTGCGGACCTTCCGCGGCCACAACGGCGTGGTGGTCGCGGCGTCGTTCTCGTCCGACGGCCGGACTCTGCTCTCGGGCAGTCTGGACGGCACGATGCGCCTCTGGGAAATCGCGACCGGCCAGGCCGTCGCGATGTTGGTCGGATTCCGGGATGGGGAATGGATCATCATGACCCCGGAAGGCTACTACACGGCGTCGGAGCATGGGGACGAGCACATGATCGCCCGTATCGGCTCGCGCGTCTACGGGCTCGACCGGTTTCGGGCCACCTTCTACAAACCGGCGGCGGTCGAGGCGGCGATCCGGCTGGGCAGCAGCGCGCAGGGGATTGCGCAGGTGCTGGGCGGGCAGAAGTCCGTGCCGACGGTGGCGTCCTTGCGGGAGCTGGAGCCTCCGGCGGTGACCGTCTCGGCGCCGTCGAACGGAGCCCGGCTGGAGACGTTGCTGCCGGTGCTGGCCGTGCATGTGGAAGGAGGGCCCCGGCCGGTCCGGAAGGTCCAGGTCTACGTCAACGGGGAGCGGCAGGTCCTGTCGGCCGAGGAAACGCCGTCGGGCGTCGGCTCCTCGGCGAAGAACGGCAGCTGTCGCCCCACCGGCGATCGTTCGACGCGGCGCCTCGACGACGGCGTGCCGGAGGTTTCAGAGACGCTCCACGGACGAACGGCTGCGAACCAAGCCGGGCCATTCCCCATACCGGCGTCCCTGTTGGCCGGGTCGGCCGGCGGGCCGGGCGCGACCGCCGCCGGCTGCCCCGATTTGGGCCATCGTTCGGCGATGGATTTGAACCTGCCGCTGCGCTTACAGCCGGGCGACAACGTGGTGGAGGTGTTCGCGTCAAACGGCTTTGCGGAAGAACGACGCTCCCTCCGTCTCACGGTCTTGCCGCCCACTGCCGCTGCCGCGCAGGTGAAACCCGATCTCTGGGTCCTGGCCATCGGGGTCAACGCCTATCAGGACAGTCACATTCCGCCCTTGCCCTATGCGGGGCAGGATGCCGAGGCGCTCGTGCAAGCCTTGACGCAGCAGCGCGGGAAGATCTTCCGCGACGTGCATGCCTTCGTGCTGGCCGACATGGCCGCGGCGCAGCCGACGGGCGAGAACATCAGGCGGGGCCTGTCCAGACTCGAGCAGGCCCGGCCCGGCGATATCGTGCTGCTCTTTCTGGCCGGCCATGGCGCGGAGGACAGGCAGGGGGAATTTCTGTTCCTGCCCCGGGACGCGAGACTGCGGGACGGCGGCGGGGTGGACGGCGCGATTTCCTGGCGCGAGTTCCAGCCCCTGCTGGACCTGCCGGCCAGGAAGCTGATTTTTGTCGACACCTGCTATTGGGAGAGCATCGGGGAGCACAAGGCGCGGGGCGTGGACAACGAGCAATTGTCCAAGGACCTGCAGGAGTTCAACGCCGTCTCCTACACCTCCTGCCGCGGGACCGAGCGGGCGGTGCAACAGGAAGCCTGGAGCGACGGGGCGCTGGCGAAGGCGCTCATCCATGGACTGAGGGGAAAAGCGGACTTGAGCCGGGACCAGGTCGTAACGCTGGAGGAGCTGGATGCCTATGTGACCGAGGCGGTCCCGCTCCTCACGAACGGCGCGCAATATCCCGTCACCCATACCCCCGAAGGCTACCAGCACGTGCCGATTGCGTTGGTGGACTGACGCGCTTCGCCGGCCGGTCAGCCTACGGCCGGCCCCGCCAGCTGAGTATTCGACAACTGTTCCAACGCCAGCAGGAGCGCCTGCGTGCCCTGCTTCCCGTGCCCTTGGGCTTGGACCGCCAGGTAGAGCTGGTGAACCAGCGCCAGGCCGGGCAGCGCCAGGCCCATCCGTTTCGCCTCGTCCAGCACCATCCCCATGTCCTTCACGAAATGGTCCACGCGAAAGCCAGGCGCAAAGTCCCGCTTCAGCATGCGCGGCGCCAGGACGTCCAATGAACGGCAGGCCGCCGCGCCGCCCGCGATGGATTGCAACAGCATCGGCAGGTCGAGTCCCGCCATATAGCCGTAGAGCAGGCCCTCGCAGATCCCGACCATCGTCCCGGCGACTACGACCTGGTTGCTCAGCTTGGCATGCTGGCCCGCGCCCGGCCCGCCTTGATGGACAATGATCTTGCCCATGACTTCCAGCAGGGGCGTGAGTCGGTCCAACGCCTCCTTGTCCCCGCCGACCATGATCGAGAGGGTGGCGTTGCGCGCGCCGATATCGCCTCCTGAGACCGGCGCATCCAGCGCCTGCGCCCCCTTCGCCCTGGCGGCCGCATGGATTTCTTGCGCCAGGCTTGGCGACGAGGTTGTCATATCCACGAGCGTCACGCCGGGCCGGAGGCCGGCCAGCAGGCCGGCCTCCCCCCAATAGACCTGGCGCACGTCTTGCTGGAAGCCCACCATCGTGAACACGACGTCGCATTGCTCGACGACTTGTCTCGGCGAGACGGCCCAGACCGCTCCTCGATCGAGGAGCGGCGCGGCCCTGGCAAGCGTGCGGTTGTGCAGGCGCACATGGTAGCCTCGTGCGAGCAGGTGTCCGCACATGGGCGCGCCCATGATCCCGGTCCCGATCCATCCGATGGTTGTCCCGCTGGTCGTCATGTCGTGCCTCTTTGGTTCTCCCATATGCGGCCGGTCCTGAGTTTATGGTTGGAGGACGGTGATCTCGGAGGCCACGCCGTGGAGTGCGTCCGGGTTGGCCCCCGGGATCGGCCTGCGGTCGATCCCATAGAACGATCCGAGGCGGCCCGGCGCATGGATCTGCGCGCGGACGCGCACCCGGTCGCCGACCGCGGCGGGGGCCATCCTGATCGTCGGAACCCCGCAGATGCCAAGCACGGCAATGGGCAGGGAGCCGGTCTCGTCTTCCAGCGTCAATAGATAGGCTCCATAACAACCGGCTCCGGACGCCAGGTAGTAGGGCTCCAAGGCGCGCACGTCCTTGAGTGTGCCCTGCACGACGACATACCTCAGGTGGAAGGGCTCCGGGCTCTCCCGGATTGCGCCGATCGTCACCGGTTCCTCGGCAAAGACCGGCATGGCCAGTGTCAGGCAGAGCAGGGGCATCCCAACGAAGGTTCCGGCGGCGCGAGCGGCAAGCAAGGACGGCTTCATCGTTGTCCAGCAGACCATAGGCCCTGTGGCAGCGTCAAGCCGAAGCCGGGATCATTCGGGGGCGCCGAGCAGGTCGCGCACCTTCTTCACAAGGGCATCTGGCGTAAAAGGCTTCTGGATGAAGGGCCCGGCCGGTTGGCCTTTCAGCAGGGCATGGAAGGCCTCGCTCGATTGGGCGGACATGTAGAGGACCGGGAGATGCGGGCGAATTGCCAGGGCGCGCGGCACGAGCTCCGGTCCCGTCATGTCGGGCATCTGGACATCGGTGAGAAGCAAGTGGATCGGTCCTTCGTGTCGGGCGCAGATGTGGAGAGCCTCCAGCCCTCCCGACGTCTCCAACACTCGATACCCTTCTCGTTGCAGCAGGCTGCCGACGAACTCCCGCACGTCTGCGTCATCGTCCACCAGGAGAATGGTTTTCGATTCGCCCTCGGCGCTGAGGAGAGTCTTTGGCTCCGTTGGCATTGAATCCCCGCTGAAATGAGGCTAGACTCCCTTCTCCGAAAGTCGGAGCCTGCCGCGTGTGGATGTCGACGAGCTCCGGCAATCGCGAAGCCTAAAATAAGCTAAAACTTATCATTTGTCAACCAAAATAAGCTAACGTCACATGCCGCAGGAGCCGCGCGACATCATTGATCGCCTCATCGTGGCGCTTGACCTCAAGACTCAGGCTCAGCTGGCCGCCAGTCTGGAGATCAGGCCGCAATCCATCGTCTCCGCGCTCAACCGGGGTGAGGTTCCGGAAGCCTGGCTCTACCGGGTAGCATACCGGACAGGACGAAGCATCGAGTGGCTGAAGACCGGCAAGGGGCCTGCCTGGCATGGGGCTCTCCTGGCGGAACCCCCGGCGCCTGCCTATGGCGACAAGTCGCAACCGGAGATGTGGCAACGGGTGAGTCAGGCCTGGGCTCACATGGATGCCGATGAGCGGGGGCTGCTGCTGCGTTGCGTCGAGATCCTTAATGGATCCGAGCATGACCTCCGTGAACACCTGATCGCCCAGGTCAAATTGATCGACGAGATGGCGCAGGCGCGACGGACCAAGCGGGCCAGGCCCAAACGCCCGTGACGCACCTGTTCAGCCTGCCTTCCGGCACATCGGAACTTTTGAAAGGTAGCGGATATGACCGGACGTGACCGGAAGATGGCCCCCTACATTAAGGCCGTCAGGCCTGGCTTCGAGCACATGTTGGCCGAAATGGTGGAGCTGCCCTCCATCAGCATGGACCCGTCGCGCGCGGCGGACATGCGCAAGACTGCCACGCTGGCGGTGCAGGTGCTCAAAGACGCAGGCGCCGAGGCGCGCGTCATCGAAACGAGCGGCTATCCGGTCGTCGAGGGCGGGTGGACGACGGGCAAACACCATCCTACTATTCTGGTCTATAACCATTTGGACGTACAGCCGGCGCAGGAGCCGGAGTGGAAGCAGGCGCCGTTCGTGTTTCGCAAGGACCGGGGCCTATATCACGGGCGCGGGGCGACCGACGACAAAGGGCCGGCGCTGACGGCGCTGCTCGCCGCGCGCTATGCGATCGAGCAGGGCCAGCCGATCAACATCCGATTCCTCTGGGAGCTGGAGGAAGAGATCGGCAGTCCGCATTTTGCCGAGGCGCTGACGCAGCGCACGCTCGTCCACAAGCCCGACTCGGTGCTGGTGTCGGATACGATCTGGATCGCCAAAGGCCGGCCGGCCATGCCCTACGGCTTGCGCGGGGCGCTGGGAGTCCGGCTCTCGCTCAAGACCGGCCGGGCCGATGCCCATTCCGGCGTGACCGGCGGCGCGGCCAGGAACCCCCTCACGGAACTCTGCGCGCTGGTCGACGATTGCGTGGATGCGCGGAGCGGGCGCGTAAAGATTCCTGGGTTCTACGACGACGTGGTGCCGCCCACGAAGAAAGAGATCGAGAGTTTTCTTGCATCGGGTTTCCAGGTCGAACGCTTCAAGCAAACCTACGGGTTCCGGTCCCTGCGGACCCAGGACCCGGCCCAGGTGCTGCGGCGCATCTGGGCGTCGCCCACGTTCGAGGTGCATGGCTTGGTCGGGGGCTATGTCGGCCCCGGCGTCAAGATGATCGTCCCCGGCTATGCGGAACTCAAGGTCAGCATGCGCCTGGTGCCGAATCAGAAACCGGAGCAGATCTTCCGCCTCTTCAAGCGCTTTCTGGCTGAGCGGAATCCCGATGTGCACATGGAAGTGGAGGGGATGCTGCAACCGTTCAAGGGGTCGTTCAGTGGGCCCTATGCGGATGCGGCCCGTCGCGCGATGAAGACCGGATTCGGCAAGGAGCCGGCGCTGATCAGGGAAGGCGGCTCGATCGGCGCGGTCACGACCATGCAGCGGGCCTGGCACGTGCCGATCATCTTCATGGGGCTCAGCCTGCCGGAGCACGGCTACCATGCGCCCAACGAATACTTCGATTGGGGCCAGGCGTCCGGCGGGATGAAGGCGCTGGCGGCGTACTTCGAAGAACTGGCGAAGATGGGGAAATGATAAACGATGAATGCAGAACGCTGAACGGGGCAATCCGTCACTCAGCGATCATCATTTATCCTTCTGCATTTCCGAAGCAAGCAGCGGTTTGAACAGCGGGTCCGCCTCGAGCACGCCCTTCAACGTATCGTTTCCCAGCAGGTAGTGCCAGGACGCGTCGGACGCGCCATCCAATTCCAGGTACCAGCGTTTTGCCTCGGTCAGGAGGTCCAGCATGGCCTGGTTGTCACGCTGCGGCATAAAGGCCAGGCTGTAGGCCATGGTGTAGGCGGCGGCGAACTTGTCCAGCGGTCGGTCGGTGAACTTGTAGGCTTCCTGGGCGTTCTGATAAGCCTGTGTGATGTTGGGATCGTCGAAAATACGGTTCCAGGACACTTTGGCGATCCGCGACCAGGCCAGCTCGATCAAGGCCCTGGACCTTGGCGCGTACCGCTCCGCAGGAAGGGCTTTCACCAGGGCCTCATGGGTGTTGATGGCCGCGAGCTGGTCGTTGTTCCATCGGTAGACGACTCCGAGACGGAGCCGGTTTTCCAAATCTCCCGGCCGAACCTTTGCGAGCATCTCCATTGCGGGAATGATCCGGTAGAGATAATCCGCCGGTGTCGGTTGTGCGAGTCCCCCGATTTCCATGCTCAGCGAAATATCCATTCTGGTGGTCTGCGAATAGGTGTCCCAATAGAATTCGTCGAAACGGGCCGCGAGGGCCGGGTCGGTGAGGGGGAAATGGTGCGCAACCGCCGCCGCCCTCAGGAGTGTCTGGTACAAGTCCTGGGCGAGTGCCGTCAATGCGTCCTGCTGGCCTGGGTCCACGATCAGCACGCGGTTGAACATGGCGACACGATCGCGCAAATCCGGGAACAGCGCCGCCCGCGCGACCGCCGCGATGAGCGTGCCCGGCGCGTCGGCCGGGCCGAACCAGGTGGCCGAACCGTCGACGTAACGGCTCGTCTCCGTCACGAACGGAACCCGCGCCCCTTCTCGTTCCGACACGGGCAGATTGGCGACGGCCACATCCCCCGCAAATCCGGCTTTCTTCAAACCGGACAACACGACCCACTGGACCGTCACGTCCTTAAGGGCGGCGCGCGGCCTTTTTACCGTGTTCGTATATTTGTAGCTGCCCGGCGCATAGGCCACCGGCGAACTGAGGGGGTCTTTATAGGTCACGCGGAGTTTCACGAGGGTGGCCGGCGCTCCCAGGACGGGTCCGTCCTCGCGCAGGCGGAACGAGGCCGCGGGTATCGGCTTGCTCTCCACCACCTCCAGCTTCAGTCCTCCCCCGGGGGGCGACTGGCCCAGGACATCCATCACGAAGAACGAAGCGCTGTATTTTTCCAGGGGCTCGCGGAAGAACACCAGGCCGTTCTTGCCCGGCCACATCGTATCCATGCCCTGTTCACGAAGGTCCACGGCGGTCTGGTGCGCCAGTGCCAGCTGGTCCCAGCAAGCGGCGTAGACGGGATCGGTGGGAGGCGGAAACGCTTTCGCCGGCGCGGCTCCGCTCGCGACCATCTTGTACTGGCAGGCAAAATCCAATTGCCCGAACGAGGTGCGGTCGCCGGAGGCCAGGGCTTCGGCGTAGCGTTGCGCAACTTGCGCGGCGGCCGAGGGCTTGGCGGGCGGCCGGTCCCGTTTCTGTGCCGCCACCGACGTGGTTGGCCAGGTCAACACAATGGTCACAAGACCGAAACACAACAAGCTCAGGATACGCGATCCGCGCAGACGAACCATGCCCAACCCTCCATTCACTTGGCAAAAGAGCCGATACTTTACCATGGGGCCAGGGTCAGACGAAAGGGCATCGGCAAGAGAGATTAGTGCTGCGGGTTCGGCGGCGGCGGAGTGAGGGGCTTGGGCTGGAAGCGGACCAGCGTGCGGATGTAGGCAAGCACGTCGCGGCGCTCTTGTTCGTTGAGCGCGTCTTTCCAGGCCGGCATGGCGGTGCGGGGTTTCCCATTGTTGATGATGGCGAACAGCTCGACATCCGTTTTCACCGACGTTCCGGCGGAGATCAGGCTGGCGGGCCGGGGAGACAGAAACGGGGCCTGCGGCCCGTCCCCCCGGCCCTGGAGGCCGTGGCAAGAGGCGCATCGTGCTTCGAAAATCGGCTTGCCCTGTTCCGGAACGCCGCCCGGCGCGGCGGCGGACGTCGCCGCTATGAAAAAGGCAGAATTCAACATGCAAAATATGGACACACTGATTTTTGAATTTCTCATCTTACATGTTTCATTCGACGATGATCGTCGCCCGCATCTCGTGGCCGGGCATGTCGCAAAAGAACGGATAGACGCCAGGCTTCTCCGGCACAAACCGGAACTCCGCCTGGCCCTCGGACGGGATGAGCACGCGCTTGAATCCGTCGGGTCCGAATTCCGGCGCGCCGTTGCCGCTGACATTGAGACTAAGCCCCGCAAACAGCCCGACAGGGACGAACGCGTGCAGTTCCGCATCCTGGTTGTGGAACACGAGCTTGGTTTTGTGGCCGGCGCGGAGCGTCACTTTATCCGGTTCGAACGCCCTGGCCTTGATGGTGACGAGGATCCGTTCTTCCGGATCGGTATTGGACGGAGCCAGCGTGGACGCGGCCCAGAGCGACGGACCGGCCCAGGCGCCGGGCACACACCACGCCAGCCAGACCCAGGCGATGAGCCGCCTTACGCCGGGTCGCAGGGAAACCATGGACTGCCGCATCGGAGATGCCATATCGTGCATTTAATTGTGGGCGCAAACCGCGCGCCAGTCACCTGTCTTCCAGGCCTGTCCCATTTCTCTGAGAGACCCGGATGGGACAATGGATTCACGGGGACCGGCCTGGCGATCAACGACCCGCGGCTTTGAGAATCTGACCGCGGAGTCGAATCTTGGCCGCGGGGGAGAGGGGAGGCGGTTCGACGTGCCGGCAGAGGGTAATCGTCTGCCGAAGCGAGGCCAGAAAGACTTCGCAGTTCGGGCAAGCACCCAGATGTTTGCGGATCTCTCGGCAGACGTTGCCGGCCAGGTCGTCGTCCAGATAGGCCGAAAGGCCGCGGAGAATCTTCAGACAGTCGGCTTTGGAATGGCCTCGGTGCTTGTGCGCCGGCCTGGGGCGCGCGGCGCGGCGCTGGGGTGTGCTCATGAATGGCCTCCGTCGAGCCCTTTGGCGCTCAATTCTTTCCGCACGAACAGCCTGGCCCGGTGCAGGCGGGATTTCACGGCCCGCTCGTTCAGGCCCATGACCGAGCCCACTTCTTTGGCGCTCAGCCCTTCCATGTCCCGCAACACGAGCACCAGACGATACTTTTTCGGCAGCCGTTGGATGGCCTGGTCGAGTGCCCGCCGTAGCTGCTTGTTCTCCAGCGCCTCTTGGGGCGTCAATCCCCCCGCGGGGATCTGCAAGCGGAACTCGCCCTCCGAGGTCGGGATGAACTCATCGAGCGAGAGTTCCCGTTCCGGCTCGCCCTTCCGCTTGCGCCGCATGCGCAGGCAGGCCCGCGAGGCGATGGTGTAGAGCCAGGTCGAGAGCTGCGCGTCCCCCCGAAACCGGTCGAGACCTCGGTACGCATTGAGGAACGTATCCTGGACCAGATCTTTGGCGTCCTCCGCTTGGCCGCACAACCGTTGGGCAAACCGGAAAATCCGATCCACATGGTCACGGTAGAGTTGATCGAAAGCTGCGTTGAGGTGGCCATCTAAGGAGGCTGCATCCGCTCCGTCCTGCCGGCGGGTCTTGCCGGCATGTCCTTGTGCGCGCGTGGCCATAGAGTATGGAGGGAGTGTAAGGGGGGTGCGGGAGGGAGTCAAGCGGGCTCGGTTACGAACCGCGTTCGGCCCCCGTTCGTCCGCCGGCATGGCAGCGGAAGCAGTCGGCGAACCGCCCCGGCCCATGCGCGCCCTTGCCTTTGGCGACCAGTCTTCGTACTGCATCATTGTTCAGCAGGCCGTACTTGGGTCCTGGCTTCTGTACTCCCGCATGACAGTCCCGGCAGGACTGGGTCCCGGTGACCCGGAAGATGAATTCGCTGTGGGGATTGAGGGGATCGGTGGTAATCCGTGCCGTCGTCCCCCGGTGTTCCGTGTGACAGGTCAGGCAACGGGCCCGCTCCCGGGCTGCCTGCCGGTGAAAAATCTGTGGGGGTGAATCGGGCTGCGATATGAACGTCGCATCGGCATGGCAGGCGATGCAGTTGGCTGTCGTGGCGCCGCGAAAGGGTTCGTGGCACTGAGTACAGGACATTCGGCCCGCATGGTGAACGCTGAGATCGCCCGGCGCCCAGAAGGATTCCGGATCACGGGCCGAGGCCCACCCCAATCCGATGATCAGCACCAGCGTGGCGGTCAACAGCACCGGGTACATCGAAAACGGCGGCGGCCACGTCATGGGTCAAAACCCTCCATAATAGAGCGCCCCGCCGATGTGTAACATCGCAAGGGCCACGAAGGTCACGGTGAGGGGGCCGTGGATGACCTGCCACAGGCGGAAGGTCTCTTCTTGCTTGGCCAGAGCCTGTAGGCGCGCTTCGACCTCCGGCTCGGGCAGGCCTTGATGGAGCAAGAGGCGGCGCTGCTCGTTCATGGTGCGAAAGGCCAAGGCGTGCAAGACCTGCCCCACGATCCCGCTGACGACCACGAGTCCCATGGCCAGCATGGCGAGGACCGGGATGAGCGCGTGCAGGTGGGCGCCCGCGTGGAGGAGAATCAGCAGGTGCCCCACGAGCCCGCCGACGATATGGACCTGGAATAACGATTTGGACCAACGCTGTCCCGGCGTATGTCTCTTGCGGAACGGATAGGCCAGAACCAGGAGCATCAGCAGCAACCCTGCCCAGCCCAGGACATGCCCTGCCTGCGTATGGCCGAAGGGGCGGTCAGGGGACTGGCTCAACCACCATTCGGCAGTCAGGGCGCCCACGATTGCCAGGGCGACCAGCGCGATCACCGTCAGGGTCCGCCGTCCCACCACGTTCACGCTGACCGCCCGCCTGCCTGACGCCGGCGTCTAGTGGCCTGCACAACAAACCTTGTACCGTTGGTCCGGGATTGAGGCCATCGCGCGGAAGATCCCGGCTCGCTCCTCTTCGCTCAAGGTCTCGTCGAGCGCCGGGTACAAGATCAATTCCTCCTTCCGGTTGTGCGACGACAGGAGCGCCAGCAAGGCCCGCTCCTCCTCGTCGCTGTCCGGGTCCGCCGCCTGCACTTTTCTGTGCAGGGCTTCCAGGGCGTCGGCGATCTGCCGATGTTCCCGGCGCATGACCTGGGTGGGACCTCCCTCGATCAGGCCGGTGGCCTCTTCCCAGGGTGGAAACAACAGGTCTTCCTCCCACACGATGTGCCGCTGCAGACCGAACTTGAATTCAATGAAGCGGCCCTTGGCTGCGGCGTAATCGGATCGCTTCAACGTTTGAAACCTGCCAAACAAGTCATCAAGCTTGGCATGGTCCTGCTGGAAAAACGTTCGAATGCTGCATAATTCCATGAGCCGATCCTCCATGGAACGGAAGGTCTCGCATACATAGTCCGGGTCAATAAATAAGCAAGGGCAATGCCAGTGACAAGCTCTTCGACGATGTGCAGGTCGTTGATAAACCAGTCTCTTATCGAAGGGTGTGAGAGGCTGGGCCCCGCGCGACGGCGACTTGCCACAGGGGAGAATCACGGCGCTGTTGCAAAACGCAACAGCACACACATTTCGGCGGGACGAAAAAGCTGCGTGCGGCCGGCCGCAATTCCGATTAAGATGAAGACCGAAGGGAGGCTCAGGCACAGTGATGCGCGCCATGGTCATGAGCAAGGGCGGTGACGTGAACCGGAGCCCCTTGGAACTTCGAGAGCTGCCGACGCCTGAGCCGGGGCCGGGCCTTGTGCGGGTGAAGGTGTCTGCCTGCGGTGTCTGCCGAACGGACATTCATCTCGTCGAAGAGGAATTGCCGCCGGCCAAGCGGCCCATCGTGCCCGGCCATGAAGTCGTCGGCATCGTGGACCGAGTCGGCTCTGGTGTGCGTACGATCAAGGAAGGCGATCGCGTGGGGATTGCCTGGCTGCGGGAGACCTGCGGCCGATGCGAGTTTTGCGCGAGCGGCCGCGAAAACCTCTGCCTCGGCGCGCGGTTTACCGGCTACCACGAGGACGGAGGCTACGCGGAGTACGCCCTGGCGCCGGCAGCTTTCGCCTATCCGATTCCTTCGGTGTTCACGGATGAAGAAGCCGCGCCGTTGCTCTGCGCCGGCATCATCGGGTATCGGGCGTTGCGGCTTAGCGGTGTACAACCGGGCCAGAAGCTGGGCCTCTATGGATTCGGCGCCTCCGCCCACCTGACGATCCAGGTGGCGCGACAGTGGGGCTGTGCCGTCTACGTCTGTTCGCTCCGAGAAGAACATCGGCAGCTGGCGCGGGACCTGGGCGCGGTCTGGGTCGGCGGCGCAGCCGAGGCTCCGCCCGACAAACTCCACGGGGCGATCATCTTTGCGCCGGCCGGCGAACTGGTCCCGCCGGCCCTGCGGGCGTTGGACCGGGGCGGCACCCTGGCCCTGGCGGGCATCCACATGACGCCGATCCCGGCGATCGACTATGACCGCGAGCTCTTCGGCGAGCGGACGATCCGCAGCGTCACGGCCAATACGAAACAGGATGGGCTCGACCTCCTGCGGGACGCCGCCGCCATCCCCATCAGACCGCATACGCAACGCTTCAGGCTGGAGGCGGCGAATCAAGCGCTCCAGCAGTTGAAGGCCGGGACTATCCAAGGCGCAGGCCTGTTGGTCATGGGCGGACGGGACGATAGCGTGCTGCCGGTCCGGGGATAGGGGGCACGCTGAGCCGTCCAAAGAAATTCGGCCTGTGGCCGGCCTCCGACGGGGACGGAGGGGCCGATCCATCGAGGTCCCGTTCGTTTAAAGAGAGGGCTCGGCGAGCGTCGGGGTGGGAGGGGCCTTCATGGCCGAGGGCGGAACCCAGCGTTCGAGCACCTCGGCCAAGGCCGAGGGTTTAAGCGGCTTGGACAGGTAATCGTCCATGCCGGCGTCCAGACAACGCTTGCGGTCGTTTTCCATCGCAGAGGCCGTGAGGGCGATGATGGGCAAATGGTGACCGGGCAACTCTCGTTCGCGAATGACCCGGGTGGCTTGAAAGCCATCCATCTGCGGCATCAGACAGTCCATGAGCACGGCCACATAGGAGGTCCGGGCCAGAGCCTCGAGCACCTCTTGTCCGTTCACCACCACGTCGGCCCGGTACCCCATTTTTTCCAGCAGGGCGATGATCAAGAATTGATTCACGCTGTTGTCCTCGGCGACCAAAATCCGGCGCGGGGCGTTGGCTTCGGCGAGGCTGTGCCGGGTGACGAAGGCCGTCGGGGTGGGCGCAATGGGCGGGCCTTCACATGGCCTCGAGGCCTGGGGCATGGGATGCAGCACTTGCATCAAGCATTCGCGTAACTCCCGTTGGCGCACCGGCTTGGTGAGGTAGGCCATAAAACCCGCCGCCCGCGCCTTGGCCGCGTCTCCTCCCTGCGACAAGGATGTCAACATGACCAACGAAACGGCGTTCAGCGCCGGGTCGGCCCTGATCGTTCGGGCCAACGCCAGCCCGTCCATGACGGGCATCTGCATGTCCAGAATCGCCGCGTCATACAACTGTGTGCGGGCCGCAGCGTCCCTGAGCTGATGCAAAGCCTGTAAGCCGGAGTCGGCGCATTCCGTCACGATCCCCCAGTTGGTGAGTTGATGTTCGAGCAACAGTCGGTTGGTCGGATGGTCGTCCACGACTAAGACTCGCCGCCCGCGTAGGTCCGCCGGGAGGGGCGGGGGCGCTGAGGCTTCGGTCGCGACAACCTCAAATCGCGCCGTGAACCAGAAGGTACTGCCCTTGCCGTAGACGCTCTCGACGCCGACCGTCCCGCCCATGGCCGCCGCCAACTTCTTGCAAATGGCGAGTCCCAACCCCGTGCCGCCATACTTGCGCGTCGTCGAGCCGTCGGCCTGGGAGAATGGTTGGAACATGCGCACCTGTTGTTCCGCGGTGAGGCCGATCCCGGTGTCGGTGATGTCAAATCGCAAGCACACGTGGCGGTCGACTTGCTCGACCGGCGTCACGCGGAGGATCACGTCGCCCTGCTCGGTGAACTTGATCGCGTTCCCGACCAGGTTCGTCAGGACCTGGCGCAATCGCCCCGGATCGCCGTGGAGGGCCGAAGGGGTGGCGGCCGGCAGCAACCATGCCAACTCGAGCCCCTTCCCGTGGGCCTTTGCCGCCAGGATTTCGAGCGTATCCTCGATCGTGGTCCGAAGGTCGAAGTTGATCGGCTCCAGGGTGACTTTGCCCGATTCCAGTTTGGACAGGTCTAGAATGTCGTTGATGATCTGGAGCAAGGCCTCCCCGCTCTCCCGCGCCACTCCGGCATACTTCCGTTGCTCCGGCGTCAGCTCTGTGCCCAGGAGCAGGTCATTCATGCCGATCACCCCGTTCATGGGGGTCCGGATCTCGTGACTCATGGTGGCTAGGAACTCGGACTTCAGCCGCACCGCCTCCATCGCCGCATCCCGGGCTTGTGCCAACTCGAGGTTGCGCAACTCGATGCGGCCGTCCTGTTCCGCCACGCACTGCTCGTGGACCGTCAACAGCAGCTCTTGCGTGGCCAGCTTCACGCGAAGTGCGGCAAGCTCCACAGCCGGGCTTGGGTGGGAAGCAGCGGGCAACTCGGCGGTCGTCGCGCGGTCGCTCGGTGCGAAGACGGCATGTCCGTCGAACGGCAGGAGCGCCAGCTTGGTCGACAGGGCCACGGTCTTGAAGAGCTGGGCGGTTTCCAGCGGAATCGTGACTTTGGCGAAGAGGATCACCGCAAAGGCCTGTCCGGTGGGCAGCAATCCGCCGAACCCCAGGACCGACTGGATCCCATATCGCCGGACGAAGTCTTCTTGCACCGGCACGTAAGGACTATCCAGCGCCGTCGGAACGAAAAATACATTGAAGGAGGTGTGATGGATATCCACGAGCAAGCTGGAGTCCGCGCTCAAGAACGTCGGGAGTTCCACCCCGAACTGCGCGAAGAGTTGCGAGAACATCGGCAATTGCGCCACCGCTTCCGGGCTGGCCAAAGGAATGGCCCGATAGCGCTTGGAGCGGTCGGCGTGGTTCCACTCGGGAAGTTGTCCCGCGCTGGCCAGCAGCGCATTACATTTCATGTTCGGCTGATCGGGAGTCCGTCCGAGCTTTGTCCGAACCGCCTCCTGACGGAGCGGGTCGAGCTCGCCGTAGAGATGAGTTTTGAACAGTCGGATTAAGGCGCAAGCCGGTTCGCCCGTCTGAGACACGACGAGGTTGCGATACAGGTACTGGACGGTCCGATTCGCCGTCTCCTCCATGCTGCGGGCGCCCTCGCCGAATTTACGGAGGGCCTGGCCGCAGGCGATCATGTCGCGGAGTGAGAACGACGTCAGATCGTACATGGGTGTCCCGTCAGAGAGTGGCCTGTATCGGTTCGGGGAACCGCCTCAGCGAGGATCGAGCGGTGCTCGCAGGCAAGGTCCCTGCCCGACCCGTCGGAAGCGGATAGCTCTCGACTTCCCTCTATCGGTCGAAGGGGAAGAAATCTTGAATCGAGTGTATGGGAGGGGAAGGAAACCGGTGGGACTGCGGGGGCTTCGTCCCACCGGCGGGTGCCTACTTGGGCAGCTTCGGCATGACGAACGTCTGCGGCTCGCCGCGAAGGTGGATGAACTGGCGTACCTGTTGGCGCCGGAGCCCTTCTTCGCGGTGGGCCTGCACTATGGGGATTTCGCGCAAGTGGAAGACGGAGAGGTGATCGCGGCGCTGGATCGGGCGGCCGGAGCCTCGTCCTGAGGCCCCGGCCGTTTGTCGGCCCGCGCGGCCGCCTTTACTTCGGGAAGGACGTCGGCGCCTTGACGTGCTGCCAGCCTTCCCCGTTCAGGGTGTGGAGGAACGTCACGAGATCGCGCTTCTCCTGGTCCGTCAGCTCGAGCGGGATGACCAGCTCGTCCTGATGCGGGTTCTTCACGCCGCCCCCGTTGTAAAAGTTCACCACCTCCTCAAGGGTTTTGAAGCGGCCGTCGTGCATGTAGGGCGCGCTCCTGGCGATTTCCCGCAAGGTCGGCGTCTTGAACGCGCCGATGTCCGCTGGGTTCTTGGTGACCATGTACCGGCCGAGGTCCACGCTGTTGGTGTCCCAGCCGATGCCGAGGTTGTGAAACTTCTCGTCGGTGAAGTTGAATCCGGAATGGCACCGGGTGCAGCGGGCCTTGGTGCGGAACAGCTCCAGCCCCTTCTGGGCCTCCGGCGAAATGGCGGTCGCGTCCCCGCCCAGATCGAACCGATCCGCCGGGCTGTTCCCGGAGAGGATCGTCCGCTGGAAGCTGGCGATCGCCTTCCCCACCCCGGCGATCGTGATCTCCTCGCCGAAGACGTCCTTGAACAGCTTCCGATAGCCGGGAATCTTCTTCATCTTGGCGACCATCTCGTCGTGGTTGGCGAAGCCGTGTTCCACGGGGCTGACGAAGGGCCCGACCGACTGCTCCTCCAGCGTGGCGGCCCGGCCATCCCAAAATTGGGCATTACTGAACAGCCGATTGAGGGACGCGGGCGCGCTGCGGCCTCCTTTGAGTCCATGGATGCCGGCCGAGACCTGCTTGCCATCCGTAAAGGCGAACTGCGCCATGTGGCAGCTGGCACAGGCGATCGTATTGTTTTTCGACAAGCGCTTGTCGAAGAACAGGAGCCGCCCTAACTCGACCTTGTTCTTTGCCAGAGGATTGTCGGCCGGGACGACCATGGCGCTATCATCCAGACCGAAGGGGATCGCGAGCGTCCATTCCCCTTGCGACGCCGGTGCGGCAGGCTTGTTCTGTGCCGCATCGGCCGAGACTACACCTCCCAGTCCCAAGACGATCAAGACAAAGATGGGCAACGAGACCAGGAACGGTTTGAACGTCATCGCAGACCTCCTTTCAGAACATGCAATAGGCTAGGCAACATGAAGAAACCATGGCTTCAACGGCATTGTTTGCAAAGCCCTTCGACCACCATGCGCACTTCCTTGACTTGGTAGTTCTTGAGACTCTTGCGCACATGATCGGCTGTCATGAGGGCGTAGGGCATATCTTTCACCGTTCCGCAGCGAAGACACTTGAAGTGGTGGTGCTGAGACACATTGGGGTCCACGCGCGTCTTGTCCTGCTGGATCAGCACTTCCTGGAGCATGCCGGCCTTCACCAGCGTCTTGATCGTGTTGTAGACCGTGGCGCGGGAGATATAGGGAAACCGCTTGTGGACCTTGCGATAGACCTCGTCGGGCGAGGGATGGTCGCGGTTTCCCTGGAGGAACTCCAGCACGGCCGCCCGTTGCGCCGTGACCTTGACGGATTTTTCGGTGAGATGTTGGGCCGGCGTCTTCATGGTGCTTAGACTAATTCTAAAACTATTATTTGTCAAGTTCTTAACACACGGGGCTCGCTCCGAGAGGGAGGCTACTTCTTTCGGACGAGAATGCGGAGCGGGGTCCCGAGGAAGTCGTACTGTTCGCGGAGGCGGTTTTCCAGAAACCGCAGATAGGTCTTGCCCACGTCGTCCGGGTGGCCCACGAAGAGCGCAAAGGCCGGCGGCTTGGACGCCACCTGGGTGATGAAGACGGATTTGATCGCCTTGCTGGGCTTGCCCTTGCGGACCGGGAGGGGATTCTCTTCCAGAATAGCCTGCAGGAACTTGTTCAGCGGCCCGGTGGGCACGCGAACCGTGAAGGCGTTGATCACGCGATCGATCAGCCGGAAGATCTCGCGCACCGAGTCCGGTTTCATGGCCGAGCCGTAGAGCACCGGCGCCCAGGGCAGGAACGGAAACTTGCGCGCCAGCTCGGCCTCATAGTCCTGCCGGGCCTCCGGGTCGCCTTCGCGCAGGTCCCACTTGTTGACCACCAGGATGCAGGCGCGGCCCTGCTTCAGGGCGAGGCCGGCGATCTTCGTGTCCTGCTCGGTGATGCCCTCGACCGCGTCCAGCAGCAGCACGGCGATGTCCGACCGGCCCATAGCCTTGAGCGCCCGGGCCACGCTGAAGCCTTCGATGCCCCGTTCGATCTTGCCGCGGCGCCTGATGCCGGCCGTGTCGGTGAAGACGTACTTGCGGTCCCGGTAGGTCACGAGCGTGTCGATCGGATCGCGCGTGGTGCCGGCCACGTCGCTGACCAGAACTCGATCCTCCCCCAGCAGGCTGTTCACCAGCGTGGACTTGCCGACGTTGGGGCGGCCCACCACGGCGATGTGCGGCAGGGGGGCCAGGCTGGTGTCGGCATCTCCTTCCGGCAGCAGGTGATGGAAGGCGTCGAGCAGATCGTCCACCCCGATGCCGTGCTCGGCCGAGACCGGGAAGAACTGGCCCTGCCCGATCCGGTAGAAATCGGCCATCAGCGCCTCGGCCTTGAGCGTGTCGATTTTATTGATGGCATAGAACACCGGCTTGTTGATGCCGCGCAGGAGGGTGACCACCTCCTCGTCCGGAGGCGTGAGGCCCGCGCGACCGTCCATGACGAAAATCAAAATGTCCGCTTCCGCGATCGCGATCTGCGACTGGCGCTTGATCAGCGCCAGCATCCCCTCGCTGGCGGCCGGGTCCAGCCCCCCCGTATCCACCAGGCGGAAGGGACGGCCCCGGTAGGTCCCGTCCGCGTAGTTGCGGTCGCGGGTCACGCCCGGCACGTCGTCCACGATCGCGGGCTTGCCGCCCAGGATGCGGTTGAACAGCGTGGACTTGCCCACATTGGGCCTTCCAATAATCGCGATCAATGGTGCAGACATGGCAACGGACCGTACCACAGGGGTTTCGACAAAGACAAGAAACGTAAGACAGGCCGGCGAGGGAGGGCTATAATAAGATCCGTTCAAGTCTCTGGCAGCTCATCGCCGGCATGTGAGGAAGACCCATGAAGCCACGGATCGGAATCGTGCCGGGCTTGGTGTTACTGGCAGGGTTGTCGGCCGGATGTAGCGCCTTTGACTTCCTGGACTATCCCTTGTTCGCCCCTCCACTGTGGAAGGCAGCGGAGCAAGGAGACCTCCAGGCGGTGCGTGCCTTGGTGGACCAAGGCGTTCCGATCAATGATCAATACGGTTATGCCAATGCCATTGCCAAACCACCGACCGCCTTGGGGATCGCTGCTTACTATGGCCACGTCGAGGTTGTGCGTTTCCTGCTGGACAGGGACGCTGGTACAGAGCGCGATAGACACAACGCCCTGTTTTGGTCTGCCACAAACGGCCAGGCTCCGGTCGTCCAACTTCTGCTGGATCGAGGAATCCTATGTTGTCCAGAAGGCTACGATATCATCCAGAACGCCAGGCGCCACGGGCACCTCAGAATTGTCCGGATGCTGGAGCAGGCCCAAGCGCAGCAGCTTGCAACGATGGCGCCGCCGCCGGCCGCTGTTCCGGTCCCAGTCCCCGTGCCGCCAGCTGCAGCGGCCGGCGTTTCGGCGAACGATGTGGATACCCCGCCCGCGCGGCGCGTGAAACCCAAGCCGAATGCCTATGCCGTGGTGATCGGCATCGAGCAGTATCGCCAGAACCTTCCCAAGGCGGATTTTGCGGCGCGGGATGCGCAGACGACCAGGGACTATTTGACCAAAGTCATGGGCTATCAGGACGAAAACGTCGCGATCCTCCTGAACGATCGGGCGACTAAAGGCGATGTGGAGAAATACATCGAGCACTGGCTGCCCAACCGGGTCGAGAAAACCGGCACCGTGTTCGTGTATTTCTCCGGGCACGGCGCGCCCAATGCGAAGACCGGCGATGCCTATCTGGTGCCTTATGACGGCGATCCGGCTTTTGTCGAGGCCACAGGCTATTCCCTGAAACGGCTCTACGACCACCTCGGAAAACTGCCGGCCAAAGAAGTCGTCGTCATGCTGGACTCTTGTTTCTCGGGCGCAGGGGGCCGGTCGGTGATCGGCAAAGGGATGCGTCCGATGGTCCTGACCATGGAGAACCAATTCCTGGCCGGCGGCAAGACGGTCGTGCTCGCGGCCAGCTCGGGCGCTCAGGTGTCCAGCACCTATGACCAGAAAGGGCATGGCCTGCTGACGTACTATTTTCTGAAAGGCTTGCAGGGCGAGGCGGACACGAACAAGGATGGCATGATTGATCTGGCCGAACTCTTCGGCTATGTCAAACCGCAGGTGGAACGGACGGCGCGGCGCGACTTCAATAATGACCAGCAGCCGCAACTGTTCGGCAATCCGGAGCTGCTCACAAAGGGCATCCGCCTGGTCGAACGGGCACCGTGAGTCGTGATGTCATGAGGTGCGCCATGAGCGGACAACGTGGGCTTGTACTGAGTCTGGCGGTGTGCGCCGGTCTGTCGGTCGGTTGCGCCTCGGAACTCTATAACGCGGCGGAGCGGGGCGATCTTAAGGCCGTTCAGACCTTGGTGGGGCAAGGGGGGACGATTAACGAGCGAACCGGTATTGATGGAGATGTTCCTCTCGTCGGAGCGGCGGGAAGCGGCAAGTTGGAGGTTGTGCAATTCCTGCTCGATCGCGGCGCTGATGTAAACAAGGCAAACGACTTTGAGAGTACGGCGCTGCATCTTGCGGCTGCTGGCGGACATTTACCGATTGCGCAGCTTCTGATTGACCGTGGGGCCGGCGTCAACAGCCAAAATCGTTTCAAGTTCACCCCGTTGGCAATAGCGGCTTCAAAAGGCCATACGCAAATCGTGAGGTTATTGCTGGAGCGAGGGGCGGACGTCTCTATACCAGATTACTGGGGCACGCAGCCTCTCTGGTGGGCGGTGAGGGATGCTGGGAATGCCGAGGTCGTGCAATTATTGTTGGCGCATGGCGCAGATCCCGGCATCAAGGGACGGGAAATCGACATCATGCAGGACTGGCGGCCACCCTTGACGGTCGCGCAGGAGAAGGGCAATACCAAAATCATCCGTCTGCTTCAACAGGCTGAAGCCCGGCTATCGGGAGCGGCCGATGCCCCGTCGGCGCCCACTGCGGCGCCCGCGTCACCCGCACCAGCAGCCGTCGCGGCGAGCGACGTGGATGTGCTGCCGGTTACTCGCGTCAAAAGCCGCGAGAACGCCTATGCAGTCGTCATCGGCATCGACACCTATCGCAATAAGCTTCCGAAGGCCGACTATGCCTCCCACGATGCAGAGGTCGTGGGCACCTATCTGACAAAAGTCATGGGGTACGAGGAAGAGAATGTCGCGGTGCTGCTCAACGACCGGGCCGCCAAGACCGACATCGAAAAATACCTCGAACATTGGCTCCCCAAGCGGGTCGAGCCGGGCGCCTCGGTGTTCGTGTATTTCTCCGGGCACGGCGCGCCCAATGCGAAGACCGGCGATGCCTATCTGGTGCCCTACGACGGAGATCCGGCCTTTGTGGATGCCACCGGATACCCCTTGAAACGGCTTTACGAGCAGGTGGGAAAACTTCAAGCGAAAGAAGTCGTCGTCATGTTGGATTCCTGTTTCTCCGGCGCGGGGGGCCGGTCGGTGATCGCAAAAGGCATGCGGCCGATGGTCCTCTCGGTGGAGAATCCGGTCCTGGCCGGAGGCAAGACGGTCGTGCTGGCGGCCAGCCAGGGCGATCAAGTGTCGAGCACCTACGATCAGAAAGGCCACGGGCTTCTGACCTATTTCTTCCTCAAGGGATTGCAGGGGGAGGCGGATAAGAACAAGGACGGATCGCTCGACCTCGCCGAGCTCTTCAACTATCTGAAGCCGCAGGTCGAGCGGAAGGCGCGGCGGGACTTCAACAACGAACAGACTCCGCAGCTCCTCGGAAGCCCCGAGCTATTAAAGCGCGGGGTCCGCCTGGTCGAGCGGGCCGGGCCGTAACGGATTCTCTTGCTCCCTATGACGCCGTATCCCATACCCTTCACGCCTCACGCCTTCGATTGGGATGTCGTGGACGACGTCCTCTTGGACATGGACGGGACCCTGCTCGACCGGCACTTCGACAATTTCTTTTTCGAGGAAGAGCTGCCGCGACGTTATGCGGCCAAGCAGGGGCTGACGTTCGAGGAGGCCCTGGCCAAGCTGCTCGCCATGTACCGGTCGGTCGAGACGGAGCTGGCCTGGACCGACCTCCATTACTGGAGCAGCCTGCTCGACATCGACCTGGTGGCGCTGACCGAGGAATTCGACCATCTGATCCGGTTCCTGCCCGACGCGGAGCCGTTCCTCCGTCACCTGCGCGAGCAAGGCAAGCGCGTCCATATCGTCACGAACGCCCATGAAAGCGGAATTGCGATCAAGGCCGCCAAGACCGGCGTAGACAAGCATGTGGAGCGGATCGTGAACGCCTTCGAGATCGGCTACCTGAAAATGCGGCCGGAGTATTGGCCTGTCTGCCGACAACTCATCGGATTCGATCCTGCCCGGTCCCTCTATATCGACGACGACGAGTCCTGCCTGGCCGCGGCGCAGGCGTTCGGGATCGGCCATATCTTTCACCGCTCCACCTCCAGCTCGCAGCTCCCGCCTCAGCCTTCGTCCCGCCACCGGTCCATCGAGACGTTCCACGTGCTGATGGACGGAGGCTAGGAAGAGTCCTCCAACACGTCCCGAACTTTTTTGAGGAGCGTCTCGATCCGCATGGGTTTGGGTATGAAAGCAGCCCGTACGTCGAAGATCCCTCGTTGCAGGTTCGTATCATCTGTGTAACCGGACATGATCAAGACCTTGAGCTCTCGACGGTCCGACGTCAGCCGGCGCGCGAGCGCGTGGCCGTCCATCTCGGGCATGACGAGGTCGGTCAAGAGGAGGTGAATCGGACCGGCATGTTGGGTGGCAAGCGCCAAGGCGTCAACCCCATTGCGCGCTTCCAAGACCCGGTAGCCCTGCCTTTGCAGCACCTCGCGCGCCAGGGCGCGGACGCTTTCCTCGTCCTCGGCCAGAAGAATCGTCTCGGACCCTCGGGGCGACCGAGGGGTTGCCGCCGAGGGTATCGGTGGCTCCGGCGCTTGCGCCACGTGCGGAAGGCAGACGGTAAACGTGGCGCCCTCACCCGGCTCGCTGCTGGCCCAGACGACTCCGCCGCTTTGCGCCACGATCCCATAGACCGTCGCCAGCCCGAGCCCGGTCCCTTTCCCCACCTCCTTCGTCGTGAAAAATGGCTCAAACAGGTGGGTCAAGGTGAACTTGTCCATGCCCTGTCCGGTGTCGCTGACGATCAGCTGCGAGTAGGCGCCTGGCGGGACGTGGACGTTGGGAAGCGTGCCGGCGTTGCCTTGGTCGATGGCCGCATTCACGGTGGCAATGGTCAGCCGGCCCCCGTTCGGCATGGAATCCCGCGCGTTGAGGGTCAGGTTCATGATGACTTGCTCGATCTGCCCCGGGTCCGCCTTGACCGCGCCGAGGTCCGGGCTCAAATCCAGCGTCAACTCGATATGTTCGCCGATCAGCCGCCGGAGCATCGACTCCATGGCGAGGATGGAGCCGTTGAGGCTCAGCACCCTGGTTTCCATCACCTGCCGCCGACTATACGCCAGCAACTGCCGGGTCAGCTCCGCGGCCCGATCGGAGGCTGCCTTGATGTCTTGGATGTACCGGCTCAGCGGGTCCTGGGGGTCGATCCGGCGCTGGACGAGGTCGCTGCATCCGCCGATCACGGTCAACATATTGTTGAAGTCGTGCGCGATGCCGCCGGCCAGCCGCCCGACCGCCTCCATCTTCTGCGCCTGGCGCAGCGACTCTTCCAGATGCTTGCGCTCGGTGATGTCGATGACGAAACCTTCCAGGAAGGCGAGCGTTCCGTCCGGCGCGTAGACGCCCTCCCCCTGCTCCCACACCCAAACCTTGCGGTCGTCGCGCGTTTGCATGCGGTATTCGAAGGAAAAAGGCTCGCGACGGCTGAGAGCCGACTGCACCTCGTTCCATATCCGTTCCCGGTCGTCCGGGTGCGTGCGGTGAGCCCAGGCGATCCCCTTCGAGTAGAACTCATGCGGCGGATATCCAAGAAGGGTCCGGACCTGATCGCTGATATAACTCACGGTCCAATCGGGATCGTTCTGGCAGCGATATACGACGCCGGGCAGGTTGGAGACCAGCGCGTTCAGGGCCCGTTCGCTCTCGTGCAGGGCGTCCTCCGCCCGCTTGCGCTCGGTGATGTCGGTGTCCGATCCAACCATGCGCACCGGGCGTCCGTCGGCATCCCGCTCCACCACCTTGCCGCGATCCAGGTTGATCCGCCAACGCCCCGACTTTTCCCTCAAGCGGTTTTCGCATGCGTAGAAAGAGGTCCGGCCTTCGAAGTGGGCGCGCAGGGTTTCCTGCACACGAGGTTTATCGTCGGGATGGATGATCGACTCCCAAAACGAGACATGAGGGGGGACCTCCTCCGGAGCATAGCCGAGTGAGGCAATCCACTGAGGGCTGAAATACACATGGCCGGTCTTCACGTTCCAATCCCAAATGCCTTCGCTGGTCGCGTCCAGGACCAGGGAGAGCCGGCGCTCGCTCTCCCGCAGCGCCTCTTCGGCCCGTTTGCGCTCGGTGACGTCGTGGGCGATGGCGAGGACGGTCGCCTGCTCGCCGCGCTCGTTCCCGAACGGCACGGCATGGGTCTCCATCCATCGTCGTGTGCCCTTCAGCCCGACGATCTGGAACTGGAGCCTGCCGGGTTGACCGTTCGCGGCTCGCTGGATGAACGCTGCAAAGACTTCGCGGTGCTCCGGCGCGACGATCGGGAGGATGGACCGGCCTCGAATCTGTTCCAGAGCGTCCGCCTCGATCATGGCCAGGCCGGCGGGATTCATGTCGAGAAGCAGCCCGTCGGCGCTGGTGATTTTGACGCATTCGGGTTCGGCATCGATGAGCGTCCGCCAGTGTTGTTCGCCGATACTCTTTGTCGCCTCTGCCCGTTTCCGATGGGAAATGTCGGCCAGCAGCCCCAGCGTGCCGACGAAGGCGCCGGCCTCGTCCTTGATGATGGTGGTCCAGAGCTGGAGATAAACGGGCCGGCCGTCCTTCCGGACGCGGCGAATTTCCGTCCCCAGAGACTCCTCGCCCTGCATGACCCGACGCCAGAGTGCGTCCGATTCCTGTTCGCTTCCGGCCGGGACATAGGGAAGCTCCCGGCCGAGAGTCTCGGCTTCGGTCCAGCCCAGGAGCTGTTCAGCGGCTTTGTTCCAGGAGGTCACGCGCCCTTGCGCGTCGAGGCAAAACATGGCGAGGGGGACAAGGTGCTTGATGGCCGAAAGCTTCGGCAGCACGTTCGTCAGGGGCGGTCTGATCCGGTTACGGCCGGGCGGCTGCTTGCCGGCTTTCTCGCTCCGGCTGTCCCGTTTACTCCGCAAGCCTCACCTCATCGGATTCCGAGGCATTCGAGTATCGTGGCCGCGCGCCGATCGTGACATGACCGGGCGAGCCGACGGACCGCCTGACCGCCCTGTAGCCTAGCGTAGTTCATGGGACGATGTCCAGGCGAACGAGTTCCGGAATCTTGTGACCCCTGGCGGTCTATGTTAGATTCGCGTCGCAACGATGGTCCGAAAGTCGGCAAGTCTTCACGTCATAGAGTTTGACGGACTTGAAGACTTTTAGACGGTATGATGTTCGGACGTTCGTGATTCATGAGTAAAACCTACGACCATCGGGCGATCGAGGCCAAGTGGCAGGCCTATTGGGAAGTGCACCGGACGTTCCGCGTGACGGACGATCCGGGCAAACCCAAGTTTTACTGCCTCGACATGTTTCCCTATCCCTCCGGCTCCGGCCTGCATGTCGGCCATCTCGAGGGCTACACGGCCACGGACATCGTCTCTCGCTACAAACGGATGCAGGGCTTCAACGTCCTGCACCCGATGGGCTGGGACGCCTTCGGCCTGCCGGCGGAGCAGTATGCGGTGAAGACCGGCATCCACCCGGCCGTCACGACCGCCCAGAATATCGCCACCTTCCGGCGCCAGATGAAGCGCGCGGGGCTCTCCTACGATTGGGAACGCGAGTTCAGCACGACCGACCCGGACTACTACCGCTGGACCCAATGGATCTTTCTGAAACTCTTCGAGCGGGGCCTGGCCTATGTGGCGGAGGTACCGGTGAACTGGTGTCCGGCTTTGGGTACGGTGCTGGCCAACGAAGAGATCGTGGACGGGAAGAGCGAGGTCGGCGGCTTCGAGGTCGTCCGCAAACCCATGCGTCAGTGGGTGTTGAAGATCACGGCCTATGCGGACCGCCTGTTGGATGACCTGACGCTGGTGGATTGGCCGACCAGTACGTTGGAAATGCAAAAAAACTGGATCAGCCGCTCGATCGGCGCCGAAGTGGAGTTTCCCCTGGCCGACGTCCACGGCAACCTCCGGATCTTTACCACCAGACCCGACACCCTTTTCGGCGTGACGTATATGGTGCTGGCGCCCGAGCATCCGCTGGTGGAGGCGGTGACGACCGCCTCGCATCGCTCCGAGGTGACGGCCTATCGTGAAGCCGCAGCGCGCAAGAGCGATCTGCAACGGCAGGAGCTGGAAAAGGAGAAAACCGGCTGCTTCACGGGCGGCTATGCGATCAATCCCGTGAACGGGGAGCGGCTGCCCGTCTGGATCGCCGACTATGTGCTGATGAGCTACGGCACCGGCGCGATCATGGCGGTGCCCGCCCATGACGAACGGGACTGGCAGTTCGCCCGCACCTATCGGTTGCCGATCCGGGAAGTCGTCGCCGGGGGAAACATTGCACGAGAAGCGTTCGTAGATCAGGGGCGCGGGACGGTCATCAATTCCACCACGCCGGACGGGTCCTTCTCGATCGACGGCCTTCTGCCCGCCGATGCCATTCCGAAGATCACCGCCTGGCTGGAGTCTTCGGGCAAGGGCCGCAAGGCCGTCAACTACAAGCTGCGCGATTGGCTCTTCGCCCGGCAGCGTTATTGGGGCGAACCCTTTCCCATCGTCTGGGTGGATGGAGAGCCTCGGCCCCTGCCGGAGGACCAGTTGCCGTTGCGGTTGCCCGAATCGACGATCTTCAAACCTTCGGGGAGCGGCGAGAGCCCGCTTGCCAACCTGACCGACTGGCTCCAGACCACTGACCCGGCTTCGGGCCGACCGGCTCGCCGCGAGACCAACACCATGCCCCAGTGGGCCGGCTCTTGCTGGTACTACCTGCGCTTCATCGATCCCGCGAACGACCGGCGCCTCGTGGACCAGGCCAAAGAGCGCTACTGGATGCCGGTGGACCTCTACATCGGCGGCAGCGAACATGCGGTCCTGCACCTCCTCTACGCGCGCTTCTGGCACAAGGTGCTCCATGACATCGGGGTGGTGAGCCAGCCGGAGCCGTTCAAGAAGCTGGTCCATCAGGGGACGGTGTTGGGCGAAGACAATCAGAAGATGTCCAAGTCGCGCGGCAACGTGGTGAATCCGGACGACATGATGGACCAGTTCGGGGCGGACGCCGTGCGCCTCTATGAAATGTTCATGGGGCCCTTGGAAGCGGCCAAGCCTTGGAGCAGTCGGGGCGTCGAGGGCATCACCCGGTTTCTGGACCGGGTCTGGCGGCTGGCCATGGATGACGAGGGGCATCTGAGCCGGGCCGTCACCGGAGCCGTGCCGACCTCCGACCAGCAACGCATCCTGCACCAGACGATCAAAAAAGTGACGGAGGATATCGACGCACTGCATTTCAATACGGCGATCGCACAAATGATGGTCTTCACCAACGAGATGACCAAGCTCGATCAACGGCCGCGGGCTCTGTTGGAGCCGTTCCTCCTCCTGCTGGCGCCCTTCGCCCCGCACCTGGCCGAAGAACTCTGGGAGCGGCTGGGCAAGCAGTCCAGCGTCTCCCACCAGACTTGGCCCGCTTATGACCCGGCTCTGGTCGTGAGCGAGCGGTTGGAGATCCCGCTCCAGGTGAACGGGAAACTGCGGAGCAAAATCGAGGTGGCGGCGGATGCCGGCGAAGCGGAGATCGTCGCGCTGGCGCAGCAGGACCCCAAGCTCGTCGAATGGCTCCAGGGCAAACCGCCGCGCAAAGTGATTTATGTGCCGAAAAAGCTCGTGAACTTTGTCGTCTAGTCAGCCGACGAACCGTGAACAGTGAAAGGTAAACAGTGAAAGGTCTGGTAGGAAGTCGGTCCAGGGTGCCATTGGCTCTTTACTTTTCACTGTTCACTTTTTACTTTTTACCGTTCACGGCCGGTTGCGGCTACCAGTTTCGGGTGGAAGGGGCCGGGCCGGTCGTGGGCGGCAAGCCGTCCTCCGCCCAAGCCGATAAGCCCAAGGGGCCGACGCCGAAATTGGCCATCGCCCCGTTCGACAACCATACCTTCGAGCCGAACCTGGAGCAAAAGTTCACCGCCTATACGAGGCGCGAATTTTCTGCCGGCGGTGGAGTGGAGGTCGTCAACGACAAGGTCGCTGCCGACTTATTCATGAAGACGCAGATCGTGGCGGTCTCCACGCCGTCGCTCAGTTTCAACCAGAGCGCCACCTTCGAGCAGCGGGTGATGGTGACCGTCAAGGCCACGGTGCAGGATCTGCGCCAGGGGAAGGAAATCTGGGCGCAGCAGTCCATCGGCGCCGGCGAGTTTTTCCTGACGAACGATTTGCAGTTCAACCGCGTGCTCCAAAACCGGGCGCTGGAACAGGCGGGCCGACAGATCGCGGCGGATCTGGCCACGCGCTTCCTGGCCCACTTGGATCAAGGCACGAAACCACCGGCTCCCGCTCCTGCCAAACCGGATGGCGGGACCGCCAAGTAACGATCGTCAGAGGCTCACGTGCGACTCCAAGATATCCTTTCCACCATCGCCAAGGACGGGGCGGCGCCCCTCTATCTGGTCACCGGCGAGAAGCGGGGGGCTAGAAAAGACAGTTTCGAGGTGGACGATTATCTGGTGGATCAGGCGGTCGCCGCGATCAAAGCGGCGGCGCTCGGCGGGGCCGAGGGCGCGGACAGCAGCGGCACGGAAGCCTTCAACTACGATCTCCTCTATGGAGATGAAACCGACGCATCGGAGATCCTATCCCGTGCCGGGGAGTCCCCCGTCTTCGCGTCGCGCCGGCTGATCCTGGTCAAGGCGGCCGACAAACTGCCCGCGGCGGAGGGGGAAAAGTTCCTGGATTACCTGAAGGAGCCCTGCGAGACCACCGCGCTGGTCTTCGTGGTGGGGAAGAAAATGGACGAGCGGCGGAAGTTCACCCAGACGCTCATGAAGCGTGCGGTTCTCGTGGACTGCGCCCCGCCGCCCGAGGGCCAGTTGCCGGCCTGGATCAAGGCGGAGGCGGGCCGGGTCGGCGTGAAGGTGGAGGACGATGCCGTGCTGTTGCTCAAGGACATGGCCGCGTCGTTGAAAGATATGGCCGGCGGCTCCCTCTACCTGATCCGGCGCGAGTTGGAGAAGCTGGCGGCCTATGTGGGCGAGGGGCGCGCGGTCAAAGCGGCCGACGTGCAGACCCTCAAGGGCACGGAGTCGGGCGCCTCGGTCTTCGACTTGACCGGTGCGATCGGCGCGCAGAATCGGGCGCAGGCGCTGCGCATCCTCGCGCGCAACCTGGAAGCGGGGGAAGATCCCTTGCGCATTCTGGGCGCGCTGGCCTGGCAGTACCGGCGGATCTGGAAGGCGAAGGAGCAGGGAGGGCAGTGGGGGAGGGGGTTTGACCTGGGCCGATCCTTTTCCGAAGCCCGCCTCCGGTCGGCCTTCGAGAAGTTTGCGGAGACGGATTCCAAGTTGAAAGGGGCGAGCGGCGGCTCCAAGACCCGCGTGCTGGAGACGCTGTTATGGGATCTCTGCGCGAGCCCGAAGGACGCTTTGCGCGCCGGCGCGCGATGAGCTGAACGCGATGAAACGGGGAGTTACTTCGCGGCGGCGAGGGCGTTGACCTTGACGGTGAGGCGCGAAATCCGTCTGGACGCCGTGTTGGGCTTGAGGACGCCTTTGCTGACCGCTTTCCCCAGAGCCGACGCGGCTTCGCGCAGCCCGGCCTTGGCTTCGTCGGCCTTTTTCTCCTCCACAGCGGTCAGGACCTTCTTCAGGATCCCTTTGACCGAGCTCTGGATCGTCCGATTCCGCTGGTGGCGCTTGAGGGCCTGACGCGCGGCCTTAATCGTTGACTTGTGCACAACTGGCATGGGATGTTCTCCGTTGATTCTGAGTGTAAAGGAGCGTTCTTGTAACATAGGCATGGCGGCTCGGTCAAGCAGCCGGGTGCCGGGAGCGAGATGCTCCACAAGCGCGAGGGAATCATGAGCAAATCCATCACAACCCTGGCCTTGGTCCTCGCCCTCTCGGCGGTGCTGGCGGCCTGCATGGGCCTGCCGGACGCCTACTTCAAGGAGAACGTCGGGAAAGCTACACAGGACGAAGTGACGGCCCGCTTGGGCCCCCCCGATCATCGCTATGCATTGGACAACGGCGAGACCAAGTGGATCTATATCATCCACGTGAGCACCGCGACCTATCTGACCTATGCCAATACGGACGCAGAAATATGTTACAACTACGAGCTGCTCTTCGACGACAAGAAGGTGCTCAAGGGTTGGCAGACCAACAGCAAAGACTGCGGAGCCATCAACTGATGTCCAGGATTGCCGCTCACGATCGGTTGATTCTGGCCCTGGACGTGCCGTCGGCCGAAGAAGCCGACCGGCTCATGCGCCGCGTGGAGGGGACGGTCCGGTTCGTCAAAATCGGGCTCGAACTCTATACGGCGGCGGGTCCCGACATCGTCAAGCGCGCGCTGGACCGAGGCAACCGAGTGTTCCTGGACCTCAAGTTCCTGGACATCGACGAGACGGTGCGCCGGGCCACGGCCCGCGTGGCCGAGCTGGGCGTGGAGTTCCTGACCGTCCATGCCAACCGCAAAGCCCTGAACGCCGCCGTCGAGGGGCGGGAAGAGCATCCGCTCAAGTTGCTGGCCGTCACCGTGCTCACGAACTTCGATAGCGCCGATCTGCGCGACATGGGCATCCAATGGAGCGTCGCCGATCTGGTGGTGGCGCGGGCCAAGCTGGCCGCCGAATTGGGCTGCGACGGCGTGGTGGCGTCGGGCGAAGAGCCGGCCATCATCCGCCGCAACGTCGGCCCCAAACTGCTCATCGTCACGCCCGGCATCAGGCCGGCGGGCAAGGGGCTGGATGACCATGCGCGGCCCACCACCCCGACACAATCCATCAAGGCCGGATCGGATTACCTGGTCGTGGGGCGGCCCATCCGCGATGCGGAGGAGCCGAAAGAAGCGGCGCAGGAGGTCCTGGCCGAGATGCAGGCAGCCTTCGACGCCCGTCCGGTCTGAGCCGGCAGTCCGTTTCGCACCTCTTTTCTTTCCATTGCCCACACCTGTCCGCGCGGTCCGCGTCTATCATTTCAGATCGGCCAT
Source organism: Nitrospira sp. (assembly GCA_016873495.1). GTDB lineage: Bacteria > Nitrospirota > Nitrospiria > Nitrospirales > Nitrospiraceae > SYGV01. Next base: position 10,709 of record VGXC01000017.1, on the reverse strand, counting down.
TTATCCATTTGCGTACAGTCCGAAAGAGGTACCCCTGTTTCCCGCCGCTTCGCTTGTGTCCTTTTAGACGTGATCTTTGAGATAAAACAATGGCTTGCACTGGGCTTGCCAATGGATGCGGTTCTGGTCTCCTTCTGGCCCGACCCTTGCTCGCTCTCACAACTGAACGAATCAGAAGTCGAGGCGCACATCGGGCAGCCGGGAGAAGGTAAGATGATCTTGATTGTGGCCGCACTCATAGGATGGGGACTGTTTCTGCTGGCGAGCAGTCTGCTGGGCTCAGTGTTGTGGGGCGAGGAGCAGACAACCGACGTGCAGGATGATGGCAGCAAGGACCCGGGTCACCATGAGAAATTGGGCCATCGCCTGGATCATTTTTGTGGCCGGGATGGCGCTCCTGGGTGCCGGCTCCGAGCGCGAGGATATACCCTCCGTGCAGGAGGATCCGGGCGCGCTGGAGCCGAACCCCACGCTCAAGAAAGCCGCATGACCGACCGATCAGACAGGTGTGAGTTGGGGGCCGGGGTTGTGCCACTCCGGCCATCGGGTGAAGGCGAGCGTTCCTCCCGCCTCCACCCGACCCACTCGCACCGCTGACCTCGGCTCCGCCACCCTCCGTGCTCCCGCGACTCGCCCTGGCGAGCCGTCTTGCGGCCCATCCGCCCATTTGTTAAGATGACCCCCTGCCACGTATCCTCCGATACGTCCTCGGATGGTGGGTGTAGCTCAGCTGGTCAGAGCGCCTGACTGTGGCTCAGGAGGTCGCGGGTTCGAAACCCGTCACTCACCCCATACTTCGTCCTATCTCTTTACAACTGCGAAAAAGCTAGACCCACCGCCTGTCATTTATTTCAGCGGCGGGAACCCGTCACGCACTCTTCGTGAGTGCAACCTATCACGGTGCTTGCCAATCCACTACGTGATGGGCGCTCCGGCATGGTGGCTGGATCGCGAAATCGGAGGCAGGGCCAAGCGTCTGAACGACGGTTACGGAACGGAGGGGGTGGTTAAATCATTATTCACCCAGTTATCGCTCGCGTTGACATCGATGCCCCCGGCGGGCGGCGGCTTTTTGAGTTTGTCAAAGTTATATTCGAGGGTATCGAAAGGCTGGATCTCCTCGTCGGCGGGCAATTGCTTGCGGTTCCAGCCCCCGCCGAGCGCGCGGATAAGGGTCGCCGTGGCTCTCAGCAGTTCGGCCTTGATCTCCACGGCCTCGATGCGCGCCGTGAGCGTGTTGACTTGTGCGTAAATGAGATCGAGGCTGGAAATGAGCCCGCCCTGATAGAGCTCCATGGACAGCTCTTGCGTTTTCAGCGTGGCCCCGACGGTGGCGTCCTGCCGATTGGCCGCGAGGGTCAGCCGGTTCGTCAGGCTCAACTCGTTCTCGACTTCGCGAAACGCGTTGAGCACCGTCGCACGGTACCGGTCTTCCGTCTCGCGGTAGGCCGACCAGGATTGCTGCAACTGGGCGCGGCGATACCCGCCCTGAAAGAGCGGCAGCGACACGGTGGAGCCGTAGGACCAGAAACTTTCGGCAAGCCGGACCAGGTTGAAGCCGGTATCTTCGAATCCCCCGCCGACCCGGAACCGCACATCGGGGAAAAAAGCGGCGCGGGCGATGCCGATTTCGCGATTCGCCTGCGCCATCCGGCGTTCCATCTCGGCGATGTCTGGCCGGCGCTCAAGCAAGGTGGACGGGATCGTCTTCGGAATCGTGTAATTCGGCATGCGAAGCTCATCCACCGGCTCGATGGTGAAATTGGCCGGCGCCATATTGACGAGAATGGCGATCGCATGTTCGATCACCTGGCGTTTTCCCTCAATCTGGGCTTTCTTCGTCTCCGTGCTGAACAGCAGAGATTCGACCCGGGCGACGTCGAGCGCCGACGCGATCCCGCCGGCAAACTGGGTGTTGACGATGTCGAGCGAATGTTTGTAGAGGTCGATCGACTGGGTGTAGATCGCATCCTGCGCGTCGTAGCCGCGCAGCGTGAAATAGTTCGCCGCGATTTCCGCTTGCAGGCTGAGGCGCGCGAGCCCGTATTCGGCGGCGCGCTGTTCGGCCCGATAGGTCTCCACGCGCGTCGCATTGCGGATCGTCGACCAGAAGTCCGGCTCCCATGACGCGAGCCCCGAGATGAGCACGTCCGATTCGCGGAGCGGACTGTCGGGGGCGCGGAACAGCGTGTCGGGGGATTGCCTATTGTTCGAGGCGCCGAATCCCACGCCGGCCTGCGGGATGCGGCGCGAGCGGGCCTTCATCATCATATCGCGCGCCTGGACGAAGCGCTCGGCGGCCGCCTGCAGGTTCGGGTTGGCCGCCAGGGCCTGTTCTTCAATCTTGTTCAGGACCGGATCGTCGTACAGCTTCCACCAGTCCGGACGCAGTTCGCCGTCCGATGGCTTCGCCTCGACGAAGGGACTCGCCCCACGCCATGAGGCGGGGACGACATATTGGGGCGGTTGATACTCAGGTGCCAGGTCCACGTGCGGCAGCCAGTCGCTGTTGCAAGCCGACACAATCAGCGCCAGCAGAAACAACCCTGCGCTCCTGGCGCAGACGGGAATGATACGCGACCGGCCCGGCCTCATTCGTAAGCGTGCGATCATCATGTGCGGGCGACCGTCATTTTGCAGATGGTTCCTTGGGCCCCGGCGCGTCCGTCGTGTCGAAATCATAGCCCGGCGCCGGCGTGACGATGCGCACCTTGTCGCCCTCGAGCAACGCGGCGCTGGGGTTGTTCACAATGCGGTCGCTGGTGGAAATCCCCTCCGTCACCTCGACCGTGGAGTCGAGAATCCTGCTCACGGTGATCGATTTGAAATGCAGACGGCCGTCATCCGCCACCACGGCCACTTGCGTGCCCTTCTCCTGGAATACCAGCGCGCTGGACGGAATCGTGAGCACTTTCCTGTCGACCGGCACTGTGAGACGGACCGTGGCGTACGAGCCGGGCCAGAGGGCTCGGTCCTCGTTCTCGATGGTAAATTCGGTGACTGCGGTGCGCGTATCCGGGTCAAACCCTCGGGCGACGGTCAGGAACTTGGCGGTGAAATGACGATTGGGAAGTTGCGGCACCGTGACGTCGGCTGTCAGGCCCGGCTGGAGAAAGGACCCGAACGATTCCGGCACGGAGACGAAGAGGCGCATCCTATCGACGTCGGCCACGGTAAAGAGATTGCTGTCTTTGCTGGCGCTGAGCGTGCCTTCCTTGTTGACGTAGTCGCCCACGTTGATGTTGCGCACGGTCACCACGCCGTCATAGGGTGCGACGATCGTCTTGAACCGAATCAGCGCCTCGAAGTTCTTGACTTTTTGCTCCGCGGCAATGACCACAGCCGCTTGAGTTTTCATGTGTTGCTCCTGCACGGTGATCGACTGCTCGGAGACCGCATGCGATTTGCGCATCGCGATCCAGCGCTTGGCGGTCACCTCCGTGAGGATAAATTTGGCGCGCTCCGCCTCCAGATCCGCCTTGGCCTGCTCGTATTGGGCGTCGAGTGCCGGCGCGTTGATTTCGGCGAGAATGTCGCCCGTCTTCACCTGGGCTCCGTAATCCTTGTGCCACATCTTCACGTAGCCGGAGACCTGCGCGTAGATCGGCGCCGAAAACCAGGCCGCGACATTGCCGGGGAGCGTAATGGTCTCGGTCGGCGCCGACGGCTTGGCGTGAGTAATGGCTACGGTCGGGACGGCGCCTTCGAGCGTCTCGTCGCGTAGCGCGGCGGCGTCGAGTCGGCTCTCATAGATCCGATAGCCGAGGTACAGACCGACCATCAAAATGGTTGCGAGCGCAATGCGTCTGCCACGAAGCGTCATGAAGCCAGGTCCTCTTGGCGAGCGGGTCGCCGGCTGTAGATGATGGCATACACGCAGGGCACGAATAATAGCGTGAACACGGTGGCGACCGCCAATCCGCCGATGACGGCGCGGCCGAGCGGCGCATTGGGGCTATTGCCCATGGACATCGGCAGCATGCCGATGATCATAGCCGAGGCGGTCATGAGCACCGGCCGGATGCGGGCCTTCCCGGCCTCGACCGCGGCCAGCAGCGCGTCGCCGTGCGCTTCGAGCCGCTCGCGGGCATAGGAGACGACCAGGATCGAATTGGCCGTCGCCGTGCCCATCGTCATGATGGCGCCCGTCAGCGCCGGCACGGAGATGTTCGTGTGGGTCAGGAACAGAGACCAGGCGATGCCCGCCAGGGCGCCGGGCAAGGCGGTGATGATGATGAAGGGATCGAGCCAGGACTGGAAGTTCACGACGATCAGGAGATAGACCAACACGATGGCCAGGACCAAGCCGGCGAGCAGCTCCGTATAGGCATTGTGCATCGTTTCCGCTTGGCCGTGGATGTCGAGCGCCGCGCTGCGGGGCAGCTCCGGCTCCATCTCCTTGGCCACCGTCTTGACGTCCTCCAGCACGCCTCCGAGGTCGCGTCCCTCCGCGGACACATAGAGGTCGAACAGCGGCATGATGTCCGAATGCGTCACCACGCCCGGCGTGCCGACCGCCGACAGCGTGGTCACGTTGCCGAGCAGTTGCGGTTTCCTGCCGGACGCGCCGAAATCGCCCCGATCGACCGGAACGGTCAACAGATCCTGGATTCTCGTGAGCTGCGGCTGCGGCGTATAGATATTGACCTGGTAGGTCATCCCCGTTTTGTGATCGAGCCAGTATTGCTGGTCCACCTGCTTGCTGCCGGACGTCGTCAGGAGCAGATTGGTGGCGATGTCCTTCTCGGACAGGTTGATGCCGAGTCCGAACGTGCGGTTGCCCTCAACGAACAGGGTCGGCGTGCGCATCGTTTGCTGAATCGTCACGTCGCTGGCGCCGGGAATCTGGCGCAGCCGGCCCGCCAGCTTGCGCGCGAACTCGTAATTCTCGTTCATCTCCATGCCGTTGATCTGCACGTCGATCGGCGAGGGCGAGCCGAAGTTGAGGATCTTTGCGGTCAGATCGGCCGGTTGAAACGTGAACTCGGTTCCAGGATAGCGCTCTTTTAAGCCTTTGCGGAGTATGCGCCGATACTCCCAGACCGGCGACTTTTCGCTTTTCAAGTCGATTGTCAGATCGCAGTCCTGTGTGCCGATCGTCGGCGTCGGGATGAAGGCGAGGTTGTGCGGCCCGACCGGCAGGCCGCAATTGCTGACGATGCCCTCGACCTGGCCGGGGAGCATCGCCGCGATATCGTTGGAAACAAGGGAGGCCACGCGTCCCGACACCTCGATGCGCGTGCCGATCGGCGCCCGCATGTGCATCTGCATCGACCCAGCCTTGGTCTCGGGAAAGAATTCGCGGCCGTTGAAATAGTAGAGGACGAGGGAGGCTAGCGCGATCGCCAGACAGACTCCGACAAAGGCGCCGCGCTGGGCGACGACCTGTTCGAGCAGGCTATTGTAGCGATCTCGGAATCGGTCGAAACCGCGCTCGAAGCCTTGCTGGAAGCGGGCAAAGAAGCCTGGGGGACGTTTCGTTTCGTGTTGCCCCTCCTGCTCCTGCGCTGCGTGGTGCTCCGCAAGAATATATTTGGCCATGGTCGGCACCAGCGTGCGCGACAGGATAAACGAGGCCAGCATCGCGAAGATGATCGCCTCCGCCATCGGCATGAACAGATAGCCGGACACGCCGCTCAATTGAAAAAGCGGGAACCAGACGATGGCGATGCAGAGGGTGGCGACGAGCGTCGGGATGACGATCTGGTTGGCGGCGTCGATGATCGCAGGCTCCAGCGGCTTGCCCATGGCAAGGTGGGTATCGATGTTTTCGATCATCACGGTCGCGTCGTCCACGAGAATGCCGACCGCCAGCGCCAATCCGCCCAACGTCATGAGATTCATCGATTCGCCGATCACGTGCAGGCCGATGATCGAGGTCAGGATGGCAAGCGGGATCGAGGTGGCGACGATGACCGTCGCCCGCCACGACCCGAGCAGCAGCAGGACAATGAGGCCGGTCAGCGCGGCGGCGGTCGCCATTTCTTGCACCACGTCCGTGATCGCATCCTTGACGAAGATCGAGGCGTCGTTGAGGATTTTGATTTTCACCCCGGGCGGCACGATTTTTTCAATGCGCGGGATCGCTTTCTTGATCCCGTCCACTACGTCCAGGGTGGAGGCCTCGCCGCTCTTCATCACCACGATCAGGACGGCCTGTTTCCCGTCCACCAAAACGGCGTTGGTTTGCGGCGGGCCGGCCAAGCGCACGTCGGCGACGTCGCGCATGTAGATGAAGGCGTTGCCTTCCCGCTTGATCGGGATATTGTTGAAATCCTCGACCTGCATCGGCGTCGCATTTGTCTGGACCATCCAATCGGTCGCCTTGATCTTCTGGTCGCCCGCCGGCAGCACAATGTTTTGACGCCCGAAGGCTTTGTGAACGTCCGTCGCGGTGAGTTGTCGGGCGAGCAATTTCTGCTGATCGAGGGAGACCAGCAGCATGACCGGGTTGCCCCCGTACGGGGCCGGGAGGATCGCCCCGGGGATTGTGACCAGCAGGGGACGGATTTGCATGACGGACAAGTTATAGAGTTCCGCCGGCGTCATTGTGTCGGAGGTGACTTGCAGCATGGCCACCGGCACCGAGGAGGCTTCCAGGCGCATAATCATGGGCGGCGAAATGTCCGGCGGCAGCGACTTGACCACGGTCTGCGCGATCGCCGTGACCTCGGCCTCGGCGCCGGCCAGATTGACTCCGTCCTGAAGGAAGATGCTGACGATGCTGCTGCCGTAGTAGGAATGGCTCACGATGTGCTTGATGCCCTCGACCGTCGAGGTCAGGGCGCGCTCGAAGTAGAACGTGATGCGACCGGAGACGTCGGCCGGCAGTAGCCCGCCATAGGACCAGACCACGGAGATGACGGGGATCTTGATATTCGGAAAGACGTCAGTCGGCGATTTACGCACCGACATGACTCCGAACAGCACGATCAAGATCGCGAGCACGACGAAGGTGTACGGCCTCCGCAGGGCGATGAGGACAATCTGGTTCATGCGCGCAGTGTGCCCCGAGTCGTTTCGGTCATGCTCTCGGACAACACAATCCTACAAGGAGCCAAGCCCTTACCGAGAGGTGTTCATTCTACATTCAGGGGGACAGGTGGGCAACGGAAAGATGTGGATCAGAACAATCCCCGCATATAAAAAGGCGTCCTCAAATATGGAATTGATGGCGGACCCTCGCATGGGTCACAGGATTTGGGTCAGAAGCATTGAGTATGTGCAGTAGAAAAGTAGTTAGGGGCGCCGCAAGAAACGAACTTCTATCAAGCTCCGCCTCACACCGAGTGCAGGGGCTGTATCTTCTCGGTTCAGCCGCGTATCGTAAGGGATAGGACCGAGGGCCTCCTCAGCCCCAAGAATTTCGACCCCTTCCGCACTGTCACGTAACAGTCCTGTGCCGAATCAGTAGTTTCCGCGAATACAGCTCCATGCTGGCTGCGTGGCATTGGGCTTGCTCCATTAAGGTGTCTATTGGGGCAAGCAGGCAACTCGTCCAGCGGCGGGAAAAGCGCGAAACGAGGAGGCGTGCCCTGTCAGAGACCACACAAGGAGGTGGGGACCATGCCGTGGCTCATGCTCTACTTCGCGTTTGCCTTCCCGATCATGCTCTTGCTGGCGGTCCTGATCTTGGAGCAGTGGCAGAAACGACCGGAGCAGCGGTCGGCTCCGACAGGCTGCCCGCGAGAAGACCATGCAGCCGACTCAGCGGGCGTAGCGGTTGGTGGAGGGACTTCAGAGCCTTCCGGAACGGTTGAAGCAGCCCTGGCGGGGGGGAGACAGGGAGGCCGCCTCACAATTCAGGGATTCGGCTAGCGGGCTATACAGTCAACATCCGGGGCCTCAATGACCTCTGCCCCGCCGTTTCAGCCAATTCAACGAAATGCCCGCCGGGATGAGGATGTCGGGGTGCCGCCTTCGCGACGACCGGCGCCTTGTCTCCGAGCCGAGAGAGGCAATCCACCAAGCCACGTTCTAAGATTCCTCGGAATTTTCCTTCGCCTGCTCAGGGCCTCCAGTCTTGCCATAGGGCTTGGTCGAAAGGCTCCGCCCCTGAGGAGTAAAGCGAACCATACTCGCCCGAGCTTAGAAGGTCTTCACGCGTCTCAGGGTATTCTTGTCGCGGTGATGGAACAGGTGCGCTTGTCCCGTGATGCGCAGCTGCGTGTCCTCTTCATAGGTGAAGGTCCGGTCGTCGTGGACGGTGACGGTCAATTCGTAACGGACCGTCTTGAACTCCCGGTCCAGAAACCGGTTCGAGCAGATGCCATAAGTTTCCGATCCTACTTCCGCTGAGAGCGCGAAGGATGTCGCCGTGGGTTCCGCCGGTCCCCCGGCAATGACGGAGACTCCGCGCGGCACGATGAAACAGCGCAGGACTTGTTTCTCCTTCGGGTCCCAGAGCCAGTATCCCACCTCTTCGTGAAACGGGGCCGCCTCCCCGATGCGCCAGGCCGTGGTCGCATACCGAAGGCCATACAGGGTTTGTTCATGGTTGTTGACCGACCCGATCGGCTCGAAGGTGATCCGTTCGCGAAACTTGTTCTGCTCCGTCCCTCGGTCGTCCGAGGGCGCGACGTCGTCGCCCTTGTCTCCTTCCCAGACTCCGGCTAAGGCCGCCAAGGGCCCCAGTTGTGTCAGCTGACCTTGTTCCATCGCAGGCCTCCCTTTGCAAGCATAATGAGGACGAAGATGCCCAGACCGTCAGCCGCCAGAATACGCGATCGGCCATCCATTCGCCAAGGTCCGTCGAGTCATCGTGCGAGAAAATCGCGGGTCATGGTAAGCTGCGTCCTGGTTGCGGATTAGGCGTAGGCTGGGCCAGGCGAGACAGGAAGCCCGTTGATGAGGGGTTGGTCCCTTCCCAAACAAGACTATTGGTCCCGTCCCTTCGCCGAGACGTTGCTGGATCATCTGGATCTCGCGCCGGGCGCGAGCATTCTGGACGTGGCCTCCGGCGACGGCATTCCGGCCTTCTACCTGGCTGAGCAGGTCGGCCCGACCGGACAGGTGCTCGGAGTCGACTGGAGCGAGCATCAAGTCGCCAGAGCCAGGGTGATTCAGGGCCCCCATCTCCCCTGGCTGCGGTTCGTGTGCCTGGATATGCGTGCGCTCCCGACCGGCCTGCCGGCCTTCGACCGCATCACCGGCAACCTGTCGGTCATGTTCTTCCGCCCCAACCGGTTCGACACGGTCCGGGGGTTGGTCGAGCATCTCAAACCGGGCGGCCAACTGGTGCTGACCTTTCCCTCGCTCGGCACGTTCGGTTCGCTCTGGCGGAGGATCGACCGAGACATGGAGGCTCGCGGGCTGTCGGCCGAGCGGAAGAAACTGGCGGACTACATCGCCGAGCGGCCGTCGGCGGACGAAGGCCGCAGGTGGCTGGAGACGTTGGGGCTCGCACGCATCCGGGTCACCGAGCAGCCCTTGGAAATCGTGACCGGCCCGGGCCCGGCGTTTCTGCACCATCCGTTGCTGCGGGGAGGATTTCTCGACGATGCCTATGATTGTTTCGACGACCCGCGTCTGGCGGACGAGGTCATGACGAATGTGTCCGACGATCTACCGAGTTTCACGCCTCTGCTGGCGCAGCGTTGCTGCCTGTCCGGCTGGAAGCCCTAGCAGGACGGTGAAACGTCGGCGACACGGACCGGCGCGCGAAAATTTACTTGCATGGAATCAGGGCCATACGATCGCGGCGCGGAATGTGCGTTGACAGCGTGCCCGATACCCTGTAGCGTGAATTTATGACGTATTGAGCCACGCCGACTGTCCTATCCCTCGCGCTCCCAATGTTCTTCCTGCGCGTCTGATTCTCCGGTCTTGCCGCTGATACGCCGCCGTCTCCAGTCATTCGGTGTCGTGCCTGTGCACGATGCGGAAAGGGAGGTGCGCGCCATGTATCCAGTCTTAGCCTTATTGTCTTTGATGGTGTTGACCTGGGGGGCCGCCATCTGGGCCTCCTTTGTGGAAGAAAAGCACCCGATGGGGGGCCAGCCCTACCAGGCAAAGCCATAAACGACCGCAACACGACCGACGAGGATTCCCGCGCCGGAGCCGGCGCGGGAAACCCGACCTGACGAAAGGAATGGGCATGAACCAGGAACAGTTCAAACGCAGTTGGACGCAACTCAAGGGCCGGCTGCACAAGCAGTGGGGATCGTTCACCGATGAGGATCTGCTGCAGATTGCCGGCCACCAAGCCGCGTTCCAGACCGTCCTGCAGAAACCATACGGCGAGAAGCGGGCCGACGTCAGCCAGTGGGCCGACCGGTGGTACGTCAAGTGGACCGGCTGGTGCGAAGGGTATCAGGAGGTGAAGTCCCCGAAAATCGTCGGGGCGAAAGAGGAATGATCGGCTCTCGACGCGTCGTCGTCGGACTCCTGCGCCTGCTGGTGTTGGGCGCCTGCGCGGCAAGTCCGCCGCTCGCCACGACCGCCGGCGCCGATCCGATCACCTCCGCGCACAACGAGGCGGGGATCGCGCAGTTCAACGCGGGCCGATGGGATGCCGCCAGGGAACACTGCGCGGCGGCGATCCAAGCCGATCCACGGTCGGCCGCGTCCCAGTACAACCTGGTGACGTCTCCCCGGAAAACGACGGCAACTCAAAACTAGAGTAGACTGACGGCTTCGACGGTCCTGTGCGAAAGGAGGGACCCATGAAGCGGTCGAAATTCTCCGAGGAGCAGATCGTCTATGTGATC
>VGXC01000016.1 GCA_016873495.1 Nitrospira sp. | reverse complement strand
AAGACCAAACTGCGGCGGTACTACGGCATCCGACGGAGTCATTTTGTCCTCTACCTGAAGGAGATGGAATTTCGGTTCAACCATCGACGCGAGGATTTGCCGCGTCTGATCGAGCGAATCTTGAAAAGGGCTCGTCCAAAACTAGACTAGCTCCAAGAAGATTATGTCGACCCGACTTACTCGCATACGCGTCGCCTTGGCCATGGGCGGGTGGGCGCTTGGCCTGGGGCTCGGCTCTGCGGCTCTGCCTCCCTTCCAGATCACGATCGAAAGCAGCTCACCCTATTATATGCCGGCCTCCGCGACAGTATCAGCCGGCGTCCCCATTCAATGGGACAACCCCACCGCCTCCCACCATACAGTTACGCACGACGGGTGTGAACTGGATGGGTCTTGCGCCTTCGACTCAGGCTCCGTGGCCCCCAATGGAAGTTTTGCCTTGCCAGGCCTGCCGCCAGGCCGGTACCCCTATCACTGCACCCTGCACCCCATCATGCGCGGTTTCCTCACCGTCACGGACCCGGCTCCCTTACCCTCTCCAACCTGAACTTTTTATGCGGCGAACCGGGCCGTCATTCGGCTTGCTCCGCCCCATAGCTTGGTGTACCCTGCTGCCCTCGTTCCCATGACACCCTGATCAATCATACGCGTTAGGAAGACCATGGAACCCAAGTCCGCCTTGCACGAACCGCTCCCCCTCACCGGCGACGCGCTGACCCAGCGAGCCTGGAGAATGCCGGACATGGTGGTGTACCAGCACACGCCGGAGGAATGGTGGCTCACCCCGTTGGACGACCAACTCCCCCTGGTGCGGCTGAACCGAATGGGGATCGAGCTCTTGACCTCCATGGACGGCAAGGCCTCGGTCGGCTGGCTCCTGGACAAGTTCGGCAAATGGGTCTGCGGACCGGAGGGAGAAACCGGCCGCTGGCATCTGGAACGGTGGGCCCTTCCCCGCTACGCCCTTTGCTATTACGGCACCGAACCCCCGACGGGTCAGCACCGCAGCAACGCCAAGTGGGACCTGCTCCTGCAACAAATTCGAGAAGGCTGGTCCGGCTCCCGCGAATTCGAGGGAGAAGACCATCTCCACGCCTTTCACCTGCGCGATATCGCCACCCAGGAAGGGCACTTCGACCAGATCGAGACGACCGTGTCCCACCTGTTCCGTGAACCCAGCGAGGCGCTGCAAGGCCTGACCTACGGACGGCTCCTGGCCAAACACCTGCGCCGCCTCGGCTGGTGGGCCCCCAAACCGAAACTGGTCGTAGAGGTCGGCGGCGGTCTTGGCTATGTCTCCCGGGAAATCGCGGCCGAACTGTCGCCGGTCGAAAAACAGGGCGTACTCTATACGTTTCTGGATATCACCCGTCCCTTCCTCCCTTCCCAACTGAAGCTGGCCGGGGAAGCCGGGTGGCGGTGCGGCGGCACCCAGGCCAATGCCGAATGGCTCCCCTTTCGCAACAACAGCGTGGACTTGATCATCGACAACGAAAACCTCGCCGACATGACCCCGGTGCAGCTCGCCAAGCGGGAGATCGAAACAGGTCGGGGCGACACCCCCTTGCATCAGGAGGCCCTGGACTGGATCAGGCGCATCCGCCTGCCGCTTGAGCCGGACCTCCCCGATGAAGTGATGTTCAACCTCGGACCGATCCGGTTCCTGTCGGAACTCTGGCGGGTCTTGAAGCCGGGCGGGCGGGCGATCCTGATCGAATTCGGAATCGAACAGGGCTGGCCGGCCCCGGTCAAGCTGCCCGGCCATACGGAATATGAGGTCCAGTACCAGCACCTCCGGCATGCCGCGCGCTGGTTGGGATTCCAGGAACAGTACTCAGCCCTGCCCCAATTCTTCGTCATCCGGCCGGATACGCGCCTGCTTTGCACCGGCGCCGCCTACACGATCCAGCGTTTCTGCGCAGCGCAAGGGAAGCCCTTTTCCATCCGGGCCTACACCGAAGCCGAATTGAGCAAGGCCCTCGGAGACATGCTGCCCAAGCTGATGGGATGCCACTACCACGAGGTGATCGACCCGGCCTGGTTCGGGCTGTGGGATTTCAAAGTGTTGGTGGTGGAAAAACCTGGCGCCGCGCCCCGCCCGACGTTCCAAGAGACAAAAGGCTTTCGCTGGTACTCACAACGATAAATGGGAGCCGTCAGCCGTCGGCATTCAGCCGTCAGCGTAGCAAATTTCTGCCGAAGCTGAAGGCTGATGGCTGAACGCTGTTAGCTGCTCTTCAGCCGTTCCGCCAGGTCCAACAAAACCCCCTCGCGCAGACCTAGATCACTGACCAGGCAGGTCTGAAACCCCAGCGTTTCCATGACCCCGCGCAGGATGATCGTCCCGGCCACGATCACATCCTCGCGCCCCAGTTCCAGCCCCAACAGCCCTTCGCGCTGCGCCTTCGTGCGGCTCAGGATATCCGCCTCAAGTCCCCTGATCGTCTCCAGTTCAAGCCGGTAGTTGTGGATCCGCGACCCCACGTAGGCCGGCAGTTTCTGGGCCATGGCTGCCAGCGTCGTGATCGTGCCGGCCGTGCCGACAAAGGTCGCACCGGCCAGGTCGCCCAACTTGGCGCGCGCCTCGTCCGCCGTCCGCCGCACCAATTCCCTGGCTGTCTGCAACTCGCCGACCGTCGGCGGATCGTGGAGCAGGAGCCGCTCGGTGAGCCGCACCACGCCGATTTCCTTGGAACAGACAATCGGGGTTCTGTCGGGCTGATCCAGGATGAATTCCGTACTGCCGCCGCCGATATCCAGCCCGAGCATCTTCGCGACTCCGGCGGGGAGACCGGACCGGATGCCGAGCAGGGTCCGGCGAGCCTCCTCTTCTCCGCTGATGATCTCGACCGTGAAACCGGTTTCGCGCCGCACCAGGTCAAGAAATGCATCCCGATTGCTCGCCTCCCTGACCGCGCTGGTCGCCACCTCGGCCACCGCCTCGGCCCGGTGCGTCGTCACCTGCCCCTTCCATTCGCGCAAGACCTCGACCACGCGCTGCACGGCGGCCGGACTCAGCTTGCCGTTTTGCTCCAACCCCTCGCCCAGCCTCAGGACCCGCCGCTCGGAATGCAGCTCAACGAGCGGCCGACCTGCCTGCCACCCGGCAATCAAGAGCCGACAGGTCAGGGTTCCGATATCAATCCCGGCCAGGATCATGACGGAGCCTTCTGCGGAATGAATGAGCGGCGGGAGGCGGCTGAAGAGAGTCAGGACGAGGCTTTGGCATCTTCCATTTCGGCCAGCAACTTGGCCCGCTGGAGTTTCAGCTCCTGGGCCTGTTCCGCGCCGCGCACGATTTCGAAATCGGAGAGGATCTGTTCCGTCGTCACGTTCCGTTCCTGCAGCTCCACGGCGCGCTCGCCGATATCGCGGGACAGGTCGCCGAACCGGCCATCCAGCTTGCGCAATTCCCGACGCAACTGCAACAATTCCGTTTCCACCATCGCACGGTCGGCCGCCTGTGCCGCCCCATAGCGCAGGCTCGCCCAGCCGACCTTCAAATCCTGTCTGACTCGTTGCAGCAACCCCATGGTCCCCTCCCTACCCGGGTCAGCTGACAGACCCGAGATCCAGCTTGTCCTTCCAGCGCCGCAACATCACACTCCGCAACGCTCGATGGCGCGGTTCGGACAGATGCGGGTCCGCCGCCAGCAACGCAAACGCTTCCTGCCTTGCCGATTCGAGTAAGACCCCGTCCCGAATGAGATTGGCCACCCGTAATTCGGGCAACCCCCACTGGCGCACCCCGAAAAACTCCCCCGGTCCACGGATGCGGAGGTCTTCTTCCGCAATGACAAAGCCATCGGTTGAGTTGACCAAGGCCTCCATGCGTTGGCGCGAAGGGCTGGAGCCTGTTCCTCTTGGGGCCCCGGATCGAACCGCATGCCGCCGACTCGATTCCTCGCGGTCTCCGGCGGCTCCCCGCCCTGAAGCCAGGAGCAGACAGTAGGACTGGATCGCGCCCCGCCCCACCCGGCCCCGCAACTGATGCAGTTGCGCCAGCCCGAACCGCTCGGCATGTTCCACGAGTATCACAGTCGCATTCGGCACGTCCACCCCCACCTCCACGACCGTGGTCGCCACGAGAATCTGAATCGTACCGGCCTTGAACGCCGCCATCGTCCGTTCCTTTTCTTCGGCCTTCAAGCGCCCATGCAAGAGCCCTACGCGGGCGGACCGAAATTCCTTGGCCTGGAGTCCCTCGGCCGCCTGGATCGCCGCCTGCAGATCGACCTTTTCCGACTCCTCCACCAGGGGATAGACGATATAGCCTTGCCGGCCGGCCCGCACTTCATCGTGCACCACCTGATAGGCCCGGCGACGCTGGGATTCGTTGAACAGCCAGGTCCGGACTGGGCGACGTCCCGGCGGCAACGCGTCGATCACCGAGAGATCCAAATCCCCATAGACGGTCATAGCCAAGGTCCGGGGGATCGGCGTGGCCGTCATGACCAGCACGTCCGGGTGATAGCCCTTCTCCAGCAAGGTCTTCCGTTGGAGCACCCCGAACTTGTGCTGCTCGTCGATCACCGTCAGCCCCAGCCGCGCGAATTGGACGCCTTTCTGGATCAGCGCATGGGTGCCGATCACAATATGGGCCGCGCCGCTTTCGATCTGCGCGAGCGTCGCCGCTTTCGCCTTGGCCGCCCCCCCGCTCTTGAGCAACACCACCGTCAGCCCCAGCGAATCCAGGAGCGGACGCAGGTTGAGGTAATGTTGCTCAGCCAGAATTTCGGTCGGCACCATGAGGGCCGCCTGGTAGCCGGACCCGCAGGCAATGACCATCGCGATCAGCCCGACGATCGTCTTGCCGCAGCCCACATCGCCCTGGATCAGCCGGTTCATCGGCCGCAACGATGCCATGTCCCGCTGGATTTCGCCCAGCACCCGCTCCTGAGCCATCGTCAGTTGAAACGGCAAGAGGGTCCGCAGCTTGGCCGCCAGTTGCGTGCCGGTGTCGAACCGGATGCCTTTCACCTCTTCCTTGACGGTCCGTTGGCGCATGGCCAGGGCCAGCTCCAGCACGAAAAATTCCTCGAAGGCCAGCCGCCGGTGGGCCGGCGTGGTCCCGCGATCGAGTGCGTCCATCCAACCCTGGCCGGCCTGGCGGCCCGGCACGGGAGGGAAATGGAGATCGGGAATCGCGCGGTGGATCGGCGGAAGGCGCAGCTTCGCCAGCAATGGGGCCGGCACGATGTCTTCCATGCCCGGCACATGCCGATCCAACAAGTGCTTGACGATCGTCCGGAACTGGCGGGACGTGAGGCCCTTGGTCTCATGGTAGATCGGCACGATCCGGCCGACGTGCAACGGCGTATCCTGTTCCTCCCCCAAGACCTCGTATTGGGGAGTCTCCAGTCCGAGATCGGTCCATCCTTTGCGGCCGGCCGACACCATGCCGCTCAGCATCACGCGAGCCCCCGGCTGTAACTGGGTTTCCAGATAGGGTTGGTTGAAGAAGACCGCATGCACCGAACCGGTTGCGTCCTCCACTGTCACCTCCAGGATGGAGAGACGACGCCTGGCGGCGCGCTTGAGTTCGCTGCTGTGCACGATCCCGCAGACGGTCGCCGGCTTGCCCGGCGCCAGTTGCCCGATGGGGGTCACGACCGACCGGTCCTCATAGCGCCAGGGCAGGAACCAGAGGGCATCTTCGACCGTCTTGATCCCCAACCGCTCCAGCAACGGCGTCCGCTTGGGCCCGACGCCACGCGCAAACTGGATCGGAAGATCCCATAGATCGGAAGCACCGGGGCCGGAACTCGGGATGCGAGGGTGAGCCTGCTCCTGTCCCGCGCCTCGCGCTTCTGCCTTCGCACCTATGTCCATCGAGCGCAGCCGGCTCAGGATCGCCTGCGCTCTTACCAGCCGGCTCTTGCGCTCGGCCTGATCGGGAATCCGGTCGTAATCGGCGAAGAGTTGGCGGATCGTCAGTAAATCGGTTTCGACGGCGGCCGAGTAGACGTCCTCGGCCAAGGCCTCCACGACCTGGCGTGACACGAACGGGCCGAGCCCCTTGACTGTCGAGAGATGCGCGTAGGCATCGCGGCTGGCGAAGTCAATGGGACGGGCCAGGCGCTGGACGATGTGCTGCAGTCGCTCCATGCAGACAGTCGGCACCAAGGTAGGCTTGTCAGACAAGACGCCCGTATGGTAGCATACGCCCCGTGTCCAGACAATTTTGACCGTCTCGTGAGGGAAGGAGTTCGAACCGTGGCTTTTTCATGCGATCTCTGCGGCAAGAAACATCAATCCGGCCATAACGTGAGCCATGCCAACAACAAAACCAAGCGCATCTTCGCACCCAACCTCCAGCGGGTCAAGGCGATGGTAAACGGCAGCACCAAGCACATCCGCGTCTGCACCCGCTGTCTGCGCACCGGGCTCGTCAAGAAAGCCGTCTAGCCTGATTTCTTCGTTGGCACCGACTGCATCCCTAACTCTAAATATCCTCCAGCGCATTCCGGCCCACCTTCTGCGCCTCACCCAGAGCGTGGCTGCCGGGGCTTCTGTCTTAAGCTGCCCAGCGAGCCAACTGCGGGACAAGAATGCGGACTGTGCTGCGTCGTTTGGGAGGCCGTGGAAGAGGATACCTGGAACAGGTTCGGGGGCACAGGGGGATTAGCGAGACGGCACTTCGTTTCGTTCGAGCAGGCGCACACCCCGCTTGAGCATGTCAGGGCTCCCCAACAGTTGGGGACTCTGTTCATTGTGAAATTCGCGTCTAGCCACCCGCTCGACCTGCGGCTTCAAGTACTCGAACAACTCCTTAAGCTCGATACTCTGATCCTTATTACGATCTCCCTCTCCCTGCAGACCCTTCAAAAAGAAATACGTCAACAAGCCATGGCCTTTCTGATCATACGTGGAGGATACCTGATCGCCGGAACCGGCAGCCAGCACCACCGTATTGCCTTTGGCCAAGAGCGGATTTTCCACGGACAACACCATCGGCCGCATGCCCTTGGCGATGACCGACCGGCCGCCGGCTCCAGAAAAACATGAGTCGAGTATGACTACGACTTCTTTGGCCGGCAGGTTCGCCAGCTGTTCATATAGCCGATCCAGCGGATAACTGGTCTTCTCCACAAAAGCCGGGTCCCCGTCATAGGGCACGAGGTAGGCCTTCCCCGTCTTGGCATTGGGCGCGCCATGTCCGGAATAATAGATGAACACCGAGTCGTCCTTCTCCACATGATCGGGCAGCCAGGCCTCGATGTATTTCTCGATGCCCGTCTTCGTCGCTCGGTCGTTGAGCAACACGACCACGTTTTCTTCCTGATAGCCCAAGACTTTGCTCAGGTATTGGCTCATGACCTCCGCGTCGTGCGCGGCAAAGTCCGCCCGCGGCAGCTTTTGCTGGTACTGTTCGATCCCCACCACGATGGCATAGGCATGGGTCTTTGCTCTGGCCGTCGCGGATGGCACACGATCCACATCGCTTGCAGGCACAACTGTCCCCGCGGGTGGGGCTGCCGTCAGCGGCGCGGAAGACGACGGCACGCCCAGCTTGGCCAATTCCTTTTCCTCGGCATACTCAAGCAAGCGCGCAATTTTGGTGTTCCCCGTGTGTTTGGCATATTGGAGCGAAGTGCACATATTGATGTCGAATCCGCCGGAATCGCAGACCTGGACCTGCGCGTTGTTCGTTTCCGCCCCCCGCTCCAGCAGGAACTGGACCATCTGCACATCGCCTCTGCCCACGGCCGCATCGAGAGGCGTCATGTTCCAATTGGTCTTGGCATTCACGTCGGCGCCACGCTCTAGCAGGAATTTGACCACCGGCTGATTGCCCGACCAGACCGCGCAGAACAAGGCGGTCTCCCCCCCGCTCATCCCGCAGGCGTCCTTCTCGTTGACGTCTTGCCCCTGCTCCAGCAGCGCGCTCATCGCTTTCAGATCGCCTCTTCCAGCCGCATCACCCAAGGGGGTGGCGCAACCGGCGAGCAAGAAGAGAAGTAGTCCCGCGAGGAGCCGAACAGGTGCGGCCACAGCAGCCTCCGCTGTCATGTCACTGGAAACGAAAAAAGATCTGAAGGTGTTTCTCCGTCGGCATCAGTCGGCAGGGGCTCGGCCCGATGAGCCGACGGTTCACACGAAGCGAAGAATCTAAGCTACTGGTGGCAAAGTAACTATCCGCGCCCATTTGATCGAAGGGCGCGGATCACGCAAGCGAGGTATGGAGCGGGAGACGGGATTTGAACCCGCGACAACTAGCTTGGGAAGCTAGGACTCTACCACTGAGCTACTCCCGCTCTCTTTCTCTGCTCGATAACAGGCAAGGCCAATCTAGTCACCGACGCTCGCAGCCTGCACCACAGGTCTTGAACAACCGGGTCCGGAAGTGGATGAGGCCCATTCATAATGGATGGCGAGAGGAATCCTACTCTGTGGACCGCGGCAAGTCAAGGGTGGGAAATGCCGGGAGCTGATGGCCGATAGCGAATAGCTGATGGTAAGAACACCCTATTCTCGAGCTCCTGCTCATCACGCTTTCGCCATATGCCATCAGCCATATGCTCTTATCCCTCGGCTTTGTACTCGACGATGGCGAATTTCCTGCGGCCGATGCGGAACCGGTATTGCCGCCCAGCGGCCAACCGGATGGAGGCGTTCGGGTCGGTCTGCTTCTGCTCATCCATCTCCACCCCGCCCTGGACGATCAGACGCCGGGCCTCGCTCTTGCTCGGCACCAGCTTGGTTCTGGCCACCAGATCCACCAGCCCGATCGCCGGTGCAGCCGGATCGGCCACATCGGCTGTCGTCAACGTCACGCGCGCGTCGGGCTCGTCCGGAAACTCCTTCTCGCTGAACCGGTGGGCAAACTCCTGCTTGGCTCGGGACGCCGCCTCGGCCCCGTGGTACCGGGTGACGACCAGCTCCGCCAGCCTCTGCTTGGCCTGCATCGGATGGGCCGATTTGACCTGCTCCAGATTCTCCGTCGTCAGCAGCTCATAGTAGCGGAGCATGAGGGTATCGCTGATGGACATGAGCTTGCCGAACATGTCGTTGGGGACGTCCTTGATCGCGATGTAATTCCCGAAGCTCTTGCTCATCTTGCGGACCCCGTCGGTCCCTTCCAGCAAGGGCATCGTCAGCACGACTTGCGCCTCCTGCTTGTAGTCCCGCTGCAAATCGCGCCCGACCAACAGGTTGAATTTTTGATCGGTCCCGCCCAGCTCCACGTCGGCCTTGAGCTCCACCGAGTCGTAGCCCTGGATCAAGGGATAGAGGAACTCGTGGATGCTGATCGGCTTCTGCTCGTGATAGCGTTTGTGAAAGTCCTCCCGCTCCAGCATACGCGCCACGTTGTAATGGGCGCTGAGCTGAATCAACTGGTCGGCCGTCATCCGGCTCATCCAGTGGCTGTTGAAGACAATCTCCGTCTTCGCCGGATCGAGGATCTTGAAGATTTGCTCCTGATAGGTCCTCGCGTTCTCCTGGACCTTCTCCTTGGTCAACGCCACGCGGGTCTCGGACACGCCGGTCGGGTCCCCGATCATGCCGGTAAAGTCGCCGATCAGGAAGAGCACCTGGTGTCCCAGGTCCTGGAAGTGCTTGAGCTTGTGGATCAGGACCGTATGGCCCAGGTGCAAGTCCGGCGCGGTCGGGTCGAACCCGGCCTTCACGCGCAAAGGCCGCTTCTCTTTCAGCGAACGGGTGAGTTTGGACTCCAGCTCGCTCTGCTGAATCACCTCCACGGAACCGCGGAGAATCAGATCGAGTTGACGAGTCAGTTCACTCATGGCGCCTCCGGACCCTTCTCGTGAGCAGCAGCAGGCCGAAAACGGGATGGGACTGGCGGCTTGGACTGACCCACCATGACCAAAGGCTTGAGCTGCCGCAATTTTTTCTCCCCGATGCCCTTGACGTGATTCAAGTCATCCACGTTGCTGAACGCTCCATGCCCGCGCCGCCATTCCACGATACGACGGGCCAGCACCGGCCCAATCCCCGGCAATTGCTCAAGATCATCGGCCGTTGCCCGGTTCAAGTCCAGCCTGGAGGAGTTCTTTGCCTGCCAGCCGAATCTCGGCGACTCCCCTCCCGGTTGAATCGTACCTGTACCTATGTCGCTACGCGGAGGGAGCTGAACCTGAGGCGGCGGCGAGGGACCCTGCGCCTTTTCCTCCCCCTCCGGCTCCAGCTCCGGCTCATCGGGCATCGGCCAGCCGATCCAGAACACCAGAGCGACCGCTGCAGCCAGCATGGCCAGCTTGATCAGCAGCGACTGCACCATAGTCTATAAAGTCAGAAGGTCAAAAAGTTGAAAGTTTCAAGACTAGACGACTTGCTGACTTTCAGACTTTACGACATTCTTTTTCTCGCCTGATGGATCGCCATTCCCGCGACGTCCTCCGCCGCTTCCATCAGGCCCTCGGCCAGGGTCGGATGGGCGTGAATCATGCCGGCCATCGCGGACACGGTCGCCCCCGCTTGCATGGCCAGGGCCGCTTCATGGACGAGGTCGGCCGCATGGGCTCCGACGATGTGGGTCCCCAGCACGGCTCCCGTCTTCCCATCGGCAATGACTTTGAACAGGCCCGTGGCGTCCCCGGTCGCTTGCGCCTTGCCCAATCCCAGATACCGGAACCGCCCCACTTTCACGTCCTGTTCCGGATTCCCTCCCTGTTGGGCGCACCGTTCTTTCGCTTGCTGCTCGGTCAGTCCCACCCGGCCGATTTCCGGCAGGGTAAAGATGCCGGCCGGCACCACGTCGTAGGAGATCGATTCCGGATGGCCCATGATATTGGCCGCCGCTACTTTCCCCTGCGCTGAGGCGACGTGGGCCAGCATCGCCTTCCCGACCACGTCTCCGATCGCATAGACGCCCTTAATGTTGGTCTCCATCCGGTCGTCGGTCACAATCTCGCCCCTCCGGCCGAGCTGGACGCCCACAGTCTCGAGGCCGATGCCCTTCGTGTTGAAGCCACGCCCCACCGAGACGAGCAGCTTGTCCCCCGTCAGCCTGGTCCCGTCCTTGAGCAGGGCCGTCACGGCACCGGCGTCCCGCTCGACTCGCTCGACCGTCGTCCCGGTGCGCACCTCCACCCCTCGTTTTTTGAGCTCCCGTTCCATGAAGGAGGAAATTTCTTCATCTTCGAGCGGCAGGAGACGCGCCATCAACTCGACGACCGTCACCTTGGTTCCCAGACCGCTATAGAGCGCCGCGAACTCGCAACCTTCGACGCCGCCGCCGACGATCAGGAGGCTGGCCGGAACCGCCGTTTGGTCCAGGGCCTCTTTGCTAGTGATGACCTGCCCCCCGTCGATGGGGAACAGCGGCAGGTTCGGCCAGGAGGAGCCGGTGGCCACGATCACCGCATCCGCCTGCACCCTGATCTCGGTCTCGTCCGGCTTTCTCACCAATAGCGTTCGCGCATCCAGCAGCTCGCCGGTCCCGGCTATGTGTTCGACGCCCCAGGTTTTGAACAGGGTGGCGATGCCCTTGACCAGCCCCTCCACGACCTTGTTTTTTCTCGCCACCATGCGGGCGAGGTCGTAGGTCACGCCCCCGCCCAGTTGCAGGCCGACGTCCGCCGCCTTCTTGGCCTTATCCCCCAACTCCACGACGGCAAGCAGCGCTTTGCTGGGAATGCAGCCCCAGTTCAGGCACACGCCTCCCAGAGCCTGGTTTTCCACGACCGTCACCCGCGCCCCGAGCTGGGCGGCTCGAATCGCCGCCACGTACCCGCCGGGCCCCGCGCCCAGGATCGCGATGTGTGTCCGGTCCGTCATGCCGTCGGTCGGTGCTACTTTTTCTGAGAGGCGAGGAAGGTCTCGTACTGCGCGGCGGTCATGAGCTTGTCCACCTGCGCGGGATCGGACAGCTCGATCACCGTCATCCACCCCTTGCCGTAGGGATCGGCGTTGACCGCTTCGGGATGGTCTTTGAGGTCGCCGTTGATCTTGGCGATGGTGCCGCTCACAGGGGTGTAGATGCTGGAGGTCGTCTTGGTGGATTCCACTTCGCCGATCTGCTCCCCTGCCGTGACCGAAGTCCCCGGCTTCGGCAGATCGATGAAGACGATATCACCCAGCGCATCCTGGGCGAAATTGCTGATGCCCAGGGTCGCCTGCTTGCCTTGCACCCGGATCCATTCATGTTCCTCGTGGTATCGCAGATCGTTAGGCTCCATGCTCTCCTCTTACAGGATGTTGAAAAGGTCCGCCAGGTTTGTTCTCGCCTCGCTCGGAGGCTCACCGTCCTGAAAAGCGAGAGGCATAGTCACTATCCGCCCGCATGTGATCGAAGCGCGCGGTTCGTCTCGCAAAACGGTTTTGGGATCGTAGTGCAGGAGGTAGGGTTTGTCAAGGAACGGAGCCGGCCGGCATGACGTACCAGAGACCGATGCCCGGCGGAAGCCCGGCCTGTGCGATCGCCGCAGGCAGTCGCTCGTCCAGCTTCACGAGATCGCCGCCCTGCAGCCGAGTCTCCAGCCAGATCGGACGCCGTTCCCCGAGCAACGCAACCGCCTTCGTCACGACTCCGGCCTGGCCCTTCCCCTGCCCCAGGGAGAGTGACGGCCTCGGCATGATCACATAAAAATCCCATGCGCTCTGATTGGCTTCCAGGACATCTTCCCGGTAGCGGACCAGGGCGGCCACCGGCTCCGTGATCGTTTCCTCATGCACCTCCAGTCCGACCTGCATCGTGGCGGATCGCTTGCGCACCGCTTGCGCCAGCCGGTCCAGCACTTTCACCGACTGACGGGACTCCCAGCCCAGCCAGCGCCAGACTTCAGGCGCATAACTCCGCTGATCGCCCCTCAAGGATGCGGGATCGAGCCTGATCCCAAATTCCCGTTCGACCGCTTCCCGCGCAAAGCGGCTGAGCCGTTCGCCAGGATCGACGCCGGGCGGCGCACGAAACAGGACCCCGTCCGCGCCGGAACCGGCCAGATCCGTCACCAATCCGACGAGGTATTCCTGGAACGCCGGATGGAAGAGGTCCAAAAATAGGGATGGTCTGAATTGGCCGGCGGCGGCATCGTAAGCCTGGGCTTGCCACCCGAGCGCCGGGTCCACCCAGGCCATCCGCCAGGGATTGACCGTGACATAGACCGCCATCCCCTGCCGATGGGCCAAGGGGACCAGCTGCCCGATCGTATCCTGGACGGTCAAGGCCCAGTCCGTTCGGAAATACACTCCCGCCGGCGCTGTCGGAGCCCCTCCTGGCTTTTGACTCCGGATCTCCTCGGTACCCGCCTCCAACACCAATGTGGTGACCCCTGCCTTGGCCAAAGAACGGAGCCAGCTCTCCAACAAAGGCGGCTGCGGGAAGCGTTGCGCGGGCAGCCCGAGAGCCGTCTGCTTCCCGGCAAGACGCGGCGGACCGGCGGCAGGCCGTTCCAACGCAGCGATACGGCTGCGCGCCGCAACCACCAGTTCGCTGTCCCCGCCGGCCTGCACGACGCTTCGATACTGAACCAGGGCCGCGCCGAGATCGCCGGCCTGTTCGTAGGAACGGCCCAGCCACCAATGGGCCTCCCGAGCCAGCGGCGAGCGTGGGTATGTCCGCAACCACCGCTCCAGGAGTTGCACCGCCGCCTGGCTCCGGCCTTGACGGTGGAGCTCCTGCGCATCCCGGAGGAGCCGACGCTGGATCTCAAGGCTTGGTTCGGCAACAGCCGGCGGGCGCGGGGGGGGAGAGACCCGGGGGCCGGCGCAGCCGGCCCAGAGCAAGACACAAACCAGCCCCAGTAGGGCCAACCGGCCGGCAACAGGAACGTCGCTCCACTGGTAGGCTGGCCGTTTCATGTTTTCGCAGGAAGGAACGACCGCGGGCTGGATTGGGGGAATCGAGAGGCTCCCCCCGATTCCCATCGCGTCGACGTGGCGCGACTTACCGGGCAACCAAGTCCATTTCAGGAAAGAAGTAGCCGATCTCGAAGCGAGCGGTGTCCGCGGAATCGGACCCGTGGACCGCATTGAATTCGATGTTGGTCCCGTGCACGGCCCGGAGCGTCCCGGGCTCGGCCTTGGCCGGGTCCGTCGCGCCCATCAGCTCGCGATGTCGCTTGATGGCGTTGTCTCCGGCCAGAACCAGGACCACGACGGGACCCGAGGACATGAAGGCCGTGAGACTGTTGAAAAACGGCCGCTGCTTGTGCACCGCGTAGAACCCCTCGGCAGCCGTCTTCGTAAGCTGCATCATCCGGATGGCCACCGGGTGCAGATTTGCCGCTTCATACCGTTTGATGATGTCCCCGATGACCTGCTTCTTCACTGCATCGGGCTTGATAATCGCCAATGTCCGTTCGCTCATCGTCCGTCACTTTCTCCATAATAAGGTGAAAAGATGCGCGGCGCTGCATCCGACCGCGCGGCATTCTAGTCGAAGCAGGGGCCGGTTGCAACCTCCGCTACGTGCGAAACCGCTCGGCCAGCTCTCCCGGCTTGAACACGCCTCGTTCCGTGATGATCGCGGTGATGTAGGCGGCCGGCGTCACATCGAAGGCCGGGTTCAGCACCGGAACGCCGACCGGCGCCACGACCGCCTTGCCGCAAATCGACGTGACCTCCCCCGGCTGTCGCTCCTCAATAGGAATCTGTTCGCCTGACGGCGTGTTCAAATCGATGGTCGAATAGGGAGCGGCGACATAAAAGGGAATGCCGTGGGCCCTGGCCAGCACCGCCACCGAGTAAGTCCCGATCTTGTTGGCCACGTCCCCATTGGCCGCAATCCGATCCGCCCCCACGACACAGAGATGCACCAGGCCCTGCCGCATTAAGGCCCCGGCCATGTTGTCCGTGATCAGCGTGACGGGAATGCCGTCCTGCATCAACTCCCAGGCCGTCAACCTGGCGCCTTGCAGCACGGGCCTCGTCTCGTCGGCCAAGACCTTGATCTTTTTCCCCTGCTCCCAGGCAGCCCGGACCACCCCCAAGGCCGTCCCATAGCCGGCCGTCGCCAAGGCCCCGGCGTTGCAATGGGTCAGAATCGTTTGCCCGTCTTTGACGAGCGCCGCCCCATGACGCCCCATGGTCTTGTTCATGGCGATATCTTCGTCCAGAATCCGCTGCGACTCCTCCACCAGCCGCCGCTTGATGGTCTCCACCGGGCATTGTCGGCTGTCGGCCAGGGCTCGCTTCATCCGCTCGATGGCCCAGAACAAATTCACCGCGGTCGGCCGCGTCGCAGCCAGAGCATCGCAAATCTCATGTACTTCTTTTGAAAATTGATCGAAATCGACTGATTTAATTGAATTTGCACCAAGCGCTACTCCCATCGCCGCCGTCACACCGATGGCCGGCGCCCCCCTCACCCGCAGTTCCCGAATCGCGCGGGCCACCGTCTGGTAATCGCGACAATCCAGAAAAACGACGCGCTCGGGAAGTTGGGCCTGGTCCAGGAGCCGGACGCCCCCCTCCTTCCACTCTACAGTCGGTACCATACAGCTCCACTCCTGATTAGTTGTTCAACTACGGTCCGTTTTCGCGTCGCGCATAATGTTCCAAAATGGTGACCATGATGACGATCAAGGCCGCCTGGGCCAGCAGGAGGATCGCTTCCGTGGTGCCCGCTTTACGCAAAACGATCGCGGCCAGCCCCAAGGTCGTCACCAACGCGAAGATCAGCTCGACACTGGCCCGCCTGCTGCCGAGCAGCCGCGCAAAACGGTGATGTAAGTGATCCTTGCCCACATAATCGATCCATTGTTTCACCGATGCGACCTTGCCGGTCATGATCCGCTCCACGGTGATATGGATCATGTCGTAGATCAGCACCCCGAAGATCAGCAAGGGATTGCTGAACGACACGATGGGATTGTCGTCGGCCCATTCGCCCTTGACGGCGAGGCAGGCCAGGGTAAAGCCGAGGAAGGTGGCCCCGCCGTCGCCCAAAAAGATCAGGGCATCCCCCTTATCGAGCCTGAAATTGTAGAAGAAGAACCCCAGGCTGGACCCGATCACCGCCACCGCCAGCCAGGCCAGGCCCGGCTGGTTCGTCTCATAGGCCACGATGCCCATAAAGAACGCCATCAGCATGGCCATGCCGGTCGCCAGCCCGTCCATCCCGTCGAAGAAGTTGAAGGCGTTCGTGATACCGACGATCCATAAGAAGGTCAACAAGACGTTGACGGTCGTACCGAAGGCGCCGGGGGAAAACAACGTGAGCATCTTGCCCGTATAGATCACCATTCCGGCGCCGAGCAGCTGCACCCCCAATCGGAGCCAGGCCGGCAGCCCCCTGGCATCGTCGACGATCCCGACCACGAGGAGCAGGGACCCAGCCAACAGAATGGCCACCATCCAGTCTTCTAGAATCGAATTGATCACGATCGCCCCGACGAACCCGCAATAGACGGCCAGGCCGCCGATGCGCGGGATCGGCGTCGCGTGAATCTTCCGCTCCGACGGCTGATCCACCAATCCCCACTTGACGCCCATGCGAATCAGAACAGGCGTCAGCGTGAAGGCGATCGCGAACGACAGCAACAGAATGTAGAGCCACCGGCGTCCCTCCACGATATAGAACTCGCGCATGGACGGGATGAGCAGCAGCGCCAAACCTGCCAGCCCGATCCACTGGGCCCAGTTGGGCCACCTCGGCTCGTCGCGCTCGACCGTCGTCATCGAAACTCCTCGCACAGGGCTCGGATCACCAAATCCGCTTCGGCATCGGTCAACGTGGGATAGAGGGGGAGCGATAAGGCGCGGACATGGGCGTCGTCGCTGACGGGAAATCCCGCCGCTCCCAGAAACCGATGGATCGGCCGAAACACAGGTCGCCGGCATTGGATGCCCCGCCCTTCCAACCGCTGCACCATCCCGTCCAAGGGGCCAGCCGACTCCGGAATCCTCACCACATACCGATAATAGACATGCGTGCGCCCATCTGGGACGACCGGCAGCGTGAGCCCGAGAGTACTCAGCGCAGCCCCGTACCTGGCGGCGATGGCCGTCCGCCGGCGCGCAAAATCCTGGAACCGGTTGACTTGGGCGAGCCCAAGCGCAGCCTGCAGGTCCGTCAGCTTTCGGTTGTAGGAAAGGGGATTCAACCGATCGCTTTCATCGTATTCGCGCAGGGCTCGCCCCTGCTCCAGCAGTCCGGCGTCGTTGGACAACACCATCCCACCTTCGCCGGCACATAGAAGTTTGGTGGCGTAAAAAGAACAGACGGTCACCCGCCCTACGCTTCCGACTCGCCGACCCCGCTCGAGAGCCCCCACCGTTTGCGCGCAATCTTCGATCAATGGGACCCCGTAGGATTGCAGAGCGGTCAGGTCCGCCGGCAACCCGAACAGATGCGGCACGATGACCGCCTTCGTGCGGGGAGACAGCGCCTGTCGGACGCTTGCCGGATCAATGTTGTAGGACTGCGGCTCGATGTCCACCAGCTTCGGGGTCGCCCCCACCCTGGTCACGGCCAACCAGGGTGCGACACAGACGTAGGTCGGGAGGATGACTTCGTCACCGGACCCGATGCCCAGAGCCAGCAGCGCAACCTCCAGTGCGACCGTCCCGGAACTGACGGCGACGCCGCCGCGGACTCCCACCAACTCCGCCACCCGCCGCTCGAACGCATCGGTCTGCGGACCCTGGGCCACCTGTCCGGAGGCGAGCACCGACGCCACAGCCTTGGCTTCAGCCTCGCCGAGGGTGGGACGCGAATGGGGAATCAGCTCAACAGAGTGGGTCATGGCCTTAAGGTATGAACATACGCAACGGCACGAACCCTTCCGCGTTCTTCACCCGCCCCTGAATTCCGCGGAAATGAGCTGCGGACTTTGTCACCTCGACGATGCTCAGCCCTTCCACGTTCGTTTTGTTGACTTGCGAGGCGTGGGCTTGAAGCGCCTTGATCTTTTCGTCTAGGACCGCGCCGATGTCCACGAAGACCGTCGGAGAAAAATGCTGTGTCGTCGGCCCCTCGTAGAACAGCACGTTTTTGATATACCGGGTCGCCGAGACGGTGCTCATCGCCAAATGGCGGTGATCTTGGTGCGTATCATCGTGGAAATGCACGAAAATCACATGGGGGGCGACCTCCTGAACCACCCGTTCGATCTTCTGCACCAATCCTCGGTCATTGGGAATGGCGGTATCTGGATACCCTCCCCAATACACTTTGTCGGCTCCCAAAATCTTTGCCGCATCGCCCTGCTCGGCCGTGCGGACCCGCGCATTCCCTCCCAACTCGCCTTCGGTCATGATCATCAGGAATACCTGGTGGCCTTGCTTCGAGTACCGCAGGAGGGCACCCCCGCATCCGGCTTCGATATCGTCGGGATGGGCGCCCAGTGCCAAGATGCGAATCCGGTTCGAGTCCTCCAAAGTCATCGCCACCCCCCTTCCTATGATATCTCCCGTTCCGTTTCGGACCGCGTGGGACCGGCCGGTCCGGCGGCTTCCTCATGCACGTCCGCAAAGGCCACGCCCGCACTCCTGGCGGCGCGTAACCGCGGCAACGCCTCGCCGCCGCAGAGAAAGAGCAAGTCTATCGCGGCCATGCCGGGCATGAACGGCTCGTAACATTGGGGATAGACCGGATGGCGGAAGTCTTGCACCTCCAACCGTATCCCCGAAGCTTCGAACCTCGGCAGATCCATGTATCCGGCCGCGCCGGCCCCGGCCAGATAGCTGTCGCCGCCCACGGTCCGGCAGATATCGATCAGCCGGTCCGTCGGCTCTTCCCGGAGCGTCATCTCCGACGCCCTACGCAAGGGCGTCGTGATGCCGTAGGCTTCCAGCAGCCATGTGAGCACCGCCACATTAAGATCCGACAACCGTTCCCAGGGTAGACTGAAAATTGCCCGCAACTCCTCCAGAAACGGTTTGCGATGCGGGGCACGGGCATAGTTCATCTCGATCGTCCGCACGTGCTTGACGGCCCAGTTCTCGCTCGGATTGATGCGGACTTCATTGATCGGCTGGCCGAACCGATGGAGCACGGGCACGGTCACCCACTGGCAGCCCTTCGACGTCCGAATGCGATTGCGGTTCTGCCATTCGTTCTTCTTGAACTGAACGGTGTCCAGTATCACAAAGACATCGGCCCGATCAATCTTATCCAAATAGCCCAACCAGGGCAGATACTGAGGTTGATGGATCGCGACCAGCATTACAACCCTTGCGCCCGCACAGTCGGAACCGGGGCTGCGCCCAGGGCCGGCTGTATCGGCCTGCCTACCTCATCATATTGAGCGGCTGGCACCGGCCCAACAAAAATCGGATTGCTCAAAATTTCACTCTCCTGGCTTTGGACCGAGACGCGATAAAAATTCCAGACCCCTGGCGGAGCGCCTGGATCGGAAATCATTTGTT
Source organism: Nitrospira sp. (assembly GCA_016873495.1). Lineage (GTDB taxonomy): Bacteria > Nitrospirota > Nitrospiria > Nitrospirales > Nitrospiraceae > SYGV01. The sequence goes on along the minus strand of VGXC01000016.1, from coordinate 52,333 downwards.
CGAACGGCGTGACGCCTGTCAGAGTCGCGGCCACTTGGCCCGATCGGATCAGCGTCAACGTAATGGGATGCGCGCTCTGGTCCACAGCCGTGACCCTCAGCCGCACCACCACGTCCCTGGCCCCGTTGGGGTCCAACGACTCGCCGCTCTCGGCCCCCCTAGCCCCGCCTTCGCACTCGACACGAAACTGATCGAGGCGCAGACCGGCCCCCTTGACGTATTGGCCAACCGAATAGAGCCGGCCGCTGCGCAGCGCCTCCACGAGACCGGTGACGTTCCGCTGGCGGACCCAAAAAATCGTCAGGACTTGGTCAAGTTCCCTGGTGTCCCTATTAATACCGTGGAAGGCGATTTCGCCCACCGTGAACGGTGGAGACTGGCCTTGACGTTGAGCGAGATACTGGCCCAACAGTTGGTCCCAGTTATTGCCCGGTTCGATCACCGTCCGAGTATCCTGATAGATCCCGCCGAACCCGGTATAGCCGCTGGTCATCACCAAGGCATCTGGGTAGGGATCCGTCTTGACCGTCACCTTGCCGAGAGGACCGTAGTCGAACTGGTTGAAGTCCCTGGCTTCGGGCATGGACCAGATCGTCACCCCACCGCGGGTCGCCACGGCATCAATGAATGTTTGATAGGGCCTGTAGCTCAGATGATCATCATAGATGCTGTAGATCGGATCGCCAACCGGCCAGGCATTGTACAAGAGCAAGGAGGCGGTGCCGGCCAGCAAGAAGGAGGCCAGACGATGCTTGCGACGTACCCGATAGGTGACCTGCCCATCGTGCGAGATCCTGGCGCTTTGGCGGAACCAGAGCCGGATCGCCGGCACAAACAGCAGCGCCGGCAGCAAGGCCGCTGCGCTGGCCAAATCATAGTGGTAGGATCCGGGGGTGCCGATCGCCGGCAGGGCAGCATAGTCTTCCCCGCGCGCCAAGCCGAACACCAGAATATTCTTTTGGGAATTGTGCATCGTCAGGTTGCCCTCGAAGAGGGAGCCGGTCCAATAGTAGTGGGGCACGACTTCGACGCCGGGAATCAACAATACCTTGGGGTGGCGGACCTGCGCCGCCGCCACATCTGTCAAATATCGGTCCAACCCGTAATCCAGGACTGAGCGGATCGAGAACGTGCGCTTGAGCAGGTTACGAAGCGGATAGAGCCCATACTCGTACCGAAGGACGAAGTTGTCGGTCAGGACCACCGCGTCCAATCCCAGAGCTTCAGCTTGCTCGGCAAGTTGATCCAAACTGAGGTCGCCGGTGCTGGCCTGGCTGTGCACGTGAAAGCTGGTTACTAACGGCGTCAGCGCGGACTGCTCCGCTCCGGCCTGGACTGTAACTAGGGCCATCCAAAGGCTTGCCAGCATTATCGGTATCAGCCGCCGACGGTTCATCACAATCTCTCCCGGCCGCTTGCGGCCCAGGCCTTGTCGTAGGAGGACTCGATGGCCCGCACCATCGCCTCGGAACTAAACCGTTCGCCGATGCTCCGGCTGGCCGCAACCCCGAGCTCCTTAGCCCACTCCGGTTTTTGCACCAATTCCTCCAAGGCCGACGCTAGAGCCCCGGCATCGCCGGCCGGCACGAGCAACCCGGTGCGGCGATCCTCCACGATCGCCGGCACGCCGCCGACCCGGCTGGCGACCACCGGGAGTCCTGCCGCCATGGCCTCGATCAACGCGCGGCCCATCCCTTCGTTCAACGAAGGCAGCACGAATAGGTCCATGCCGGCCAGACATTCCGGCACGTCCTGCCGTTCCCCCAGCAGGTGCACCGAGCCGTGGACCCCCAGTCGATCCGCCAAGGCCAGATAGGCGTCTCGCAAACCGCCGCCCCCCACGATCACCAGATGCAGGTTCGGATGCAACGGCTTCACCATGGCGAAGGCTTCGATCAGAAATCGGTGTCCCTTCACCTCCGTCAACCAGCCGACCGATCCTATCACAAAGGCCTCGGAGGGGCAGTCGAACCCCGGGGGACGGGCGCGCAGCCCTTCCGAAGCAGCCTCTCGGAATCGCGCCAGATCGATCCCGCTGGGGGCGACGGAAAACTGCTCCGCCTTCCCGACTCTACAGGCAAGATGCTCGTCCCGCTCGGCCTCGGTCAAGGCGATCAAGCGCGTCGTGCCTCGCGCCAGAATTCGCTCGATTCGAAGAAACAGCCGGGAAGCCAGGCGGCCGAAATGGCCGTAGAAGATATGGCCGTGCGGCGTGTGAATGAGCACCGGCACGCCGGCCAGCCAGGCGGCCAGCCGGCCCAGCGCCCCGGCTTTGGATGTATGGGTATGAACGACCGCCGGCCGTTCCTTGCGGAACAGCGTAAACAACCGCCAGAGGGTTACCAGATCTTTGAGCGGATTGACCTCGCGCGTCAGGCTCGGCAGCAGCACCCACCGGATGCCGGCTTCGGTCAGACGCAGACAAATGGCCTCGGTCGCCCGATCTCCGCCTTGCGCATCCCAATGCCCGGCCCGCCCCGCCACGACAAACGGCTCGAACGCGGTCCGATCGTGCCCGAGCGCCGTCAACAACGTATTCTGCGCCGACCCGCCCCAGTCGAGCCTCGTAATCACATGCATGACCTTCCGCGTCATCGTTCCGACCGGCTCAACGCAACCCGTCCGCGAGGTACCCGCCAGGGGCGGCACAGGAGTCCCGGATGAGCGCTTCCAGCCGCTCGCTCTGCCTGGTCCAGTTGTACTCCTTGGCGACCAAATCAAGCCCTGCGGCTGCGAGTCGGGCTCGCTCGCCCGGCCTGTCCCGAAAGCGGTCGAGCACCAGGCGAATCGACCCGGCGAGCGCGGCGGCATCGCAGCCTGGCGTCACCAGCAACGGATCGATGCGGCTGAGAATTTCCGGCGTCGCGCCGACCGGCGTGCCCAGCACCGGAGTGCCGCAGGCCAGCGCTTCAACCGTCACCAGCCCGAACCCTTCCAATTCCACCGTCGGCATCACCACGCAGTCTGCGGCCTGATAATATTTCGGCAGGTCGGCCTCGCCGACGAAGCCGAGTAACCGGATCTGGCATCCGAGGTTCAACGACTCGATCCGAGCTTGCAGAGACTCTCGCAAGGGGCCCTGTCCGCCAATGAGGACGAGCAGATCGCCGGACAGATCCTTCAGTAGCGCCACCGCATCCACCAGGTTCTCCAAGCCCATGCGGGGCACAAGGTTCCTGACGGTGAAGAATACCATTCGATCCGTCGGCAAACCCAGCGCGACTTTGAGCCGTCGCTGATCGTCCGGCGGACGGAACCGGGTCGTATCGGCCGCTCCGGGCAGCAGCGACAACTTGGCCTCCGGAATGCCGTGAATCCGGTGCACCCGCTCTTTCATAAAGTCGCTCATCACGGTCACGCGGTGGCAGCGGCGCATCACCGACCGTTCGACCCACAGCCGGACGCGGGCGTTGAGCGCCCGGCGGATCCTGGCGGCCGGAGTCCGGCCCGGCCGCACGCGGCTCAGGTACTCCTCATGCGCGAGGGACAGACACATGTAAATCCAGGCGCCGGCGGTGGTGGCGCACCGCCGGATCGGCCCGAATCCGGCCAGGGACTGGTAGACCAACACGGCGTCCAACGTTCGCCCGCTCCGTCCGACTTCGAAGGCACGGAGGGATTGTCTCACCGACGACAGGAAAAACGCCCCCTCATGGCCGCGAGAGACGGCATACCGGGATTCGGGGACCCCTTCGATCCGCACGTGAGCGGAGGCGTCTCCCTGTGGCGCGCGGCAAACGATGCCGACGGCATGGCCCCGCTTCGCCAAACCGACAGCCTGTTCGCGCAGCATCCGTTCCGCACCCCCGATGACTTTGGCCGCCGACACTTCGGACAATAGCAGCACATCCATCGGCATCACCGCGCCGCTATCTGTTGGTGCCAGAGCTCCAACACCAGCAAGGCGAAAATCTGATCGGCCAAGTTGCGCCGGCCCGTTCTATGTGCCTGAAGCAGCCACCGCACATACTCGGGTTTCACATAACCCCGCCGACGCACGGCTTCGTCGCTGAGCAGGTCCCCGACCATCTCGCGGAGATCTTCGCGCAGCCACCGCGCGAGCGGCACCTGAAAACCCCGTTTGGGCGCGCTGACGATTGAGGGAGGCAAGAGACGGCGCAGCGATTTCCGCATGAATCCTTTTAAGGTCCACCCGTCGAACCGGACCGGCGGCGGCAGGCTGCAGGCAAAGGCCAGCAACTCATGATCGCAGAAGGGCACGCGCAACTCGAGCGAGTGGGCCATGCTGAGCCGATCTCCCATCCTAAGCAGGTCGTCGGGCAGATAGGTCTGGAGGTCCAGTCCCATGGCCCGGTCCGACGGATCGGGGACCGGCCAGCGTTCGAACAGGGCCTGATAGGATCGGGCGGTCGCATCCGGCTCGCCTGCTGCGAGACAATCCTCGGTCAAGGCCGAGCCCCTCCATTCGGAGGGTAGAAACGTGATCCACTGCCGGTACTGTTCCGACAGTTCCAATCGACCGTCCCGCAAGAACCGCTTGAGCCGGCCAAGCTGATCCCGGCCGCCCACCCCCTCGCGCAACAGCGGGGCCACCCATGTTCCTACCCACCCGCGCACGACGGCCGGCACCAACGCATAGCGGGCCGCAGCTCGCATCCCCAGATAGCGGGGATAGCCGCCGAACAGCTCGTCTCCCCCGATTCCCGAGAGAGCTACCGTAACGGAGCGGCGCGCGACGGCCGAGACCAGGTAGGTCGGGATGGCCGAGGAATCCCCGAAGGGCTCCCCCATGGCCGTCACGATCTTCGGCAACAGGGTCACGACATCCGGAGTCAACCGCTCTTCCGTATGCTCCGCGCCGAAGCGGTCCGCCATGAGACGGGCCGCGTCGAGTTCGTTGTAGGACCGATCCACCGGCGATCCATAGCCGATCGAAAAGCTTTTGATCGGCCCGTCGGTCACCAACCGCATCATGGCCAAAATCGCGCCCGAATCAAGCCCGCCGGACAGGAAGAGGCCTAAAGGAACGTCGCTCACGAGGTGCGCCTGGACCGTGTCCTTGAGCAAGGCCAGAAACCGTTCTTCCGTCTCGGCTACGGATTCTCTTCCATGCGATATCGCGGCACACGTCGGCAGAGCTGCGCTTGGATGATAGTAACACCCCGTTTCAACCTTGCCGCCTTCCACCTTCAGCCACGCGCCAGGCTGGAGCTGCCGGATTCCCTCGTACATCGTTCCAGGCCCAGGCACATAGAGCAAACTCAGATACTGGGCGACCGCCGAGGGATCGACGGAACGAGACGGGATGGCTTCCAGGAGCGACGGCAGCTCGGAGGCAAAGGCCAGCGCCGGCCCGTCCCCGGACGACGACGGCACCCACGCGTAGTAGAGGGGCTTGATGCCCAAGCGGTCGCGAACCAGGAGCAAGCGGCGTCGCTCACGATCCCAGATCGCATAGGCAAACATGCCGCGGAGCCGTTGTACGCCGGCCTCTCCCTCCTGCTCGTAGAGGTGGACAAGCACCTCGGTATCGCAGTTGGTCGTAAACCGATGGCCCTTGTCGATCAACTCCCGTCGCAGTTCCCGATAGTTGTAGATTTCGCCGTTCATCACCACCCAGACCGTCCCGGTTTCGTTGGAGATCGGCTGATGTCCGCCTTGCGGGTCGATCACGCGCAGCCGTTGCATCCCCAGTCGGATGCCTGGCTCCCGGTGCTTCCCGTTTTCATCCGGCCCCCGGTGCTCCAGGCGGCGCATCATGCGCGTCAGGACCGCCTCGTCTTCCTGCCCAACCTGACCGACCAACCCGCAAATCCCGCACATCAGCGTCTCAGCTCCCGGATGACTTGCCCGCACCCACCCCTAACCGCGGAAGAGCCCATACCGGAGAATGCACCAGACCGCCACGATCCCGTCACGCCATGTAATCTTCTTGCCCTCCGCATAGGTTCGCCCATGGTAGGACACGGGCACCTCGTACTGCGCCAGCGGCCCCTCGCCACCTTGGCGGTAATTTCAGGCTCAAACCCAAACCAGTTTTCCCGCAAGGTGATTCCCTGTAAGACCTCCCGCCGGAAGGCCTTGAAGCAGGTCCAGACATCCGAAAGATTCACATCCGTGACCATGTTGGAGAGCAGGGTCAAGCCGGTATTGCCCACCTGATGCCAAAACAGCAGGACCCGGTGTGCCCCCCTTGAAAACGGGACCCATAGACCAATTCGGCCCGCCCCTGCTCGATGGGCGCCAAGAGTGCGTGGTACTCTTGCGGGTCATACTCCAAATCCGAATCCTGGATAATGACCATGTCACCGCGAATCTCGCGGAACCCACGACGAACCGCCACCCCCTTACCCTGATTGGCCTCCTGAAAGAAGACCCGAATATTGTCTATGCGCAAAGTCTTGCCTGAGCGAGGGAGCGCCATGCTGCCGAGCGTCTCGGCGCTCCGAGTCAGCAGCTCGAGAAACTCCCTCGTCCCATCCGTGGACTTGTCGTCCACGACGACAATCTCTTTCTCGATCGCCACAGCCTGAACGCGGCAGAGAATCTCTTCGATCGTCAGCCGTTCATTGTAGACGGGCATCACCACGGACAGTTTCGGCGGGCCCTGTGCCATGCGCTCTTCAGTCATCACGACCCTTTCTTGTGCAACCATCCCGGCCGGGACGAGCTCATTTTCGACGCAACCCCAGGATGCTGGTGAAAAAGCTGGCCAGAATGGTTTGGAAACCCAGCGCCGTGAGCGTCGCGCCGGGGATCACCCATCGCATGGTTGTGGCATAATTGAGCGGTCCGAAATTGACGGCGCGCCACTGTTCCACGGCCATCAGCAACAGCCCCACCCCGGCAAGCAGGGACAGGGCGCCGAGCATCAGCCCCCGTTCGAGGTAGAGGTGGCGGAAGAACCGGTCCATTCGGGGATCGGAGGGGATCAGGCCCTCGGTAATGGCAAAGGTCTTGGTGAAAATCGCGAACAGGATTGACTGGTATCCGCAAAGGATGGCCAGGCTGGCAAACAAGAGGGTGTGCGCGTCGAAATTCATTCCCCCCAACGTCAGCCCCGGCATCGCCACGGCATAGCCCAGCAGCCCCAGGAGGATCAGGGCGACTCCGGGAATGAGGAACAGCCAGCGCGGACTGTACATGAGATAGAAGCGCAGCGTCCGCCATCCGTCGCGAAAGGTCTTCAGATGGGGCTTGTGCGCCTTACGACCATCCGGGTGGAGGGTGATCGGAACCTCGGCGATGGTTTCCCCGCGCAGGCTGGCCTTGACGATCATCTCCGTGGCGAACTCCATGCCCGTGCAGCGCTGATCCAGGCGGGCATAGAGGTCTTTGCAAAACCCCCGCATGCCGCAATACACGTCGTGGACCGGCGCATGAAACATCCGTCTCGCCATCAGGCTGAACATGGGGTTGCCCCACCAGCGATGGAGAAACGGCATGGCCCCGGGCAACACCGTCCCGCCACCGGACGGCAGGCGGCAGCCCTGCACCAGCGCCACCCCTTTCCGCAACTTCTCCACGAACTTCGGCACCTCCAGGAAATCGTAACTGTCGTCGGCGTCGCCCATTACCACATATCGGCCCCGAGACGCCTCGATGCCGCCCATCAGCGCATTCCCGTACCCCTTCGCCTCCACGGGAACGACCCGTGCGCCAAGGCCCGACGCGATGGCCTGGGACCCGTCGGTACTGCCGTTGTCGGCCACGACGACCTCGCCCGCGATCCGGTGCTCGGCGAAGGCCCGCTGCGCCTTCTGAATACAGGCGGCCAACGTATCGGCCTCGTTCAGGCAAGGCATGACCACGGAGACTTCGACGGGGTGTCCAGAAGGCCTCATCTCATCGCTCATACGGCTCCTCTCGAGGACCGGTCATACGGGCGCTCGTTTGTGCAGACGAGCCAGGAAATGCAGGGATCGCTCGAACAGCCATGCCGCCGGCCATGGGTACAGGCCGATCCGTCCGTTCCAGGACTGGACCGTCAGGTCCAACCTGACAAACGCCGCCTGCCACTCGCGTTCCGTCCAGTAATGATAGGGCAACGTAACGCCGTGGCGGGCATTGCCGACCCAATCCATCAATCGCAAGGTCTGGTCCGCCAGCACTCCCTCCTTGATGTGATCCTTGAGCACAAGGCACTCCCGAGAAACGCGCGCGGCTTCTCGCAGTAACGCGTCGGGGCTCTCGGCGTGATGCAGGACATCGACGAGCACGACCGCGTCAAAACTCCCGGTCCCGTAAGGGATAGTCCGGCCGTCGAACGGGGCCACCGGTATCTGCGCGTGGCTGCGCACCAGGACGTCGATTCCCGAGACGACCAGATCGGGACGCTGTCGTTGAATCAGCGCATCGATCATCCCGTCGCCGCAGCCGACGTCCAACACCTTCGCGCCGCGCGGCAGCAACGCCGAGATGCGCTCGGCCAATACCGCGATCCGGCGGCGGTGCACGACACGCGCATGCATGTGTCCGAGCAAGCTCATCGCCTGGGTCGCCCGGGCCAATCCCCCCTGAACAAGTTCATGCGCAGGCTAGGCCGGTTCTGTCTGTGACGCGCCATCATGTTCCCGCCTATAGGTGTCCAAATACTTGGGAGGGAGAAATTCATCCGGCCTGACCGCCCGGGACAGGTTCCAGATCACCAGGTATCGACCGACGACCGCCTGATCGAATCGGATGCCGCTTCCATGGAGATAGCCGGTCAGCGCATCCTTCAGCGGTTCGCGCTCCTCGTAGATGTAGAACGGAGCGGACGCCTGTTCGACCGCCTTCGTATGATAACGAAATCGATCCGTCATGACCGGGCCGGCGAGCGGAGAGACCGTCACCGCCTCTTGCGAGTAGAGCAAAATGGGATACGCGATATTGTAGTCCGCGTAGCCCTGACGCAACCCTTTGGCCTCGAGAAATCTCACCAGTTCGGGAATCGGATCGACGGTCATGTCCGGCTTGACCAGGTTCAGCATCACGGAAACCGCCGTAAGATACAGGATCAGTCCGGCGAGCAGCGCGGCTTGCATCGTCCGGCCAAGCAAGGCAGCCGGCCATTTTCCCGCAACGAGCGTCACCAGGAGAGGCAACAGCAACGACAAATACCGCGCCCTTGTGCTCCCGAAAAAGACGGCCAGCCCGATGGACAACAACAGCCAACCGAGGAGCACGCCGTCCGGCGCCGCGAGCCAGCGTCGCCACCCAAGGCTGCGCGCTTCCCGCAACCATGTCACAAGCGCAGACACGACGAGGAGGCCGAGCACCCCCAGCGCGACGGGGCCCGCCACGGCCAAGAGCCCGGAGGCGCCGAAGCTGGGCCCGCGCAAGGCCGTCAGCAGGTTGGCGCCGAGTCCGATCGGATCGAGGTGTTTCCACAGACCACCGGCCACGACCCGCGCGACGGACCCCTCCTCCACCTCGCGCCGGGAGGATATGTCGAGGAAAAAACCGAGAAAGGTCCTGACCGTTGCGAAAGAATGCGTCGCATTGTGGATCAGGAGCGGGCTTGCCCCGATCAGAAACCCTGCGGCTCCGATCCCGGCTGTTTTCCTCGTCACCGCGCCCGGACACAGCCAGGCCACGCAGACCAAGGCCAATAACAAGCTGACGATCAGGGAATATTGCCAGAACGCAAGCCCCGAGAGCAGACCCAGCCACCAGACCTTCCACAGGGACGGCCCCTGCGGCGACCTGTGCGACCATTCGAGCAACACGGCGACCGTGAGCGCCATCACGCCGCACTCCAAGGCAAGCGATATTCCATAATTGGTATTGGCATCTATCTGCCACCGGATGGCCGAAGGGGCGACGGCGAGCAGCCCGACGGCCGCATAGGCGCGACCCCATCCCCACAGCCGCCAACCGATCCAGCCCAGCAGCGCCATCGCCAGTCCGGCGTACAGCAGGTGCGTCATCTTATGCATCTCGACGGAAATGCCGAAGCCGCGCAACAGCAACGCCGTAATTGCGGCATCGGCGGTGCCCATATAGTGGGCGCCGTGCTGAATCAAGGGGAAGGCCTGGCCCTTCGCCATTCGAAGCCCCATCAACGCAATGAACGCTTCGTCCCCGTCGTACAGAAACCCCGAATGAAGAAGATGGGCCCATCGGAGCCACAGACCCAGTCCGATTACGATACCGAGTCCCGCCAGGATGGCGGTCCGCCCCCAGATCGCACCTGGGGCCCTGTTTCCCGGACGATCATCGTTCATAGTCGCACGCGCGCCGGTCGAACGTCCGCGAGGCCTCCTCGATCCAGCCCCACGCAAACCCCGTCAGATACCACAGTTGACAGGACAGCCATACCCATTGCCCGGCACAGAGACTGTCGGTGAGGCTGCCAACATAGCGCAGCAGTCGTCGCCGGAAGGGCACCTGTAACGCAAACGCGCCGTGATCGCTCGGGGTTTCGATGACCCATTGGGGATAGTGCCGGTTGACGAACGCCGCCTGGCGGCCGTTGCGGAAATATTGGCCGAGCAACTTCAGCCAGGAATCGGGCGGCAGGTGGTGATACACGACGCCGGGCGCCACCACGACCCGCAGGCCCGCCTCACGAAATGCCTGCCGCAAATAGGGATCAAGCCCGCGCGGGATCAGCTCGTTTTCGCCCCCAACCGCCTTAAACTCGGCGGTCCGCATCATCAAGCAGGGATGCTCGGCCAAATCCGAGTCGGTCAGAGCCTGCACGGGACTCCACGAACGTCGCGGAATTTCTTCCATGGCCCGTCGAACGAACGAAGCGGCGTCGGATGGGATCAGGTTGTTCCCCCCTACCATGCCGATCGCCGCATGCCCCTCCAGCACCGCCACCAACTTCTCGAAGGTCTCCGGGTCGGGCAAGGACGTGTCGTCGTCCAGGATCAACAGGTAGCGGCCTCTAGCCAGCTCGGCCCCCACGTTGATGGCCCGCCCTTGGCGGGGATCACCCTTAACGACGATGAGTTCATACGGCTGCCCCCGCTGCGCGTCGATCTGCCGGAGGAGCTGCAGAAAATACCCGCCCCGTCTGGCATCGACGGTGGGAACGACCACGGATATCGGCGCGCGACCATCTTCCGGTCGTACATGCCAGACCGATCCCGGCGAGGGGGTCGGATGGAGGTGGCGCACAAACGACCGGGAGATCGGCGCTGCCGGCCGCCACACGTCCGTCTCAAGTCGCTGCTCAAGATGCTGCAATGGCCGCGGCTCCTTTCTCGATTTCCGAACGACGCGCGCTCATGCCGCGTCACCTCCCTCCGCCAACATCGCGCGCAAGCTTTGTCCATGGCTCTGCCCGTCTAGCCAGACCCGGCACCAGACCTCGAGCACGACCAGGCTCCAGAGACGGTGCCCCAGTTCATATCGACCGGTGCGGTGCATGTCCATCAGCGCCAGGGCGCGATCCTGTCGGATCACGCCCCGCGCGGCGAACCGCTTGGAAGCCAGCAAGCCCCGCGCGAGGTCCCCCAGCCCCCCCTGCAACCATCGCCCGATCGGCACCGTAAACCCCTGCTTCCTCGGCGCCAGGATGGAGGCCGGCAGATACCGCGCCGCCACCTTTCGCAGCAGATACTTGCCGTAGCCTCGGTGAAACCGGAGGGGGACGGGCAGGCACAGTATCCACTCCAGCAGCCGATGGTCGAGCAGCGGAACGCGTACCTCCAAGCCACAGGCCATGCTCATCCGGTCCACCTTGAAGAGCACGTCATCGGGCAGGTACCGGGTGAGGTCGGCATAGGGGAAGGCATCCCGACGGTCGCGCACCGGAGCTCGTCCAAGCTCGCTCCGGAGTTCCTCCTCCACATTTCGCTCCAGCCGGCCCAGAAACTCCGGCCGGCACAACCAAGATCGGAACGATTGGGACGTTGTCATCCGCCTCACATACCGGTCCGCAGCCGAGTGACTGACGTCATAATAGAGCCGCTCCATGTTCCCAATCGATCCGGTTCGATAGGCCCAGCTCCAGCCGGACGCGAACCGGGGCAGCGGCAGGGATGGAAGCGCCACGGCCCATCGCGTCCAATCGTAGCCGAAAAACGGTTCGTCGCCCCCGTCGCCGGACAGGACCACCTTGCCCGATTCCCGAGCCATGCGCGAAACCAGATAGGTCGGCAGCGCGGAGTTGTCGAACAACGGCTGATCCAAATGCCAGACCAGCCTCGGCAGGACCTCTTCCATGTCCGGTTGGGCCAGCCGTTCATGGTGGCGCGAGCCGATATGCTCGGCCACGCGTCGCGCATAGCCCCGTTCGTCCCCTCCGCCTTCAAACCCGATGGTGAAGGTCTCCAGCGGCTCGGGGCTGGCGCGCTGGGCGATCGCCGCCACCAGGCTGGAATCCACCCCGCCGGACAGAAACGCGCCGATCGGCACATCCGCCACCAGGTGCGCGCGCACGGCGTCGTTCAGGCGGGCGTCCAATTCGTCCGCCAGGACGTCTTCGCTCCCCTCCAGAATCGGCTGGCGGTAGTCGGGCGCCCAGTACCGCCCCAACCGAATCCTCCCCTCCTGCCATTGCAGCCAATGTCCCGGCGACAGCGCCGTCAGTCCCTTGAAAATCGTGCGCGGAGCCGGCACGTACCCCAAGGTCAGATACGCATCCACGCCGTCCGGCGACAGTTCGGCCCGGACGCCCGGGTGCGCGAACAAGGCCTTCATCTCCGAGGCAAAGACCAACCCGCCGGCCAGCGGCGCATAGAACAGCGGCTTGATCCCCAGCCGGTCGCGGGCGATCAACAAGGTTCGCCGACGGGCATCCCAGATCGCAAAGGCAAACATGCCGCGCAACCGCCCCAGGAGGTCCTGGCCCCATCGGCCGTAGCCGTGCAACAAAACCTCGGTATCGGTCCGACTCCGGAAACGACAGCCGGCCGCCTCCAGTTCGACGCGCAACTCGCCGAAGTTATAGATCTCCCCGTTGAACACGACCCACAGGCCGGTAGCGGCATCCCCCATCGGCTGGTTGCCGGCCGTGGACAAATCGAGGATGGACAAGCGCGTATGGGCCAACCCGACGCCGTCGCCTGCCCAGACGCCGGCGGCATCCGGACCGCGATGAGCCAGCAGTTTGGTCATGGCCTCGAGCACCGGCTCGGATCCCGGCCCCACATATCCGCCCAAGCCGCACATGCGTCAGACCAGCTCCCGGTAGACTTGCAGGACTTGCTCTGCCGTGCGGGGCCACGATAATTCTCGCGCCCGGGCCACTCCCCGTTCGACCAAGCGCGTCCGCCTCTCCGTATCGCTCCGTAGCCGCCGAATGGCGTACGCCATCTCTTCGACCGACTCGGGATCGACCAACACCGCCGCATCCCCCACCACCTCCGGCAACGAACCTCGATCCGACGTGATCAAGGGAACGCCGGCGGCCAGGACTTCGAGCGCCGGCAACCCGAAGCCTTCGTACAGGCTCGGATAGAGCGCCAGTTCGGCGCCGCGCAGAAGCAGTGGCAGATCCGCGTCTGGAATCGCTCCCGGCAAGCGCACACCCAGCTGATCGCCACCGAGAAACGAACGGATGGGAGCCGCACGCCCGAGGATGACGAGGGGCAGATCCGGCGCGGCCAGTCGTGCCGCTTCCACCGTGCGGCGAAGATTCTTTCTCGGCTCCGGCGTGCCCACGAGAAACACTAGGTACGGACGGTCCAGCCCATAGCGCACCGCGACCGCCGCGACGGCCTGATTCGACGTCGCAAAAAACCGTTCTTCCACGCCGAGCAGGACGACCCGGATCCGCTCCTTGGGATAGTCGAGCACCTCCATCAAATCGTTCCTTGTGCACTGCGAATCGGCCATCACGAGGTCGGTCCGATCGAGCGACCTCAGCAATTCCTTTCGATGCCACCGTTCATTGGCGCTGCGATCGGCGAACAACTCGGGATGCCGCAGGAACATCACGTCATGGACGGTCAAAACTCGCCTTGCGGCACGCACGGCCGGAAGCATGAAATGGGTGCCGTGAAACACATCCGCGGCGCCGATGACCGCTTCGATCGGCGGCCAGCCCAGGCGGTCCCAGCAGGTCTGCACCAGGCGGCGAGGCAGGCGCAAATTCACCCGGCGCGCATTATCGCTTTCGTACCGCCACTCCGTCTCGGGCGCCCGGAGGTGATTGCTGAACAGAATGAACTGGTCCGACGGGGCCGCGGACGTCAGCGCGGGCACAAGGCTGCGGACGTAGCGCGCGATGCCGCCGTAGGCATGGCCGGCCTGATAGACGTCCAGTCCAACCCTCACCCTCGAGCCCTCTCGATCTGGCGATACACGCCGATCAGGCGTTCCGCCGACGCGCCCCAGCTGAGCTGGACCACCCGCGCCAGGCCCTTGTGCACCAAATCGCGCCGTATCGGCTCATCGGTCAGCGCCCTGGCCACATCCTCCGCGATGCGCAGCGGGTCGTCGGGATCGGTCAACAAGGCTGCGCCGCCCGCCGTCTCCGGCAACGAGGACCGGTTCGACACCACGACCGGTGCGCCGCACGCCATCGCTTCCACCGGCGGCGAACACCAGCCTTCGTAAAAACTGGGGAACACACAGCAGCCGGCCCCGCCATAGAGATCGGTCAAGTCCCGGCTCTCCTGGCTCATCGAGCCCGGAAAGTGTACGCGGTCCTGCAATCCCTGCCGGACGACACTGGCCTGCGCCTCGTCCCAGGCACTGTCCGGCGCACCGACCAGCCACAGGTCATAACCGCCGAGCCCCTGCGCATGCAACAAACGGTACGCCTCCAGCAGGCCCATGATGTTCTTGTGATGTCCGATCGCCCCCACGTACAGGATGTAAGGCCGCTCGATCCCGAACCGCGCCCGCAGACGAAACGCAAGCGCCTGCCGGTCGTCCGGCGGGCGAAAAATCGGATCCACTCCGTGGTGCACCACAAAAATCCTCTGCGGATCGACACCCAAATGCTTGACCATATCGTCCCTGGTGGTTGCGGACACGGCCAGGTAGTAATCGGCGCAAGTCATGGAGGTATTGAACGTCGCGCGCAACGCGCGCACGCGGGGGGCCGACAGCAACTGGGGAATGGCCTCCCATGCGATTCCCCGCACTGTCAGCAGAACCGAGGCTCGACGGGCCGGCGGAGCGTGCATCGAGGCCACATGGTACAATTCAACCGGCCCCATCAAGCGCTCGACCGTCGGCCAGCGAAGATGTTTCCAGGTCCATTCGACGACCCGGAACGGCAGGCGAATCCGGCGGACTGGAACGTCCCGCAAAACCAGCAACGGGTCTAAGGCAGCCCGGCGGCCGTGCCGGTCGATACAGAGAAAGACAAAGTCGTCCGCCCCATCCCTAGCCAGCAACTCGCGATACAGATGAAACGTGGTGCGCCGCTCAGCGCTCTGGCTGTAGATTAGCGGCACTGTGTCCAGGGCGACTTGCATGCCAGCTCCTAGACGGTGGTCCGAAAAAAATTCATCTTCGGGTCCGACGACAAGACCCGGCAGCCCAGCCGCTGCAACACCGCGAGCACGTCGTCGTGCTCCATGGGGTTGTCGTATCGCGCAAACATGGCGTCCAGCGTGTCGAGTTGCGCCCACTCGACCAGCTGCGCATCGGTCAAGGGATAAAAACCCTTGTAATCGTAGACCGGCAGGATGAAATCCAACAGTTGCTTCGTCTTGCCCGGCAGGTACGGCTTGATCTTCCAGCGCAGGCGCAGCATCCGTTCGCCGTGCCGCTCGAGGAATGCGAGCAACGAGTCGTACGTGAACATCCGCTGGACGATCGGACGCAACACGTACTTGGCCCCCAACTTGCCGAGGTTTCCGGCCGCGTAGATGTCGAAGGCCACCGTGCCGCCCGGCGCGACCCACCGATGAATCGTCTCGATCGCCTTGACGGGATCCGGGGTATGTTGGAGCATGCCCCGGCAGTACACGAGATCGAATCGCATCGTCATGGGCGGCATCCGGAATAAATCGGCCTGAGCGGGCACCAAATTGTCGACACCGAGGGCGGTGTTGACGAAGATCGCCTCGGACAAATCCGTGGCCACGACGAGTCGGGCATGCCGAACGAAATGCTCCGTAAATCGGCCAGCCCCAGCGGCGATCTCCAACACCGATTGCCCCGCCAGCGACGCAAGCGGGCGCCCCATGAGCTGCTCAAGATAGTCCCGCGAGATCGACGTCCCGTTCACCGAGTCGAGCTGCACGTCTCGAAACCTGGCCCACTGCTTGCCGAAATTTTCCGCGTAATGCCGCCCCGGCACGAACGACGGCACCTCGCAGTCGGCGCTTGTCACTCGTCCCTTGACGACCGTCACCGAGTCCGGCTCTGCCGTAAACACGTCACGATAGTGCATAAGGCTCTTCAGGCTCCACTGGTTGAACAAACGGACATAGGGCGCTTCCCTTGATTTTCATTCGGCCGGTCCCTTCCGGGCCGCTACGCATGACCGGGCCTCACGCGTCGGAGCCAGAGTTCCAGGACCAGCAGCGCATACAACTCCTGCCGCGGCGCCGCTGCAAAAGGAGCCTGCCGCAGCGCGGCAACGGCCCGACGGTCCATCCATCGGGCCGTTTCGGAGTCGGCGCCCAAGCACCCGTCATCGAACATCTTCAGCAAGGCGTCCTGCAGCCAGCGATTCAACGGCACGACAAACCCTTGTTTGGGACGATTCAGAAGACCGGGCGGCAAGAGCGGCGCCGCGAAACTCCGCAGCAACCGTTTCCCCTCGACGGGCCAAGGGCTCACTAGCCAGGAGGGCGGCAGCGACAGGGCGAACTCCACCAAGCGATGGTCCAGGAACGGGACCCGCACTTCCAGCCCGTGGGCCATGCTCATACGATCCACTTTGGTGAGCATATCGTCCGCCAGCGACGTGGCCAGGTCCATCCACAGGGCCCGGTGCACCGGATGCCATCCCGTCGCCTGGCGGATCGCCAGGGCCGGCGCGTTCCGCAACGCCCGTTCGTAGGGGACACTAGCGGTCTGACCGAAGAGGCACGCTCGCTCCTCGGGGGTGGTAATTTGACGTTCGCACAGATACCGCTCGGCATCCGGGAGGGCCGCGAGGTCCAGCATCGCCGGCAAGGAGCTGCGCCGTCCGGAACGCCAGGGCGGCACGCTGCGAAGCCAGCGAGCCAGGTGGCTTCGTCCCGGCAGCGCTGCTTGCATCGCCGCCACCCGGTAACGGCCTGTATAACCGCCGAACACCTCATCGCCTCCGTCTCCCGAGAGGACCACGGTGGCCAGTTCCCGGGCCGCCCGGCAGACCGCGAACGTCGGCAACGCCGAGGAGTCGGCAAAGGGCTCGTCCATACGGGCGACCGCCTGGACCAACAACGCCGCAGGATCAAGACCGAGCGCCACCTCATGATGCCGGGCGCCCACATGGTCGGCCACCAGCCGCGCAAACGGCGCTTCATCCACGTCGGTCCCTGGAAACGACACACAGAATGTCTGCATCCGATGCCGCCGTTGCGCCAGCGCCACGATCGTGGAGGAATCCACTCCGCCGGACAGAAAGGCGGCGACTGGCACATCGGCCACCAGATGATCCCGGACCGAGGACTCCAGCCGATGCTCCAACTCGGCCAATGCGTCCCTGCGCGAATCGAGAACGGCTGTCGGTCGGGGCTCCCAATAGATTCGCCGTTCCAGTTTGCCCCCCTCCCACACAACCGACTCGGCCGGTAACAGTTTGTCGATGCCCTTCAGGATGGTCTGGGGGGCAGGCACATAGGAAAAGGCCAGATAGGCATAGAGGGCCTCCGGCGCCACCACGGCTGCCACAAGGCCGCTCTGCACCAGCGCGGTCAGCTCGGAGGCGAAACAGAGGGTCTCCCCCCGTTGAGCGACATACAAGGGCTTGATGCCGAACCGGTCCCGCGCCAGCAGCAGCCGTCTCGCAGGCTCGTCCCACAGGGCCAGCGCAAACATCCCGTCGAGCCGCGACAGACAGTCGTCGCCATACTCTTCGTAGAGGTGGAGGACCACCTCCGAGTCCGACGTGCTGCGAAAGGCATGGCCGCGGGCGATCAGTTCGTCGCGGAGCCGGCGATAGTTGTAGATTTCCCCGTTGACCACCAGGCGCAGAGTTCCCTTGCTACGACCGCGCTCGGCACAGGCCTCATTCGTCATGGGCTGCCGGCCCGCCTCCGAGAGGTCGATGATCGCCAGCCGCCTGTGTTCCAGGGCGATGCCGTCGGCCGCATACCGGCCCTGGCCGTCGGGCCCGCGATGGGTCATTGCCAGCCCCATGCGCTCGACCCGCTCCGCCAGGAAGGCCGCCGGACGACCCGGAGCCACGATGCCGGCAATCCCGCACATAGGGTTCCCACCTTACGCCTTGCAGCCCGATCGGCTGCCCTGGCCCTACGGCCGATGAGATCTCGTCGTTGCCAGCCGGTCTTCAATGAACCGAAGCGTGTCCTCTGCAGCCTGCCGCCAGGTCCGGTGTTTTCGGACATAGTCAAGGCCTGTCTGGCCTAGCCGCCTGCGCAGATTCTCTTGCCTGAGCAGATCCCGCAAGCCGGCCGCCATCGCATCCGGGTCCTCAGGCTTGACGCTGTATACTTTGCCCATAAGGATCGCCGCGCTTGGCGTGTCCTGAAAATCCGTGACCAGTACGGGCAACCCCGCCGCCATATAATCCCAGAGCTTCAGCGTGATGCATCCGTTCCGTTGACGGATATTCGCCCCGGTCAGGGGCAATACGGCTATATCGGCTGCCTGAAAATACAGGGGCATCGCCTCATAGGGACGGCTGCCGGGCAAGAGGACTCGGTCGGCAATCCCCAACGACTCGCATTGTTTCCGTACCGCATCCCAGGTGGTCCCGTATCCCACCAGCAACAGCCACGGCCGTTGTTCCGCCTCCCCTAATGAAGCGAAGGCCTTTACCATCGTGCTCAAATCATGGTGCGGATGGAAGCTGCCGGCAAATAGAATCACTGGCCCCTCCTGAGGCAGGGCCAGGGCAAGACGGGCGCGTCTGCGGTCGCCGGGCAAAAAATGTTCCGCATTCGTCCCGAGCTCCTGAACCATCACCCGTTCAGTTGGAATGCCGTACTCGCGGATCACCTTGTCGGCATTGCCCGTCGTGCTGGCCACGATGCCGGATGCCCCCGACAAGATTCGCCCCTGCGTACGCCGAGCGACCCTGAGCGCCCGCGCAGATGCGCCCATCATTCGCATCTCGTCGAGCACCCAGCCATTGACCTCCACGAAGTAGGGCAACCGCATGCGCCTCAGCAGCCAGGCTAGCCCGGGGCGCACCGTCAGTTCCCTGACGTACAAAAGATCGAACGGCCTGGCGCGGTGCAAGCGGATCAATCGCCAGGCGCTCTCCCCAATAAAGGCCAGCTGCCTTGGCCAATCAAACCCCCACCATCGCACCCAGGCGTGCCGGACCCCCGACCATGCCTGCTTCCGCAGAGGCTTCGGCAAGAGGACGGTGACCTCGTGTCCCAATCTGGCCCACTGCTCGCCGATCTCCCGGGTATGGATCAAGCAAGCATTGGCCACGTCAATTTCGATCAAAGCCACATACGCAATGCGCACGATAAGACCCGCTGTTGGATAGGGAATGCTTTGCTACGGCCTCGCGCGAATAGAATCCCACAGCATTATAAGCAATCCCCCCTGTCGATACCATCCATACCCGCTCCAGAGCAGGAGCCACGCAACCGCCCCGACAGCCGCCGGCATCTGCATGCCGACCACCAGGCCCCAGGCGACACCGGACAGGACTGCGGCCACGAGGACCGGCTCTCCGGAGCGGGCCAAGACGGCGCCCACCGCCCGTTCCACCTGCCGGGCTCCGACGACGTGTCCGATCAAGCTGAGAGTATAGACCGCCACCAGACAACCGGCCGCGCCGCTCATCCCCCACCGGGTCGTCATCGGCACAATCAACAGACCGAAACAGACCACTTCGACCAGTTTAATCCGCGACAGATAGACGGTCCGTCCCCCGGCCAGGATGAGGACTCCGCAAGCGGCCGCCAAGGCCCGCAGGGTTTCTGCCAACACGAGGACCGCAAAAGGCACCGCCGCCGTCAGCCATTGCGAGCCGAGCAGCAGCGCCACGGAATCGACCGGAAACAGAATCAACACCGATGCAATCGGCAGCAGGAGCAACAAGTGGAGACGCCAGACCTCATCGAAGGCCGTGGCCAGGCTGCGTCCTTCTCCCGTGAGGCGTGAATAGGCGGGGAACACCACTTTGTTCACCGTTTCGCTCAATCCGCGGGTGAGCATTTCCGCAATCCCGAAGACAACCTGGTATTGGCCCAACTCCCTCACGCCCCGCACCTTTCCCACCACTATGTCGTCGCCCTTGGTGACCACGTAGGCCATCAGGCCGCTGGCGTACAAGTGCCGGCCGAACTGCCCATATTCTCGCAGCGCCGCTCGGTCCAGCCGCCACCTTGGGCGTATCGGCCGAAGAAACCAGACAGCTATCGCCGCTGCCAATTGCCCGAACAGCAACCCGAGCAATAAGGCCCAGGCATTGCCCAGCCACCAAGCCAGAACGATCGCGCAGACCAAGCCGCAGACATCGCGTCCGGTGTCCAGCATGGTCCGATCTCGGAAGCGCAGGTCGCGCAAGAGCAAGGTTGCCGGCACCGCCGGCACGGTGACGAGCAAAAAGCTGACGGCCCCGACCCGTAGAAAACTCGTTGCGTCGGGACGATCGAAGCCCGCCGCGATCCATGGCGCCGCGACCTGAATCAGCAAAAACAGTCCACAGCCGCGCAGGAACATCAGCGTCCCGGCCGTGTCTACGGCCTCCGGGCGGAGCTCGGACCGTTGAATCAGCGCGCTCTCGATCCCCCATTCGGTCAGCATGAATCCGGCAAACAACGTCAGCATCACGATGCCGACCAGTCCGAAGTCTTCCGGCGTCAGTAACCGAGCCAGAACGAGCGTGCGGAGAAAGGAGATGCCCTGCTGCCCGACGAATCCCAATCCGACCCAGAGACCGCCGGCAATGACGGCGGCACGAGATGACGCGGTAGGGTTCACGCTCGCGCCACCACCCAGGTGACGATCGGATAGGCCGGATCGTTGTACGTCGCAATCCGATGCAAAGGATGGTCCGGATGGTCGGGGATCAAGTGTTGCCCGACCCCCATGAACATCAGCAACAGGGCCGACCGATTGCCCCATCCCCCACAATCGACGATCTCCGCCTGGCCCACAAGGTCACGGAGCGCCTCCGGGGTGAACCGCCAGAGATCGACCGGATGCCGATGCACGGGATTCAGGAAACAGCTGGTGTGCACCAGGAGTCCACCCGGGGCCAGGACGCGCAGCGTTTCGCGGACCGCCTTCGCGGGATCCTGTACGTGCTCCAGCACCTGATCCGAGATGACGGCGGAAAAGCTCCGGTCCGGATAGGGCAAGGCATGGATATCGACCCCCGGATAGGCCGTTTGCACCACTTCCACCCCCTGGCGCGCGAGCATCTCCACGATGGGGCCGCGCCCGCTGATCGAGAGCACACGCCCGCCTGACGGCAGCGGCCCCAGCACATCTCGCAATCGTCGGTACATATAAAAGCGGGTGAGGTGGATCGTTGAGCGGCGACGCCGAAGCACGAAGCCCAAACCGGGCCCGTGTAGCCACCAATAGGCATAGAGCAGGCAGGTCAATACCCGACGCGGGAAGGCCGGCATCATGGAGCCTCCCTCCGGCGAAGCAGATATATCCGATAGTAGGGGAAGCGTCGCACGATGGGCAGCCGGCCCACCCAGCTATTGCACGACTCCCGATACAGCAGATTCATGCCGCGCTCGACCCATGCCAGGCGTCCCGTCCACATGGGAAACAGAAACCCCAGCCCCCCGGTCCGTACAATGGCGAACCCGTGGCCCTCGAATCGGCGTTCGAACTCCTTCCAGGTCTCGAACATGTGCGGGAACCCCCGGATCGGAACGGAGGACAGTTCCCGCAGATGCTCCCGCTCGCTGCAATATACGGGGTGCCCGGTCTGGCGCATCTGCCACCAGCTGCGTAGTGTGACGGATGGCACCGTGACTATCATATAACCCCCGCCACATAGACACCGCGCACATTCCTTGAGGACTCGGTCGAGATGGGACACGTGCTCCAACGTCTCTACGCTGGCAATACCGTGCAAGCTGGCATCCGCGAGAGGAATGGCGGCCAACGAGCCTTGCAACAACAGGCGGTATGGACGGCCTTGAGCGAGTGTCAGCCGCTGCGGGTCGATTTCCAGACCCACCAGGCATTTGCTCGTGCCGATCAATCGCCCCAAGTGCCCTTCGCCGCAGGCTCCGTCCAGCCAGACCCGTCCCGGCAACGCCTGCATCCACCCCGCAACACTTTCCAGGAGCAGGGCTGGCCAGGGCCACACGCGGCGCATCGCCGGGTTGTAACGCTGTTCATCGTACCCTCCGGGCGGCGCCGATCGCGGCGCATCAGTCTCCATGCGCGCCTTCGATCAGATAGATCCCGGACTGCGGCCACGTTTGATACTCATCGGACAGGGTCCTCGGCCTGTCGAAAGATGGAAAAGCAGGCACGAAGGTGCTCTCATCGAGAAACGGGCGGATAAGCCGGCCTCGGGCCAGTTCCTGGAACACCCACGGCGGCATCTGCCCATACCAGCGCTGGGTTTGCACGGCGGCCTCTCCCCTATGCCAGACCAACAGGTATGGGCCAGCCCATGGCCCATCCAACCGTGCTTCCCAATAGAAGGGCCGACCGATCTCGCCCGTGCCTTTCCAGGTCGCCACCATCGGCGCCTCGTCGAACCGGTGCAGATACAGCAGCATCCTCGCAGCCAACGGGTCGGTCAAAATGGGGAGCGCCGGGTTCCATGGAACCACCTCGGCATCCTGCCTGATCGCACGATTGCGCGCGGCCTCCTCGGCATAGACGTGCGTGAAGTGCCACCCCCAATTGGCCATCAACAGCGCAACCGTCAACGCGGGCAAGACCACCGTCGGCAGCCGCTTCGCCAGTAACACGGCCAGGCACGCGGCGACCGAAGCCAGACCGCCGATGAGACTCCAATGATTGTCGCGTGTCCAGCTCACCCCCACCAGACCGATCGCGGCCAACAAGACGAGCCCAACTCCTATCCGCGCGGCTTTGGCCAGGGGCACCTCCGGCAACCGAAGGGAGGCGGCGGCGGCGAATATTCCGGCCGGTGCGATGAGGGGGCTGCCGAAACGCAGATCGAGGTGGACCGGCGCCCATTGGCTGAGGGTGGTCGAGAAGTGGCTGAGAATCACCAGCGGCGAGACGATCGCCACCAACAAATGCCGGCGGATGAGATTAGAGGGGCCGTCGCCCCCCGGCAGGCCTCCGATTGCCGCCGCGAGCAAGACCGGCAGCACGGCAAACAAATACCCTTCAAGGCTCGCGCGGAAGATGGTGAGCCCGGTCAGCCTCGCCACCAGCGGAAACCCTTCGAGCTGATGCAGCCAGGGGACGCCAGCGAAGGCGAAGCCTCCTTGGGCCGCCTTCAACATATAGAAGGGCGTTCCTGTGTGCCACCAGAGATACGACAGGTAGGGGATCCCGATTACGCAACAGCCCAACAGCCAATCCCTGAAGGGAAATTTTTGCAATGTCCCTCCGCGCCAGCCGACCATCAAGAATCCGGCCAGGGTCACAAGCACCATCGGCGCGGTGCTCTCTCGCGTGGCGACAGCCCATGCGCCGGCCAGGCCGGACAGCAGAGCCCAGGTTCGAGCGCACCCAACGCGATCCGCGACGACGAGGAGCCAGCCGACGACGAAGACTCCATACAGAAAACCGGCCGGAACATCTGGCATGCCCACCGAGGCCGACCGATAGAGCATCGGATTGAAGCCGCTGAGGAGCGCGGCGACCAACGCAGCCCGTCGTCCGTACAGCCGGTCGGCCGCATAAGCGGCGAGTAGGACCGTCAGAAGGCCGCATAGGAGCGGAAACGCCACCGTGGTCCACTCATGGATGCCGAAGACATGGTACAAAGCCGCCAGCGGGACGATATACCCCAGTCGATAGGTATGGGGGTTGATCGCGAAGGTGGGATGGCCTTGGGCCAGATCGGAGGCCAGACGAGCATAGAGGACGTCGTCC
Organism: Nitrospira sp.; assembly: GCA_016873495.1. Classification (GTDB taxonomy): domain Bacteria; phylum Nitrospirota; class Nitrospiria; order Nitrospirales; family Nitrospiraceae; genus SYGV01. The sequence continues at coordinate 28,342 of VGXC01000016.1, read as the reverse complement.
GACTCGAGCATGACGCCTTGGTAGGCGCACAGGAGCGCGCCCCACGCAATGCCGAGCGCGGCCAGGGTCCAGATGGTTCTGATCTGGCCGGTCATGAATGGCGTGGACCGCCCAGACCATCGCCATTGTGCGGCCCTCCCTCGGCGACCAGGGCATATTGCGCCCCAGCCGGAAGCCATGCCAGCCAGGGTTCAAGCGCCCGGAGCCATGCCAAGGGACGCGGGAAAAAGACGATATAGGCTCGGCGGGTCACGCGCAGTCCGGCGTCGCGCAGGTAGGCCAGCGCTTCCCCTCGAGGCAACAGAATGGCTTCCTTGTCTAGGGGACTGTGGCGCACCACCCATCGTGTGCAGGGATTCAAAGGATTGTGCTCGAACATCACCAGTTTACCGGCTGGTGCCAGGCGCGAACGCAATCGACAGATCGTTGCCTGCCGATCTTCAGGACAAATATGATGCATCACGTTCGACACAATGATCGCATCGTAATCGTCGTCAAGGTCCTGGTCCTTGGCCGTGAACAATCCGCGGGCACGAAGGCCGGCGCCGATTTTCCCGATGCTCTCGGAAGACACGTCGAACCCGTGAAGGGTACAGGCAGGGAGATGCTTGTTCAGAATTTCCGAAAGAAGCCCGACCCCGCAGCCATAATCGAGCACCTTGCCGGAAAAGCCAGGCCCCACCGCCTCTCGGACCATGAATCTGGCCTTGTACTCGGCAAAATACTCGGATGTTTCACCGGAGATGGTCAGGTCTTGGTCCAAGACCTCCTTATAGCTCAAGGCAAACCGGTCGAATTCGCTCATATCGGTTCATCCATTCCATCGTTCGGACAACGACATCGCACGTCGGTCGGCAGAAGCGCCTACCGCATCGCATGTCGGTCCCGGGCCGGCTCCTCGGCATCGGCAAACCCGATGCGCTCTTGCACCAAGTAGAGGGGGCGGCCCTTCACTTCCTCGTAGATACGCCCGACATACTGGCCCATCACGCCCAAGACAGCCAACTGCACCGAGCCGATCAAAAGAGTGATCGCCACCAGCGAGGCCCAGCCCCGAACCGGCTGGTCCCACAGAAGTTTGGCCGTGATCGCATAGGCGAGATAGACCAGGCACGCCCCGACGCCCACGAACCCGCTCCAACTCGCGATCCGAAGAGGCACGTCTGAAAACGACACAATAGCGTCCAGGGCCAATTTGACCATTTTATGGAAAGGATAATGTGTCGTGCCGGCCCAACGTTGCGCCCGCTTGTAGTAGACCGGCGCCTGGGGATAGCCCAGCCAACTGACCATCCCCCTCACAAAACGCGACCGCTCCCTGAGCCGCCCGAAGCTGTCCATCGCGCGCCGGCTCAGCAGTCGGAAGTCGCCCGCATCCAGGGCGATCTCGGTATTCGTCAACTTCCGGAGGAGGCGGTAGAAACAGATCGCCGTCCATTTCTTGAACGGCGACTCCCCGGCACGTTCAAGCCGGACCCCATAAACCACATCGAACCCTTCCCGCCACTTGGCGACGAACTCCGGCACGACTTCCGGCGGATCTTGAAGATCGCCGTCCATCACCAGGACGGCCTCCCCACGGCTGCAATCGAAGCCGGCGGTGATCGCAAATTGATGGCCGAAGTTTCTCGACAGCCCGATCAGTTTGACCCGCGGATCCTCCCCGCACAGCCGCCGGAGCGTCACGCGCGTACGATCCCGGCTCCCGTCGTCGACGAAGATCACTTCATAGTCTTCGATCCCGGCGCCGGACAGCGCGGCGCGAAGCCGGCGAGAGAGCTCTTCCAGGCAGTCCGCGTCGTTGTAGATGGGAATCACCACGGACAGCAGTATATCGTCGTTCGGTCGATGGCTCGTCATATTCGTCTCGTCGGCCTCACCGCCGGTTGACGACGCATTGCTTTTCCGACAAAGAACCGAGTCGGCCGCCGCTCCGCACGCATCCGCCATGTCGGCGAAACCGGGTCGAGCCGAGCGGATTATTGCAAAGCGTGTCGGCGTCTCAGGGCAAGTATAGACGCACCCATCGTCATGCCTTCGGAGAACTCTTCATAACGTCCGATAAGGCCGTTTCTCACCCGCCCAATCCCGGCGCGAAAAAAATGCGCCTTTCCCACGGGCGCCACCGAGAACGAGGTTGGAGGTCTTTCCTATATCCTGTTAGGCGCGGCGAATCCCGGGACTCCATGCAAGGCCGGGTTTAGCCTCCGACAACTCCACGGACGGCGTCCCTCTTGCTTCGACGCCCTCTTCCGGAGCGCTTTGACTCAACATATAGCTTTTCATGACCAGGGCCGCGAACAGCCAGTAGGGCTCCATGATGCGGACGATGATGAAACTGTTGCCGCCGATGGCGTGCGTCAAAATGCCGAGATGCCCCAACAGGAATCCCAGCGCGATGCCTTCGAAATAGGGGTCGCGGACTTCATGGTAGGAGGTCCACCCGACACGGAAGACCATCCAGCAGAGCCAGAGAAACGAGGCCAGTCCGAACAGGCCCGTTTCGCTGAGGGTCCGAGGATACATGCCGTCGATAAAATATCGCGCCCCGGTCACGCCCATTCCATAGATGGGAGACTTCTTAAACGAGTCCATGGCCTGCTCCCAGTTGCGGATCCGTTCGGAGGTGGACGTGTCCACCCTAATGCCGGCCACCTTTTCCTGGCCCTTTTCCGCGGCCTGGGTGAACGTGAAGAAGACGCGCTCCGTCACCGGTTTCGGCAGCCACCAGGGCGACGCGGCCAGCACCATGAACATGATGGAGAACAGCAAGGGCCGCTTGTAGCTCATCTTGCCGACGATCGCCACCAGGACGACGGCGGCCGCCAGATAGGACGAGCGCGATAACGTGGCCAACACCGAAAATCCGCCGAAGAAAACCAGCGCCAATAAAGGCCATTTTTTTTGCACCGCACCGGGCGTCATCAACAAGCCGGCGACGATCGACAACATGAAGACCAGGTAGCCGCCGAGGGTGTTCGGCTCGCCCTCTTTCCCTTCGAAGGGCGCGGACACCCGGTCCCCGCTTGGAATCTGGGCAAGCGCAAACAGCGAGACGAACAAGCAGGTCCACAGGCTGGCGGTGATCAACCCCTTGACCTGGTCTTTGGTCTCCACCACGTTGAGCACCATGAAGTACAGGAAGAAATACTCGAAGTACTTCAAGTTGAAGAAGAAGCCCGGCAGGGGCTTCACGCGGCCGGAAAAGACTCCCATCAGCGTGGCGAATGCGCAGGCTGCCACATAGAGCATGATCGGGCCGTTCAGCGGCGTATGCTTGAGAGGCGCCTCTTGCTTATGGATGGCGGCCTTGATGAGCCAGATCAATCCGACGATGACCAGCAGAAAATCGTCCAAACGAAGGGTCATCCCGTGCCCCAGGCTCGCTTGGCCTTTTCTGCCCGTCGCTCCGCCGGTGAATTCCCCGCCGAACTCGAGTTCGGGGCCGAGCAGCATGGAATAGACGAGGAAGTAGAGGCAGAGGCGGGTGGAGAGGAACGCCGCGATCATGAAGGCGGTGCCGGCCACGGCGGCCACCATCATCGTCGACTGGCCGCTGGTCACAGCCACGCCCATCCCGACCGCCAGCACGACGAGTACCACCAGTTCTATCGGTCCGATACGCGCGCTGTCCATGTTCGACGGCCTGCCTGTGAGGAGCGGCTATTTGTAGCTATACCGGTACATTTCGTAATCGGGCGTGAGCTCGGCGCTGACGTTGCTTAAGACGATCCCGATCAACGAGGCGTGGGCGTTTTCCAGAAGCGACTTGGCGCGTTTGAGCGCGTTGCGTCCCACCTTGCCGACCTGGTAGACCATCACGACCCCGTCCACCTTGGAGCCCAGCGTCACGCCGTCCGTGACCGGGAGGATGGGCGGGCAGTCGAAAATCACGATATCGTACTCCTTCCGCACGGTGTCGATAAGTTCGGTCAGCTTCGGGGAATTCATAAACTCGGCCGGATTGTCCGGGCGTTTTCCGGAGGGAAGGATGTTGAGGTTGTCGATGCCGGGGGCATTGATCACCTGCTCGACCCCCAACTTGCCCAACATCAGGTCCGTCACGGTGCGGATCGCCTCCAGGTAGGACACCGCGCCGAGGATGACCTCGCTCAGACCCGGTATCTGCTCCAAGCCCAGCCGTTCATGGATGGTGGGCTTCCGCAAGTCGGCATCGACGAGCAACACCCGTTTACCGTCCTGAGCCAATGCGATCGCCAGATTGACCGCGCTGGTGGATTTGCCTTCCTGCGCGCCGGCACTGACGAAGGCCAACACCCGATTCCCCTGCATCCCGCCCGCGAATTGAATATTCGTGCGCAGCGAACGGTACCCCTCCGCCAGCGGGGATTGCGGATCGAACAGGGCCACCAGGTGGCAATAGAGGTCCAGCGTTTCGCGGTCCAGTTTTTCCTGGAAGCCCATCTGGATTTCTCGTTCGATCTCCTTGCGGTTCATCCTCGGAATGACGCCCAGCACCGGCACTTTCAGGTACGCCTCGACCTCTTCGATCGTGCCGATGGAGGTGTCGAAGGATTCCTTCAGAAAGGCCGCCACCAGTCCGACCATGCCGCCCATCAGTATGCCCAGAAATGCGTTCAAGGGCAGGTTCGGCGCATTCGTCGGGCGGGTCGGCAGCGGCGCCGGCTCGATGATCGTCACCTCTTCGATCTGCTCGGCGCCCTTGATCATGAACTCCTGGTGCTTGGATTTGAGCGCCGCATAGAGGTTGCTGTTCACCATGACGTCCCGCTCGAGCCGCGCCAATTGGATTGCCGCTTGGGGCAGACTGAGGTATCGCTCCTTGTATCGCACGATGGACTCCCGAAGCGCCCGCTCCCGTTCATCGAAGGTCCTGAGCTTGGCTTCCAACTCCCGGATCATCTCGCCTTTGACGTTCACGATCCGGCGGTCCAGCTCGCGCACGAGGGCATGCTCGGACGTATAGTTGATCAACAGCAGATCCCGCTCCTGGGTGAGGTCCGACATACGCTGGTTCAGCTTGCTGATCAGCGCCTCCACCTCGTCGGAGTAGACGCGGCTCTGCGTCTCCTGCACGACGGTCTTGCTCTCCTTCAGCGATTGGAGTTGGGCCGTTACCTCCTTTCGAACCCGCGACAACCGTTCCTGCTCCCCTTCCAGCTTGTTGTACTGTTCGAGGGCCTGCTTGGCTTCCTCGGTGACGAACACCTGCCCTTCCTGCTCCTTGAACTCCCGAAGCGCCTGCTCGGATTCGTGCAAACTGGCCGCCAGGTTCTTCAACTGCCCCTCGACGAAACGCCGCGCCTCGATCACCTGACGGTTCCGGTTGTAAATGTTCTCCTCGCGATAGGCGTCGGCCGACAAGGTCGCGTACCGTTCGGCGGTCCTGGGATCGCCCGCCGTCGCCGTGATCTTGATGATGTTGGTGCTCCCCTCCTGCGAGGCTTCGATATGCCCTTGGATGTCCTAAATTATGCCCAGAAGTTCATGATTCCCGCGGACGTCTTTGGACTCCAGGGTCTTGTCGATTAGATTCATTTCCTTAGCGACCCGCTCGATCACGTTGAAGCTCTTGATCACCTCGGCTTGCGTCGCGATATCGCTCCCCTCCCCGACCGCGCCGATAGATTCCTGCAACAGGCCGGACGCGGTCGTGGACCGTTCATATTTGACCCGAGCCGAGGCTTTGAACACAGGAGCCGGGCCGACGAGATAGGGCAGGGTTGCGGTCGAGATTCCGACGAGGACCACCGTGAAGAGGATGATGAGCTTCCGGCGGCGGACGATCAGCCAGAAGTCGACAAGATTGAGGTCGTATTGCGCCATAGGGTTCCGCTAACGGTGGTCCCGGATGTTTGCCGATCGAGCGACGGGGAACGCCTGCGCCGGGCGGTCCCCTGCCGCCCGAACGGCCTGAATCAAGAGCCGGTCGAACAGAGGGCGGACCAGCGCCTGCAAGCGGGGGTGCCGTTCCAAGACCCGGGCCGTTTGCTTTCCATAGGCGCGATAGAGGTCCGCAAAGGCCCGGCCGGCCCAATGGTCGGAGAACGGCCCGACGATGTACCAGCGGAGCATCTTGGTCTGCCAGGCCTGCTCGCCGTAGAGCACGCCGGCGACCCAACAGACCGGAATGGCCGGCGTGACCGGCTGGTCCACAGGAACCCTGAAAGCCTGATCCAGAGTTTTACCGATGAACACCGAGTTGAGCGCGTTGACCACCTGGGTGACGATGGGCAACGCCACTTTGATATAGTAATTGTAAAAGTCTCCGGCTTCGCTCCGCGGAACGAAAATGATATCGTTCTCGTTCAAAGACAGATCCGGAGCTTGGTCCGCCGAGATCAAGGCCGCCTTCATGTTCACGACTCGAATCAACGGCTTGCGCCCTTCCCGCTTGGAAATCAGCACGACCCGCTCCGTCATCGCCACATCGGTATAACCGTTCCCCACGGCGATCGCCTGCAGGAGCGTCATCCGCCGCGTCAGCGGAAATTTTCCCGGCTGCCTCACTTCCCCGATCAGGTAGATGCTCTTGGGACGCCCCGACACCTTTTGCATGATCCGCAATTGTGTGCTGGGGTTTCTGATGACCCGGGACAGTGCTTGATTGATCCTTTCCTCCGCCTCTCCCTCGGTCAGCCCCTTGACGTTGATATCCTGGAACGACACCGTAATATTGCCGTTGGCCCGAACCACAGCCTGATACTTCTCTTCCCCGGCCCCCCGGCGAACGACGATGTCCAGCGCGTCCCCCGGCTCCAGCATATCCTCCGGGTCCTGCCTCGGAGCAGGCTCGGTTAATCCGGCTGCGTCGACCGGTTCCTCGGTGTCGGGAATGACATAGACGGACGAGGCGTTCTTGGGAACGGTGGGCTGGATGACGCCGCTCCAACTCGAGCAGCCGGCGAGCGCCCCCAGGACCAAAAAAAGCATTGCCGTCGTCGCGATTAGGCTGCTCGATCTCATCGCATCCAGCGTTCCACCAGCCATGGGAACCAGTCGGTGGTCGCTCCTTCGTGACGGGAGTATGCCGTCAGACGAGCTGCAACGCATCCACGATCTCCGCGACATGGACCAAGGGAGATCCGCTCAAGTCCAGATCCTTGGGCTCGCGCAGCCGCTGCCCGCTCTGGTCGATGATGATCTTCACCGCGGGACGCAAGGGGAAGCGCGGGTTCGACCGGAAGACCTCGCCGATCTCGCCCGATGTCAACTTCACCCAGGTGCCCACCGGAAACAGCGAAAACTGCTGGAGAAGGCTTTTAAAGAGACGCGTGGGGAAGCCGGACTTCTCGCGCGACAAGAGCAGACGGACCGCCTCATGCGGGAGCAGGGCCTTCCTGGTCGCCCGCGATCGCAGCATGGCATCGAGCACATCCGCCAGTCCGATAACCAGTGCGAACTCGTGGATCTGCGGCCCTTGCAACCCCTTCGGGTAGCCAGAGCCGTTGATTCGCTCGTGTTCCTGCAGCACGATCTCGGGGAGCCAGGGATGGGCTTTGGCGGCCTGCTTGAGCAGATCGGATCCGGTGTGAGGATGTCGGCGCAGCAATTCGACCTGTTCCTCCGTCCACCGGCCCGTCTCTTCCAACATCGCTTCGGGCAACTGAAACATCCCGATGTCGTGCACGAGCGCCGCGAAGGCCAACTTGGCCAGTTCATCCGGACGATAGCCCAGTCCCATGCCGATCTTCACGCCGAAGATGGCGACATGCACCATGTTGCCGATCAGCGAAGGACCGCTTTGGTGAGAGATCGCGCGGACCAGGAGGCGGTCATCGACCGCGAGGGACTCGGCCAAGCCTTCGGCGATTTGCGGCAGATCGCCGAGCGACAAGGCGCGCTGCTTACTGACAGCCGTCGCGATCCCCGCAAGAGCCGCTTCCGCCTTGCCGTACCAATCCACCTGTGACGCCGCGGAGACGGCCGCTTGCGTGGTAAAACCGGTCAGATCCGGCGGCAACTCCAGCACCGCAGTTCTGGGCTGCGTGAGCGGCGTAGCCGAAGTCATCGGCGCGGGCGGCGGCGCCGTGAGAATTGCCGCTTCGAGCGCCATCGTCCGCGGTCCGGCCGGCGGAGCCGCTTGCGGCGTCGGCGGCGCAGGCACTGCCACCGAAGGGTCGGCTTGACGTTGAATCTGCTCTTTAAGGGCGCGCAACTGGACCGGCAATACGGCGGGCGCAGGGGGAGCGACGGCCGGAGACGCGGCTTTCTCCTCTTGCGCAGCGTCGGCTCCGGGCTTTGCCTCCTCTGCGGTCCCCGGCGGAGCCTTTGCCCCCCTGATCAGATCAGTGAGCCGAACCACGCGGCTCCCCCAGGTTAAAGTCCGCGATGACACGACTGACGACCGGCCCGTCGATTTGCGCCTTCCGCTCAAGAAATCCGCTCAACAGCGCCAGGTCGGCCATGGTGTTGATGTTTCTCGGAATCCCGCCGGAGCTCCGGAAGATCAAATCGATCGCATCCGGGGAGAAAATCGGCCGGCGGTCCGCTCCCGCCGTCTGAAGGCGGAATTCCATATACTTGGTGGTCTCCTGAAGGTCGAAGGCCGGCAAATGGAACCGGATGGCAATGCGTTGTGCAAACTGTTGAATGGCGTTGATCCGTGCGTTCAACTCCGGCTGGCCAAGCATGATCAGCGTGAGCAGGAAGCGATCGTTGAGCTGGAAATTCAAGAGCAGTCGGAGTTCCTCGAAGACGCTGTCGTCTTTGATCGCCTGGGCTTCATCCACGATGACAACCGTGTCTTTGCCTTTTTTCAAGTTCTCCAGCAGATGCTCGTTGAGGTGATGCAGCCGTTCGAGCTTGCTCCCGTTGCCGGTCAACCCGAATTGATATAGCACCTCGCCGATAAACTCCTGCGCATCAATGGCGGGATTGGCGATCAGCGCCGTGTCGTACCGCTCGTGGGCCAGATGCTGAATGAACTGGCGGCTGAGGGTCGTCTTGCCGCAGCCGATCTCGCCGGTAAGCAACAGCGCTCCTTTACGCGCTTCCACGCCGTAGAGAAGCCGGTGCAGCCCCTCCTCGTGCTTCGGCGAGGGGAAATAAAATTTGGGATCGGGGACGTTCTCGAAGGGTGAGAGCTTTAGCCCCCAATAGTCTTCGTAATGCACGAGACGATCAGCCCTTTCCAGTGCTAGTGCGACCGGGACAGGTCCGCAGGAGCTGGACTCCCGATGGATTGTGCCACAAATTTATGATTTGTCAAGATATTACAGCCACTTAACCCACAATCATCGGGGACCGCACCGTCTCACGAATGGGACGTACGAGATCGAACGGCCGGTCGCATCCGTTGTGCCTGTCGACGGCTGTCGCTTTGATTGAGAACGCGGCAAATCCCCGTAAAGAAATCCAGCAATGCCCCAATGACTCCCTCGCGTACGGAGGAGACTGGCGGCTCCGTCACTCCCATCAAGACCCACTGGCCTGCGACGCGTCGACTGATTCGCACATCATGCGACCCGCCTTGACCCTGCTCGTTGACGCTGAGAAGATATTCTTGTCCGTTTTGATCCTCTACCAGGAGGCCTTTCGCTAGCATCGCGTGCGCTCCTCTGTCCCCTTGAGCCAAAAGCCTATACGCCACTTGGCATTATCAATTCACGTGCCACGATATCCACACTTAAAATGTTCTTGTAAATTCAAATATGTCGGACACTTTGGACGTGAAACAGATGAGGCTGGTTCTTCGTGGTTGCGACACTGGCGCGACACATTCTGTCTCAGATTATGTGTCGATGAGACAGTGCTCAATATCGGAGGCGGCAGCGGGGCCAAGAGTCCGACAGACATCGACGACGGCCAGCGAGACTCATAGGTCGTGCGGGCTAGCGTTGGCTCAGCGGGACATAGGGGCGGTTGTGGTCGCCTTCGTAGATCTGGTCCGGGCGGTATAACTTGTTCTCGCGAAGTTGCTCGAACCAATGGGCCAGCCATCCGGCCACACGGGCCATCGCAAAGATTGGGGTAAAGCAATCCGCCTCCATCCCCATCTTGTCGTAGACGATCCCGGAGTAGAAGTCCACGTTGGGATAGATGGGTTTCCCGGCCAGGAGCTCTGCCGACACCCGTTCCACCTCCACCGCCACCTCGTAGAGAGGCGAGGTTCCGCATTCCCGGAAGACCTGCCCGCACAGACCCTGCAACACGGTGGCACGCGGATCCTTGACCTTGTAGACCCGGTGCCCCAGCCCCATGACCTTCCGCTTCTCAGCCAGGAGCCGCGTGATATAGGGCCTGACGTTGCCGGGGGCACCGATCTCGCGCAGCATCTGCACGACTTCTTCGTTCGCCCCCCCGTGCAGCGGCCCCTTGAGCGCGCCGATGGACGAGGCGACGACCGTATAGGGATCGGCCAGGGTCGAGGCCGTCACGATCCCGGCAAAGGTGGAGGCATTCATCGTGTGCTCGGCATGCAGGATCAAACAGACATCCAAGGTCCGGCTCAGCACGGGATCGGGAACGCGCTCCGTGAGCATGTAGAGAAAATTCTCGGCAAAGCTCAAGTCGTCGCGTGGCGGCAGATAGTCGTCGCCCCGCCGCAGCCTGGCATAGGCCGCCACGATCGTGGGAAGCTTGGCAATCAGCCGCACGGCCGACCAATAGTTGTTTTCCACGTCGGTGACCTGGCGGCCCGGGTAAAACATGCCCAGCGCCGCCACGCCCGCTTGCAGCGCATCCATCGGATGGCCCTGCTCTGGCAGGCACTTGATCAAGTCTACAATGCGATATTTGATCCGTCGGTGGAGCGTCACATCGCGGACAAACCGCTCAAGCTCCGATCGGCTCGGGAGGCGACCGAAGAGCAACAACCAGGCGGTCTCCAGAAAGGAAGATCCGGCGCAAAGTTCTTCGACCCGAATGCCTCGATATTCCAAAATCCCCCGCTCCCCGTCCACATCACTGACGGCGGATTTGGCGGCCGGCACCCCTGCCAGGCCGGGCATGAAGTCGTGCGGCATTTCGCTATCCCCTCTCTGCCTCAATCATAGAGGCCCCCCATCGCACCGTCAAGAAACCAGCCACCTTGCAATGCAGAGTTCGGATTGGCATACTGAATTGGCCAACTCATGAGAGCACCGCCGGCACGATACCTACCGCAGGACCAGGATCCATGAGTCGTTCATTGCGCATCGCCATACTGGCCGGAGGACTCGCATTGCTGGTGGGGCTGCCCCTATGGATGCGAAACGGGATCGAGCCTGCTCACACGAATTCGCCGGACAGGCTGATCGCGCCTCCGCCCGGCGCGCCAGCCAAGAAGGTCGGCACCAGCGCGATCGGCCATGGCGGTCCGGCCGCGCCGCCCGCAGCCGGACCTGGAACGGCGATGCCGGGCTCCATCACCAAGGAGCGAAAGGGCACCGAGTGATGACACCGCATGGATGGTGGGTGGGAATGATAGCGACCGCGGCCCTGTTCTTTTCGGCCACGGCGGCGCAGCCGCAGCAGGATCCGCTGATCATTTTTGCCGTGGTCACCAAGGTCTCCAAAGACAAGAAGCAAGTCACCGCGCAAGTGTCCGACGGGGGACCGTCTGTCGAAGCGGCGCTGATCCCCACCGATCCGATTCTGGACAACCTGATCTGGCGGAAACTGGAAATCTGCCATGCCTTGAAAGCCGAGGCCTGGAAGAATCAGGAGGGGTACCGGCTCGTGTCCATTCGTGTGCTGGATGCGGGCATGCTGCCGATGCCGCTTCAGGGCGTGGCGGGAGATTGTCTGATCAAGAAGGCCTTGGATTTCGGCCCACTCGTGGATTGAGCGGACCCGGCCCCGACTAGGCAGAACAGGCGGGACAGGCCGTGGGCTCCTCGTCCGCTTGCGCTTCGTCGTGAGTCAAGGGGAACGGCTGTTCACAGTGGCGACAAGACCGAATTTCGAAATAGGCCACGCCGGCCTCGTCGATCTCCGTGGGCAGCAGCAGCTCGGTCGGATCGAACCCCAGGAGGGCTCCGTCGGAAAACTTCACGACCGCCAGACGTACGTTGAAAAGTTCGAAGACTGCCTCCTGGCCCTTGCGTTCGGGCACATGTCCGACCACGAACACCGGCTGCCCCTTGCGTTTCGTCCGCAATTCTTTGAGGGTCCGTTGGCCCGGTTGGGCGGTGGCAAAACTCCCGCTTGAACTGGTTCCGGCTGTCGGCATAGGCTTACTCCACAATATCGGCTAGCGGGAAGCAGCAACGGGAGATACACTGCGTCCCTTGCCTCTTCCAGAGGTTCATCTATCACGTACCGAAAAAGCGGGTCAAGAGACCGAAGCGAGGGAGATCGCCCGATGAAGATCACGATTTACCAGAAACCCACCTGCAGCACCTGCCGGGAAGCCATTAAGCTGCTCCAGGCCAGCGGGCAGCCGTTCACCTCCGTCAATTATTACGAGCAGCCGTTTTCCAAGGCGCTCCTGAAGGGCCTGCTGAAGAAGGCCGGGCTCTCGGCCAAAGACATCCTCCGGACTAAAGACGACATCTATAAGACCCTGGGGCTGGCGAAAAAGCAGGTATCGGAAGACGAGTTGATCGATCTGATGCTCACACACCTGGACCTGATCCAGCGACCGCTGGTCGAGAACGGCGCGCGCGCGATGCTGGCGCGACCGGCGGAGCGAATCAAGGAGCTGCTCTGATTACTGTTAGGAACAGGGCACGTGCCTAGAATTGGTAAGCAAAGCGAGCATTCATAGCCCTCGCGGCGGTGTCAAGAGCCTTCTTGATGACTTTGTTGACGCCTTCCTCGACTTTGGATTTGTCTGTGCGGGTCGTCTCTACGGCCTTAAATGTCTCACCATCGAGACTGGCTTCAAATTCACAGAAGATCATCCAGCCATAGTTGATGCGCACTGCGAGATCAACAACGGCTGATCCCAGCGCCTCCCCAGGCAAACCAAGCGATTGACTGCTCGCCCCAACGTCAACCAGACTGACCAAGAACCGCGTAACGATGATCGTCTTGCCTTCCAGTCTTTGGGAAAGTTTTTCTTGGAAGACGCGCGACATGACGGTCATCGGATCGGGGTCGAAGCTACCGTCTGAAAGACGATGTGCTGCCACGCCTGCGCCCAAGTAATCCCAAGAAAACCAGCGCACCGGCCGAGCATCCACCAGGTACACGTTTGGACCCGATGCTGCAGCCACCTCAACCTTGATCGTCCCGACGGGCGCACAGGCTGCCGAAAGCAACCCATTGGCAATGCTGACAGCGGTTAGAACGGCCAGCGAAGAATTCAGCCGCAATAGTCGTCTTTTGTCCAAGCCGATCATTGCAAGTACCGAATCGGTTCTTCATTCTTTGGTGGCTCAACCACAGGCTGAGCGCCATTCACCCTGACCTCACGCAAGGTCCCGTCGGCCAGAAAAAGAAAAGTAAATCGGCGCCATCCGGCATACTGCCTGCGTGCATTGAGATCACTGATTCGAGCGTCCACGGCATATCCGAAAAACCACATCTGCCCGTAGATCAGCCCCACCACGTGGCGATAAACCGCTGCCTTATAGGGCTTCCCGATATCGTATTGGGCCCAATTGGAATCATAGAGTACTGGCTTGACGTAGTCTTTAATTCGAGCCTCATAGTCACTCGGAAATCGCCCAAAGTCGGCAGCTTCAAGTTCCTGCTTTGATGGGGAAGGCGTGACACAGCCGATCAATCCCATCAGTGCAAAGATGGCAAATGATCGAACGACCGAATTCATGCATCTCCCTTTGATTCCGGCTTCAGGGTCAGCCGGCCCTTGCGGCCATCCACCAGTACCGCCGTCCGCCCATCCAGCACGTTGAGCAAGGTCTCGCCAGCCAGCGTCCGACGCCAACCCTGCAAGACCGGCACATCCACTTGCTCGCGGTTTCCCTTGGCCTCCGCCAGTTGTTGCAGGTCCGCCGCGCTGGCCAAGAGGCTGGGCGCGATCTCGGCCTCCAGCGCGCAGGCCTTCAACACGGCTTGGAGCAGTTCGACCAGGCCGGCCGCCTCCGGCTCCGGCTTGCGTTCGCGCGGGATCTCAGGCCATTCCGACGGAGGCAGGGCCAGCCCCGCCTGAATCGCGGCGAGAATCGCTTCGCCCCGCTTCTCCGCTTCCGAGGCATGGAGCCCGCGTGTCGCGCGCAGGGCGGACGGGGTCGCAGGCTGGCGGCGCGCCAGCTCCAACAAAACCTCATCCCGCACGACCCGTCCCCGCGGCACATTCCTCCGCCGAGCCTCCCCTTCCCGCCAGTGGACCAACTCCCGGAGCACCGCCGCCGACTTGGGCTTCAACCCGTCCCACCCGCGGATCCGCTGGTAGCGAAGCCCGGCCTCCGACGAGGCCTCCATCAGTTTGGCTTCCAGACGCCGGAACTCTTCCTGCGCCCAGTCCAGGCGTCCCAACGACCGGAGACGCTGATGGAGATGCTCGTGGACTTGCAGCAAGTACGTGACATCGTCGAGGGCATAGGCGATCTGTTCGGCGGACAGCGGCCGCTGACTCCAGTTCGAAAGGGTGTGGGACTTGTCCAGCCTGGCCCCGACGATGCGTTGCACGAGTTGCGCATAGGCCACCTGCGTCCCATACCCGACCATAGCCGCAGCCATCTGAGTGTCGAACACCGAGGCCGGCAGCTGCCCCGTATGCGCGTAGAATAGCTCCAGGTCCTGCCGCCCCGCATGCACCACCTTCTCGATACCGGGATCGTTGAGCAGCGCCGCAAAGTCGCCGAGCGAGCCGATGGCGGGGAAATCGATCACGGCGCTGACATCCCCTACGGCCACCTGGATGAGTTCCAGCCGGGGGACGAAACTGTCCTCTCCCACGAACTCCGTATCCAGGGCGAACCGCGGGTGTTCCCGCAGACGGGCGCAGAGCGCCTGCAATGCGTCAGGATCGGCAATGTAATGAGGGCCGGGCTGGGCCATAGCTCTCGCATTCTCTCCGACACAAGTCGGCCGCTTACACCTCGCGCGGCGGCTCCGTCATGGACAAACTCAAATGCTCCTTGAGGTACTGATAGGCCTCGATGATTCGGCGGAGCTCCGGCTCCGCGCTCCGATCCCCTTTGCGCGCATCGGGATGGAGGCGCTTGGCTCGCTGCCTGAACGCGGCGGTCACCTGCGCCATGGAACTCCCGTACTCCAGTTCCAAGACCGCAAAGGCTTCGGACACGCTTCCGATCTCTCCACGGGCCGCCGGCATCTCACCGCCGCCGCCGGCCGCCTTGAAGAAGTCGGCAAAATTGATCCGGCGGCGACGACGCCTCGGACGTTGCCGGATCTCGCTGTCGAACTCCTCGAACCGGTCTTCGACGAACTCCAGCCGGGACTGGAGCCGGACCGCTCCGCTCTGGTCCTGGATGTAGGCCAGCTCCTCCTCGATCAACATCAGGGTCCGGTCGATCTCTTCCAGTCCCTCTTCGACCTTGAAATAGCTGTCCACCCGCTCTTGCATCATGTGGTCCATGGCAAAATCGAGGCTGTCCTCCGTCTTAATCTTGAGCTCCCCGATTCGCCTGGCCATTTGGGCTTGAAACTTGGCTTGTTTCGACGCGTCGAATGCCATGACTCCCCTGTCTGCCTCAACCGGCGTGGGCCGCATTCTAGCATATTCGGCCGCGCTTCGACCTTGACCAGGCCCAGGATTGCCTCGACATTTCGCCCTGTGCTAGACTCCCGCCCCGTTGTGCGCCACGGAGGCCTAACTCCGGCCGGCGCGCGCGTCATCCTGCACCGAGGAGGAAGAATGAAGCGTCGGACTTGGTACCTGGCCGTCAGCTGGAGCGTGCTTTTCTGGTCCACCGCCGCACAGGCCGCCGACCCATCCGGCTATGGGCAGGCGGGCGGCGAGTTCGATATCAAAATTCCACGGGTCCCGGCTGCGGAACTGCCGGCCGCCAAGGCGAACAAGTCCCCCTTCGCCCCCACCCCGGAGGTTCTCGCCGAGGGCAAGGCGATCTTTCTGGGCCGCGGCACCTGTTTTCAATGCCACGGACCGGAAGGCAGGGGCGACGGAGGCGCCGCCAAGGTGCTCCCCATCCAGCCGCGTAATTTCACGAACCCGGCGTTCAATAAGGTGCGGACGCCGGGGGAAATGATGTGGGTGCTGAAGAACGGAAGCATGGGCCAATCGGGCAAAGTCCCCGGCACCGGCATGCTGCCTATCGTCGGCCAGTTCCTGAGCGAAGAAGATGGATGGAAGGTGTTGCTGTACGAACGAAGCCTCGGCGAAAGCCGATAATCCTGGGATCGACAAATCGTAGTTGACAATCCTCGATACTTTGGTCTAGGTTCAACGCCTGTTTTAATCCCGGTTCGAGTCAGTAAACCGTTGGTGGAAGGAGGTGATCTCTCATGAAGCGGATTCTAATGGCGATGTTCGCGCTCATGCTCCTCGGCGGCTTTACCGCCCCGGTGTTCGTCGGCAACGCGATGGCCGATGAGAAGAAGGCGGAGAAGAAGGACGAGAAGAAGGGCGAGAAGAAGGACGAGAAGAAGGGCAAGTAATCTTCTGCCCTCCATCTTTCCCGATCGAACGGCCCGTGCTCGGCTCACACCGACGCTACGGGCCGTTTCATTTTGAGCCCCGCACAAGCGATTGACCCGCCTCGTTGACGGATGGTACGGTGCCGCATGTCATCGAGTAACCGGCCGGCCAACCGTTTGGCCCGTGAAACCAGCCCCTACCTGCTTCAACATGCCCACAATCCCGTCGACTGGTACCCCTGGGGAGAGGAGGCTCTGCGCCAGGCGCGCGAGCTGAACCGCCCCATCCTCCTGTCCATCGGGTATTCCGCCTGTCACTGGTGCCACGTGATGGAGCGGGAATCCTTCGAGAATGAGCGGATCGCCGCGCTCATGAACGAACATTTCGTCTGCATCAAAGTGGACCGGGAAGAACGGCCGGACCTGGACGAGATTTACATGCAGGCCACCCTCCAGCTCAACCAGGGCCAGGGCGGCTGGCCCATGACCGTTTTTCTGACCCCGGACCAGCGGCCCTTCTTCGCCGGCACTTACTTTCCCCCGGCCGACAAGTGGGGCCGGCCCGGATTCCCGGCCGTCCTGCAAAAAGTCGCGGAGTTCTGGCGCAAGGACCAAGAAGCCCTGCAACAGCAAGCGGCCCAGTTGACCGAGCGGCTGAAGCAGACCTTGCAAGGAGGCGCGCCCATGGCCGTGGGCCAGGCGGAGCTGGATGCAGCCGTCGCCCAGTTTGCCGAGGAATTCGACGCCCGTCACGGAGGGTTCGGCGGCGCGCCGAAGTTCCCCCCCGCCACCGGCCTCTCCCTGTTGCTCCGCTGCCACCAGCGGACCGGCAACCCGCAGACCTTGCAGATGGTGCGGAAGACGCTGGACGCGATGGCGGCCGGCGGGATGTACGATCAGATCGGAGGCGGGTTCGCCCGTTACTCTACCGACGAACGGTGGCTGGTGCCCCACTTCGAGAAAATGCTCTACGACAACGCCCTGCTGGCCCACATCTATGTTGAAGCCTATCAGGCCACGCAGAATCCGGAATACCGACGTATCGCGACGGAAACCCTGGACTACATTATCCGCGAAATGACCGCTCCGGAAGGCGGCTTCTACTCGGCCACCGACGCGGATTCCGAAGGCGTGGAGGGCAAGTTCTTCGTCTGGACGCCGGAACAGATCCGCGCCGTCGTCCCCGACGAAGCAGACGCTCGACGCTTCTGTGCTTATTACGACATCACCCCCGGCGGCAACTGGGAACAGGCCAGCATCCCCAACCGCCTTCGGCCGCTGGACGAAGTCACGAATGAGTTGGCGGTCGAGCCCGACGAATTGCATCGCACGATCGAGCGGGTGAAACCGCTGATCTATGAAGAGCGGCGTAAGCGCATCCCGCCGGCCTTAGACGACAAGATCCTCACCGCCTGGAACGGCATGATGATCGGCGCCATGGCCGAAGGAGCCAGGGTCTTGTCGGAGCCGCGTTACTTCCGGACGGCCGAGCGGGCCGCCGACTTTTTGCTGTCCGCCCTCTCCCGTCCCGACGGAGGCCTCTACCGGACCGCCAGAGCCGGGAAGGCGCACCTGCCCGCCTATCTCGAAGACTATGCCTATCTAGCGGAAGGGCTGGTTGACCTCTACGAAGCGGGAGGATCGGAACGTTACCTCGAAAATGCGGTCCGCTTGGCCGAACGCATCCTGGCCGACTTTTCGGATGCAGAGCGGGGCGGCTTCTTCACCACGGCCAAGGACCATGAAGCCTTGCTCCTGCGGAGCCGCGAGGGACCGGACGGGGCCATCCCCAGCGGCAATGCCGTGGCCGCGTCGGCCCTGGCCCGCCTCTCCTTCCACTATGGGCGAGACGATTTTCGCGAAGCCGCAACCCTCGCGATCCGAGCCTATGGCCGCCAGACGGCCCGCTATCCACGGGCCTTCGCCAAGAGTCTGGCCGTGGTTGACCTGCTGCTGGCAGGGCCGGTTGAGTTGGCGCTGGTCGGAACTCCCGGGAAACCGGACTACGAGGCCCTGTGCGCAGCAGCCAACCGTCCCTACTTGCCCAATCGCATCATCGCCCATCACGACCCCAGCGGGCCGTCAACCAGCCATCCGCTGCTGAACGGGAAAACCCTGGTCCAGGAACGGGCGGCCCTCTACATCTGCCGCAACTTCGCCTGCCAAAGCCCGATCACCGATCCGCAGGCAGTGGCGACAGCCTTAGCCGGCCCGGACAAGACCGCGACGGACCCGCCCGTCTCAGGACAGAAAACCCTTGCTGGTAGCCGCCTCCCCGGCCATGCCACAGCCGGTGGCACCGGCGCCTATGCGGTCCGGATGGTGAATCGGCCGGGGGCACCCGAGGGATTAGCGCATGGCTATATGAACTTCGGCTCTACCGGGCTCAGCGTCAGCAAGCTCGGGTTCGGCGGATACCGCACCCATACGGAAGAGCCGGAGCATCGAGAAGCGCTTCTCAAAGCCCTGCGCGAGGGTATTAACGTCATCGACACTTCCAGCAACTACGCAGACGGAGACAGCGAACGCCTCATCGGCCTCGTCCTGACGGACCTGATCAAGCAAGGCGAAGCGGCCCGCGAAGAGATCGTCGTCGTGTCCAAGATCGGCTATGTGCAAGGGCAAAACTTGAAACTGGCGGAGGCGCGGGAAAAGGCCGGCAAGCCGTACCCGGAGATGGTCAAGTATGGCGAAGGGATCTGGCACTGCCTGCATCCGGAATTCCTGGCCGATCAGATAGAACTGTCGTTGGATCGGTTGGGTTTGCAGACCCTGGATGTCCTGTTGCTGCACAATGTTGAATACTTCCTCTCCGACGCGGCCCATCGAATGGACAAGGACCTCGACCGGCTGCGGAACGAGTTGTACCGCCGACTCCAAACGGCCTTCGCCTATCTGGAACGCCAAGTCCAGGCAGGACGCATCCAATATTACGGCGTCTCCTCCAACACCTGCACGGCGGAGCCCAACGACCCGGAAGCCACGTCGCTGAGCTTCATGCTGGAAGCCGCCCGGGCCGCCGCGCAAGGGCTGGGCCTCTTGCGCCACCATCTGCGCGTGGTGCAATGTCCGATGAACCTGTTCGAATCGGGGGCCCTGCTCACACCCAACTGCGGGGCGGGAAACCGGCAGACGGTCCTGGACCAGGCCAGGGCCGCCGGCCTCGCCGTCTTGCTGAACCGGCCACTCAATGCCATGCAGCCGAAGCGGGGCGGCATGGTCCGTCTGGCTGAACTCTCCCTGGAGCCCTCCACGGTCGCATTCGAGACTCAGCGGGACCTTTTGGCCACACTGGAAGAGGAATACCGGCGCACCATCGCCCCGTCCGTCACCCACGCTGGCCAGGGCATGCCCCCGGCGGATTATTTCAACTGGGCGGAGGAGCTGGCCAGGCTGAGACCTCGCATCCAGAACCTGGAACATTGGGAACAAATCGAAACCCAGATGATCGCGCCGCACATCAACCAAGTCCTGCGCGCCCTCACGCAACATCTGCGCGGCGAGCAAGGGGACCAGTGGCAATCCTGGCGCGAGCGGTACATTCCTGAGCTGCTGACACTCTTGAAAGAACTGCGCCGGGAGGCGACCGTGAAGAGCCGGGCCAAGACCGACGCCATCTCCGCCGTCATCGACCCCCTGCTGCCCGAATCCAGGCGGAATGAATCTCTCTCTCGGAAAGCCCTGTGGGTGCTTGCCTCCACGCCGGGCGTCACCTGCGTGCTCAACGGCATGCGGACTCAGGCCTATGTGGAGGACTCCGCCGGGATCCTGGGATGGGCGCCGCTCCCGGACCCACGATCCATCTATGATGCCCTGTTTCGAGCCGCCCAATAGATCATTCGCTTCGACCTGGACGATTGGCGTACTTTATACTTGTCTTTTTGTAATTAATAGATTACTAATCTCGATGGCGGCCAAGGGAGACAAAGGAGCCGACCCGGCATGGTTCGTGCGTCGCTGAAAAATCCCTACGCGGTGGTGGCGATCAGCCTGATCATCGTCATCCTGGGCGTGGTCTCTTACCAGAAGATGGTCGTGGACATCTTCCCGGAAATCAACCTGCCCGTCGTCGCCGTGGTCACCTTTTACAAAGGCATGGGGCCTTCCGAGATCGAGGGGGCGATCACCCTTCGTCTTGAACAGCTCTACCTGCAGGCGTCCTACATCGAACACATCGAGTCCCGGTCGCTGCCGGGCGTCAGCCTCATTAAAATCTACTTTCAGCCCTCCTACGACGTGAACGCGGCGGTGGCCGAGATCACCAGCCTCACGTACAGCACGCTCCGCTATCTGCCGCAAGGCGTCTTCCCGCCGATCATCGTAAAGTTCGGCGCGACCAGCCTGCCCATCGCCGACCTGACCGTCAGCAGCGACCAGATGACCGAGAAGGAAGTGCGCGACCTGGCCTACTTCACCGTGCGCCCCCAGTTCGGCAACGTCCCCGGCATCTCCCTGCCCCCGACCTTCGGCGGCACGGTGCGGCAGGTCACGATCTTTCTGGATCGGGAAAAGATGCAGGCCCGGGGCATTTCGTCCGGCGACATCGTGGAAGCGGTGAACACCCAGAGCCTCCTGCTCCCGGCCGGCGACGTGAAGATCGGCGACTTCGACTACAACCTGTACACCAACAGCATGATCAAGATCGTGGACAACATGAACGACATCCCGATCAAGATCGTGAACGGGACGCCGATCACGCTGCGGGACGTCGGCAAGGCCGTCGACTCGACCATGATCCAGACGAACGTGGTACGCATCGACGGGCGGCGCGCGGTCTACATTCCGGTCATGAAACAGGCCGGCGCCAATACGCTGGCGGTCGTCGACGGGGTCAGGGCCACCCTGCCGAAACTGATCGGCCTGCCCGCCAACCTGGACGTGAAACTGATCTTCGACCAGTCCCTCTACATCCGGCAATCCATCAAGACGCTCGAGGACGAAGGGCTGATGGGCGGCGGCCTGGCCTGCCTGATGGTCCTCCTGTTCCTGGGCAGCCTCCGTTACACCGTCATCATCGCGCTGGCCATTCCCCTCTCGGTCACCGCCGCCTTCATCGGGCTCTATTTCACCGGCCATACCATCAACATCATGACGCTCGGCGGCCTGGCCCTGGCGGTCGGCCGGCTCGTGGACGACGCGATCGTCGTCGTGGAGAACACGCACCGGCACCTCGACATGGGCAAATCCGCCGCCCAGGCGGCCGGCGACGCGACAAGCGAGGTCGCCCTCCCCATGCTCGTGATCACCATCACCGTGTTCCTGGTGTTTCTGCCGATCGCCTTCTTCACGGGGATCATCAAGTTCCTGTTCGTGCCCCTGGCTCTGGCCGTGGGCTACGCGATGATGGCCTCCTATGTGGGCGCCCTGAGCGTGGCGCCGGTCTGCCTGGCCTACTTGCTCAAGGGCAAGCATCACGACGCTCCAGAACGACCGGCGTCCGGATTGACGGGCCGGTGGAAGAGGCTGAACCTGTTCGATCCCTTCGTGGCCCGGTACGTCCTGGTGCTGCGCTGGTGCCTGCGGCACAAGGCCACGGTGATTGTCGCCGTGGCGGCCATTTTCGCCGGCTCGGTCATGATGGCCCCGCGCCTCTCCACCGAGTTTTTCCCCAAGGTGGATGCGGGCCAGTTCATCCTGAACGTCGCCGCGCCGGAAGGCACCAGGGTGGAGAAGACCGAAGCGATCGTCGCCAAGATCGAAGATCTGATCCGCCAGGTGATCCCCCCGGCCGAGCTGGACCAGATCGTCGCCAACATCGGCGTGCCGCAAGGCTGGATGGTGCTCTATACCCCGGTCGTCGGCCCCCACCAATCCTTCATGCTGGTCAGCCTCAAGCGGGATCATACGATACGAACCGACGACGTGGTGGACCGACTCAGGGAGCGGTTGGCGCAGGAGTTGCCCGGCCTGAAATTTTCCTTCCAGACCGGCGGCATCGTCAGCGACGTCCTGAACTACGGCTTGCCGGCTCCCATCGACATCAAGGTCAGCGGCCCGAACCTCACTGAAGTGGCGGAGACCGCCTCGCGCATTCGAGAGGTCGTCGTCAAGGTTCCGGGCACGGTGGACGTGGCCGTGCGGCAGGGCATGGCCTATCCCGAACTGCACCTGACCGTGGACCGGTCCAAGTCGGCCTACCAGGGCCTCAACGAACAGCGGATCGTCACGGACGTGATCACCGGGCTCAGCTCCAACGTCCAGCTCAACCCGGGCTATTGGATCGACCCCAAGTCCAACAACGCCTACTTCGTCGTGACCCAGTATCCGGAACAGTTCCTGGTCAAATTCGAAGACTTCCTGAATATTCCCCTCGTGGGCACCGATGTCGAGCACGCGGGGACCTCCAGTGCATCGTTGTCCCGCGGCAGTTCCCTGGCCCTGCAACAGACACCGTTCCCAGACCGGGCGGCCATGCCGCAGGCCGGCGGCAATGCCAGCGCTCCGATCCTCTTACGCGACCTCATCGAGGTCACGCGGAAGAACGGCCCTGAGACGGTGGACCATTACAATTTGCAACGTACGGTGGATGTGCTGGTGGATGTGCCGGGCAACGACCTGGGGAAGGTGGCGGGGTTGATCGAGCAGGAACTGGCGAACCTGGACCTGCCCAAAGATGTCGTCGTCTCGTTCAAGGGCCAGGTGGACAGCATGCGACAGGCGCTGATCGGGTTCGGCGGGGGCCTGCCGCTGGCCGTGGTCCTGATCTACCTCGTGATGGTCGGCCTGTTCCGGTCCTACCTGGACCCACTCGTAATCATGTTCGCCGTTCCGCTGGGCCTCGTCGGGGTGATCTGGATGTTGCTGCTCACGCACACGTCGCTCAACGTGGAGTCGCTCATCGGCACCCTCATGATGATCGGGATCGTGGTGTCCAACAGCGTTCTGCTGGTGGATTTTGCGAACCAGCGCCTGCGCGAGGGGGCCTCGCTGGAGGAGGCCGTGGTGGACGCGGGCCGCCTTCGCATCCGGCCGATTCTCATGACCTCGCTGGCCACGATCATCGGCCTGGCCCCGATGGCGCTGGGCATCGGCGAGGGCAGCGAGGCGAACATGCCGCTGGCGCGGGCGGTGATCGGAGGCCTCTCCGTGTCCACCGTGATGACCCTGCTCTTTATTCCGGTCCTGCACATGCTCGCCCGGCAGCGGTCGGCCGCCTCTCTATCGGCAGGCCATCATACTCAATGACACATTTTAACGCTCCAGGATGTTCAAACATGCCGCCCAGCGCGGCCGCAGCAAGCGAGAAGCCGAAGCGTACTCTTTGCGGTACGTTGAGGGTTCGAGCGATGCGAGAACAAAGCTGGAGGCCTTTTTCAACATCCTAGAGATGAAACAGCAGCCTGAAGAACAGTATACTGCCACCCAATCGGGTAACGGGCATCCTCCGGAAGCCGCAAGGAGGCTGAGCGTGATCGAACCGGATATGCAGGACGAGCTGTCTCTCGAACCTCCCCCCGACGCGGGACCGGGCATCAGCCACCTCAAGCTCACGCTGATTGCGGCGGCGATCCTGTTCCTCGTCGTCGCCACCGTGGTGCTCTTTCAAGACCGGCCGCAGACCGCCTCCGCCCCTTCGACGGAACCGGAAGCCATCCAGACTCCGGCCGGCACCCGCTTGGTACAGGTCCTCAAACCCCAACGGCGCGATCTGACCAGGACGCTCAGCCTCCCGGCCAACATCGCTCCCTGGTATCGGGCTACGCTCTACGCCAAAGTTTCCGGCTACCTGAAGTGGATCGGCTTCGACAAGGGCGACGAGGTCAAGAAAGGCCAGGTGCTGGCCGTGATCGACGCGCCGGAAATCCAGGACCAGTACGAGCAGGCGGAGTCGGACTACGCCATCAAAAAACTGACCTATGAACGCCTCCTGAGCGTCTGGAAAGAAAATCCCGACGTGATCGCCAAGCAGGACGTGGACGTCGCCGCGGCGGCGGCGGAAGGGGCCAAACAACAGATGGAACGGCGGCGCACCTTCCTGGAGTACACCAAGATCACGGCGCCCTTTGCCGGCACCATCACGGCCCGCTTCGCCGATCCGGGCACCATGATTCAGTCCGCGATCAGCTCGTCCACCCAGGCCAACCCCCTGTTCACGCTCATGGACCTGGATACCGTCCGGGTCTACGTCAGCGTCCCACAGGAAAGCGCCATGCTGGCCCGGGCCGGCGTGCCGACACTGTTGACCATCAAGGAAATGCCGGGGGTGGAGATTAAAGGCCAGATCACACGCACGACCGAATCCCTGGACCCGGCGACCCGCACCCTCTTGGTCGAGATCGACTTGCCCAACAAGGACCACCGCCTGCAACCCGGCACCTTCGCCAATGTGACGCTTGCGCTGGAACAGCACCCGAACGTGCTCACCATTCCGCCGGCGGCCATCGAACCGCCCTCGAACGGAAAGCCCAAGGCCGTGTTCGTGGTGGAGAACGGCAAGGGTCGTCGCGTCCCGATTAAAACCGGCATCGACGACGGGGGCTGGGTCGAGGTGACGGAAGGCCTGACCGGCACCGAAGATGTCATCGTGGTCGGCAAAAACAACCTCGCCGACGGACAGACGGTCACGGCCTCCCCCTACACGCTGCCCTCCGGAACACCGGCGAAGCAGAAATACTAGACCATCGCGGAGTGATGCACGATGAATGATGAATTCGGAAATTCCGTCTCTCGTCATTCCGCATTCATCGGTCACCACTCAGCATTCCGCATTCAACGTTCAGCATGGCCTCCACAGAAAACGACCGCGTCCCCGACTATCTTTCTCTTCACCGCTTGCCTGTTGGGCGTGACGGCCTGGCAATCGGACATCGCGCTGGCCCAGCCTGACGGCGCAACCGGCCGGAGCGCCGCCAGGGCAGACAAGGCCACGGCCTCCATGACGTCCCCGTCCGCCCCGCCCTCGCTCGGCCTGAGCGACGCCATCACGATCGGCCTGGCGCAACATCCGCTCATCGAGCGAGCCCGCGCCTCGTCCAAGAGCGCGGCCGCCGAGACCAAGCAGACCATCGGGAGGCTGTACCCTTGGCTCGAAGTGTCCCTGGCCGGAAGCGCCGGCTCGCTCCGTGTCCGGAGCAGCGACGGGGCCAATATTCATGCCACCGGCGATCTGGCCTCCGGATTCCTCCGCGGCCGGAGCGGACTCCACCAGTATGGGGGCGGCCGCGGCTTCGCCCTGGCCGGCGCCCTCCCCCAACATAATCAAAACATGGGCACCGCCGGGTTGATCGTCAATCAACTCGTCACCGACTTCGGCCAGACCGCCCATCGCATTCTGGCCAGCCAGGCGGCGGAAGCGGCGACGGAGAAGGACATCCTCACGAACAAGGCGCTGGTCATTCTGAACGTCCAGCAAGCCTACCTGACCTGCCTGATGCAACAACGCTTCGTGGACATCGCCGCGGAAAACCTGTCGAAACGCAAGGCGATTCGGGACCAGATTCAGACGCTGTACCGGCATCAGCTCAAATCGAAACTGGACCTGGACCTCATGGCGGTCGAGGTCGGGAACGCCGAGTTGGCCTTGATCAAAGCCCGGAACGACCTGTCGCAATTCTTCGCCGCGCTGAACCATGCCATGGGCATCGAGGGTCCCGATCGCTATGCGCTGACGCCGATCGCGCTTGCGCAGGAGCCGGCGCCGGCCCCGGCCGAGTTGGTGGAGGAAGGGCTCCGACACCGGCCCGAACTCCTGGGCGGACAGGATCGGATTCAGGCCAGCCAGGAGCTTCTCCGGGCGGTCACGGCGCTTCACTTCGGAGAAATCTCGGCGGTCGGCGCCCTCGGCATTACCCAGTATGGTGACGTGCACGACAGCGGAATCCCCTCGGACGGCGTGGCCTCG
Organism: Nitrospira sp.; assembly: GCA_016873495.1. Taxonomy (GTDB): domain Bacteria; phylum Nitrospirota; class Nitrospiria; order Nitrospirales; family Nitrospiraceae; genus SYGV01. The sequence continues at coordinate 2,067 of VGXC01000016.1, read as the reverse complement.
CTCTGGGGCTTCGGCGTCACCGCCCGGCTGCCGCTGTTCACCGGCTACAAGATCCAGAACCAGATCGCCGAAGCGGGCCACCGCCGGGGAGAGGCGGAACAGGAACTCCAGGGCCTGGCCAACGAGGTGACGCTCCAGGTCATCAAGGCCTCGCTCGGCCAGATCACGACCGCCGAGCAAATCGCGCTGGAACGGGAGCGGGTGGCCTTCGCAAAAGAAGCGGTGGACCTGGCCCAAGCCCGGTACAAACTCGGACTCAGTTCGATCGTGGAGGTGATCCGCGCCGTGACGGCCCTGTTCGACGCGGAGTCCCGGCTGGCCGAGGCCCAGTACGTCTACAAGAAAAGCCAGGCCCTGGTGGCCTATGCCGCGGGGCGGGACTATCGGAAGTACCCGTGAGGCGTGAAACGTGAAAGACCGTAATGCTTAATGTTCTATGGTGAATGTTCAATTAAGCATTGAACACTGAACATTGCCCGATTGCACGAGATACGAACGACGGGGTCAGAGGGAGAACAGGATCATGAAGCGATCACTTGGCATACGAAAGGGCATCCTGGCAACCGGCTTGCTGGTCTGCCTCTGGTCCGACGCGACGGCAGGCGCCGCCGGGCCGGCTCCGGTTGCGCCGGCTTCGCCATCTCCCGTCGCCTTGACCTGGGAGGAAGCGATTCAACAGGGCGTCGCGCACCATCCGCTGATCCAAGCGGCCCGGCACGGAGTCCTGGAAACGCAGGCGGTGGGCAAACAAATCGCCGCCGTGAACTATCCGCAAGTGTCCGGCATCCTCGCCAATTCGCTCGGCAATACCCGCGTCCAGTCGAATTTGGGCGTCTCCGGCTCCCTGCCCAAACCCGTCAACTCCCTCACCGATCCCGGGGCCCGCGTGGATCTCTTGATCACCGACTTCGGCCGGACCGCCCACAAGATCCTGGCGAACCGCTCGTTCGCGGCCGAGGCGGAAAAGCAGGTGCTCACCAGCAAGGCGCTGGTCATCCTGAACGTGGAGCAAGCCTACCTGGCTTGCCTCAAACAGCAAACGCTGGTCGCCGTCACACACACACTCCTGGCCGAGCGGAAGCTGATCCGGAATCAGGCCGAGTCTCTGTACCGCAACCAAGTTCGATCGAAACTGGACCTGGAGATGGCCGCGGTCGAGGCGGCCAAGGCCGAAGTGGATTTCATCAAGGCTCAAAACGATCTCCAGGCGGCCTTCGCTTCCCTAAACGCGGCCATGGGCCGTCAGGGGCCGGCCCACTATGCGCTGGAGGAACGGCCGGCTGCTCCGTCTCCCGCTCCGCCGATCGAGCCCCTGTTCAAGGAGGCCCTTGAGCGACGACCGGAACTGCTCGGCAGCACGGACCGAGTCCAGGCCACGGAGGAGGCGCTCAAGGCGGCCCGGGCCCTGCACTACGGCAACATCACCGCCGTCGGAGCCGCCGGCTATGCCTGGTGGGGCCGCCAGGAAGTCACCAGCGCCAGGGGCAACCCCGCCAACCCCGGCGCCCAGCTCGGCTGGTGGGGCGCCGGAATCTCCTCCTCGACGCCGCTGTTCACCGGTTTCCGCATCGAGGCCGAGATCGAGCAGGCCGAGGCGAACCATGGAGAAGCCAGGGCGACGACCCGCGTCATCGCCAACGACGTGGTCCTGGAAGTGGCGAAAGCCTATCTGAACCGGCTCACGGCAGAACAACAGATCACGGTGGCGCAGGAGCGGGCCGCCCAAGCGCGCGAAGCCCTGACCCTGGCGCGTGAACGGTACAAGGCCGGCCTGGCCTCCATCCTGGACGTCACGACCGCTTCGACCGCTCTATTGACGGCGGAAACCGGCCTGGCCGCGGCCCGGTACGGGTACCTGGCCGGCAACTCCGCACTGGATTATGCGACCGGCATGGAATACGGGAAGTACTGAAAGCAATTTCAAATTGTTTATTCTTTATCAGTAGTGTCCGGTTAAAACGTGAATAGGTTCAATTGGTTCGCGTTCTCAAGTAATTGCCCGGGCCAGTTGTCTCCAAGAATGGCCTGTTGTAATGGGGTTTTCTCGAAAATGGTCACCGACAAGAT
>VGXC01000015.1 GCA_016873495.1 Nitrospira sp. | reverse complement strand
GATCACATAGACGATCTGCTCCTCGGAGAATTTCGACCGCTTCATGGGTCCCTCCTTTCGCACAGGACCGTCGAAGCCGTCAGTCTACTCTAGTTTTGAGTTGCCGTCGTTTTCCGGGGAGACGTCAGCAGCCTAGGATCTGACCGTGCGCAATACGGTTCAATAATGACAAATGCCATCGCTAGGGGGGCACGATCCTGTGAGCTTCTCCCAGCCCCCTAATCGCCCACCTCTTCGCAAACTCGCCCCGTGGGTCATCGGCGCCATGGCGCTCGTCGTCTGGCTGATGTTGGGAAACTTGGCCGGCCTCGCTAGGTCGGCCCAGGCCGGTGGAGAACCGCTGCCGGAATATGCGGTGAAATCCGCCTACCTGTATCAGTTTACCCATTTTGTCGAGTGGCCCAGCGATGCGTTTGGCGACGCTCACGCCCCGTTCATCCTGTGTGTGCTAGGCGAGGATCCGTTCGGACAGGCCCTTGACGTACTGATGAAGAAGACGTCACAAGCCCGTCGGCTGCTCGTCCAGCGAGTCAGGCAGGTGAAGGAAGCCGAATCCTGCCACGTCTTGTTTATTAGCGCCTCGGAAAAGGATCATGTGGCCCAGGCCCTATCGAGTCTAGCCACTCGCAGCCTGTTGACCGTCAGCGATATAGAGGGATTTGCCCAAGACGGAGGAATCGTCGAGTTTGTGGAGCGAGAGAACAAGATCCGGTTTGCGATCAATGTGAGGGCAGCCAATAAAGCCGGAATCAGAATTAGCTCGAAGCTACTCAGCCTGGCGTTGATTGTCGGTGCGCCGTAAGGCCGAGGAGGAGAGCCGTGGGCAAGACACAGCGGTGGAGCAGATGCGGGTGGAGAGGGCTCGTGCAGGGAGTGATGTGGACCATTGCGGTTCCGGTCGGCCACGGACTCGCGGCGGATGCCGCGGTCACCGGCCCGGCTTCTCCCGAAGAGGCGGCCTTTAAGTTGAGCCTGGAAGAACTCATGAACACGGAGATCACCTCGGTCGGCAAGAAGAGGCAAAAGCTGTCCGAAGCGGCTGCCGCGATCTTCGTCATTACCGGTGAGGACATCAAGCGAGGCGGGTTCCGGAGTATTCCGGAGGCGTTGCGATTGGCCCCGGGGGTGGAGGTCGCGCAGGTGACGGCCAACCAATGGGCTATCACCATCCGAGGGTTCAATGGCATCTTTGCGAATAAATTGTTGGTCCTGATCGACGGGCGCGAAGTCTACACCCCGCTGTTCGGCGGCGTCTTCTGGGATGTCCAGGATACACTGTTGGAGGACGTGGAGCGGATTGAGGTCGTCCGTGGACCGGGCGGCACACTCTGGGGGCAAAATGCGGTCAACGGGGTGATCAACGTGATCACCAAGAAAGCGGCGCAAACTCAAGGCACCTTCATCGAAGCCGGCGGCGGCAACCTGGAACAGGGGTTCACCAGCGCCCGGCAGGGCGGCACGATCGGCGACAAGGGCGAGTACCGGGTGTACGGAAAATTTTTCAATCGCAACAGTTTTGCCACGCCCGGCGGCGAAGCGGCCCAGGATAAGTGGAATCAAGGTCGCGGCGGGTTCCGGACCGACTGGAAGCTGTCGGGGCATGATCGCATGACGGTCCAGGGAGAGGGCTATTCGGGGAACGAACAGTTGGATAGCAACGGCGTCTCGCTCACGGCGCCGTTTTCGCCCAGGCAACGTGCCGGCACCCAAGTCGGCGGCGGCAATCTCTTGGCGCGCTGGGATCATGAGACCTCCTCGACGTCGGGCTTCACCTTGAAGGCCTATTACGATCGGACGCAGCGCGTCAATGCGGTGTTCGGCGAGAACCGCAACACGGTCGATGTGGATTTTCAGCACCGGTTTCAACCCCTGGGCCGGCACGACGTCGTCTGGGGCGCCGGCTACCGGCTGAGCCACGATAATTTTCGCAACACGTTCGACACCAGCCTGTATCCGCCGTCCTACGATTTTCAGGTCGTCAGCGGCTTCGTGCAGGACGACATCACGCTGGTGCCCGAACGGCTGAAATTGATCGCCGGCGCCAAGATTCTCCACAATCCCTTTACCGGCGTGGAGTACCAGCCCAGCGGGCGGCTGGTCTGGACGCCGCACCAACACCATACGATCTGGGGGTCGATTTCGAGGGCCGTGCGGCTGCCGACCCGCGTGGAGGAAGCCGCGAGCTTCGCCACCTTCGCGTCGCCTCGAACGGGCTTCCCCAGCGTGACCTTGGGCAAGCTGCTCGGCAACACTGAGCTCAAGCCGGAGCAGGTGGTGTCATACGAGTTGGGTTACCGGGCACAAGTGACGCCGACGGTCACGCTGGACGTAGCGACGTTCTACAGCCTGTATCAGAATCTCATTACCAGCGGGGCGGCAACCCCCTTTGTGGAAACCACTCCGTCGCCGACGCATTTTGTGATCCCCAATCAATTCCAAAACACGACGGGCGGGCGGACCTATGGGGCGGAGGTGGCCACAACCTGGCAGGCGACGCAGGCCTGGCGGCTCTCGGCTAACTATTCCTGGCTTATGATCCGCGCCACGCCGGTCGGGACGGCCTTCGGCGCCGGATTCGATCCCAAGCATCAATTTCGGGTGAGGTCGCAATACGATTTGCCGCACAATCTTCAATGGGACACGGGAGTCTACTACGTGTCCAGTCTGAGCCGATCGTCGGACATCCCCGACTATACGCGGGTGGACACGCGCCTGGCGTGGAAAGCGACCGAGCAGTGGGAAATCGAAGCCGTGGGGCAAAACCTCCTAGCCGGCCAGCATCAGGAATGGAAACCGGTCGGCTCCGAAGTGTCGTATAACCCCAGCTTGATTCCGCGCAGCGCCTTTGCGCGGGTGATCTGGCATTATTAGGGGCCGGAGGCCGAGGACTAATCATGATTCGAGGACAGGTGCCATGCCGGTGATTCTGCTGCAATCGATTCGAGCCAAGCTCATGCTGATCACGGCGGGGACGAGCGCCGTCGCGCTGCTCCTGGCGGGCGTGGTCATCGTGCTGGCCGGCTACTTCGAAACCCGGAACGCACTGGTTCGAGACATGACCGTCCGAGCCGACTTGCTGGCGTCAAGCACCACGGCTGCGTTGACCTTCGACGACGAACGAGCGGCGACGGAAGCGCTTGCCCATCTGCACGTGGTGGAACAAATTCGGGTTGGCGCGCTCTATAGACAGGATGGGAGCTTGCTGGCCTCCTATCAAAGGCTCGGGATGCCTCTGGATCTGATCCCATCGACCGCGAGCGCCGAGGGGGTCCATTTCGACGACGATTGGGTGACGGTCATCAGGCCTGTCACGCTGGACGGGACCCGGGTCGGAACCGCGTTGATCCGGTCGGATGTAAGTTTGCTCCGCGAGTGGCTCTGGAAATCCGGCAGTACCGTCGCCGCCGCGGCGCTTCTGTCCATGCTCGTCGGGTTTGTCGCGGCGATGCGCCTGCAGCGGTCCGTGTCGGAGCCGTTGTTGGCTTTGGAAAAAGTCGCCCGATCGGTGTCCGAGAAGCGGGACTACACGGTCCGCGCCCACCAGAAAAGCGAGGGTGAGGTGGCGACCTTGGTCGAGGCATTTAATAGCATGCTCGACCAGATTCAAATACGCGACCGGCAATTGGAGGCGCACCAAGCGCATCTGGAGGAACAAGTTGCGGCCAGGACGGTCGAGTTGACCGCGACGAATCTCAAGTTACAGCGAGAAATCGATGAACGCATGCAGGCCGAAACCGCGCTGAAACAGAGCCAGGAGCAGTTGTTGCAATCGCAGAAGATGGAAGCGGTGGGCAAGCTGGCGGGCGGCATCGCCCACGAGTTCAACAATCTTCTGCAGATGATCAAGGGCTATTGTTATTTCCTTCTGCCGGAGCTGGCGAAGCAGGAGTCCCTGCGGAAGGACGTCGAGGGGATCGAGCAGTCGGCGGACCGGGCCGCCGCGCTCACGAGCCAATTGCTGGCCTTCAGCCGCCGGCAAGTGATCCTGCCTCGGATCCTGGACCTGAATGCCATCGTCATGGAGCAGCACCGGTTGTTGGCCCGCCTCATCGGAGTCGATATCGAGCTGGTGGTCGATCTGGCGCCGGAGCTGCTGCGAGTCAAGGCCGACCCGACCCAAATCGGACAAGTGCTGCTCAACTTAGTGAACAATGCGCGGGATGCCATGCCGAACGGGGGAGTCCTCACAATTACGACGGCGAATCGGGTTTTGCAGGAGAACGGCGATGAGGAGTATCCGGAGATTCCGTGCGGTGTGTATGCGATGCTCGCCGTGCGCGATACGGGGTGCGGCATGTCGCCGGAGGTCGCCGAGCGGATCTTCGAGCCCTTCTTTACGACCAAGGAGGTGGGCAAAGGCACTGGCTTGGGGCTCTCGATGGTGTATGGATTGATCGCGCAGAGCGGCGGTCATATCCGAGTCGTCAGCCGGCCCGGCCAGGGAACTCTGATGACGATACTGCTCCCGGCGGTGGCCCAAAACCTGGAGGCGGCAGGTTCGTCGCCACCTCCAGCCGGGCCCCTCACGGGCACCGAAACGATTCTGATCGCCGAAGACGAGCCGGCAGTGCGCAAGTTGTTGCAAGCCGCCCTCGGTGCGAAGGGCTATCGGGTCTTGCAGGCGGAGAACGGTCAGGCGGCGCTCCGGGTATGCCGGGATCATGCCGGACCGATCCACCTGGCGGTGGTGGATCTGGTCATGCCGGAGATGGGGGGGCGGGAACTCGCCCGGAAGCTGGTGCTGCGGTACCCGAACCTAAAAATCCTGTACATGTCCGGGTACACAGACCAACCGCTGGATTTGGAGGAGCTGCCGGATTCAAGGAAAGCGTTCTTGCTGAAACCCTTCGCGTCGGAGGATTTGTTGCGCATCTTGCGGGATCTGCTGGATGAAGCGTAGCGCGGCTGCGATACTCGTGTGCCTGCTGGCCTGGAGCGGCCTTGTGGGCGCCACCTGCGCCGCGGCCTCGGAATCGTCGCAGGATCAGGCGACGCCGACCGTCACCGGCGATCCGGCCGGCGGGTTCCGGGTCACCGCCTCGCTCCGCCTGCCGGTTCCTCCGTCCGTGGTGCAGCAAGTTCTGACCGACTATGACAACTGGCCGCACCTGTTCGGGGTGACCATGCGTATCGCACGGCTGGACCGCCGGCCGGACAAGGTGATCACGGAGGTCTACATCCGGCACCCCATCTTGCCGGGTGAACGCCGTCTCATGTGCGAGAATCGGGTGCCGCCGGGCGGGGGGCTGATGACGACTTTCTTGGAGGGAGATTTCAAGCGATACGAGCGAGTCTGGAAGCTCGGACCGGATGGGAGCGATGCCGCCACCAAAGCCGACTTCAACCTTGTCGTGGACGTCGAGACGTTGGCTCCGGACTGGCTGGTGGCGTTGGAGCTGAAGCGGCAAATGGAGAAACACTTCCGCATCCTGCGCGAGACGGCCCTCGAACGGGCGCAGGCTCGCTAGCGGACCGATTCGCCGTCCCGCCGGGGCGGGAACGAGAATTCGGCCAACTCCGCCTGCTCCTGCCCCTGCTTGACCAGGGCGATGAGGTCGAACGCGCGCTCGATCTTCCGGATCGTGTCCAGGCCGGCCTTGGTGCTGGGATGCGGCGGAACGAAGAGAGAGCAGCAGTCCTGGTCCGGTTCGATGGACGTCTCGAACGTTCCGATCCGCTCCGCCTGTGCGGTGATCTCGATCTTGTCCATGCCGATCAGCGGGCGCAGGATCGGCAGCTGCGCCGCTTCTTGCACCACGCTCAGGTTCTCCGGTGTTTGGGATGCCACCTGTCCGAGGCTGTCGCCGGTGACCAGGGCCCAGCAGCGTTCCTTCCGCGCCAGCTCCTCGGCGATGCGCAACATCATCCGACGGTACAGGACGATGCGAAAGGCGGCCGGCGCGCCCAGCACGATCTGACGCTGAATCTCCCCGAACGGCACCAGATACAGGCGCGAGTAGCACTGGTATTGCGTCAGCAGCCGGACGATCTCCCGAACTTTTTCTTCCGAGGCGCGGCTCACGTAGGGGCGGCCGTGGAAATGGACGAAGACCGCCCGGCAGCCGCGTTTCATCATGCGGTAGGCGGCGACGGGAGAGTCGATCCCGCCGGAGATGCAGCAGGCCACCTTCCCGCTGATCCCGACCGGCAGACCGCCGGACCCCGCTTCTTTCTTGGTCGAGTAATAGGCCGCCTTGGCCAACATCTCGATCTGGACGATCAATTCCGGTCGTCCCAGGCTGACCTTCTTGCCGGTGAGCCGGCAGAGATGAGCGCCGACATCCCGGTCGACATCCACCGAGGTAAAGGGAAAGCGCTTATCGGCCCGTTTGGTCGAGACGCGGAAGGTGTCGAAGGACAGGGGTGCTACTTCCCGGCCGATGGCTTCCTTCAGCCCGTCGAGGCTGGGATGCGCCGGGTCCAGCGGCACCGATTGGGCGAGGGCATAGTGCGCGATCCCGAAGACCCTCGCCAGCCGTTCGTTGACGGCGGTCCAGGACGTCTCGTCTCGGAGGACGACGCGAATGCGGCCGGGCAGGGCATCCACCTGCCGGACGCCGAGATCGCGCAACACGAGCCGGATATTGCCGACGAGCCGTTGTTCGAAGTAGGGGCGGTTCCGTCCCTTCAAGGCCAGTTCGTGATAGTGAATGATCGCGCAGCGCATGGCTAGGCGCGAAAGGTGAAAGGCGAAAGGTGAACAGTGTAGGGACGATGAAAGATCATGAGCGCGAGGTGCTCCTACGGTGCCGCATAAGTCCGCTCAGCATCCTATCAAGGTGCTCAAGTTGTGCGTTGAGATCGGCCCACTGCTTGTCGGATAGGAAACTCAGGCGCGGGGCAATTTCCAGGTGAGTATCCAGTTCACTGAGAGAGCCTTTGGCGATGTGAAGGAAATGAAGAAACTCCTTCTCGGTTTGTCGTGCGGCGCCCTCGGCGATGTTGCTGGGGATGCTTAGGGCTGCCCTCCGCATTTGGTCGGTGAGGCCATAGCGTTCTGTTCCCGGAAAGTCAGTCGTGATTTCATGGATGGCAATGACGAGGTCTACGGCCGTGCTCCATGCCGTAAGCTTCTTGTGCGGTTTGTTCATGGTTGGCCGATCCTGAACTGTCTCCTTTCACCTTTCACTGGCTTCTAAGAATCGTTCCGCGTCGATGGCGGCCATGCAGCCGGAGCCGGCGGCGGTGATCGCCTGGCGATAGCGGGCATCCTGGACATCGCCGGCGGCGAAGACGCCGGGCACGTTGGTGGCCGTGCCGTTGTGGGTCAGAATGTATCCCTTCGCATCCATCTCGACCTGGCCCTTGAACAAGCCGGTGTTGGGACTGTGGCCGATGGCCACAAACACGCCGGCGCAAGGCAGATCCTGAGTCTTGCCGGTGACGACGTTGCGCAGGCGGACGCCGGTTACCACCTGGTCGCCCGTGATGTCCTCCACGACGGAATTCCAGACGAACGCGATCTTGTCGTTCTTCATCGCCCGGTCCTGCATGATCTTGGAGGCGCGGAGTTTGTCCCGCCGATGGATGACGGACACCTTGGTGGCGAATTTCGTGAGAAAATTCGCCTCTTCCATGGCGCTGTCCCCGCCCCCGACCACGATCAGTTCCTTGTTGCGAAAGAAAAAGCCGTCGCAGGTCGCGCAGGTGGATACGCCGTGGCCTGTCAGCCGCGATTCGTTGGGAAGCCCGATGTGGATCGCCGAGGCGCCGGTGGCGATGATGAGGGCCCCGGCCTTGATTGTCCGGTCCTCCTCGACCGTGATCGTGAAAGGTCGCTGTCGAAGGTCCACGGCCGACACGTCGCCGGTGAGAAACTCCGTGCCGAACCGCTCCGCCTGGGCGCGCATGACCTTCATTAACTCGGGACCCTGGATGCCGTGCTCGAAGCCCGGGTAGTTTTCCACCTCGGTCGTGGTGGTCAGTTGGCCTCCGGCCTGGAGCCCTTCGATGAGCAGCGGAGACAGGTTGGCCCGCGCCGCATAGATGGCGGCAGTCAGCCCGGCCGGCCCCGATCCGATGATGACGACATGATGCATGAAAAGAAATGTAACACAGGACGGAGGTGAGCGGAAGCCGGAAATCAGGCGAGCGGTTTGAGCTCGGAGACGATGCGCTCCACTTCGCCCTTGGTTTGGGCGAAGGACAGGGTGCCGTCGATCACGTCGTCCGCCCGGGCGATCTTCTCCCGGAGCGGCATCTGGGCGCGGAGACGGCGGAGCGCTTCGGCGCGTGTGAAGCCGTTGCGGGTCATGAGGCGTTTGATTTGAGTGGCCCGGTCCGCGGTCACGACGATAATGCGATCCACGCGCCTGTCCACACCGGCTTCGAAGAGCAGGGGGACGTCGTAGAGGACGATGGCGTTGGGGTCTTTCTTGGCGATGGCTGCCGTCAGCCTCGCTTGTGCCCGCGCGACGCGCGGATGGACGATGGCATTCAGCCGCCGGCGTTTGACCGCGTTCCGGAAGATCACCTTGGCGAGCGCCGCGCGGTTCAGCGTGCGATCCGGATTCACGATCTGTTTGCCGAAGGCGCGCACGATGTCGCGCCAGGCCGGCTTGCCCGGCTGGACGACCTGCCGCGCCAGTTCGTCGGCGTCGATGACGTAAGCCCCGTTATCTTGAAAGAGGCGCGCGACCGAGCTCTTGCCGGTCGCCAATCCGCCTGTCAGGCCTACCAGGATCATGGGCGGAGAATACCACGGGTCCGCGGCCCTCACAAGGAACTTGCCACTGGCCGGGTTGACAGATCCTAGGCGTTCCCTGTATCACGCTCGCATGCACGCGGCCGCCAGATCGACCATTCTTCTGCTTGCGCTGCTGTGTCTGGGCCCAGGCACGGCCCAGGCGATCCCCGACGGCAAGCCTGTCAATACGGGGCCGCGCACGCTGGTCGTGGCGGGAGACGGGTCCGGCCAATTCACGTCTATCCAGGATGCGATCGACGAGGCCCACGATGGGGACACGGTGCAAGTCAAGGCGGGAGACTATCGGGAAGATGTCACGATCCACAGCAAGGAACGGTTAAGGCTGATCGGGGCGGGGGCGGACCGGGTGAAAGTCCTGGGCCGCGAGCGGGTCGGTGTCTTCCATATCGGCAAGTGGCCTTATGGGGCGACGGATATCGAAATCAGCGGCCTGACCATCTATGAGCACGGCGGGCATGCGATGGGTATCTTCAACGGACACAACATCCGGCTGCACCATATCCGCATCAACGGCATGGTATTCGGGCAGCAGGTCCAGGATGTCCGGATCGAACAATGCGACATCGGGGGAAGTGAAACGACCGGGGTCCAATTTGCCGACTCTCAAGCCACGTTAGTGGGCAATTATATTCACGACAATGACCACGGCGTCATGATCGCCGGCAAGTCCGACGTGCGGCTGGAGCGGAATGTCATTGTCCGCAGCCTGTTCGAAGGCGTGGTGGTCACGGATAAGGCCCGCTTGACGCTGATCAGCAATACGATCGTCAAGAACGGCGGCGGGGCGGCATTTCTCGGTGTGTCCAGCACGGTGGCTTCCGGAAATATCGTCGGGCTGAATAAAGTGGGGTTTTTGGTGGGCCCGTCGAGCCTTGCTACACTCTCCACCAATGCCCTCTACAATAACGAGTCCCAGTACCGTCGGAGCGATGCGATCGACGGGCAAGCGGAGCTGAAAGGGGAGTCGGACATCGTCGGGGATCCATTGTTCGTCGATCCGCAGCGGGACGATTATCGGCTCCGTCCCGAGACGCCCCTGCTCCGCCGGGGTGAGTTTGCCTACCTCGGGGCGTTGCCTCCGATGAGCGCGCATCCCTGATCTTCGTGGCCGGCTGATTTTTCCTCTGCCCGGCGTGTTTTGCCTTCTGCCTTTTCTGGGAGACTTCTTGTGGTATGATGAATTCGTTCCCTTGACGTGGCGCATTCCTTGCTTATGTTTTTAAGGCGCCGGTCGAATAGACCGGTGAAAGTAAGGAGAGCCGATGGCCGCCTTCCGTTCGGAATATGAAAAGCCCAGCCTCCAGGGGCTTCCCTCCCTGGAAGATCTCGAAGTGGGGCGGCCGGTGGGAGCCGTGCTGCCGATGTCCGAGCATGCCCAGGCCGAGCTTCGGGACAGCATCGAGTTGATCGACTTCCTGGTCAACCAGGACAGCGTGATCTGGAACTAAGTCCCGCATTCCGTTGTGCGCGAAGGGGGCCGGATGGCCGAGGTCGTCCGCATCAAACCGAAGCCCCCGACCCCCTATCTCCTCTCCGAGCTTCGTCCCGAAACGTACGACACCAAGACCTTCCGATTTACCTTGCCGGCCGATGCCACGCTGGATATGCTGCCCGGCGATTACGTGACCGTGCACGCGACGGTGAACGGCAAGACCGTGAAGCGGCCCTATACCCCGTCGTCCCTGGTCGGCACGACCGGGTGGTTTGAGCTCACGATCAAGCGCTACGAAACCGGGCTGGTCTCCAAGTATCTGCATGAACGCAAGGTCGGCGAGACGGTGGAGATCAGCGGCCCTCACGCGGGAGGCCACTGGGTCGACGGCATGGCGACCAAGGTCGGATTCGTCGCCGGGGGCAGCGGCATCACCCCGATGCTCTCCATCATCCGGTGGATTCTGGCGAAGCGGTTGCCGGTCGAACAGCGGCTCGTGTTCGCGAACAAGACCGAAGCCGATATTATCTTGCGGGATGAATTCGATCGAGCGGGCCGCGAGCACCCCAAGTTCCATTGCTACCACGTCCTCGGTCAGCCACCGGCAGGGTGGCCGATGGGCGTCGGCCGGGTGACGCAGGACATCCTCCGCGCGCACCTGCCTCCTCCCGGTCCCGACACGGTGATCTTCCTCTGCGGCCCTCCGCCCATGGTGGAGGCCGTGGAAGGGACTCTGAAGTCCCTGGGGTATCCCGAGCAAGCCATCGTCCTCCCCTGAACGTCCCTCGGTTGCATAACGGATGTGGCGACGCCATACTAGCGGCCATGGCGGAGAAGCGTGGGCCACTGACGGCGGAGCCCGGCGCCGACCGGTACGGCGCCTTGCTGGCGGTCACGGAAGCGATCGCCGCGCAGCGCGATCTGGCGGCCTTGTGCCGGGATCTGGCCCGTCGTCTGCCCTCGGTCGTCCGGTTCGAATTCATCGGCTTTCTCTTGCACGATCCGTCGCGGGACGTCATGCGCGTACACGTGCTGGAGACCTCCGAGTCCAGGACCCTGCCCTCCGGTATGGAATTGCCCGTCGCCGAATCGGCGGGCGGCTGGGTGTGGACGCACCAGCAGCCGCTGATCGTGCCCTGCCTGGAAGCCGAAACGCGCTTCCCCAAAGGTCTCGCGACCCTCAAGGACATCGGCGTGGCCTCCCTGTGCATGTTCCCGCTCACCACGGCGGTCCGCCGCCTCGGCGCCATGGGCTTCGGCAGCCTCAACCCCTGCGCCTTCGGGGAGGAGGAACTGGCGTTCCTCGAGCAGGTCGCCAAGCAGATGGCGGTGGCGATCGACAACGTCCTGAACGACGAGGCCGCCCAGGCGGCGCAGCAGCACCTGGCTCGGGAGCGCGATCGGCTCAGGCTCCTGCTGGACGTGAACAACGCCGTGGTCTCGCACCTTGATTTTCGGGACGTGTTCGCCGCCACGGCCGCCTCCCTCCGCCGCGTGCTGCCGAACGACTACACCAGTCTGGCCTTGCACGAGCCGGAGGGCGACCGGTTCCGCCTCTACGCCCTGGATTTTCCCATCGGCAAGGGCCTGCTTCATGAAGGCATGGTGAATCCGGTCGAGGGGACTCCGGCGGGCGTCGCGCTCCGGTCGGAGAAACCGCAACGGTTCGGCGAGAGCGAATTGCGGATGTTCACGGCGGAGTTTGTCAAGCTGCTGCTGGCCGAGGGGATCAAGTCCATCTGCTGCGTGCCGCTCCGATCGCATAACCGGACGCTGGGCACCCTCAACATCGCCAGCTTGCGTCCCGACGCCTTCGACCAAGAGGACGTGGATTTGCTGACCCAGGTGGCGAGCCAGATCGCGATCGCGGTCGAGAACGCGTTGGCGTATCGGGAGATCGCCGAGCTGAAGGACAAGCTGAGCAAGGAAAAGCTCTACCTTGAGGGGGAAATCCAGAACGAGTACAACTTCGAAGAGATCGTCGGAGACGGCCCTGCGCTCAGGCGGGTCTTGCAAGAAGTCGAGATCGTCGCCCCGACCGATTCCACCGTCCTGATCTTGGGCGAGACCGGGACCGGCAAGGAACTGCTGGCCCGCGCCCTCCACAATCGCAGCGGCCGGCGCGGCAGGACCTTCGTCAAGATGAACTGCGCGGCCATCCCGAGCGGGCTGCTGGAAAGCGAATTGTTCGGTCACGAAAAGGGCGCCTTCACCGGGGCGATTGCCACCAAAATCGGCCGTTTCGAGCTGGCCGACGGAGGGACGCTCTTCCTCGACGAAGTGGGCGACATCCCGCTCGAGCTGCAATCCAAATTGCTGCGGGTGCTGCAGGAACAGGAGTTCGAACGGCTCGGCAGCACGAAGACGATGCGGGTCAATGTCCGCCTGATCGCCGCGACCAATCGAGACCTGGCCAGGATGGTCGCCGAGAAATCGTTCCGCAGCGATCTCTATTATCGCTTCAACGTGTTCCCGCTGACCGTGCCCCCGCTCCGCGAACGCCGGGAGGACATTCCCTCGCTGGTCCGCCACTTCGCGCAGAAGTTCGCCAGACGGATGAACAAGCGGATCGAAACCATCCCGGGCGGCGTCATGATTGCCTTGTCCCGGTATCACTGGCCCGGCAACGTCCGCGAATTGGAGAACCTGATCGAGCGGGCCGTGATTCTCTCCCGGGGCGCCGACCTCCGTGTGCCGCTCCCGGAATTGAAGGCAGCGGCCGGGGACGAGCCGCAGCCGGTCGCTACGCTCGAAGCTGCGGAGCGCGAACATATTTTAAAGGCGCTTCAGGCAGCCAAGTGGATCATCGGAGGGCCGAACGGCGCCGCAGCCAAGCTCGGCATGAAACGGACGACGCTCCAATCCAGGATGAACAAGCTTCGCATCGCCCGCCATCGGTAAGATCCTGCAAATGGGCTCACGTGCCGATATTTCGGCATCGTGCCGTCATCTCGGCGACTACCAGTCGGCACTTGATCGATTGGCGATACGCAATCTGGCATAGATCGAGGCAATAAATCATTACTAATCATAGTCTTATATTGCTATTGCAGGCTTGTTACGCGGCATGGAATGGCCCTTGCTGTATATAACTACAGTCAGCGGATTGTTAGAGAAAGGAGTGGCCCATGTCATGGATCATCATTTCGCTCTCCATCCTATCGGCGGTTCTGCTTCCGGCTCTCTTGGTCGCCGTTGAAGGGCTCAAGTTACAGCTAGTCCGTGTCCCCCCGACGCCGCGATCGGCAGGGACGAACGGTCGGGCCGGGAGGCCGACTCATATGGGCCGACACCAGCAGATTCGTCGGGTCTTTTCCATGTTCTAAAGAGCGGCGGTTTGGACGCAGTCCCAAAGGTTGAAAAGGAGCACCCATGAGTGAAAAATTGTTCGAGCCGATTATGAGTGGCCAATTGGAATTGAAGAACCGGATCGTCATGGCCCCGATGACGAGAAGTCGCGCCAGCGCGACGGGGGTGCCGTCCGATTTGGCCGTGACCTATTACGCGCAGCGGGCGGATGCAGGCCTGATCGTCACAGAAGGGACGCAGCCCAGCGCAAACGGCCAGGGGTACCCGCGGACGCCCGGCATGCACTCGCCCGAACAGATTGCAGCCTGGCGGAAGGTGACGGAGGCGGTTCATGCCAAGGGAGGCAGGATCTTTCTTCAGCTCATGCACACGGGACGTATTGCGCATCGTCTGAATCGAACGGTGGATGGCCCGCCCGTCGCCCCGTCGGCGATCCGCGCCGCCGGCACAATGTGGACCGATGCCCTGGGTTTGCAGGACCACAGCATGCCCCGCGCTCTGGCGGAGGAGGAAATTCCGTCGGTCATCGACGAGTACCGCCAAGCGACGATCAATGCCCTGGTGGCCGGATTCGACGGGGTCGAGTTGCACGGGGCGAACGGCTACCTGCCGATGCAGTTTCTGGCTTCCAGCAGCAACCGGCGGACGGACCGCTACGGCGGCCCCATTCAGAATCGGGCGCGCTTCATCATTGAGACGCTGGAAGCGATGGCGGACGGCGCCGGGTCGGCGAGTCGAATCGGCCTGCGCGTCAGCCCGGGTAACACGTTCAACGATATCCAGGAAAGCGATCCGCTCGACCTCTATCCCTATCTGGCAAAGGCCATCAACCATTTCGGGCTAGCGTATCTCCACGTGCAACGATCGGAGAAGCTTCCGCAGCAGGAGAAATCGTTCGATCCGATCGCCCTCATGCGAAGTCATTTCGAAGGACGAATTATCGCGACCGGCGGCTTCGATCGAGACAGCGCGCACGCGCTGCTAAGCCGGGGCGAGGCGGACATGGTCGGCTTCGCCAGCCTCTTCATCGCCAATCCCGATTTGGTGCGTCGGTTCCGGACCGGCGCCCCCCTGGCACAGGCGGACCCCGCCACGTTCTATACGCCGGGGCCGAAGGGCTACACCGATTACCCGGATCACACGAGTGTGGAAGCCGCCTGACGCTGTTCATCTGGTGAAAGGGCATTCCTGATGCTGAAAATCACGGTTCACGAGGAGCCATCGGGAGCGAGGATCGAGTTGGAGGGCCGACTGGCCGGCCCCTGGGTGGAGGAATTGGATCGCGCCTGGCGCACGATTCCCGATCCTCGGCACAAGCATCCGACGGTGGACCTGTGCGGGGTCACCTTCATCGACGGGGCGGGCAAGGCGCTTCTCGCCCGTTTGTGGAGGGAGGGCGCCCATCTGCGCGCTGCCGGTTGCATGACCCGCTGCATTGTAGACGAGATTACGACCGGTGGCTCAGCCGATTCGTGCCAGGCATCGAGGAAGGATCAATGATGACCATCCTAACGAGTTCCATCGGTCGAAGGGTGAGCGCGCCGACCGTCCTGCTCGTCTGGCTGGCGATGGCCGGCACGATCGGGTGCAAACAGGAGGCGGCGTCCAAGCCGGCGCAACCGCTTCCGGAGGTCGAGGTGCTGACGGTGACGGCCCAAGAGGTGCCCGACGAACCGGAACTGATCGGGCAGGCCGAGTCGTCCCGCCCGGTCGAAATTCGACCGCAAGTGACGGGCCTCATCAAGGAGCGCTATTTCACCGAGGGCCGGGACGTCAAGCAAGGCGACCGGCTGTATCAGATCGATCCCGTGCCGTTCCAGGCGGCCGTGGCCAGCGCCAGGGCCAAGGTGGCCCAGGCGGCGGCGCGCGTCGTGCAGGCGAGGCAGAACCTGACCCGCGTCAAGCCGCTCCTGGCGGAACAGGCCGTGAGCCAGAAGGACGTGGACGACGCCGTGGCGGAAGACCTCTCGGCCAAGGCCGCGCTGGAGTCGGCCAAGGCGGAGTTGACCAAGGCGGATTTCGACATGAACAACACGCTCATCACCGCGCCCATCGACGGCCTGATCGAACGGACCAAGGTCTACGAAGGGCGGCTCGTCTCCGCGCAGACGGACCTGCTCACCGTCATTCACCAGGTGGACCCCATGTACGTCATCGTCAACGCCCCGGAGAATCTCCTGCTCAAGCGGCGACGGGAGCGGGCGTCGAAGAAGGTGCAGGGCGCGGAGGTCTACGACCTGCGCGGCATCATCACCTTTGCGGACGGCAGCGTTTATCCGCACGAGGGGCGCCTGGACCTGGTCGACGTGGGCCTGAGCACCACGACGGGGACCCTCGACGTGCGGGTCGTGTTTCCCAACCCGGAGCGGACGCTGCTGCCGGGCCAGTTTGTGAAAGTCCGCTTTCTGGGCGCGGTGCGGACCGGGGCGATCCTGGTGCCGCAGCGGGCGGTCCAGCAGGGGGCGAAGGGGTCGGTCGTCTTTGTCGTGGGTGAGGGCGACAAGGTGGAGGTCCGCGATATCCTGGCCGCTGCCTGGCACGGCAACCAGTGGCTTGTGGAGGAGGGATTGAAGGCCGGAGAGCGGATCGTGGTGGAGGGGATGCATCGCCTCATGCCCGGCGCGCCCGTCAAGCCGATGCCCTATCGCGGTCCGGCTCCTTCGCCCGGCGGCCCAGCCCGACAGGCGAAGGGCGACACGGATCCCGGGGCGAAGCCGGAGGCCGGCAAATGAGCGCCGGCTTTTTCATCGACCGGCCGATCTTCGCGGCCGTCCTATCCATCGTCATCGTCCTGGTGGGGCTGGTATCCCTCCAATCCCTGCCCATCGCCCAGTTTCCGGAGATCACGCCCCCGGTGGTGCAGATCGACGCCGACTATCCGGGCGCGAGCGCGGAGGTGGTGGCGGACGCGGTGGCGCGTCCCATCGAAGTGCAGCTTCCCGGCATCGACAACCTGCTCTACTACGATTCCACCAGCACCAACGACGGGCACATGAGCATCAAGCTCACGTTCGAGATCGGCACGAACGTGGATATCGCCCAGGTCCAAACGCAGAATCGAGAGAAGCTGGCGGAGCCGCAGTTGCCGCCCGAAGTCATCCGGCAAGGCGTGATCGTGAAGAAAGTGTCGCCGGACCTGCTCGCGGTCGTGGCGCTGAGCTCCAGCGATCCCCGGCAGGACACGGTGTTTCTCTCCAACTACGCGATCCTGCGCGTGATCGACAACATCAAGCGGCTTCCCGGCGTGGGCGATGCCGTCGTGTTCGGCCAGCAAAACTACAGCATGCGGCTGATCCTGGACCCGGTCCGGATGGCGCAGCTCAGCCTCACGCCGACCGACATCGCCGCCGTCGTCCGCGAGCAGAACCGGGACTTTCCCGCCGGCACGGTCGGGCGGGAGCCGGCCGCCAAGGGGACGGAGCTGACCGTCCCGGTCATCACGCGCGGCCGGTTGACGGAGGTGAAAGATTTCGAGGAACTGATCGTAAGGGCCCTGCCCGACGGATCCATGATCCGCCTGAAAGACGTGTCCCGGGTCGAACTGGGCGCCCAGTCCTACGATCTCGAAGGCCGGTGGAACGGGAAGCCCAACGTCTTTCTCCTGACCTTCCTGTCCCCCGGCGCCAACGCCCTCGATACCGTGAAGCGGGTCCGGAAGGAAATGCAAATCCTGGCCAAGGGTTTTCCCCAGGGCGTCACCTATGACGTGCCCTACGACACGACCCGGTTCATCGAGGTCTCCATCCAGGAAGTGGTCAAGACGCTGGCGGAGGCCATGGTGGTGGTCATCCTGGTCGTCTATCTGTTCCTGCAGAGCTGGCGCGCCACGCTCATTCCCGGCGTGGCGGTCCCGGTCTCGCTGATCGGCACCTTCGCCGGCATGAGCGCGCTGGGGTTTTCGATCAACACCCTCACCCTGTTCGGGATGGTGCTGGCCATCGGCATCGTGGTGGACGACGCGATCGTGGTCGTCGAGAACGTCGAGCGCCATATGACGCGGGGCGGGCTCCCGCCCAAGGAGGCAGCCAAGAAGGCCCTGGGGGAGGTCGCGGGGCCCGTGATCGCGATCGTGCTGGTCCTCTGCTCCGTGTTCGTGCCCGTGGGGTTCCTGGGCGGGATCACCGGCCAGCTCTACAAGCAATTCGCGATCACCATCGCCATGTCCGTGATCATCTCGGGCTTCGTGGCGCTGACGCTCAGTCCGGCCCTCTGCGCCCTGGTCCTCAAGCCGGGCCACGAGTCCCGCGGGGGCGTCTTCGGGCTCTTCAACCGGTTCTTCGATTGGACGCAGGCCCGCTATACGACGACCGTCGGGCTGCTCCTCAAGCGGTCGCTGTTGGCGCTGGCGGTCTTCGGCCTCCTCATCGGCGGCTCCGTCGGCCTGCTCAAGATGATCCCCCCGAGCTTCCTGCCGGACGAGGACCAGGGGTACTTCATCGCCATCGTTCAGTTGCCCGACGGGGCGTCCAAACAGCGCACCGACGCGGTCCTCGACAAGGTGGAACGCTATTTTCTGTCGGTTCCGTCCATTCACTCGACGGATGCCCTGTCCGGCCAGAACTTCGTCTTCAACACGCGGGGGCCGAATGCGGCGACCATGTTCTTGCCGCTGCGGCACTGGGACGAACGGAAGGAGCCAGGCCAGCGCGTGACGGCCTTGATCGGCGCGGCCTACCAGGAATTCGCGAAGATTCCCGAGGCCCTGATCCTGGCCTTCAACGCCCCGTCGATTAGAGGGCTCGGGGCCACGGGAGGCTTCTCCGTGCAGCTCCAGGACCCCAGCGGCGGGGACTTCAAGCAGTTCGCGTCCGTGGCCCAGGCCTTTCTCGCCAAGGCCAGGCAGGACCCGGCGATCGGCGCGATCGGCACCAGCTTCCGCGTGAGCGCTCCGCGCATCTATGCGAACGTGAACCGGGAGCGGGCCAAAGCGCTGGGGGTGCCCATCTCCGAGGTCTTCGACACGCTCCAGGCCTATTTCGGCAACCTCTACGTCAACGACTTCCTCAAGTTCGGCCGCGTGTACCGGGTACAGACGGAGGCGGAGACCCAGTACCGGTCGGATCCGGAGGACATCGCCAAGATCTACGTGCGTGCGGTCAACGGGGAGGGGGCGTCCATGATCCCGCTGGATAGCGTGGTGACGACGGAATTTACCAGCGGCCCCGATCCCGTCACGCACTTCAACGGGTTCAATACGGCCCTGGTGCTGGGCGCGGCGAAGCCCGGTTACAGTTCCGGCCAGGCGCTGGATGCCCTGGACCGGCTGGCACAAGAGATTCTGGTGCCCCAGGGATACGAGATCGACTGGAGCGGCATTTCCTATCAAGAGCACAAGGTCGGCTCGGAATCGACTCTGGCTTTCGCGTTCGGGCTGGTGATGGTGTTTCTGGTGCTGGCGGCCCAGTACGAGAGCTGGTCGGTGCCCTTGGCCGTGATTCTGGCCGTGCCCTTCGGAGCCTTCGGCGCCTTGACCGCCGTGTGGCTCCGGGGATTGAGCAACGACATTTATTTTCAGATCGGCCTGGTGACCCTGATCGGCCTTGCCGCCAAGAACGCGATCCTGATCGTCGAGTTCGCCAACAAGCGCCATGCCGCAGGCCTGCCGATGGCGGAGGCGGCGATGGAGGCGGCCCAGCTGCGCTTCCGGCCGATCGTGATGACCTCCATGGCCTTCATTATGGGCGTGGTTCCGCTGGTGACGGCCACGGGCGCCGGCGCGGCCAGCCGGAACTCCATCGGCACCGGCGTCTTCGGCGGGATGCTCGCCGCCACGTTCTTGGCCATCTTTTTCGTGCCGCTCTTTTTCGTGTTGATGCAACGGCTCTCTCGGCGCCTGCTCGGCCGGCCGCCGGCGGCGCCGAGCGAAGCGCCGGCCTCGCCCGGATTGACCGGGCCGGCCGATCCGGAAGAAGGAGCGTGACATGCGCGGCCTGGTGCTTGTTGCTCTGTCGATGCTGCTGATCTCCTGTGCGATGGGGCCGGACTACACCCGTCCCGACGTGCCGAAGCCCGAAACCTTCCGCATGGCCGAGCACGAGGCGGAGGAGAAGTCCATCGCCAACCTGCCCTGGTGGGAGCTGCTTCAGGACGAGGAACTCCAGAAACTGATCCGCATCGCGCTAGAGGAAAACAAAGACCTGAAGCGGGCCGCCGCAACCATCGAAGAATACGAGGCCAAGCTCCTCATCGCCCGGATGGACTTCGCGCCCCAGTTGAGCCAGAACGTCGTGACGCCCATGTTCGGACGGAGGGGCGGATTTCTCTTCCCCGGCTTCCCCACGCCGTTCAACTATTACATCCAGGGCAACCTTGCCTGGGAGCTGGACATCTGGGGCCGGATTCGCCGCTCCAACGAGGCGGCGCGCGGGGACCTGCTGGCGAAGGAGGAAAACCGGCGGGCGGTGGTGCTGGAGCTCGTGAGCGGCGTAGCCCAGGCCTATTTCGACCTGCTCCAGTTCGACATGCAGCTGGACATCGCCAGGCGCACGCTGCAGGCCTGGGACGAATCGGTGCGGATCGCCAGGGCGCGGCTGCGGCAGGGGATCATCGCCAAGCTGGACGCGGATCAGTTCGAGGCGGAACGGGCCAACGCCGCAGCCCGCGCCGCCGAGCTGGAGCGGCAGATGGTCCAGAAGGAAAACCAGCTCAGCGTGTTGCTGGGACGCAATCCCGACTCCATCCCGCGAGGCCGTAAGCTCACGGAGCAGGCGATGCCGCCGCAGGTACCCGCCGGCCTTCCCTCGGCTCTGCTCCAACGCCGTCCGGACATCATTCAGGCGGAACAGGAATTGGCGGCGGCTACCGCCAGAATCGGGATGGCGAAGGCGGATCGGTTTCCGAAACTCTCGATCACGGGCATCCTCGGCATCGCCAACCCGAAACTGTCGCAGCTCTTCTCGCCGGGCGGGGACTTCGGGGTGGTGGGCCCGGGCCTGGCCGGCCCGTTGCTCAATGCTCAAATCCTGGGCTTCCAGCAAAAGGCGGTCGAAGCCCAGGCCAAACAGGCCGTGGCCCAATACGAACAGACGATCATCGTGGCCTTCAAGGAAGTCGAAGACGCCCTGGTGGCCGTCAAAACCGCCCGCGATCAGCGGGATGCGCAAGCCGAGCAAGTCGCGTCCCTGCGGTCGGCCCTGCATCTGGCGAATCTGCGCTACAAGGGCGGCCTCGCCAACTATCTGGACGTGCTCATCGCCCAGCGGAACCTCTTCGACGCGGAACTGGCCCTCACGGGCACCCATCGGCTTCACCTGGTGTCCATCGTCCAGCTCTACAAGGCCCTGGGCGGGGGCTGGCCTCCGACCGATGCAACGGGAACCCAACCGGCCGAGCCGGCGCCGGCAAGCGGGAAAGGATAAGCCGGCACGCCTGTCCTGGGACAGCTTCGTCCCTCTTGGGTGTAAGGAGTCGCCGGTCCCCCCGACCTATGGGCAGGGCGCCGGTTGCGCCGGGTGATGGAATCCAAACCTCGGTCAGGCTCGAAGGGATACAGGAGGCTGGATGGACGAGATGTACGAGAGGAGGGGGATATGAACGGGAGCCGGATGGGCATCAACCTGCTGCGTGCCTCTGTCTTGCTGGCAGCGTTGTGTGCGACTGCGACAGGGGCTGAGCCTGGGACTGGGGCCGGCCAACCGGCAAAGGCCACCTTCGCTGGCGGCTGCTTCTGGTGCGTGGAAGAAGCCTTTCAGGATGTGGAGGGAGTCGTCTCGGCAACTTCCGGCTACACGGGCGGGCAGAGGGCCAACCCGACCTATGAAGAGGTGTCGGCCGGCGGCACGGGCCATGCGGAGTCGGTGGAAATCCTCTATGACCCGGCGAAAGTGAGCTACGGCAAACTGCTGGAGGTCTTTTGGCGCAACATCGACCCGACGACGCCGGACCAGCAGTTCTGCGACCATGGGAACCAGTACCGCTCGGCCATTTTCTACCACAATGAGGAGCAGAAGCGGCTGGCGGAGGAGTCCAAAAAGAAGGTGGAGGCGACCAAGCCGTTCAAGGAACCGGTCGTGACCCAGATCGCTCCCGCCGCGACTTTCTACGCGGCGGAAGAGTATCACCAGGACTTCTACAAGAAGAATCCGATCCGGTACAAGTTCTACAAGCACAACTGCGGCCGGGCCAAGAGGCTGGCGCAGCTCTGGGGCGACAAAGGCTAGGGCAGGATGTTGAAAAAGGACGCCAATCCTTCCGTGAAGCGTTGTTCGTGAAGCGTGAAGCGCATGAAAGAGGACTGTCTTGCGAACGACGAGATACGCTTCACGAGATACGGGAAAGCCTTTTTGACCATCCTGCAAGACTTTGTTATTGGCTCTTGTCAGGTCCCATCTCAGAGATTTTAGTAAGATCCTGCCCAAGATGGTCAAGATCGGGAAACAGAATAGATTCCTTAATACCCAGAGATTTTAGTTCGTTGCGTATGTGAGGTTTCTTGCCTGCAGCACTTCAAATTGAAGGAGGCAATTTTGATCCTGGGCATACTCGTTCAATGGTTGAGATAGCCCATGGATAGTGAACGCTGCAGACTGGACGAGATGCCTGATATCAAAATGATCAGCCATGACCGCCAATATTTGTTGAGCACTGGGTCTCTCTTGACCGAAAACATCCCAGCAAAGTTCAAAAACATTTTCCTCTTGGGGCGAAGCAACTTCTTTGAGCCCAGATTTAAGGTTGAGCCTACAAGGCTGAAGGCACCATAAATTGCCGTTGTCGTTGGGATCGGTTTCCTCATTGACGGAGAAATAAAGAGCCGTCAATGGTGATTCGGTCCAATCTAGTAGGCGTGTTGCAAGGCCATAATGCTGCATCAAGAATAGCCATGACGGCCAGTTTTCACGATCAGGACATTTAGGGTAACGGACCTGCGCTCTGTTTAAAAAAGCGAGCGCTAGTTTTTGTTCGTTGAATGATTGTCGGTAAATTTTTGGTGTTAGATCCCAAGTGTCGCGAATACAGCCCTCACCACGCCACCAACAGAAGCCTTCTTTGAAGAAATCATTGGCGATTTGAGCTGCCCGGATCAAACTTGCAACGTCTGTAATTCGAATTGTCTCAACCATACATTGCTCTCAGTAGAGAATGGAAGGTGCTGTTGAGATGATATCAGCATACGCGACCCTCAGGCAAAATCTTTGCGGGCTACGCATCCTCTAGCAGTCTTGGTACGTCGCGGGCGCCGTGGAGTATGCGGTGAACCGAGACTCTCTTCATTTGCGGTAGACCTCCCGGCGATGTCCGATCTTGACCACTTCGAGGACCTTCTGCTCGTCATCCACCGAGTAGACGATTCGGTAATCGCCTTGGCGCACTCGGTAGCGGTCCTGGCCGGACAGCTTCTCGCATCCGGCTGGACGGGGTTGTTGGGCGAGACTGCGAATCCGTTCGACGATTCGGGCAAGGTCGGCCTTCGGAAGGCCTCGTAGTTCCTTCTCCGCCGATTTTTTGATCAGCAGACTATAGGAGTCCGTCACGCTTCAAGTCCTCGAGTGCCTTCTCGAAGGGGCGAGTCGGTTCCTTGCGCCGCTTGCTGAAGGCCTCCAAGTCGAGTGCGTCTTCCCTGAACAGTTCGAGCACGGCTTGATTGACCAGTTCGGAGATGGTGCGGTCGGACTCAGCCGACTTCACTTTCAGCGCTCGATAGACCTGTGGTTTGAGATAGACCGTGGTTCGTGTCCCTTCTGCCATGCATGCCTCCTCCTTGGAGCTTTGATGTTTTGCCATTTTAGCATGATGATGTCGTGTTTCAAGCGGAGGGGATGACAAAAAGGCAGGGGCAACAAGAGACGGGGCTCCGGCGATGGTCCCCTCGCGGGACGACACGCACGGTCGGGCCGTTCTGGCCGTCTTGTGCGGAGACCGGTCATGACTTTCTCCCATCGGATGACATCGACTTCATGGACAACGCCTGGGAATATGTGGCGGCCGGGCGGTATGAGCTGTTCAAGTCCTTGCGGGAGTACGATGGCCGTATCAGGCGGGAGCAGCACAACAGCGCTCTCTAAAATCAGGCTTCCGTTCCGTCTCTCGAGGAAAAGGGATGTTCGTCATGACGCAACGCCCTGGAGGCATGGCCGTACGGCCATGCCTCCAGGGGAGAGGGGCCCACGCCTACTCTTCGATGCTGATGATCGGGCAATTCACCACGACTCCGATCGGCCCCCAGGGGGTCCCCTCCGGGCCGGAAATCTGACCGGCCAGCGCCAGTTTCGCGACCTCGTTGAAATCCGTCTGGGCGACGGAGTTTTTGACGGGCATCGCCACCTGCGCCCAGACGGAGGCGTAGACGTCCCACATCGGGCTGTAGGCCAGGGCTCGCTCACCGACCGGGATCTCCTGCACGATGTTCAGGGGATCGCCTTCGCCGAGCAGCGCGGAGCTGAGTCCCTGCCGTTGGGGATTCATCTTGCCGGTCGGTCCGTTCACGATCGGAGCCAGCCCGGTCAAGGCCGAACTCGGGGAGTTCGATCCCTTGTTCGGCAACGCTTTGAGGTTCGGGGTATAGTTGGCGGCCTCGATCGCGGCCACGCCCGGATCGGATGCGTTGAATGACGTGTAATGCACGCGGCGGCCTTCATGGAATCCATCCGTCATGCGGAACGTCGCCACGCGCTTCTTGACATCGATGCGGACGAGGCGATCGTGCTGACCGCTGTTGTTCTTGATCTGCGGCGCGTTCAACACGATGCCGTTCGGCAGCTCGATCAGCGGAGTATAGAGCGCCTCGCCGATGGCCCCGGGCTTCGCTTCCTTCGGGGGGAAGCCCGTTGCGCTCGGCACCACCACGCGTTCCGGAGCGAAGTCCACGCTGCCGAGGAACAGCACCTTGCCGTTTGCCATGCCGACTTTCTGCACCGCGAGCGTGCCCTTGCCGTTGGCCATCTTGGGGCTGAAGTGGACTTTGCGCGCTTCGGCGTCGGCCCGATCCGATGACTCGGTGACGACGAACCAGACGGTCTCGCCGTTGCGCTGGCCTTCGAAAATCGGCAGCGTGACCTCGGTGAAATCCGCGTTCTCGACGGCGCTTTTCAGCAAGAGCCGATGGCCCTTCTTCGTATCGTCGGCAAGGGCCGTCGCTGCAACCGATGCCACGGCGAAGCCCAGGGCGCCCGCCAGGCCCCACGCAGCGAAGTGTCGAACCTGCTCCTTCATGACTGACCTCCTTGATTGAGTGACGTGGGTGATTCCACGTTCTAGGCAGGAGTCGGAGGAGCCTCGAAAATCTTACATGCCTGTGCTCAGCAGGCCGGGTCCGCTTGGACGGGTGCCGCCAGTTCTGCCTGGCCTTCCTCACCTATCTTTGATAAGCTCCGATGCGGTTTCTTACCTGCTCGGCGAGGACCGGTCATGGCCTTCTCCAGTCGGGTCAATCGAAGAGAACTCCTCAAAGCTCTGGGGCTTGCCGGCGCCGCTGCGGCCCTGACCGGCCCGCTGGATTGGGCCAGGGCCCTCGGCGAGGTCGGTGCGCCGCCTGCGTCCGGCCCGATCCCGCGTCGGCCGTTCGGTAAGACCGGCATTGAGGTCTCGGCACTCTGCCTCGGCGGGGCGCATCTGTCGCGGCTGGAGAGCCAGGCGGAAGCAGCCTCGGTCGTCCATGAGGCCATCGACGCGGGGATCGATTTCATGGACAATGCCTGGGAATATGCAGCCGGGCGGGCCGAGGAATGGATGGGCAAGGCTCTCGTCGGGAAGCGCAGCAAAGTATTTCTCATGACCAAGGTCTGCTCCCACGGGCGGGATAAACGCGTGGCCATGCAGCAGCTCGAAGAATCCCTGCGACGGCTGAGGACCGACTATCTGGACCTCTGGCAAATCCATGAAGTCGTCTATGAGGACGACCCGGACCGGCATTTTGCGCCAGGCGGGGCGGTCGAGGCCCTGGTCGAGGCCAAAAAGCAGGGCAAGGTCCGGTTCATCGGCTTTACCGGACACAAGGACCCGAGCATTCACTTGAAGATGTTGGCGCACGATTTTCCTTTCGATGCCTGCCAGTTGCCGTTGAACGTCTTCGATGGGACCTATCGGAGCTTCGAGCGGGAAGTGTTGCCGGTGCTGGCCAAGCGGGGCATCGCGCCCTTGGCGATGAAGTCGCTGAGCGGCGACGGCGAGCCGATCAAGCGTGGCATCATTACGCCGGAAGAGGCTTTGCGCTATGTCTTAAGCCTGCCGGTCTGCACGGTCGTCACTGGCGTGGATAAGCGCGAGGTGCTGCGGCAGAATGTCGGAATCGCCAGGCGGTTCGCGCCGATGTCGGCGCAAGAGATGGCTGCCCTCCGAACCCGCGTGGCGGCCTACGCAGCCGATGGGCGCTTTGAACTCTTTAAATCTTCGCGGTCTTATGACGGACGTATCGGGCGCGAGCAACATCACATCCAGTCCTGAGACCATCCGGCGCATCTTCGACGAATGTCGCACGATCGCGGTCGTCGGCCTCTCGTCTAACCCGACGCGGCCTTCCTATACCGTGGCCTCCTCCATGCAGCAGAAGGGGTACCGGATCATTCCGGTCAATCCGTTGGAAATGCCGGTCCTTGGTGAGACGGCCTATGCCGTGCTGACCGCTGTGCCCGTGAAGGTGGATCTCGTGTCCGTCTTCCGCAAGTCCGAAGAAGCAGGCAAGGTCGTGGACGAAGCGATCAAGATCGGGGCCAAGGCGGTGTGGCTCCAGGAAGGGGTGATCGATGAAACTGCGGCGCAGCGCGCGCAGCAGGCGGGCCTGTTGGTCGTCATGGACCGGTGCTGGAAGAAGGAACGCCGGCGTCTGGCGGAGGAATATTGATCGCGTCCGCACACAAGCAGGCGTGTTTTCGGCAGCGGTCAAGGCTCCGACCCCCCGCGCCGGCTTCAGGAAGCAGAACGGCGGGGCGGACGCTTCAGAAATGACGGGAGCGGAGCGTCGGCGTCAGGCGGCGCTCCCACTGCCACCACTGGGCGATGCTGATCGCCAAGCCGAGACCCCAAAAGACGACGAAGGGGGCGGCGAGGACCCAGGAGCCGCTGGCCATTCCAACGATGACTAGGCTGACAATCAACGAAAAGAAGTTGAACATGATACCTGTCATATGCATGCCCTCCTGAAATGAATATCGGCAGTCGTCTGGTGAACTTGAGCGAGACCGGGGGATGCCGCTCCCTTGCGGATGGTCCTCATCGGCCCCGCTCTGTCTGTCAGGTTCCAGTCTTTTCCCCGACCAGACGATAAGCTACTGGATAAACAAGAGTTGGTGGCTGAGGCCCGGCCTCTTTGTGGTAGGATACCGGCCGCTGCCTGGGTTACGTGCATTGAACCGGACGGACAACGACCAATGAACATGCCCACCTCGGACTGTCAAAGCCTCGAGCGCGCGTTGAGCTTCGAGTGGCTCGAACCGAACGGCCGCGGCGGGTTTGCCTCCGGCACGGTCGCCGGACCGAATACGCGCCGATACCATGCGCTGCTGCTGATTGCCAGGCGTCCGCCGGTCGACCGGGTGGTCCTGGTGAATCACCTGGAAGAGAGCCTGGAGGTCGGCGGAGAGGCCTATGCTTTCTCCTGCAACCTCTATCCCGGCGCGGTCCATCCGGAGGGCTATAAGACCTGTGTCGGCTTCTCCACCGATCCCTGGCCGACCTGGACCTATGAGGTCGGCGGGGTTCGACTGACCCGGGAAATCTTCTGTCCGCAGGGGAGGGATCTGGTGGTTGTCCGCTGGACGTTGCTTGGTCGGGCAATGAAGCCGGTCCAACTCTGCGTCTCACCCATGCTTACCGGGAGAGACCACCACGGCCTTCACCGCGAGAATGGAGCCGTGCGACCGGATGCCCTGGTCAAGAAGGGCTCGGTGACATGGCAGCCGTACCACGAAATCCCGGCCGTCCATGCCCTACACAACGGCAGCTATCGCCATGCGCCGGACTGGTATCGTCGCGTGCAGTATCCGGTCGAACAAGAGCGGGGCTTGGATTTCGAGGAAGACTGGTGGAAGCCCGGCGACCTGACCTTTACGTTGGCGGGTCAGAAGCCGGCGCAGGTGGTCTTCTCGACCGAGCCGGTGACCCAGGCCTTTGTGGATGATGCGATGCGTGTGGAGGAGCGTCGGAGGTCGCGGTCGCGCCGATTCGAAAACGCCACGCAGCCCGTTCCCACCGAGGACCCTCTCGTCCGTGCGTTGTGGCAGGCCTCCGAGGCCTATATTGTCGACCGGGGCCAGCAAAAGACGGTGATTGCCGGCTACCCCTGGTTCACCGACTGGGGGCGGGATACGTTCATCTGTTTGCCGGGCCTCTGTCTCGTCACTGGCCGGCATGACGAGGCCAGACGAATCATTGCCGCCTTTGCCGCGCACATCTCGGAGGGGATGATCCCGAATCGGTTCCCGGACGCGGGAGAGGTGCCGGAATACAATACGATCGACGCATCTTTGTGGTTTATCCGGGCCGTGGGCCGGTACCTGGAATATACGGGGGACGAAACTGCGGTCAAGCGAGTCGGCTGGCCGGCCGTCAAGGCCGTGCTGGACGGGTATCGCCAGGGGACCCGCTATGGGATTCGGGTGGACAGCGACGGCTTGGTGACCGGCGGCGCGCCAGGCGTGCAGCTCACCTGGATGGACGCCAAGGTAGGGGATTGGGTCGTGACACCGCGTCGCGGCAAGGCGGTGGAAATCCAGGCCCTCTGGGTTCATGCCCTGGCGGTCGGGGAAGAACTGGCGGCACGGTTCGGCGATAGGGCCTATGCCAAACGCTGCGCGGACGATCGCGCGCGCGCGATCGAGTCGTTCCGCGCCAGGTTCTGGTACGCAGAGGGCGGGTATCTCTATGATGTGGTGGACGGCGAGCAGGGAGATGACTCCAGCCTCCGCCCCAACCAACTGTTTGCTGTGGCGCTGGATGACCAGCTCCTCGAGGAGGATCAGGCCTGGCACGCCGTGCTGGCCGTGGAGGTCGAGTTGTTGACGCCGGTCGGGTTGCGGACCTTGCGGCCGAACGACCCCCATTACCGGCCTCGCTACGGGGGCGGCGTCGTCGATCGGGACGGGGCCTATCACCAGGGTACGGTCTGGGCCTACCTCTTGGGTGCCTTTGTCACGGCCTGGATCAAGACACACGAAGGGAAACCAAGCGCCCGCAAGCAGGCGCGCGCGTATTTTGAGGGGATCGAACGGCATCTGGGAGAAGCGGGCCTGAGTCAGGTTTCGGAAATTTTCGACGGCGATCCGCCGCACCAGCCTCGCGGCTGTTTCGCGCAAGCCTGGTCGGTGGCCGAGCCGTTGCGGGCGTTGATGGAGGACGTTTACGGAGTCGGCCCTGCAGCGCGGTCACAAGCCGGAAGCCGAGGAAAGAGGCCGGCTGCGTCATGATCAAGCTGTTCTACAGTTGTGCCGAGGCGACCAGATTAATCTCCGATGCCATGGACCGGTCCTTGCCGGTGGGGGGACGGATCAAGCTGCGCGCGCATCTGTTCATCTGCCGATTCTGCGACCGGTACCGTCGGCAACTGCAGTTTCTGCGGGCCGCGGTGCGCTGGGATATTTCTCGGTTGGTCGAGCCGCAGACCGATCCCTCTGGTTTGTCTCCGGAAGCGAAAGAACGGCTGAGGCGGCGGCTCTCGGCCCACAGCGAGTAGTGTCTGTGTGCGCCCGCGGCGCACATTCTCGACCTTTGAACGGGGAGCCCTGCCTCCGCGGCGAGGTATTCCTGTGATGCCGGGCCGGCCTCGGCCCAGTGAGGCTTACGTGGAGCCCCGACGTCTTTCCGATCCTCAAACTTGGGCGGACCAGCACGGCGATTATCTCTTCCGTTGCGCCATGCTCCGGGTCCGGGACAGGGAGCTGGCCGAGGAGGTCGTTCAGGACACGTTCCTGGCCGCGTTGCAAGCCCGAGGGCGGTATGCCGGCCAGTCCTCCGAGCGGAGCTGGCTGGTCGGTATCATGAAACACAAGATCGTGGATCAATTCCGCAAGACTTGTCGCGAGCAGCCGGTCGACGATCCCGACGCGCTTGGCCGAGAGATGGATAACGACGGGACCTTCGACGAGGGAGGCCACTGGAAGCTGGACCAGACGGCCCCGCTCGACTGGCCGGACAACCCGGCCGGCATTCTGGAGCGCAAGCAGTTTTGGGATATTCTGAAACATTGCCTGGGGGAACTGCCCCCTAAGATGGCGCAGGTCTTCTCGCTGCGGGAAGTGGACGAACTCAGCACGGAGGAGATTTGCGAGGCGATGCAGATCAGTTCCGCCAACTTGTGGGTGCTGCTGCACCGAGCCCGCAAGCACTTGCGGCAATGTCTGGAAGCGAAGCAGTTTGGCCGGTCGCCAGCGTAACCGATGTCCATGCAAATAGGACCCAAAATAGACCCCGCGCAATTGAAGTTTCGCATCGGCCCGCTGGTCGGGTGGCTGATCCGCATCACGCCGACCTGTCGCGATATCGTCCGCCTGATTTCCGACGACATGGATCATCCATTGCCTCTCGGCACCCGCCTCAAGATTCGCGTCCACTTTCTGATCTGCAAATGGTGCGACCGGTACCGGCGCCAACTGCTTTTCATGCGGAATGCCCTCCGCCGACATCCCGACCGGCTGGCAGGTGCGGAGCCTCCCGCCGACAGTCCCGGCCTCTCCTCGGACGCCCGCGAGCGCATCAAGCGCACCCTCCAGGATCGGTCTGAGTAACCTCCTTCGGGCCATCTGCAAACCGTCTACTTGTTCGTCTCGTATGGGCTGTAAGGAGTCTGTCCCTCGTCCGACCAACGGACATGGAACGGATCTGACCCGGAGGCGAAGGTGGCGGCTTGGTTGAGACAGCGATACCCCAGGGCTGTGCTGGCCTTGCGCTACTGGTGGCTCAGCCGGCGCGTCGATATGCTGGCCTGCAGGATTCTGCTGGCCCGCTGGTTTGACCGGGCCATCGTCAACCAAGGAGGGCTCCATGCGTTGCGCGAGGTGTCGCGGATTGATGGTGCACGACCAGTACTACGATCTGCTCGATGACAGCGGCCATCTGAACTTCCGGGCGTGGCGCTGTATTTGCTGCGGGAACGCGCGCGATGGCCTGATCCTGAGGAACCGTCGGGAACGGTCCCTCTGTCGTACCGCATGACCCTTTTTCTTCGTAAGGTTTGGCGGTCTGGGCGACTGACCGGTAGAGGAGGGGATGTTTGTCGTGGAGTCTCTGATCTTTCTCGCGGGGTTGGCCTTTCTTGTGGTACTGGTCCTTGCCTTGGTGGCGGGTCACGACGGGGACAGGGTCCTCCAGGAGCGCAATCAATCCTAGGTCTCGTCCTGCAGTCCCGGCACTCACACAAATTGACACCTTCTACGGAGCGCGTCATGATACAAAGAAACATCATAATGCAGGCATCCATGGACCAGTCCGAGGCGGTAGGCTCATCGATCAAAGGGAAGATCGCCATCGCCGTGCTGGTTGCCGCGGCCGTCGGCGCCTTTTTTTATTTCGACCTGGGCCGGTACCTTTCCCTCGAGTCGCTCAAAGCCAACCGCGATCACCTGCTGCTGTTTACGGAAGAGCATTATTTCGCGTCCGTCGCCATCTTCATAGGCTCCTACTGCCTGCTGGTCTCCGCGTCCCTTCCGGGGGCTGTATTCTTCACCTTGGCCGGTGGCCTCCTCTTCGGCAGCCTGGTGGGAACGGTGTATGTCAATCTGGGGGCCACCAGCGGCGCAACCTTGGCCTTCCTGGTGTCTCGCTATCTGCTCCGGGACTGGGTGGAGGCCAAGTTTGGCGGGTGGCTTGCGCCCTTCCAGGAAGGCTTTGCGAAAAACGCCTTCAGTTATTTGATCACGATCCGGCTTATTCCGGTCGCCCCGTTTTTTATCGTGAACGCCTTGTCCGGCCTGACCAAAGTCAGCCTGGGCACCTATGTGACGGCCACGGCCATCGGCATCATCCCCGGCAGCTTCGTCTATGCCTACGCGGGGCGACAGCTCGGAACGATCAACTCGTTGAAGGAAATCGCGTCCCCCAACGTCCTGATGGCCTTCACGCTGCTGGGCCTGCTGGCGCTGGTGCCGACGGTCTATCAGAAGTATGCAGCCAAGAAGGGCGCCTGACCACAGCCGCCTGATCCGGACGAGGAGAGCGATCTCATGATGGCACATGAGCTTGGCACCATGCTCCCGGACGACGAACACAATCGGGTTCTGGTCAACAACGTCCATCCTCCGCAATGGGTCAATCCGGAGCCGGACGGGCGGTATAACATGGTGGTAATCGGAGCCGGCACGGCCGGTCTCATCACGGCCGTCGTGTCGGCCAGCCTCGGGGCCAAGGTGGCCCTGATCGAAAAACATCTGATGGGCGGGGATTGTCTGAACGTCGGCTGCGTGCCGTCGAAAGGCGTGATCCGGGCCGCGCGCGCCTGGTCCGATGTGCGCCGCGCGGAGGAGTTCGGCGTCCACCTGCCGCCCGGCGTGAAGTACGACTTCCCGGCGGCGATGGAACGGATGCGCAAACTGCGCGCGCGGATCAGCCACGCGGATTCGGCTCATCGCTATAAGAGCCTGGGCGTGGATGTCTACATCGGCAGCGCAACATTCACCAGTCCGGACACCATCGCCGTGGAAGGCCATGCGGTCAACCGGACGCTCACGTTCGCGAAAGCCGCCATTTGCACGGGTGCGCGCGCGGCCACGCCGTCCACGCCTGGCTTGAAAGAAGCCGGCTACCTGACGAACGAAACCGTCTTTTCCTTAGTCGAATTGCCCCGCCGCCTTGGCGTGATCGGCGCGGGGCCGATCGGCTGCGAGCTGGCGCAATCCTTCGCCCGCTTCGGCAGCGAGGTCTACCTCGTCGAGGCGATGCATGGCATCATGCCCAACGAGGACCGGGATGCGGCCGAGATCGTCCTGAAATCCATGCAGCGCGACGGGGTGAAACTGCTCTGCTGCGGCAAGGATGTGCAGATCCAGAAGACGGAGGCCGGCAAGCGGATGACGGTGCACTCGCATGGCCAGCAGTACGAGATCACGGTGGATGAAATCCTCGTGGGGGTCGGCCGTACGCCGAACGTGGAGGGGTTGAACCTGGAAGGCGCCGGTGTGGAGTACGACAAGCAGGGCGTGAAGGTGAACGCCAATCTCCAGACGACCAATCCGCGCATCTACGCGGCGGGCGACATCTGCTCGAAGTACAAATTCACACATGCGGCGGACGCGATGGCGCAAATCGTGATCCAGAACGCGCTGTTTCCTCATCCGTTCGGATTGGGGAAGGCCAATGTGGAGAACCTGATCATGCCCTGGGCCACGTTCACGGAGCCGGAGGTCGCGCACGTCGGGATGTACGAGGCGGATGCCAAAGCCAAGGGCCTCGAAGTCGAAACCTACACGTTCAAGCTGGACGAGGTGGACCGGGCGATTCTGGACGGCGAGGACGAAGGCTTTGCACGCATTCACATTCAGAAGGGCACGGACAAGGTGCTGGGCGCCACGGTCGTGGCCGCCCGTGCGGGCGACATGATCGGTGAATTCTCAGTGCTGATGAAGGCCGGCGCCGGCGCCGGGACGCTGGCTGCGACGATCCATCCCTATCCCACGCAGGCCGAGGTCAACAAGCGGGTCGTACATCTCTGGCGCAAAGCCCATTTCACCGACCGGACCAAGAAGATCCTGACATGGCTCTTTTCAAAGATGCGCTGACGACCCGGCGGGCTGCCTGGTTCGTCCTCGGTCTCCTGCTGCTGCCCGGTGGGGCGTCGGCGCAATCGGGTGCCATGCTCGAAGTCGGGAAGTTTTCGGCGGCGAAGGAAGGCACAGAATTGCCGGACGGGTGGAGGCCGTTGACCTTTCCGAAAGTCCCGAAGCACACGGTTTACGCGCTGGTGAAAGACAGCGACCGGCTCGTGGTCAAGGCGACCAGCGTGGCCTCGGCCTCCGGCCTGACGAAGGAAGTGAAGATCGATCCGAAGGAATATCCGATCGTCCGCTGGAGGTGGAAGGTGGACAACCTGCTCAAGGCCAGCGATGTGACGACGAAGCAGGGGGACGATTACCCGGCGCGGCTCTACATCACCTTCGAGTACGATCCGGACAAGGTCGGGTTCGGCCGGAAGGCCAAGTACAAGGCGGGCCGCGCGATCTTCGGGGATATCCCGATCGCGGCGATCAATTACATCTGGGACGCGAGGGCGCCGCAAGGGCTGTTCATCGACAATGCCTATACGGACTTTGCCAAGATGATCGTGATTGAAAGCGGGGCGCAGGGTGTCGGGGAGTGGAAGGAGGAGGAACGGAACGTGTACGAGGATTATAAAAAGGCCTTCGACGGCGAGCCTCCGATGATCAACGGCGTGGCCATCATGAGCGATACGGACAATACCAAGGAGTCGGCGGTGGCCTATTTCGGGGACATCGTTTTCTCAAAGGCGAAGTAGGAAGGCTGAGGCTAAGGTCGAGGTTGAGGTGAACCCACCATGAGACGCGCGCTCGGATCAGGCTTGGCCTCAACCTTGACCTTAGTCTGTGTCCTCGCAGCCTCCGGCTGCCTGTCGCCGATCGCCATGCATCGGGCGGTGGTGGAGTACGACCGGACGACCAGTCAGGTCGAGGCGGAGCTGCTGCTGCTGAACATCGCGCGCGCCCGCCACTATCGCCCCGTCCATTTCACGGCGGTTTCCAGCGTGGCCGCCACCTTCGACTTCCGGGTGGATGCCGGCATCGCCGGAGGGTTTGGACGCGCGACTGATTCATCGGAGCGCCCGCTCAATCTGAGTTACTCGACCAGTGTGGCGGAGAACCCGACGGTCACGATCGTGCCCATTTCGGGAGAAGAATTTACCAAGCGCGTGCTCCGGCCGCTCGAAGAGTCCCACTTCGAGTTTCTCTATCACCAGGGGTTTGACATCAGCATGCTGTTGAGGCTGATGGGCCGAGGCGTCCTCCTGGAAACCGAGAAGGGCCGGACCGTGCATCTGAACCAGCCGGGCCGCAAGCAGGAATTCATGGAGTTTCGCCGCCGACTGCTGCACCTGGCGGGACTCGACCATGCGCGCCAGCTTTATGTGGAATCGGTCACCTACGAAGAGGCCTTTCCGGTCGCGCTGGACCGGGCACTGGCGCCCGTGGAAGTGGTGGCCGCGCTGGACAAGGGCTATCGCTGGACCATGCCGACGAAGGACCGCGCCCAGACGCTGGTCCGGAAGGCCGGCGGGCGGATCGCCATCACCAATTATGAGCTGCGTTGGCTGGGTAACGAGGAGCGGCGCCGGCTGCACGAGGAACTGCAGCGGTACCCGGCCGACCATATTTTCGTAGATATCCGACCCGGCTTCCCGGGTGGAGACTATCCGATGCGCGGCGTGATCCAGTTGCGGAGCTTCAACGCGATTATCGGCTTTGTCGCGCGCGGCATCGCCGAGGAGCCGGGCTTCCACGTGGACCCGGATCCGCGGTCAGGACCGGTGGCGCGCAATCCCGATCACATTCTGGACATCGAGGAATCCTCCGATGAGCCGTCCGACGCGGAGTTTTCAGTGCCCTTCGAAGGCCGGCACTATTCGATCCGAAAATATCCGATTTCGGGCGGC
This sequence comes from Nitrospira sp., assembly GCA_016873495.1. Classification (GTDB taxonomy): domain Bacteria; phylum Nitrospirota; class Nitrospiria; order Nitrospirales; family Nitrospiraceae; genus SYGV01. Next base: position 38,434 of record VGXC01000015.1, on the reverse strand, counting down.
ATGACGCCGAGCTGGAACCAGGAGGCCTTTTCGGTGCTGTCGAATCTATTTCAGATGACGGTGACCGACGTGACCAACGTCAAGACGCCGATCATTTCCATTCCCAAGGGGTAACGCGATGAACGTGCGACGGCTGGCAGCCGCAATCGTGGCGGCGGTGCTGCTCGGATCGGCGGCGGAGGCGGGGATCGGCATGAAGGCGCCGGATATCCAGAACGAGACCTGGTTGAACGGCACGCCCGTCTCCTTCGCCGAATTGCGGGGCAAGGTGGTGATGGTCGAGTTCTGGACCTTCGGCTGCTACAACTGCCGGAACGTGGAGCCCTATGTCCGGGAGTGGTACGAGAGGTTCAGAGAACAAGGCTTTGTCGTGATCGGGGTCCATTCGCCCGAGTTCAATTATGAAAAAAACGTGGAGAAAGTGAAGGCTTATCTCAAGGACAAGGATATTCGCTATCCCGTGCCGATCGACAACGATTTTGCGACCTGGAACCGCTACGGCAATCGCTACTGGCCGGCCATGTACCTGATCGACAAGCGGGGCATCATCCGGACCGTGCGGATCGGCGAGGGCGGCTATGCCGAGACCGAGCGGTGGATTAAAAGTCTGTTGGCGGAATCGGATACGTGAGCGTCGGGTGATGAGGAATGGGTGAAAGGCCTTGAGGAAGATCTCGCGCAGGCAATTGTTGAGTGGGGGGGCGATGCTGACCGGTGGCTTGGCTCTGGCCTCGGCCCTGCCTTGGCCCTCTCCCGCTATGGGCACGGTGCTGGGCCAGCTCTTCCGCGGTGAAGCTCAGGCCACGCCGGCGATGACGCCGAACGAGGACTTCTATGTCACGTCCTACCGCAGCCCACCGACCGTCAGGATCGACGAGTGGGATCTGACGATCAAGGGGCTGGTGGAACATCCGGTCTCGCTCAAGTATTCTCAACTGCTGGCTCGGCCGATGTGGTCCGAGATCGTGACGCTGGAATGCGTGGGCAACAGCGTCGCGGGCGACGCCATCGGCACGGCCCTGTGGGAAGGGGTGCCGTTGAAGGCTCTGCTGGAGGAAACAGGGGTGATTGCGCAGGCCAAGGATGTCGTCTTTCTGGCGGCGGATGGGTACTCGGACAGTCTGCCGATCGAGCGGGCGATGGCCGGGGATGTCTTGGTGGCCATCAAGATGAACGGAGTCACGTTGCCGCAGGCCCATGGCTTCCCGGCGCGGATCATCGTGCCCGGGGTCTATGGCATGAAGCAGGTCCAGTGGCTGACGGAGATCGAGTTGGTAGAGCGGGACTACAAGGGCTACTACCAGCAAAAGGGCTGGTCGGAGGAGGCGCTGATCAAGACCATGTCCCGCATCGATGTGCCTGGTCACGGGGACAGGCTCAGGGCCGGGGCGCAAGTGATCAAAGGGCTGGCCTTCGCCGGCAGTCGCGGCATCCTCTCGGTGGAACTGAGCCCAGACGGGGGCCATCAGTGGATGCCGGCGCAGTTGGAGCCGGAACTCTCGCCCTCGGCCTGGCGCTTCTGGACCTGCCGCTGGCATCCCCCACAGTCCGGCCGGTATACCTTGATGGTCCGGGCCAGAGACGGGGCCGGGGGACTTCAGGCCTCGACGGAGCAAGCCCCCTTTCCAGACGGGGCCACGGGGCTCCATGAGATCACCGTCACCGTTTCAGACCAGGCCTGATCCCATGGCCCCTGCGCTCGCATCCCTCGCCAGGCCGGTGCTCAACGTCATCCGGGGGCGGCCGATCCTTGCCATCTTCGAAGTCACTCTCCGCTGCAACTCCGCTTGCGGCTATTGCGATCTGCCGTTGAACCGGGGGCGGTACGAGATGACGCGCGAGGAAATCCGGCGGGTGGGCGCCGAACTGTATCGGGACGGCCTGCGTTTCCTCTTCGTGCAAGGAGGGGAGCCGCTGTTACGCCGGGATCTGCCGGAGATTCTGGAGGACCTGCACGCGCTGGGCTTCGGCCTTACGCTGATCACCAACGGCACGCGGTTCACTCCTCCGCTGGTCCGACGGCTGACCTCGCTGCCGCTGAACCTGTCGGTCAGCCTGGACACGTTGAACCGGCAACGGTACCGGTCGATCAGGGGCGCGGACCAACTGGCCGAGGTGCTGGCGGGCATCGACCTGCTGAAGGATTTTCCCCATCCCAAGTACCTGACGACTATCGTGAGCGAGGCGAATCGCGATGAGGTCGAGTCGATGGTGCGGTTCGCCAAGGCCCATGGATTCATGCCCGTGGTGGGGGCCTACCATTGGGGCATCGAGCGGTACGGGAAGGCCGACAAGGGATTGCAGTATGACCGCCGGATGCTGGCCGACGTCTTCGAACAGGTGTTGGAATCGGGCCTGGTGCCGAGGGGCTATTTCCGACAGTACCTGCGGGACAACGTCCGCTGGTTGAGCGGTGGAGCTCTGGATCGCTGCGACGCGGGCCGGTACAGCATCGCCATCGACGCCTCCGGCAACGTGGCTTCCTGTCTGGCGCAACCGTTCGCCGGAAATCTGCTACGACAGTCCCTTTCGGACATTCTGGCGCGGTTCGACCGGGAGACCATCGCCGGCTGTTCGGACCGGTCCTCTTGCAACCTCCTGTGCAGCCGCGTGGTCGGCTCGATCCTTCGCCATCCGGTGACGGCGGCGAGAACGCCGTTGACGCTGAAGCAGGCTGAGGTTTAGGTTCAGGTTAAGGGAGATACGATGAAGCGCGCGCACGTGCCTTACTCAACCTTATCCTCGACCTTTGCCTGCTGCCTGGCGCTACTGGCCGGCTGTGCCGGCGTCCCGCGCGAGTTTCATCCTCTGGAGCCTCTGGCGCCGCAGGCCTTCACCCATCAGTTGTTCGACGAGCTGCTCCGGGCCTCGGTGCTCGACGGGCGGGTAGACTATCCGGCCATCCAGGCCGACGGCCGGTTCGGGGCCTATGTGTCGCAGCTTAATCGAGTGGACCCGACCGGCCTGCCGACCGATCGGGACCAGCTGGCCTTCTGGATCAATGCCTATAACGCCTTCGCCATCCAGGGCATCCTGGACGGCTATTCGCCGGGCACCCTGGCCGGCCGGTACCGCTATTTTCTCGGGCGGGACTATCGGGTGGGCGGCGAGCGGATCACGCTCTATGATTTGGAGCGAAACCTGCTGATTCCGGATTTCCGCGAGCCGCGCATACATTTTGCCATTGTCTGCGCCTCGCGGTCCTGCCCCAAACTCCGGGAGGAAGCCTATCAGGCCGGCCGGCTGGATGCGCAGTTGGACGAGCGCGCCCGCGCATTCATCAACGATCCGGCCCGAAACCGATTCGACCGGGAGAAAAGAGTCGCCTCTCTTTCCATGATCTTCAAGTGGTTCGAGGATGACTTTGCGGCGGAGGCCGGCTCGGTCCTCGGTTACGTGGCTCGATACGTGGCGGACCAGGACCTGGCGCGCGACCTGAAGTCGGCGCCCTTTACCGTGGAATTCCTCGAGTATGACTGGCGGTTGAACGGTCCGCCCCCGATGACCAATGCGGAACGATGAATGATGAACGATGAGTTACACGGATCCGTGCATTCATCCTTCCGCATTCATCGTTCATCATTGATGAGGTAGCCATGCTGGTACGCCCTGATGAACGGGTGCCGATCGCCCGCTTGCTGCAGTTTCTGGAACATGGCGAGCTATTGGCAAGGGATTGCGCCGCCTGGCAGGCGGAGTTGGCGCCTGATCCTGGGACGAAGGCGTTTCTGCTGAGCCAGTCCCGCCAGGAGGCGACCCATGCCCTCGTGTTTCACGGTGCGATTGCCTGGCTGTCCCCCAAACATCTGGGAACCGGCCCGCTGCTGCCGTCGCTGGAAGAATATCGCCGGAGGCTCGAAGCCGCAGTCGCCAGGCGGGACTGGGCCGAAACGTTGCTGGCGGAGCAGATTATCCTGGAAGGCCTGGGAGAGGCGATTTTGAAGCGAGTCGAGCTGGGGCTGGCGAAGCGCGGAGCGCCCTTCGGCCGCTTGCGCCGCATTCTGATCCATCAAGAGGAGGCCCACTATGCCTTCGGCTGTCGCGCCTTGAAGCGAGCGATCGCGGCAGGGGAGACGGACACCGGCGCCCTCCGTGCCCGCGCCCATGAGTATGTCGCCTTGGTCGAGTCCATGGTGGCGACATTGCACGATCTCTTCGTATCCATCGACGAAGACCCAACCGCTTGGACGGCGGATGCCAAACGCTACCTGCCCGCTTGGCTGACGGTTGAAACATGATTTCCGTGATCATTCCCGCCTACAACGAAGAAAAAGTCTTGCCGGAGACCTTGCGCCGGCTCTTCCAACAGCGCGGCGACTATGAAGTCATCGTGGTAGACGGAGAGAGCACCGACCGGACGGTGGGGATTGTCGAGGAGATGCTCGGCAAGGGGCAAGGGGCAAGAGGCGAGAGGCAGGGGCGAATGAGGCTGTCCGAAAGCCCTTCGAGTCTTGCCGATAGCCTCGTGCCTCGTGCCTCGCGCCTACTTCATGCGACGAAAGGGCGCGCGTCACAGATGAATGCCGGCGCCAACCATGCAAGGGGGGAACTCCTGCTTTTTCTCCACGCCGATACGATCTTGCCGGAGGGCGCGATCCGGCGGCTCAATCGCATGGAGACGGACGAGTCGGTCCAGGCGGGCGGCTTCATGCACCGGTTTTCCGGTTCGGACTGGCGCCTGGCGCTGATTTCCTTCCTGGACAACTTCCGCTGCATCCGGTCCCGGATCATCTATGGAGACCAGGGGCTCTTCGTGCGGCGGTCGCTCTTTGCGCAGGTGGGCGGATTTCCCGATCAGCCGATTCTCGAAGACGTGGCCTTTTGCGAGAAGCTTCTGCGGGTGACGAAGCCGATCCTGCTCGATCCGCCGGTGCTTACCGACCCGCGTAAGTTCGTGCAGATGGGCATCTGGCGGTCCTTCGCCCGCGTGCTCCTGATTATCCTTTACGTGCAATTCCGCCTGCCGGTCCTGCCACGCGCCTTCTTTCAGGACATCCGGTAGGGCCGACGCGAGCAAGCGTTCTTAACGGCTCCCGGCAATCCTGCTAGAATGAACCGATGGAACTCGTCACCACTCATATCAACGCGGATTTCGACGGCCTGGCCTCGATGGTGGCCGCGCGGAAACTCTATCCGGGGGCGACGCTGGTTCTGCCGGCCGGCGCGCAGGAGACGGTCCGCAGTTTCTTGGCCATCCACGACCTGGGGCTTGCCCGGCTGAAGGACGTGGACTTCGACCAAGTCACCCGCCTCATCCTTGTGGACACGCATGAGCCGTCGCGCCTTGGCCCGTTCAAAGACCTCTGCGGCAGGCCGGGTGTGTCGATCCATGTGTACGACCATCACCCGGCTGCTTCCTCGGATGAGACGCCGCCGCTTCGCACCGACCTGTCGGTGGTGGAGCCCGTCGGGGCGACCACCACGATACTGATCGAGCGGCTCCAGGCCCAGGGGCTCCCCCTCAGTCCCTTCGAGGCCACGGTGTTGGCGATCGGGCTCTACGAGGAGACCGGCTCTCTGGCCTATGTGTCCACGACTCCCCGCGATCTTGACGCCGCATCAAGCCTGTTGCGGGCCGGCGCGGACCTGAACCTCGTCTCGGACAGCCTGCGTCGGCACCTCGATCCGGACCAGATCGCCATCCTGAACGATCTGCTGCAGCACGGCGAGACCCATTACGTGGAGGCTCGGAAGGTGTTCTTGTCCACGAGCACATTCGACCGCTATCGCGGCGACTTGGCCGAAGTGGTGCACAAGCTGGCCGAGATGGAGGGATTCGATGCGGTGTTGGCGGCCGTGGCGATGGAGGAGAAGGTCGAGATCATCGGGCGAAGCCGGCGGGCCGAGATCGATGTCGGACGGATCCTGGAAGAGTTCGGCGGCGGCGGGCATGCCGAAGCGGCGGCGGCGAGCGTGAAAGGGCGGACGCTTGTCGAGGTGCGGGAGCGGCTGACGCAGTTGCTGGCCGAACGGTTTCGCCCCACCTTGCTCGCGCGGGACGTGATGACGAGGCCGGTGAAAGCCGCCGGAGAGGAAGCGACCGTCCTGGACGTCGAGGGCATGATGACCAAGTACGGTGTCAATGTCTTGCCGGTGCTGGATGTGCGGGAGCGGTTCCTGGGACTGATGACGCGGGAGATCGTGCAGAAAGCCCTGTTCCACGGGTTGGCCACGTCGCCGGTCCGCGAGTTCGTCCAGATGGAGCAGTATCGGGCCGGCCCGGAGACGCCGTTTCATGAGATCGAGCAGCAGATGATCGAGCGCAACCAGCGGTTTGTGCCGGTGCTGACGGGGCCTGCGGCCTCCGCCAAAGTCGTAGGCGTGATCACGAGGACCGATCTGCTCAGGGCCCTGCACGACGATGTGCTGGCCGCGGCCCGCGCGAGGGCCAAGGGGAAGGAAGAGCCGGGCCCGTCTCCGTACGCCCGCCGCCGGAACGTCCGATCGTTGCTGAAAGAGCGGTTGAAGGGAGGGCTCTACCGGTTGTTGGAAGAAGCCGGCCGATTGGCGGACCGGCTCGATCTGTCGGCCTATGTTGTGGGCGGGTTCGTCCGGGACCTCCTCTTGGGCATCGAGAACCTCGATATCGACCTGGTGATCGAGGGGGACGGGATTGCCTTTGCCCGCGCCTTGGCCAAACAAACCGCCGGGCGGGTGAAAGTCCACGACCGGTTCGGGACCGCGTTCGTGGTTCTACCGGACGGCAGGAAGGTGGATGTGGCCACGGCCAGGACCGAATATTACGAGTATCCGACCGCGCTTCCGACCGTGGAGCTAAGCTCGATCAAGAAGGACCTCTACCGGCGGGACTTCACGATCAACACCCTGGCCGTCAGGTTGAACCAACGGACGTTCGGGGAGTTGGTGGACTTCTACGGCGGACAGCGAGACCTGCACGAGCGCGCGATCCGGGTTCTCCATAGCCTGAGTTTTGTGGAGGACCCGACCCGCGTGTTCCGGGCCATCCGCTTCGAACATCGATTCGGGTTCCGTCTGGGGAAGGAAACCCTGGCGCTGATCAAGGGCGCCGTGAAGATGGACTTGTTTCATCGACTGTCCGGGCATCGCCTATCGGAGGAGCTGCGGCTTCTGCTGTCCGAACTGAAACCGCAACCGGCGTTGCGGCGTCTGGCGGACTTGGACTTGCTCCGCTTTATTCACCCGCGCTTGACTTGGTCGGCTCGACTGGCGTCGCTTGTGCAGGCGGTGGAGGATACGCTGGACTGGTACAAGATCGCCGCGCTGGATTGGCCGGAGGGCGCGGCGGCCAAGCCCTGGGTGGTCTATCTCATGGCCTTGCTGGAGCCGCTCCCCGCGCGGGCGGTGGAAGACACCCTGACGCGGCTCGCGGTTCCGGCGTCGGTTGCGCAGGCCGTGCGGGCCGGATGCCTTACGGCCAATGGCATTCTCCGGAGGTTGGCCGTGCGGCCTGCGCCGGGCCCGGCGCAGGCCTACCATCTCCTGGTCGGCCTGTCCGATGAGACGCTGCTCCTGGTGCTGGCGAAGGCCAAGACGGAATCCGTGAAACGCCTCGTGGTTTCCTACCTTGCCGTCGATCGACGGACCAAGCCGGCCTTGACCGGCGCGGATCTCAAGGCCCTGGGTTTGAAGCCCGGTCCCCGGTACAGGCAGATCCTGAAGCGGCTCCTGGATGCCAGGCTGAACGGTGACGTGCACACGGCTGAAGAGGAACGGGCCCTGGCCAGGCGACTGGTCTCGGCGTAGACCTTCGGTGGCCGGAAAAACTTCTTCCGTACTGGCCCCTCCCGTGCCCAAGTGATACAATCCCGCCCATGTTGTGGATATCCGTCTCGGTGGCGTTGCTCGTCGGCTTGGCCCTGGGGCTCGGGGCGGCCTTGCTGATACGGCGCCAGCAGGCTGCGGTCGCCAAGGACCTGACCGAGCGGCTGTTCCGCGAGCATCACGCGGAACAGAAGGCTCAGTTGGCCGCCGTCGTCGATACCATCGAGGCCAGTGTGGGCAACCTGACCTCGCACCTCCTTTCCAAATCCACCGATGAAGTCGTCAAGCTGGCCAAGTCCAAGCTGGAATCCGAGCGCGAGGCTGCCGCCAAAGAATTGGACGCCAAGAAAAATCTGCTCGACCGGCAGTTTCAGGTGCTGTCCACGGAGTTGGCCGGCATCGCCAATCTGATCAAGGGCTTGGAAGGACACAAGACGGAAGAAGTGGGCGAGCTGGCCACGCAGCTGCGAACGGCGCGGGAGCAGACCGCCGCCTTGATGGAGAATACCAACACCCTTGCGGCGTTTATCGCCACCGAACGGCGGCGCGGAGAGGATGTGGTGCGCGACAACGACGAGCTCTTCCGCGTCCTGGCCGGAGCCAGTCCGATTCCCATGGCCCTGTGTCGGGCCGCCGACACGGCCATCCTCTTCGGCAATGAGCGTCTCGGCGCCTTGTTCGGGTGCGCGACGGACACGATGCTCCGCCGGAAACTGGCGGAGTGCGTTCAGCCGCCGGCGCAGCGGCAGGCCCTGCTGGCGGCGCTCCGCAAGCAGGGGCAGGTGCAGAACTATGAGGCGAGTTTCACGACCGCGGATCAGAAGCCGTTCTCGGCGCGCGTCTCCATTCAGCCGCTGCTGTTCGAGGGGACTCCGGCATTGCTCTGGGGGCTGGTGGAGGTGACGTCGCAGAAGCGCGCCGAAGAAAATCTCCGGCACAGCCAGGCTCTCCTGACGGCGACCCTGGAATCCACCAGCGACGGCATGTGCGTGGTGGACGGCGACCGGCAAATCGTGTGCTGCAACCAGAAATTCATCGAGATGTGGAAGATCCCGGACTCCGTCATGGCAACCAGGAACGACAACCATCTCCTGACCTTCGCGCTGGATCAAGTGAAAGATCCGGCGAAGTTTCTGGCCAAGGTCCGGACTCTGTACGGGCAGCCGGATGCGGAGAGCTACGACGTGGTGGAATTCAGGGATGGACGGCTCTTCGAGCGCTATTCTCAGCCGCATCGGATCGGCGGCGAGGTCCTGGGGCGGGTGTGGAGTTTCCGCGATATCACGGAACGCAAGTGGGGGGAAGAGGCCCTGGAGAAGGCCCTCAAGGAGAGCGAGGAGCAGTTGCGGCAGTCGCAGAAGCTGGAAGCGATCGGACAGCTGGCCGGCGGCGTGGCGCACGACTTCAACAACCTGCTGACGATCATCGGAGGATACAGTCAGTTCCTGTTGAGTTCGCTGACGCCACAGGACGCCGCCTACCACGATGTGGAGGAGATCCGCAAGGCGACGAAGCGCGCCACCGCCCTCACGCAGCAACTGCTGGCCTTCAGCCGGAAGCAGTCCCGTCAGCCGACGGCGCTGGACCTTAACGATGTGGTGACCGACTTGACCCGGATGTTGCGGCGGTTGCTGGGGGAACATATTTGTCTGGTCACCCACCAGGCGCCGGAACCGGTGGTGGTCCAGGAGGACCCGACCCAGCTCGAGCAGATTATCGTGAACCTGGCGGTCAATGCCCGGGATGCCATGCCGCGGGGAGGGACCTTGACGTTGGAGACGGCCCACGTGGATTTGGATCAAGCGTTCAGCCGACAGCATCCGGGCACGAAACCGGGACCCTACATCCGGCTCTCGGTCAAGGACACCGGCACCGGCATGGACGCCAAGACCCGCGCCCGCTGTTTCGAGCCGTTCTTTACCACCAAGCCGAGCGGGCAGGGCACCGGGCTCGGGCTGGCGACGGTCTACGGCATTGTGAAACAGAGCGAGGGAGCGATCGATATCCAGAGCAAGGTGGGGCAGGGCACGACCATGACGATCTATCTTCGCCGGTGGGATGCCCAGGCCGGAGCCACGACGGCGGTGGTCGATGTTGGCAGCATTCCACGCGGCACCGAAACCGTGCTGGTGGTGGAGGACGATGCGGTCGTCCGCACGTTGATCCGGAAGGTGATCGAGCAGCACGGCTATACCGTGCTGGATGCGGTGTCCGGTCCTGCCGCGTTGGCGCTCGCCGAGCAGGAGCCAGGTGTAATCGACCTCTTGGTCACGGATGTGGTGATGCCGGAGATGAGCGGCCCGGACCTCGTGGCCCAGTTGACGGCCGTCAGGCCAAGTCTAAAGGTCCTCTATCTCACCGGCTATGCCGAAGCCGCCACCGCGAGTCGAACCCCAGATGGCCGGGACACGTTGCTGCTTCAAAAACCCTTTACGCCGGAAGAGCTGGCCCTGAAAGTGCGGGAAGCTTTGGACTTCAGCGGCACAAGGGCGTAAGAAGCGTTCAGCCGTCAGCTCCGGAAGCTGAGAAGTGAGAACTGAGAACTGACTGCTGACAGCTGCCCTGAATTTCAGAACGGATAGTCCACCCCCACGAACGCATTGCTCCCGTCCCGCCCGTAGGAAATGTCCAGGCGGCCGACCACGTGCGGCTTGGCCATGACGCGAAACCCCAGGCCGGGATTGATCTGCGTCTGGCGAAACGCGAAGGGTTCGTCGGCCAGTTGGAAGACCCGCCCCATGTCGAGGTTCGGCGCCAGTTCGAACTCGAGGTGGTGATCCATGACCACGATGTCTTTCATCCGAATCCGCTCCTCCAGGTTGATCAGCCACATCTGGTCGCTGATGAAGCGGTTCAAACCGAAGGCGCGCAGCGTCGTTTCGCCGCCCAGCATGGGCCGTTCATAGAAGGGGATGTCGCGGCCGCGGGTGTTGTCGGTCCGCACGATCCCGTCGGCCACGACACGAGCGACGAAGACTTTGGAGCCCCCGTCGTGGGGAATCAAACGGCGGGCATCCAGCGTGAACCGGAGCCAGCGGTTAGGTTCGTCGTGCTGGACGTTGGACACCAACTCGGCCGAGAGCAGCATATAGACGCCCTTGACCGGCGTGAGCTGGGAATCTCTCGTGTCGTAGAGCAGGGACAGCTTGCCGCCGGTCATCTGCGCCCCATCGACGCCCGGCGTGTTCCTGAAGTTCGCGCTGGTTTGGGGCAGGGTGGGAATGATCCCGTTTTCCACCCGCACATCCCGGTACCGGCCGGTCAGGATGACGGAGAAGTCGGGGCTGAGGTTGATGCCGATGTAGGCGTTGATGTTTGTCTCCCGCGCCGTAAAATCGGTTTCCGCGTTCAGGCTGGACCCGTTCCCGAAGCCGAAGAATCGGGCAAAGGGATTCTTGAAGAAGTTCACCTGCCCGCCCAGGATGTACCGCCCGCCTCCGGCCCCCAGGTCCTTATAGCTGAAATCGAAATTCTTCTGGACCCGATCGGCATAATTGACGATGGCCCGGTACTGGACCGTGTCCGACCGGTAGCCGTAGTAGTTCAGGGTGAGGCTGTTGCCGACGAACTCATTGTAGAGGTACTGGGGCGCGAGAATATCGTCGATCTCTCCCTTGGAATTCGCCTTGAGAATCGGCATGAGACTTCCGATGTAGAAGCTCTCGTTCCGGGAGTAGCCGAAGGCGGGGAGGGGAAAATAGGTGTAGTCCCCGCTCGTGAACATGGAGGCCAGATCCGGCTCTTGCGGCGACGCGATTCGCCCCTGCCGTTCCTCCGAGAGCGGTGTCTGTTCGCCGACCGTAGGAGTCAAGGGCCCGATCGGGAGGGCTGCGCTTGGCTTGTCCGGCCCCATCTCCGCTTGCGCGAGGCCGGGGGCAAGGCCGGGCAATAGCACGGAGGCGCAGGCCAGGAGCATCCCATTAATCCAATTCATGTGATGGTCCGATTGAAACTTGAACGGAAGTCGGGCAACGAAAACGGAGCTAGTGACTGGGTAGCATGAGGGCCGGTTGTATGCAAGGGGGTTCCGCTTCTATCTGCTAGCCGACCATTGTCTTTCGTGGAATACCGTCAAGGGAAGGACTGATGAGAGAGAGAAAACCATAGAGTTTGTGTCGGCGTCAAGTCACGTGCCCGGTTGGTTGAGCCGCGGCGGGGGTAGCCGGTTGAGCGGCGCGACTACTCCGGCAAAGGACGGCCCCTGGTCTCCGGGGCAAACGGCAGGATGGCCAGCCCCAGCAGGTAGACGAGCGCGACGGCGCTGGCGGCACGGCCGAAACTGCCGAGCGCGGTGACCAGCGCGCCGGTCAGGAACGGTCCGGCGGACGCCAGCACGCGGCCGGCGTTGAAACAGAAGCCGGAGCCGGTGGCGCGCAGGCGGGTCGGGTAGAGCTCGGGCAGGTAGATCGGAAACCCGCTGAAGATGCCGCTGCTGAAAAATCCCAGGATAGGCAGCAGCAGTAGGACATGCGCATAGGCGTGCGGCGCGAAGAACGTGACCGGCACCATGATCAGACTGCCCACGCACATCAACGCGAAGACCGGGCGCCGTCCGAACCGGTCGGCCAGGGGGCCGAAACTGAGGTAGCCCGGCAGGGCGCCGAGGTTGAACAGCATGATCGCGTAGCTCACCTTCCCGGCGATGTCGGTCCGGCTGAGCCCCTGCATGTCCGGCAGGGCGCCGATGAGCGTGGGGGTCCAGTTGCCCGCGCCCCAGAGACCGAACACCGCGACGAAGGCCAGCGTCGAGCCCGCGAGCGTGGCGCGTCGAAGCGGCGCGTGGAAGAGTTCGGGGAGCAGGACCTTGTGTTCGAGGCCCAAGGCTTTCTCGCGCTCCTGGGCTTGCACCCACCGTTCCGGTTCCTTGACCCAGAGGCGCACCAGCATCGCGACGAAGGCGGGGACGATGCCGACCAGGAACAGCGCCCGCCACCCGTACCCTTTCAGCAGCAAATTTATGGCGGCGGCCAGAAAAAACCCGGCGGCCCAGGCCGATTGCAGGAGCCCCGCCGCCCTGGTCCGCTTGTCCTCCGGCCAGACCTCCGCGACAATGGCGGCACCGGCGGCCCATTCCCCTCCGATGCCCAGCGCCGTCAGGAAGCGATAGATAGCCAGGTGCCACCAGTCTTGTGACAGGGCGGCCAGTCCGGTGAAGAGGGCGTAGATGAGAATCGTGGCCACGAGGGTTTTGGTCCGTCCGAAATAGTCCGCCAGCACGCCGAACAGGACCCCGCCGATGGCCCAGCCGATCAGAAAGATAGAGAGGATGAGGCCGCCGTACCAGCCGATCATGTCGTCGGTGACCGGCCCGCCTGCGGTGGAATGGCTCAGCAGCTCTTCGAGGGCCGGGTGGAGGACGATCGCGTAGATCGTCGCGTCCATGGAATCGAAGACCCATCCCAGCCAGGCGACGAACAGGACGAGCCACTGGTAGGGCGTGACGCCTTCGCGCCAGGATGGGGGGGATGTGCCGCGCTCGGTCGTCGACATGGGGGGGCAGGCTACGGGGGTTTGACCCAGCTGTCAAGCGGCGAATGGCGGAGATGCCTCGTTGCAGGGGGCCGGCCCGGATGCTATCATCGGCCCACGATGCCGCCACTGGATTACTATGCCGTCCTGGGAGTCGCCCGGAGCGCCTCGGACGAAGAGATCAAGAAGGCCTACCGGAAGCGCGTCTTCGAGTATCACCCGGACCGGAACCCCGACGACAAAGAGGCGGAGGCCAAGATCCGCGAGATCAACGCCGCCTATGAAGTCATCGGCGATCCGGAAAACCGCCGCTCCTACGAGCGGCTGCGGTTCGGGCCCGAGGACGTCGCGGAAAAGGCGCCCGATCCGGCGATCGTCCTGGAGGCGATGGAACACAAGCTCCACGACGAGGGGCAAAAGGAAATCTTCGCCGCGCTCGTGAAGGACGTCGATCGGATCAAGCGCGAGCTGGCGTTGATCCGCGAACGGACGGTGGAGGCGCAGGGCTATGACAGTTTCAAGGAACCGCTGATTTTCGACCGGGCCGCCGAGGCCATGGAGGAATTGGTCACGCCTGAGATGGAAGCCAGGCGGAAACGATTACTGGACGTTGCCCTGCAAATGATGGTGTCGCAGGGGGCGATTCGGAAGGGAGACGACCGAGGGGTTGCCGATGTCAGGAACCGGTTCGAGACGACATTCCATCGAGGCCGGCTCAGCGGGTTCCGGAACGCTTTGGAGCTGTTTTATACGCGGCGGTGAGGGGCAAGAACGAAGGCGGTCGGCAGAACGCAGAAGGCCAAAGGCAGGCCGCCTACTGCTTACTGCCGGCTGCCTGCTGTGAGTCGGCCAGAGGGCCGCTGACGAACCGGCCCGCCTGCATCACGCCGGCGATCCGGCTCCGATCCTGCAGGATCTCGATCCGCTTCAACGGGTTTCCATCCACCAGCACCAGGTCCGCAAGCTTGCCCGGTTCGAGGGTCCCCACCAGCTCGCGGATGCCCAACAGTTCGGCGGCGGAGGCCGTGGCGGACAGGATGGCCTCCATCTGGCTCATCCCCAGCGCCACCATCCGCGTCAACTCCTGGGCGTTGTCCCCGTGATAGTTGAAGGGCGTACCCGCGTCGGTGCCCATGGCGATGGGAATGCCGGATCGAAGAGCCTGCTTGAAACTGGCTTCGTGCCGGGCCTTCATGGAGCGGGCTTTGGTCACGGCCGATTCCGGCACGCCGCAGGTCGGGCCGCAGGCAGCGGTCGTGGCCAGCGCCGACAGGGTCGGGACCATGAACACGCCGTGGGCGCGCATCAACTCGCCGGCTTCGTCGTCCAGCAAGGTCGCATGTTCGATGGAGTGGGCCCCAGCGCGAATGGCGTTCTTCATACCTTCGGCCCCGTGCGCATGCGCGGCCACGCGCCGGCCGGCACGGCGCGCCTCGTCCATCCCGGCAGCCAGCTCGTCCTGGGTCAGCTGGGGGCGATCGGGGGAGGTGCCGGGCGTCAGCACGCCGCCGGAGGCGATAAATTTGATCACGTCCGCGCCGGCCGCCAGCTGCTCCCGGACGGCCCGCAGGATTTCCTCCGGCCCGTCGGCCTCGCGTCCGATGAAACGGGCGTGACCGCCGGTCATGCAGATAGCCAGGCCGGCCGCGAGGATGCGCGGACCCGGGACCAGGCCCGCTGACTGGGCTTGTTTGAGGGCGAAGATCTGATGGTCCCTGGCCCCGACGTCGCGGACGGTCGTGACGCCCGCCGTTAACGTCAGGCGGGCGAAGCGGGAGGCTTTCAACAGGGTGAGGGCCGGCTCTTCGTCGCGGATCGTTCCGACCACATCGGCGTCTCCGCCGAGGCAGAGGTGGACGTGGCAGTCGATCAGGCCCGGCAAGGCCGTGAGGCCGCGCCCGTCCACGGTGGGAGTCCCGCGCCGCACGCGGACATCCCGTTCCCCTCCCACCGCGACGAAACGGTCTCCGTTGACGAGCAGCGTGCCGCGCTCGATCGTCTGTCCGAGCCCGTCGATGATCCGCACGTTGCGAATGGCCATGGACATGTCCTGAACCTCCATCCTGCGCGACTTGCTCCTATTCAAGTAGCACATCGGCGCTGAGTCATGCATCAGAAAACGTGCCGCCGGCCGTATCGGCGTGGGCCGGAGGCGTCCCGGCCCCTTGACTTGTCGTGTCTTTGCGAATGCGCTACCATAGGCCTCCATGCCTGCCCGACCCAAGTCGAACAGAGTGCCGAGCCGGAACCGTGCGGTTCAGCTCGCGAAGGAGCTGGAAGCGGCGCGACGGATCAGTCAGTCCCTCTCGCGACAGACGGACGTCGACTCGCTGATCGGCCATGCCCTCCGCACGGCATTGGAGGTGGTGGGGGCCGACGCCGCCTCGGTGCTGTTGGCCGATCCGGCCTCCAAGCAGCTGGTGTTTCGCCATGTGATCGGGCAGAAGGCCAAACGGCTGCGCGGCATGGCCATTCCCTGGGACCAGGGGATCGCCAGCGCCGTGTTCAAGTCCGGCAAGCCGCACATTTCACAGGACGTGTCGCGGGATCGCCGCCACCTGGCCCGCGTGGATGCCAGCATCGGGTATCACACGAAGGACATGATCACGCTGCCGCTGAAGCCCTGGGAAGGCAAGCCGATCGGGGTGCTGGAGGTGCTCAACAAGCGCCGCGGACGGCTGGGCCAGAAGGACGTGTCCATCCTGATGATCATCTCCGCCTTGATGTCGGCGGCGATCGTGCAGGCGCGGCTCTACGAGGAAGTGAAGTTTGCGGAGGTCGGGCGATTGCTGGGCGACATCGGGCACGACGTCGGCAACCTTCTGACACCCGTGCTCTGCGGCGTGGATCTGCTGGGGCCCCAATTGGAGAAGTTTCTGGACGGCTTGGGAGAGCCGGAGGCGGACGAGACCAGGCAAATGCGGGGGTTGAGCCGGGATGTCCTGGGGCTGTTGAAGACCAGCGCGCGCCGAATCCAGGACCAGGTCAAACAGATGGCCGACTGCGTCAAGGGCCTGAGCACGGAACCGCAGTTCCGTCCGTGCCGGGTCGAAGCCCTCGTGGAACAGGCCCAGCACACCTTGAGCCTCTTGGCCAAGGATAGCCACATCGAGCTGCGCCGGGATGGGTTGGAGGGGCTCCCGCCGATCCTGGCGGACGAGCGGCGGCTCTATCTGGCCTTTTACAACCTGATCAACAATGCGATTCCGGAAGTGCCGCCCGGCGGGTCCATCACGGTTCGGGGGGGGTGGGAGCCGAAGAGCCGCCAGGTGCTGGTGTCGGTCATCGACACGGGGCGAGGGATGTCGTCCGACGTCCAGGCGAGTCTCTTTTCGCCCCGCGCGATCAGCCGCAAGGCGGGGGGCACGGGTCTGGGGACCAAAATCGTCAAGGACGTGATCGAGGCCCACGGCGGCCAGATTACGGTGGAGAGCCGTGAGGGGGTGGGTACTTCCTTTCACCTTCGCCTGCCGTTGAAGCCTCCGGCGTCGTCCGATGGGAAAAGGCCCAAGCCGGCCCGAGGCCTGGCCGGCTGAATCGCGGAAGAAGCTAAGGAGTGACCGGAATCGTAATGACGATGCCCCCCATGACGTCGTTGAGCTTGAAGTCGTGGCGGGAGCTGTTGACGTGCTGGTTGTGGCAGGTGACGCAAGCCTGTGAGACGGCCACGTCCGCGTAGACGGCTTGGAAGTACCGTTCCCGCCCGATCCGCACGAACCCGGTAAACGGCTGATCCGGACTCTTCGCCACGGCCTCCAACCCCTTCCGCTCGAATTCCGTTTCCGGCTTGTTCCAGACGTAGATCGGCCAGAGGCTGACCAGTTTGTACTTGATGCCCTTGCCGCTGTCGGCCACCAGTCGGCCGGTTTCGATCAGGAATTGCGCCGGCAGCGGCAGGGCGTTTTCGCCCTTCCAGTGTTCGGCTGCTTCCACGATGCCGCTCTCTTGCATTTTGTCCACGATGTTCTTGGTGTAGACGGTGCGGTTCGCCTGGATCACGGCATGGAGGTAATCGGCCACGAGTTCCGGCGCGATCGTGACCGGCTCCTCGGCATCGTTGAGCAAACTAGACAGCCCCCAGTAGCCGCCGAAGCCGACGAGCACCAGCAGCACCAGGACCGTTCCCCAAATCATCGGTGGTTTCATGAGCAAGCCTTCTCCCTTTCGCTGGACATCCGAGCGGATTTCTGCGGCATTGCGCCCGGCTCGCCGGGTCGGGCATAGACGCCTGCGGCGGCAGTCAAGGCCGCACCTGGTTGTGCGAGCCAGCCCTGGTCGAGGCCCAATTCTTCCAAGGCACTGAGCAGAGTCAGGACGTGGCATCGTCTGGCGGATTCGCCCATTAGCCCGATGCGCCAGACCTGTCCCCGGAGCGGTCCCAAGCCCCCGCCGATTTCGATCTGAAAGCGCCGCAGGAGCGAGGCCCGCACGGCGGCGTCGTCGATTCGAGCCGGCAGGGTCACGCAGGCGAGGCTGGGCAGGCGATACCCCTCCTGGGCGAACGGGCTCAACCCCAGCGCCTCGAGTCCGGCTCCCAGGGCCTCGCTCTGCAACCGGTGCCTCGCGAAACGCGACTCTAACCCTTCTTCTTCCACGAGCCGCAAGGCTTCCCGCAGGGCGTAGAGCATGGAGATCGGCGCCGTATGGTGATAGGCCCGTTTCCCCTCTTCCCAATAGTCCGCCACCAGGGAGAGGTCGAGGTACCAACTTCGGCATGCCGTTTTGCGGCGACGAATGGCGGTCAGCGCGTGATCGTTGAGCGTGAGCGGAGACAAGCCCGGCGGGCAGCTCAGGCATTTCTGCGTGCCGCTGTAGCAGGCGTCGATGCCCCAGGCGTCCACCTCCAGGGGCAGGCCGGCCAGCGAGGTCACGGCGTCCACGATGAACAGGGCGCCGGCTTCCCGGCAGAGGGCGCCGATGGCTTCCAGGGGTTGCCGGGCTCCCGTGGAGGTTTCTGCGTGGACCAGGGCCACGGCTTTGACCGGGCCGGAGCGGGCGAGTGCCAGCCGGATGGCGTCCGGCTCGACGATCCGGCCCCAGGGCGCCTCGATTGTGATCGGCCGGCCGCCGCACCGTTCCACGACGGCGGCCATTCGGGCGCCGAAGACACCGTTGACGCCGACGAGCACCGTCTCTCCCGGCTCCACCAGATTGACCAGGAGCGCCTCCATGCCGGCGGAACCGGTGCCGGAGAGCGCGATGGTAAACCGGTTCTCGGTGCGAAAGACATGCCGGAGCATCGCTTGAATCTCGTTCATAAGCTGCAAGAACTCCGGGTCAAGATGCCCCAGCAGCGGTCTGCCCATGGCCTGCAGCACACGCGGATGCACCAGGCTGGGCCCGGGACCGAGCAGCAGCCTCGGCGGAGGACTGAACTCGCCGCAAGCAGAAGAGGTCGCGAGTGTCATAGAGGCTCTCCGATATTGGTTCCGGACCGTCCGCCGCCGGCATCACTGCGCGGCTAGTATAACGAAAGCCCCTTGGTTCCGCCACCGACTGGCCGGTCTTCCGTCCGGCCGATCGGACGCGCCTGTTCCAAGCCGCCAAAATGTTATACTGCGCCATCGGGAGCCTGGGTGAGCGATCTTACGAATATGGGGCAGGATGAGCCGATCTCCGCCGGTCAGGGCGGCGCCGAGCCGGCGGTCTCCGCATCGCCAGAGCCGTCTGAGCCGCCGCCGTGTGTTCCCCCGCCTGGTCCTCGACTCTCCCCGTTTCTGACCGGCCTCTCGGCTCTCATTCTACTAGGCTCGGTTCTCTTGTTTGCCTGGTTGCAAGCCACCGTCCCCCGCCTCAGCCGGGTGGACGAACCGGCGCGCGCGCTGGCGCTGATGGTCGGCCGCTCGATGGACCTGGAGGAGGTTTTCGCCGATGCGCCTCCCTGGGAACGGCTGCTCTTCGACCTGACGATGAGCGAGAGCGGAGAGACGTTGGCGCTGGCTTCCGTCTGGTATGAGGAACTGGCCGACTCGTTCCCGGACCCGCACGTACGGCTTCAGTCGGCGATTCTGGACGGCGAGGCCGGCAAGCTCGACCGAGTGCGCGCCGAAATCCTAGCCTGGGCGCATGCCGAGGACCCGTTCCCTCTGTTCGCCCGGTTGCTGAGCGCCGCCTATCTGGAGCCAAGGATTGCGCGGGCGGATGAACTGGCGCTCCAGGCGGAACTGGCGGAACGAGTGCCGGCCGGCTGGTTCTACGATCGGTTGGCCGTCCAGATCGCGACCAAGGCCGGCGATCAGCCGCTGCTCTCGGCCATCAAGGCAGCCCAGATCGACAGGACTGAACCCCTGGTGCAGCGGGCCCGCCTCCTGGCCGGCTTGCAGTTGTTCTGTATGGTGGCCGGTCTGATGGCGCTGGCCCTGATCGTCGGGTCGCAGAGCGCGCGCCGGGTGTTGCAAGTGGGGGAGGCGCCGGTCCCGCCTCTCTGGCCAGGTCGCCTCGGTTCCGTGGTTCTGATCCGCGGCGGAGCCATCAGTTCGCTCATGACCCTGGGCCTGCTCTCGTTCGAGACCGATAGCCTGTTGGTGCGAGCCCTGGCCATTCCGCTCACCAACCTGCCGATCCTGTTTCTGGCCCAACGACATTTATTCGGCCCCACGGGGGTCGGATTCATGCAAGGCCTGGGGCTCCGGCCGCTGTCCGAGGCCTGGGGCCGCCTGGGACTGATGCTGGCGGCCTTGCTGGCGGCGGCCTTGCTGGGAGAATGGGGCTTGGGCCGGGTCGCGGAGGCCTGGGATCTGGCCAGCCACTGGACCGAATGGTTCGACGGAGATTTGGTCTGGGGCTCCTGGCCCGTGCTGGCGATCAGCCTGCTGGAGTACGTGCTGTTCGCTCCGCTGTTCGAGGAACTGGTGTTTCGGGGGCTGCTCTTTGCCACCCTGCGGCGCAAGTATGGATGGAGGGTGGCGGCGGCGATCAGCGCGGGCATTTTTGCCTTAGCGCACGGGTATGGAATCTTGGGCACGGTCAGCGTCTTCTGGAGCGGGATACTCTGGGCTTGGGCCTATGAGAAAACCGGCAGCCTCTTGCCTGGCATGGCGGCCCACATGCTCAACAACCTGCTGGTCTGCGCGGCGGTCATGGCGCTGCTTCGGTGAGCGATGGGCACAAGCTGAAAAGTCTGAAAGTCGGCAAGTCGCAAAGTCAGAAAGTCGAGAACGTTCGAAAGTCTCCTGCTCGGATGTGTGACGTTGCGACGTTATAGACGTTCCGATTTGTGATGCGCCGCGTTTTCGATGGCGTCCAGCGCCTCGTACAAGTCCGGATGGCGGAAGGTGTAGCCGAGGTCCCGCCGCAACTTGGCGATGGACAGGCGCTTCCCCGGCCCTCCCTCCGGCTTCCGATTCTTCTTCGATGACTCCACGCCCCAACGTTGCTGAGCGATCCGGCAGATCTCGGCCCATGGTCTGGGCTGGCTGTCGCTGACATTGTAGACCTCTCCCGCTCTGCCCTGTTCCAGCGCCGCCAGGCAGATCCCGGCCAGGTCTTCGACATGCACGAGGTTGACGTAGCGGGGGGACGCCGTCACCCGCCCTTGTCTGATCCAATCCAACACATGACGTCCGGGTCCGTAGATGCCGGCACTGCGGAGAATGATCGCCCCGCAATGAGCCCGAAGCCATTCCTCGCCGCGCACGCGGGGGAGGGCCAGGTTGAGGGGGGAGTCTTCGTCGATCAGCGACGCGGCGGCCCCTTCCTTCTGCGGGGCCGCCGGCTCGTACGCCGACGTGCTGCCCAGCACCACCAGCCGGCTGATCCTGGGGGCGACTCGCTCGGCAAAGCCCTGCACGAGCGTCTCGGGGATCGCCGGGAAACACCAGATGAGCCGAGCCCGCTCCGGAATATCGGCCCAGGTCTGCGGCCGGGCCAGATCGAAGCGCAAGCGCTGCGAGGGGGGAATCGAAGCCAAGTGTTCGTCCGGCGATCGGCTGCCGGCCAGGACCCTCAGCCCCCTGGCCTGGCCGAGGGCATGGATGACCAGGCCGGTATAGCCGGTGCCGAGAATTACGACCGGTGATGGATGCTCCATGCGCTGGGCCTCGCCTACTGAGCGACGCCATTGTACCCGATCGGCCGGCTGTTGCCATGGCGCCGCCCGTGGTAAAATTCCACCCCTATGCCGCTGGCCCCCTTTCATCCCGTGATCGCCGGCTGGTTCCGAGGCCGGTTCGGCGCGCCGACGGAGGTCCAGGCCAAGAGCTGGCCGGCCATCGCCGCCGGTTCGCCGGTCCTGATTGCGGCGCCCACCGGATCGGGCAAGACTCTCGCCGCCTTCCTGTCCTGCATCAACGCGCTTTTTCAACAGGCGCTGGCCGGAGAACTGACCGACTGCACCCAGGTGCTCTACGTCTCGCCCCTCAAGGCGCTCGGCAACGACATTCAAAAAAATCTACAAGAGCCGCTGGCCGAGATCGCCGATGCGGCGCTGGCCGCTGGCCTGCTGGTGCCGGAACTCAGGGTCCTGGTCCGGACCGGCGACACGCCGGCCTGGGACCGGCAGCAGATGCTCCGCCGGCCGCCGCACATTCTGATCACGACGCCCGAGTCTCTCTATCTGCTCCTGACGGCCCAGAAGAGCCGCCGGATCTTGCGGGATGTCCGCACCGTGATCGTGGACGAAATTCACGCCGTCGCGCCGAACAAACGCGGGGCGCACCTGGCCTTGTCGTTGGCCAGGCTGGATGCCCTGGCGGCGGTCAAGCCGGTGCGCATCGGACTTTCGGCCACGCAGCGGCCTATCGAAACCGTCGCCGGGTTCCTGGCGGGGGACGGGCCCCCTCCGGTCGTCGTCGACATCGGCCATCGACGGCGAATGGATCTGACGGTGGAAGTGCCCAAGGACGAGTTGGGCGCGGTGGCGACGAACGCGGTCTGGAGCGACGTCTACGACCGCGTGGCCGAGCTCGTCCGGGCGCACAAATCCACGCTCGTCTTCGTCAATACCAGGCGGCTGGTCGAGCGGGTGTCGCACCATCTGGAGGAACGGCTGCGCGGTGATCTGGGCGAGCAGGCGGTGGCGGCTCACCATGGAAGCTTGTCGCGGCAAATCCGCCTCTCGGCGGAGGAGCGGCTCAAGACCGGCCAGACCCGCGTGGTGGTCGCGACCGCCTCGCTGGAACTGGGTATCGACATCGGTACGGTGGATCTGGTCTGTCAGATCGGTTCGCCCCGCTCGATCGCCATCGGCCTGCAACGGGTCGGCCGGTCCGGCCACTGGATCGGCGCCATCCCCAAGGGACGGCTCTTTGCGACCACCAGGGACGAACTGATCGAGTGCGCCTCGCTCATTCGGGCCATCCGGGCCGGCATATTGGATGGTTTGATCGTGCCGCCGGGACCCCTCGACATCCTGGCCCAGCAGATGGTGGCATCGGTGGCCGCCCAGGAGTGGACGGAGGAGGCCCTCTATGACCTCTGTCGGCAGGCCGCCCCCTATCGGGATCTGTCGCGGCAGGACTTCGATTCGGTCCTGCATATGTTGGCCGATGGCATTGCCACGAGCAGAGGCAGGGGCCATGCCTATCTCCACCACGACCGGATTAATCGCCGGATTCGCGCCAGACGCGGCGCGCGCCTGGCGGCCATCACCTCCGGCGGGGCGATCGCGGATACGGCCAATTATGCGGTAGTGGCGGAGCCGGAGGGCACCGTCGTCGGTTCGGTAGACGAAGACTTTGCGGTGGAGAGTCTGGCCGGCGACATCATCCTGCTGGGCAATACCTCCTGGCGCATCCGTGGAGTCGAAACCGGAAAAATGAGGGTCGAGGATGCGCATGGGGCACCGCCGACCATTCCCTTCTGGCGCGGCGAGGCGCCGGCCCGCACGGCGGAACTGTCGGCGGAAGTCGCGGCGGTCAGGGAAGCCGTCAGCATTCAGCCATCAGCGCTTCAAAGGCTCCAAGAAGACTGTGGCCTCGACCGGCGCGGCGCGGAGCAGGCGGTCGTCTACGTTCTGGCGGGCAGGGCGGCCCTCGGCGCCGTGCCGACCCAGCAGCGGATCATCGCCGAACGGTTTTTCGACGAAGGCGGTGGGATGCAGCTGGTCCTGCATGCGCCCTTCGGCGGTCGGCTGAACCGCGCCTGGGGCCTTGCCCTCAGAAAACGGTTCTGCGCCACCTTCGACTTCGAGCTGCAGGCGGCGGCCACGGACGAGGGCATCGTGCTCTCGCTGGGCGAACGGCACAGTTTCCCGCTCGAGTCGGTCTTCGGGTTCCTGCGTTCCGACACAGTCCGCGAGGTCTTGATCCAGGCCGTCCTCCAGGCGCCGATGTTCATGACCCGCTGGCGCTGGAACGCGCAACGGTCCCTGGCATTGCTGCGTTTCGCCAACGGCAAAAAAGTCCCGCCACAGATTCAACGGATGAGAGCGGAGGATTTGCTCGCATCCGTGTTTCCCGCCGCCACCGCCTGCCAGGAGAACATCCAGGGCCCGCGCGACGTGCCGGACCATCCGCTGGTCCGGGAGACGATCCGCGATTGCCTGACCGAAGCCATGGATATCGACGGGCTCGAAGCCCTCTTGCGCAACATCGAATCGGGAGCGATCCAATGCCTGGCCGTGGATACGTCCGCTCCCTCACCCTTCTGCCATGAAATCCTCAACGCCAACCCCTATGCCTTTTTGGACGATGCGCCCTTGGAAGAGCGAAGGGCCAGGGCCGTGGAGATGCGCCGCAGCCTGTCCCCGGATTTGGCTGGCGACCTGGGCGCCCTCTCGGCGGACGCGATCGCCGAGGTGGAGGAGGAGGCCTGGCCGGTCGTGCGAAGTCCGGACGAATTGCACGATGCGCTGCTGACGCTCTATTGGGTGCCGGAGGCGCAGACTGCCTCTTGGGGGGCATGGCTGCCCCCGCTGCTCGAAAGCGGGCGAGCCGCCGTCGTTCCGGTTCGGAGCGCTGGGGGCGAGGCGCGAGGATGGGTCGCGACGGAACGGCGGGAACTCGTCCGGGCGGCGTTCCCCGATGCGCTGAGCGACCCGCAACGTTCGCCCGAGGCCCAGTCCCCGGCCTCTGAGCCGGAGGAGGCCGTCGGCCGGATCGTTCAAGGCTGGATGGAGAGCACCGGCCCGACGACCGCGCGGGAGCTGGCGGCGAAGCTCTGCCTTGCGCCGGAGGCGGTGGACAGAGCGCTGCTCCATTTGGAAGCGGCAGGGCAAGTCCTCCGCGGACAATTCCGCCCAGAGCCAATTCAAAATTTAGAATTCAAAATAAAAAATTCCGGCGCGGCAGCGCCGGAGTGGTGCGACCGGCGGCTGCTGGCGCGTATCCACCGCCTCACGATCGGCATCCTTCGAAAGGAAATCGAGCCGGTCACGGCGTCGGAGTTCATGAAGTTTTTGTTCCAGTGGCAGCATGTGACCCCCGGTTCGCGCTTGCACGGTGAGGCAGGCTTGCAGGAAGTGATTCGCCAGCTGGCCGGGTTCGAAGCGGCAGCCTCGGCGTGGGAGCGGTTTCTCCTGCCTTGCCGGATGTCCAAGTACGATCCCGATTGGCTCGACCGCCTGTGTCTCGGCGGGATGGCGGCCTGGGGACGGCTCAGTGCCCATCCTCGTCTCGAAGAGCCGACGCTCGGCCTTGGAGACGCGTCTCGTGGCAAACGGATTATGCCCACCAGCGTCGCGCCGATCGGTCTCTTCCCACGGGAGGAGGCCTGGTGGCTGCTTCGTGTCGGTGGAGAGAAAATCGGCCCTGCGGCGGAGGTAAACCTGGGACCGGCGGCGCAGGACCTCCAGCGGTATTTGCGGGAGCGAGGGGCCAGTTTCTTTGCCGATCTGGTCAAGGGCACGGGCCATCTGCAGACGGAAGTGGAGCGAGGCCTGTGGGAACTGGCGGCCGCCGGCCTCGTCACCGCCGATGGATTCGACAATTTGCGGGCGCTGCTCGATCCCAAACGGCGGCGGGCCGAGGGACGGGACAAAGCCAGACGTCCGAGCCGCAGCGCCGGCCGCTGGTCCTTGCTCAGGCAAGCGGGCAGCGCTCAGCCCTCAGCGATCAGCCCGGAAGAGTCGGTGGCCCGGCAGCTGTTGCGGCGCTATGGGGTCGTCTTTCGGGACTTGCTGGGGCGCGAATCGCTCAGCCCGCCTTGGCGCGATCTGCTCGTGCAATATCGCCGGCTGGAGTCCCGTGGAGAACTCAGGGGTGGGCGCTTTGTGGCCGGCTTTGTCGGAGAACAATTTGCGCTGCCGGAGGCGGTGGAGTCCCTCCGAGCCTTGCGGAGAGCGGGGGCCGTTCAGGGAGGCACGGAGGTCAAACTCTCCGGCGCGGACCCGTTAAATCTGGCCGGCATCATCCTGCCCGGCCCGCGCGTGCCGGCCCTGCCGTCCAACTTCGTCGTGTTCCGCGACGGGGTGCCGATCCGGTCCGGTTCGTATCAGCGGGCGGGTGAGCACAGGGAGGGGCAGAGCGACCAATTCCTGGGAGACGTGATCGCTCTGCCGCGACGCGACTAGTTGCGTGCCTGGTTTTCGGTCAGCCGGGGGGCGGCAGTCAGCTCGCCGCGCAGGGCGGCCACCAGTTCGGCCGGCGTGGTCCGGTCGGTCGGCACGAGCTGCGGGTATTTCTCACGCGCCAACTGGAAGAAAGTCGCCCGCCGGTTCTCGGGCACTCCCAGCAGCGATCCCAACGAGGTGAGGTATTCCCCTTGCCCCTGGGCCATATCCTGCTTGAGGTTGTCGAAATTCAGAGTCGTAAAGGCCTCCACCTTAAATTCGTCTTTGACGAGTCCGTCTTCGGTAAACCAAGCCCTTCCGGACGTGCTGGACAGGATGTCCGTGGTGGGGTCGGTCGTGGCCTTGATGGTGCCCTTGGTCGTGCAAGCGGGCAGGGTCAGCGCGAGTACGAAGGCCGAGTACAAGAGTGCGGACAATGCATTGGATGATCTCATCGGGTGACCTCCCATCGTCTTATCGTCAGGCCGGAGCCTGATCGCATCAGCAAGCTAGCAGCCGCTTTGCGCGCTGTCAAGCGTCCGGTGGCCTGCTCGGTACAGGCAAACCTTCCAGCTCCATGATCCGCAACGCGTTGGTTGTGGGACAGGGGCCGGGCCGCAAGCGATAGTCGAATAGAAGTGTTTTGGCCTCGACCGTCTCCTGAAAATGGGCATTGGTGACGGCCGGCAGCTCTTGATCCAGTGGGGTCAACTCCAAGTCGTGGGTGGTGATCAAGCCCAGCCCGTTGCCGGACGCCAGGGTCTGGATGAAGGCCTTGCTGCCGGCGAGCCGCTCGCGGTTGTTGGTGCCCTTGAAGATTTCATCGATCAGGAACAAAACCGGCTTGGCCGACCGGTCGTGGGCCGCATCCAGCAACCGTTTCAGCCGCTTCACCTCGGCGTAAAAAAACGAGAGCCCGGCTTCGAGCGAATCGTCCACCCGGATGCAACAGACCAGCCGGACCCAGGTCCAATCGAACGAGGCGGCGCAGACCGGCGCGCCGGCTTGCGCCAGGCAGGTATTGATGCCGATCGTGCGCAGGAATGTGCTTTTGCCGGACATGTTCGAGCCGGTAATCAGCAGAATCCGTCCCAGGCCGGCCAGCTCCAGATCGTTCGGCACTCGTTTTTCCGGGTGGAGCAGGGGATGGCCGAGCGAGCGGGCCAGGATGGCGGCGGGGCGTCCGTTTCCGGTTGCCGGTTCCAAAGGATTGGGCCACTGGTAGTCCGGATGTAAGTAGGCAAAGGTGCCGAGCGCCGAAGCGGCGTCCAATTCGGCCAGCCGATCCACCCAAGCCGGCAGGCTCTGCGACAGGTGCCGCCGGATCGTCTCCAGCCGGCAGGTAAACCAGAGATCCCAGGGAAGAATCGCGTTGGCGGCCAGGTGCACGAGAGGATGGGCACGCAGGCTCAGTGCCTGACTGGTCCTGGCCAATCGCGCGATGGATAAAGACGGTCTGTCGGCCCCGTGAAGAATCGGTTCGCAGAGGCGGCGCAGTGCTGGCGTCGAAGTGAAGGTCCGGTGTTCCAGGTACCGGAGCAGCATCCCAAGTCGGTCCAGTTCATGCTGCAGGGAGAGGGCGCGGCCGAAGACCGGAGCCGTCCGGCCCGATGTGAGTAATTGGATGGCGGCATAAAGAACGAAGGACAGGAGCCAGTAGTTGGGTGCCTGCGCCAGGGCCGAAGCCAGGGCCAGTGCCAGTGTGCTGGCCGCGAGGCCGCTCATGACCCACAGGAGGGGCACGAGGCCTGGAAATCCGGCTTGGGTGCCGAGAATGGCCTGAATTCTGGCGCAATCGATTTCCGAGTCAGCCCCCCTGCCGACCGGTGTGGCGGCCAGTGCCAGCCGATCCCGCATGAGCGGGAGGCGCGCCAGTTCTTTCACGAGTGTCTGCCGCCTGTGCCAGGCCTCCGGATCAGGGACCTGCTCGGCTTGGTTCAGGAACCAGCCGACCAGCCGGTCGCGCCCCGCCGACAGGACCGTTGTGTTGAGCAGATGGAGCAACGAATGGGGGCCGGTGATATCGAGGTCCCTGGCGTAGGGGTGGCCCTCGGGGGTCGGGGCGAGCCGCGCGGGGATTGCCGGCCAGTCCAGGCCGAGCCGGGCCAGGTGCGCCCGCTTGATGCCGCGCCAGCTAAGTAGTTGATGAAAACGGTCTTCCAGCCTGTTATGATACCGGGCCACGATCAGAAACGTGAGCACGGACAGCCCCAGGACCCCGTTGCCGAGATGAAACCAGGCCTGTTTATACGCCGACACCGAGGCGGCGGCGCCGACGAGGAAAATGGCCAGACGCCATCGGCTGAAGGAGGCGCTGGTTCGCTCGGCGCGAGCGATGAGCCGATCCGCGCGCCGGAGCAATCGGTGGAGGGACCGTTCCCTGGTCTGCTTCGGCGAAGAAGCGGTAGCGTCGGACATGGCGCGACCTTACCTGCTTGCCAGAAGCCCCGTCAACCGGGCATAACAACCCCTATGGCACGTGAATGGGTCGAAGTGCGGGTCGCGTCGTCTTTGGACGCGGGCGAATTGCTCGGCATGCTGGACGATCCGGCCGTGACCGGCGCCTGGGAAGAGAGCGGGATTGTGCACCTGTACTGGCCAAGCGATGGCTGGACCGACGCGTCGCGTGACGCCCTGGCCCTCGTCCTGCAACGAACGGGACAGGGCATACCGCAGGACATCGTGTCCGTGCGAACGGTCCCGGAGCGGGATTGGAACGAGGAGTGGGCCAAGTCGGTGAAGCCGCTCCGTATCGGGCGACGGATCGTGATCCGGCCCAGTTGGGAGTCGGTGGCGGTGCGGGCCGGGGAGATCGAATTGATCCTGGACCCCAAGCAGGCCTTCGGGACCGGCCACCATGCCACCACGCGGCTGCTCTTGGAGTGGCTGGAGGAACTGATCCGCGGCGGCGAGCGCATCCTGGACGTGGGCACGGGCAGCGGAATTTTAGCGATGGCGGCCGTGCGGCTCGGCGCCGAATCCGCCATCGGGATCGACCACGATCCGGTGGCCATCGACTGCGCCCTGGGCTATGCCGAGCAGAATGGGTTCGGCCCGGAGTTGGAGCTGCGCACCGCGACGATGCGCGAGCTATCCGAGGAGGAATCCCGACACGTCACCCTGGTCGTGGCGAATTTGGACCGACGGACGCTCTTGGCCTCGGTCCCTCTTCTGGCTCCCTATCTTGAGCGAGGCGCACGACTGCTGCTGTCCGGGCTGCTGGTTGAGGATCGGGCCGAGATCGTCGCGGCCTTTGCGGCGGTGGGGGGCGCGGCGCATGGCTCCCGTGAAGCAGAGGGCTGGCTGGCGCTGGAAGTACTGGTGCCCGATTCCTGCGAAGGAGGAGCATGACGAGCAAGAAAGGGCAGCCATACCTGCATCAGATCAGTGTGTCCAACGGAGGGCTGCCCAAGCTGCCGGTGCCCAAGGCCCGGATCACAACGGAGGGTGTCGAAGGCGATCGCCATCGCAACACCCTGCTGCACGGGGGGCCGGATCGGGCCGTCTGCCTGTTTTCGTTGGAGTTGATCGACGCCCTGCAGGCCGAGGGCCATCCCATCCAGCCTGGCGCGACTGGAGAAAATCTCACACTGGCCGGCGTGGATTGGGCCGGCCTCGTGCCGGGCAGTCGGATCGCGGTGGGAGACCAGGTCCGGTTGGAGATCATGAGCTATACCGCGCCCTGTTCGCTGAACACCTGCTACTTCGATGCGGGCGACTTCAAACGCATCTCACAGGACCTCCATCCAGGGTGGAGCCGGCTCTATGCCAGGGTTCTGGCCGGGGGGACAGTGCGCGTCGGGGACGCGGTGGCGGTGGAAGAAGCGTGAAGCGTGAAGCGTGAGCAACGAAATGAACAATGTTCAATGTGCAATGTTCAATTGAGCATTCAGAATTGAGCACTGAACATTTCCCGGAAACACCAGATACGAGCGACGTAAATGAACCGAACCCTAGAACCGGAATTGATGGACGACGAGGCCCAGTGTGTGGCCTATGCCAAGGCGGATTTCGAACAGGAAAACCAGGGCTTCGTAGACCTGTTTCGGAATTACTATCCGGAATGGACCGAGGGCCATGTTCTGGACCTGGGCTGCGGTCCAGCCGATATTCCGATCCGGTTTGTGCAGGCGCTGCCCGGATGCCGAGTGACGTGCGTGGACGCCTCGGCGGCGATGATCCGTCTGGCGGGCGACGCAGTCCGTGCGGCCGGGCTGAGCGATCGCATCGTCCTGCGCTGCGAACGGGTGCAGGGGCTGCGGCTTGACGAGCCGTCGGACGGGGTCATTTCCAACAGCCTGCTCCATCATCTGCCCAATCCCCTGACCTTCTGGTACGAGCTCAAACGGCTGGTGAAACCAGGCTCGGTCGTGTTGGTGATGGACCTGCTCCGCCCCGAGACGCAGGAGGAGGTCCAGGCCATCGTGGAGCGGTACGCAGCCGATGAGCCGGCGGTGCTGCGGCGCGATTTCTACAATAGCCTATTGGCGGCGTTTACCGAGGACGAAGTGGCATCGCAGCTCGCCGAACTGAACCTCAGCCGCCTCTTGATCGACGTGCCGGACGACCGTCACTGGGTCGTGGGCGGGCGCATTTACTGAAGGAAGACGGCAATGGGTGGCAAAGGCGACGGCACGGAAGTTAGCAGACTGAAGGCGCGCGTGGCCGAACTGGAGCGTCTGCTGAAGGCGCAGCAGCCGGAAGCGGCTTCGCCGGCCGGCCGGCCCGATGAGGTCCTGCCACCGGTTCACGACCAGACCGCCATGCTGCGGACCCTGATGGTGAACACCGCGTCCCTCACGGGCGACGAGTACTTCCGCGCGTTGGTGACCAGTCTGGTTTCGACGCTTGGCGTGCGTTGTGCCTTTGTGGGCGAGGTCGTCGGCGATCGCCCGGGGTATATGCGCACGCTGGCCCTGTGCTTGGACGGAGGGCTGCGCGAGAATTTCGAGTATGCGCTGGCCGGGACGCCTTGCGAGCAAATCGTGAAGGGCCGGCGGATGCTGGTGTTTCCGCGCGGGATTCGACAACAATTTCCCGACGATCGGTGGCTGGTGGAGGCTGGAATGGAAAGCTATCTAGGCCTCCCACTATTTAACGAGGCCGGTGACGTGATAGGTCTCGTAGGGGTCATCCACGATGCGCCGATGGCGGCAGATTCCCAGGCACTCTCGCTGCTGGAGGCCTATGTGGCCCGCGTGGGAGCGGAATTGCGGCGTCTGCGCTTGCTCGAGTCGCTCCAGGAGAGCGAGGGAAAATATCGGTTGCTGTTCTCGCATGCGATGGACGCGGTCGTGCTGTTCGACGTCCATACGCATCAGCTTCTCGACGTCAACGACGAAGCCGTCAGCATGTATGGCTATAGCCGGCAGGAGTTCTTGCGCCTCAAGATCCTCGACCTGAGCGCTGAGCCGGATGCGAGCGACGCGGCGATCCAGCGGGCCGCCGATGCCGGGGGCGCCTATGTGCCGCTTCGGTGGAACAAGAAAAAAGACGGCACAGTCTTTCCGGTCGAAATCTCCTGCGGTCCGTTTACCTGGAAGGGCCGGACGGTGATGTGCGGCGTGCTGCGCGATATCACCGAACGCAAGCAGGCGGAGGACCGGCTGCGGGAGAGCGCGGAAAAACTCCAGGCGATTCTGGACCACAGTCCCGCCATGGTCTTTCTCAAGGATACGGAAGGACGCTATCTCCTGACGAACCGTCGCTTCGAACAGGCCTTTCATTGGACGCGCGAGGCCGTGATCGGCAAGACGGACGCTCAACTCTTTCCGCCGGCGCAGGCTGAGGCGTTCATCGCCAACGACCGCCAGGTTCTCCGGAGCGGGATGCCGCTGGAGTTTGAAGAGGTGGCGATGCACGACGACGGGCCGCACACCAGCATCGTCGTGAAGTTTCCCCTGTATGACGCGGAGGGGGCCATTTTTGCGATCGGCGGCATCACCACGGATGTGACCGAGCGCAAGCGCGCGGAGGAGGAGCGGAAGCACCTGGAAGACCAGCTCAGGCAGGCGGCGAAGATGGAGGCGGTGGGCCGTCTCGCCGGGGGCATCGCCCACGATTTCAACAATCTGTTGACCGTGATCATGGGGCACAGCGACCTGCTCTTGCGGCGGTTGGACGACGACGACCCGTCGAGCAAGCATGCCGACGAGATCAAGAAGGCCGGGCGCCACGCGGCGAATTTGACGGGCCAGCTCCTGGCCTTCGGCCGGCGGCAGGTGACGCAGCCGAAGGTGCTGGATCTGAACGGTCTCGTGACCGAGACGACCGAGTTGCTCCGGCGCCTCATCGGGGAGAACGTGCGGCTCGTGACCGATTTGCCGGCGGACCCCTGCCCGGTCAAGGCCGATCCGGACCAGCTTGCGCAAGTCCTGATGAATCTGGCGGTCAACGCCCGCGATGCCATGCCCGAAGGCGGCACGCTGACGCTTGAAACCCTGTCCGTAGAGGGTGAAACCGCGCAGCATTCGGGCCGGGCCGGCCTGGCATCCGGGCCCTACGTGAAGCTGACGGTCCGCGATACCGGTTGCGGCATGGATGCCGACACCAAGACCCATATCTTCGAGCCGTTCTTCACGACGAAGGATCGATTGAAGGGCACGGGGCTGGGGCTGGCGATGGTCTATGGCATCATTGCGCAGCACGGCGGGACCGTCGCGGTGGACAGCGCGCCCGGGCAAGGCGCGGCCTTCACGATTTATCTGCCCCGGGCTTCCGGAACGGTGGAAACAGCCGGCGAGCCGGAGCGACAAGCCGGAACGGTGTCCGGATCGGAAACGATCCTCTTGGTGGAAGATGATCAGGTCGTGCGGACATTCGTCCGCGACTTGCTCGTGGAGTGCGGCTATGACGTGGTGGAGGCGGCCGGCGCGGAAGAGGCGTTGCGATGGGCGGAACGGCATCAGGGCCCGATCCATCTGCTGTTGACCGACGTGATCATGCCGGGCCTGAGCGGACGCCAGCTCGCGGAGCGGATCGGGGCCATGCGGCCGGACACAAAAGTCTTATTCATGTCCGGCTATACGGGAGACATCGTCATTCGTTACGGGCTTCAGGAAATGGGGGCCGAGTTCATCCAGAAGCCCTTCAATGCCGAGTCGCTGGAGCGCCAGGTGCGGGCGCTGCTGGATACGCCGCGGGGCTGACCGGGCCGCCGCAGGATGCTGAAAATGGCCCCCCAACCGATTGAGTCAGCAGCCGTTAAGGGCGCAGCAGCACGGCGGCGACGACGAGGACCGTGAGGGCGGTGAGGACGGTGAGGTAGACGATTACGCTGCGGTCCGCGTGCCAGGCGGATTGCCACTCTTCCGGGTACAAGCTTTTTCCGGTCGCATAGAGTCCTTCCTCGTAGAGCCCCATGGCCCGCTCGATCTCGATCAGCGCCTGTTTGGCCATCCGGTGGCGGTCGCGCTGCTGCAGGATCAAATAGGCGAAGATGGCGGTGTAGAGGGCCACGCCGGTGATGGCGAAGAGCGCGCCGGTCACGCCCGAATGGGCCGCCGAGGGGACGGCCAGCATCGTGACCAGCAACAACACGAGAAACGCGCTGGCGAAGGCCGTCAGCCGCATCATCTGCTCCCGTCGGCGAAAGACCTCCTCCTTGTACCAGGGGTAGAGGATCTTCAAGACCTCCAGCCGTTCCTCGCCTAAACTATGGAGTTCCTGCATCGGGCGCCTCTACGTCGATTGAGCCGACAGGTGCGCGGCGGTCCACTCGATCAGCTTGCCGGTCATTGAGCGAAAGTCCTCGGCCTTCGAGAATCCATGGTCGGCGCCGGGGAGAATATCCAGGCGTTTGGGGGGCCGCAGGGCCTCCAGCAGACGGCGGCTTTGATGGAGCGGGACATATTCGTCCTGATCGCCCTGGACGATCAAGGTCGGCACGGTGACGGACGTGGCGGCATCGTAGCCGCGGTAGCGCGCGCAGTCTTCGTAAAACGCATAGTGGAGCGGAACGCGTTCGTTCCCGCCGGTGATGTCGGGAATCGTTCCCGTCCGTTTCCAGGCGACGATGCCATCCGGCCCAAATTCCAATCGAAGCATCTCTTCGAAATCCGGCACGGGACACTTGAGGGCGAGGCTGGCGAGGCGTCCCTTCCCTGCCTCCCCGGCGGCGGCCATGAGGGCGATGAGTCCCCCGAAGCTGGAGCCGATCAGGCCGATCCGGCGATAGCCTTTGGCCGATACCAGGGCGAGGGCGGCTGTCGCCTGGTCCAAGGCCGTCGTGATGGTGATGCGCTCGAAGGGCCCTTCGCTCTCCCCCTGTCCGAAAAAGTCGAACCGGAAGGTGGCGATATTCCGTTCCAGAAAGGCGCGGGTCAGGGTTTTATTCGTCGTGCTGTTTTTGTTCGACAGGAAGCCGTGCAGCAGGACGACGATCCGGTCGGTCGGCTGGGCCGGTGTGGCCAGGACGGCGGAAACCTTGTGGCCGGCCCCGTCCTGGAACGTCAGCGCTTGCTCCATGCGCCGCATTGTAGCAGAAATGCCGGAGAGAGCCGAGCCTGCTACTCGTCCGATTTCTCCGGCGGCTGATACCGCAGGAGCCGGATGACTTTGACGCCGAAGGTGAGCAAACCGACGGTCAGGAGACCGGCGCTGATCCAGGCGGCCGTTTGCACGGCCGGCACGCGCAGGCTGTACTGCCAGACGAGGCCGGCGGTGAACAGGAGCGCGACCGTCCCCATGTTGAGCGTCCCGACCTGCAGGGGCCGCCATTGCTCGACGATGCCGGTGAGGGATTCCAGATAGGGCCCGCGTTTTTTGTGGCTCTTGACACGCTTGACCGCGAGCATGATCGGCAGCAGGTGCGACAGGGCCCCGATGACGGTCTGCAGGATGAATCCGATCAGCGCCAGGTGGGTATAGGCCACCAGATGGAGTTTTCCGATGGGAACGTAGGCCGGCTCCCAGAGGCTGTTGACGGCGACGAACAGGCCGCCGATCGTCGTCAGCAGCAGGAAGAAGGTGGCCAGCACGAAATGGTCCGAGGCGATGCGGCTTGGCCGGCCGGCCGCGATCCAGGTCCGCACGATGTTGTACCCGTAGAGGAGGGCGCCGGCGATGATCACCGCACCGGCGGCGATCTCGACCCGCAGGTCGCCCAGCAGAAACCCCGCGATCAGCAGGGCCATGCCGGCCGGCAGCAGGGCAAAGGTCCAGCGGGCGAGCTTTTGGCTGTAGAGGGGCACGTTCATGACCGTCGGAAATAGGTTGTGCATCGTGCCGACGATGGCGAGGGTCGCGAACCCCAGCAGGTTCAGATGGATGTGGGCCAGCCGGGCCTGGCCGTGCAGTGTGACGGGGAACAGCCGCATGGCCATGGCTTCGCCGATGCCCAGTCCCGCCAGCAGGGCGACCAGCGCCACGCCGTAAAACCAGAGGTTCAACGGCGGGGACACCAGGCTGCTTTGGGTCTGGCCGAGCCCGTCTTTCAACACGGAAAGGAAAGCCAGGACGACCAGCAGGCCGGAGGCCGCGACGAGGGTCGGCTGACCGGCGGCGAAGCCGATCAACATGCCGACGGCGCCTCCGTTGATCAGGCCATAGAGGACCGGATGGGATTCCGGCCGATCCTTGCCGGTCATCAGCAGGGCCGGCACGAAGGCCAGAATCGCGCCGAGGATCATCTGCGCCACGCCCCCGACCAGCGCGGCGTGTACGTGCACGAGACGGGTCTGCGGCGGCAAGGGATTGCCGATCATGATGCCGATGAACAGCGCGACACCGAGCAGCCCCGACAGGAGCAGCCAGAAGAAGCCGGTCAGCAGGAACAGCGGAGGACGG
The DNA here is from genome assembly GCA_016873495.1 of Nitrospira sp. GTDB lineage: Bacteria > Nitrospirota > Nitrospiria > Nitrospirales > Nitrospiraceae > SYGV01. Next base: position 3,009 of record VGXC01000015.1, on the reverse strand, counting down.
ACGTGCATGGGCGTACCCTCACTGCGGGAGAAAATAAAAGTGGTTCGTGGGCCCCTTGCCGTGGCCGATGGCCAGGTGGTGGCGGATCGCTTCCGTCACGTAACTCTTTGCCTGCTGCACCGCATCGGGCAGGGCCTTGCCCCTGGCCAGTTGCGCGGCGATGGCCGAGGCATAAGTGCAGCCGGTGCCGTGCGTGTGGGGCGTTTCGATGAACTCGCCCTTGTAGACGTTGAAGAACTTGCCGTCGTAGAGCAGGTCTGTGCCCCGCTCGGCGAGCAGATGGCCGCCCTTGATCAGCACGTGCTTGCAGCCCAGCTTGTGAATCGCCTTGGCGGCCTGCCGCGCGTCGGCCAGGGACTTGATAGAGAGGCCCGAGAGCTGCTCCGCCTCGTGGATGTTGGGCGTCACCAGGAAGGCCAGCGGGACCAAGGTCGCTTTCAGGTGGTCCACCGCGTCCTGCTGCAAGAGGGGGTGGCCGCTCTTGGCCACCATGACCGGGTCCACCACCAGGTTGGCCGCGCGGTAGTGCTTCAGCCTGCGGCTGACCGCATCCACGATTTGCGCGGAGGAGAGCATGCCGGTCTTCACCGCCGCCACGTCGAAGTCTTCGAAGACGGCGTCGATCTGCGCCTCGATGACCTTGACCGGCAGGTCGTGGACCGACACCACGCCCTGGGTGTTCTGCGCGGTGATGGAGGTGATCGCCGACATGGCGTAGACCCCGTTGGCGGACAGGGTCTTGATGTCCGCCTGGATGCCTGCGCCCCCGCCTGAGTCCGACCCGGCGATCGTCAAGACTTGTTGCATGGTCATCGTTTACCGATTTGCGTGCGAAGCGCCGCGGGCCGAAGGATTCGGCCCGCACCCGTATCATACACAAGAGCCGCCCGTTCACCAACAGTCGCGGCCGGTCAGGGCATTCGGTCGCCCGCGCGTCCGCCCAGCCAGCGTCCGACAATGTGGCCCATCACGTAGCCCAATGGAGTCAGAAGCAGCAAGTAGAAGGGCAGAAAGAAATAGAGGAGCGCGCCTTGGGCGTCCGGGTAGACCACCGTGCCGATATGGGCCCAGAGGCTGACGCCCAGTAGCACCGCTGTGCCGCCCAGCGCTCCGCCGATGCGGCGCGTGACGGTCGCCGGCTCGCACAAGTGCGCCCGGCCGAGATGAAACAGAATGAACAGCGCGAAGATCGCGAACGGCGCCGCATTCATGGCGCCCACCAGAAAGAGGTTGTAGCCGGGCGCAAAGAGTTGCCGGTTGAGGCTCCGCATCGCCTCTATCCAGGGCACATGGCTCGCATAGACCTCATGGGCGATCCGGACGACCCAGGGCAGCGTCAATCCCAGGAAGATGCTCCCCCAATAGAGGGTCAGCGTGAGCTTGGTCAGGACCGGCCTGCGCTCCTGCTCGGTCATGGTGGCCCCGCGCCGCCGATGACTGCCAACGCCTCCGCGGCGCTTGCGCGCACCACCGCATCGTCATCCGTCAGCATCCGGGTCAGGACCGGGACCGCCGAGGCAGCCTGTGGGCCGATCGCCCCCAAGGCTTCGACGGCCAGGTACCGATGCAGCGCCTGGTCATCCTGTAGGGCACGCATTATTTCCGGCACTGCCTCGGCCGCCCCGGGCCCCTGCATCGCCAGTTGTTGGAGCGCATACCCGGTGCTGGTGTTCATGCCGATCATCTGGGCATAGACCGACGCCTTGGGGGCCGATTCGCGCATGGCTCGATCTAACGCAACCCCGGCAAGAGACGCGACGCCCTTGTCCTGGTCATGCATCCGCCGCCTCAATATCGGCCAACTGTCCGGCGGCGGCGTCAGGGTGAAGGCAAAGTGTCTGGTCGCCGTGTAGCGGACAAAGGCGGTCTTGTCCTCCAGGGCCCTGGTCAAGGCGGGGAGCACGGTTGTGGCCGGAACGCCGATCATTGCCAATGCGTCCACGGCCCGGTCTCGGGCCAGGTCGTCCTCATCGTCCAGGGCACCGAGGAGCGAGGGGACGGCAGGCTTGGCGACCGGCCCCAGACTTGCGAGGACGGCACAGGCCTTTCGGCGAATTTGCACATCCTGGTTCTGCAACAGGGGCAGGTAGGCGGCCATCACCTGCCTGGCGGCGGCGAGGTCGATCCTCGTCAGGGCCTTGGCTGCTTCGGCGGCGGCATACTGCACGGGATCGTGGAGGGCGACCTCGAGCAGGTCCGGCACCGACGCTTTGGCGGCGACCCCGGTCTCGGCTAAACCCTGCGCGGCGAAGACGCGCGTTTGGGTCTGTTCGTCCTTGAGGGAATGGGTCAAGGCCGGAATGGCTCGGACGCCGGTGGATTGCCAGTACCAGCCGGCGCAGAGGCCGATCAAAGCCAGCAGGCCCGCAACGTTCAGCCAGATCTGCCGCTGGGTCATGCGCGCTCCTCTCGTTGCCGTAGGATTCGCATCCGTGTATAACACGAGTCTCAACCCCATGCTACGGTTTGCCTTGATGCGGACCCTCATTGTGACCGCCACCTTGTTGGCCCTGAGCTTCGGTTGCACCGGAATCTCGTTCGTCTCGCGGCCGGTCCGCGAGGAGGACTCCTGGCTCGTCCGGCTGCAAACCTATGCCCAGGCAGACAAGGCCGGCGAGGTCCGCTATGACCATCCGGCCCAGTGGAGCGAGCAGGACCTAAGCGCCGTCCTGTCGCGGCTCTATCTGATCGAACGGGTCGGCATGCTCGACAAACAACCGCAGCCCAGGCCCGTCTTTTCGCCGGAGGACATCGGCCAATTGACGCCGGTGGTCAGAGAAGCGTTTCGTCTGGCCAAGCCGCACGAATGGGTGACGTTTTACATGGCGCGTCCGGCCGGTCAGGGGGAGGAGGTTACTTCAGGGGCCCTGTACGTGGAGGAGTGACGTCTCCCCGGAAAACGACGGCAACTCAAAACTAGAGTAGACTGACGGCTTCGACGGTCCTGTGCGAAAGGAGGGACCCATGAAGCGGTCGAAATTCTCCGAGGAGCAGATCGTCTATGTGATC
>VGXC01000014.1 GCA_016873495.1 Nitrospira sp. | reverse complement strand
TGGCGGGGACCTCCAAAGCAAAGAGCCGAATCAATGCCCGGAGTTGTCGGGTCGACAAATGAGTCCTGGGCAACAAGGAAGAGGCCATGCTTCAGCATAAAAAGACTTCCAAAACTAGACAAGCTCCTTTTTGTTTTACTACCAGCTGCTGAAGTACGTGCACGGACCGCTGGAACCGCTGGCCACCTGGGTCCTGCCCGCGCTCTTTTTCCTGGGGCTCCTGTTTTGGCCGTTCCTGGACCGGAACCCGGCTCGTCAGCCGGCCGCGCGGCCTGTGGCCCTGGCCTCCGGGACGGCCTTCCTCCTGCTCGTCTTCGTCCTGCTCGGAGTGTCGTTGCGAGACCTCCAGTCGGTGCCGCGGGCGGACCCGGCGGTGGCGCGCGGGAAAACCCTCTACGCCCAGTTCGGCTGCGCTGGCTGTCACCGTATCCACGGCGGGGGAGGCGCGGTCGGGCCGGACCTCTCCTATGTCGGCGATAGGAGACCGGAGCGGAAATGGCATCTCCGTCATTTCCGCGACCCCCAGTCGGTCTCGCCCGGCTCCATCATGCCGAAATTTCCTCTGACCGACCAGCAAATCAGCGACTTGACCGGTTATATGTTAACCTTGAGGCGCCCGACATGAGCGGGCCGGCCGATTCTTGCAACACGATGAATCTTTTTTGCAGAGCTTGTCTCTCTCAGAGACAGGCACACGTGCCGAGGTTCTCATCCACTCACCAACAGGAGGCTACCATGTCCAAATCAGTTGCCGTCATCGGCGCCTTTGTCATAGCCCTGCTCGCCGGCGGGGCGGCCCAGGCGGAGGAGAAAAAGCCCAGCCCGGCGGAGGGCTTCAACATCCACGTCATGGCTCCCCACAAGTTTGAAGACGGGACTGTGCACGGTCCCTATCACCATTACTGCAAAGGCATTTCGCCCGAAGTCCTGCAATGTCTTCTGTTCGAATCCACCGATCCCAACGCTCTGCTTACCGATATAGAGTATTTCATCGCCAAGCCGGTCTCCCGCGCCCATGTACCGCTGAAGACCTGGAACAAGTACTACCACGACCATGACGTCGAGATCGCCACGGGACGCGTGCAGATCCTGGACATGCCGGAAGCCCAGGCCAAGGAAGTCGCGGCGGCCGCGGCCCAGACCGACGGCATTATCTTCCACCTCTGGCCGGATGGAGCCAAGGCGCCGAACGGCGTGGTGGGTCATCCTCAGTCGGTCGGGCACAAGCACCGGAAGCCGGAAAAAACGGACAAGTAATCGACAGCCTGACTCTCCCTCGGGAGGATGCTCGAAAGCATCCTCCCGGCGGGAGGCAGTTCTCCTGTGAAAAGAGCCAGAGAAACGGTGAATCGTTCCCGGTTCCTTCTCCTCGTCGGCACCGTCTTGCTTCAAGGACTCGATCCGACCTGGGGCGCGGACCGTGAGGTCCTGCGCCCGCGCGTCCCCGCGGACCAGATCGCCGCGGCCCGTTCCGTCACGAATCCCTTGCCGGCCACACCCGAGACGATCGAGAAGGGCAAGACCCTGTTCAACGGCAAGGCCTTCTGTCGAGCCTGTCACGGGGCCGACGGCAAGGGCCTCGGCCCCGATCTCCAACTCAAGGGCCCCCTCCCGCGAAACTTCACCGACAAGGCCTGGCAAAAAGCCAGGTCGGACGGCGAACTCATCTGGATTCTCAAGAACGGGAGTCCGGGCACGGACATGGCGCCGTTCATTCCGTTGGTCCTGACGGAAGAAGAAGCCTGGCAGGTGCTGCTCTATGTCAGGTCCTTCGGCCAACCCTGACCGGGTGGGGATCGGCAGTACAGGATGGCGACGAACCTGTCTCGTCGCCTGGTTGGTGATTCTCCTCCTTCCCCCCCACACAGAGGCAGCCGAGGAGGGATGGGCTACAGTCGTCGGCGCCAAGACCTCCTACACGACCGACGTGTTTCAATTTTCATCAGCCCGCCGGCTGTCCCTGGGCGAAGATCCAAGCCAGCCGACGATCGTGCCGCTCGACAAACCGTCGGACGTGATCGTCGAGCCCTCGGTGGAAGTGCGACGCCTGCTCGACACGAAGACGGAACTGTCCGCCAAGGCCCATGGCTATCTCTACACGGAACATTCCATCTTCAACCATGCCGAATACCGGCTTCAGGCCAGGCAGGAACTGGACCGCGACACGACCCTGTTGCTTCGGTATCGATATGTTCCGAACTTATTCCTGGGGCCGAATTTCTCGGTTCAGACCTCGCCCCGCTCGCTGCAGGAAGAGCGGGTCACGTCGCACACCTGGCGGACCGAGGTCGAACGCAAACTGACGGAGGCCTGGACCGTGGCCCTGATCGGCCGCTACGGCCTGCGCCTCTACAACCAGGTGTTTGCCGAGAGGGACACCACGTTCTATACGGGCGGGGGTCGCGTGGGCTACGTGGCCGCGCCCTGGGTCCGATTAACTCTGGCCTACCTCTACGAACGGGGCCTGGGCGACGGGCGCGGGAATCTGCAACTCAAGGACGATGTGTCCTATATCCAGAATTTCATTTCGTTTAACACGGAATTTCGCCTGGCTGCCCCCCTGTTCCTCGATCTGACCTATGTGTACCGGCTCACGGACTTCACCAGCACGATCATCGGCGACAGCCACCGCCATCGGCAGGACGTGACGAACCAGGGACGGGCGGAACTGCGCTATGCAGCCACCAAGACTCTGGATCTGACCTTGAGCGTCCAGCAGACGCAGCGGACCTCCACCGCGAGCGCGTCCGGCTTCAACGACACCATCACCTCGGTCGGCGCCCAATATACCTTCTAGCCGGCTTGGCCGAGACCTGAGCGGCCCGCCTCCCTGTGGCATCCTGCGCCACAACAAAATTGAATCCTTGCCCCCTTTCTCTGCATCTAATCTGGTAGTGAGAACAGCCCCGCTCCAAGCCGCGGAAGAGAAGGGACTTTTCTCGAATCGCTCCGGCATCGTTCTGGCATAAGTTCCCGATGATCGCCGAGCAGGGAGGCCCCGGCATGAGCCTGACCGTTTCGTTCAAAGGCGGAACCAAGTTCGACATTGCCAGCGGCACGCATCAGGTCGTTACCGATCAGCCGATCGAGGATGGGGGCACGGACGAGGGCATGGGGCCGGTGGAATTGTTCATCGGGTCGTTGGCCGGCTGTGTCGGCTATTTTGTGGCCCGGTACTGTGCGCGGCACGCGATTTCCGCCGAGGGCTTCACGATTGAGGCGGACTGGTCCATGGCCGAGCAGCCCCATCGGGTCGGGTCCGTAGAGATGAGACTGCGCCTCCCGGCAACCCTCACGCCGACCCAGCAGGAACGGCTGCTCAAGGTCGCCCACGGCTGCACGGTCCATCAATCGCTGGCGGTCCCGCCCACGGTTGCGATTGCCTTGATCACGACGGATCAGTCATGAGGAACCACGAGGGTCCGGACATTACGCGACGCAGGTTGCTCGCCGGAGCGGCGGGGAGCCTGGCCTTCGCCTTGATGGGAGGCCGTCTCCGGTCTTCGGCTGAGGCGGCAGAGCCGGAGCCCGGCGCCCCAGCCACTGACCAACCGCTGATTACACATGTGGCCCGTCCCCTCGATGCGGAAACTCCGCCCCAGGTTTTCACTCAGTATCTGACGCCGAACGATCAGTTTTTTATCCGCAGCCACTTCGGGCCTCCGGCTCCGGAGTCGGTAGCGCCCGCCGTCTGGCGGTTGCATGTAGCCGGATTGGTGGAACGGCCGCTCAGCCTGAGCCTGAACGATCTCTCCCAATTCGACGAGGTCAGCGTCACGGCGGTGGTGCAGTGCAGCGGGAATGGACGAGCGTTTCATCGCCCCAAGGCGCCCGGCGTACAGTGGGAGAAGGGCGCGGTGGGCAACGCCCGGTGGACCGGCGTCCGTCTGCGCGATGTGCTGCAACGAGCCGGCCTCAAGGACCAGGCGCGGCACCTCCAATTGCAGGGAGCCGACCGGCCGGTGGTCGCCTCCGTCCCGCTCTTCACGCGTAGCATTCCCCTCGAGAAGGCGCTCCACCCGGACACGATCCTGGCCACTCGGATGAACGGAGCCCCTCTGCCTCTGTTGCATGGGTCGCCCTTGCGCTTGATCACCCCCGGCTGGATGGCGGACTCCTGCGTGAAGTGGCTGACGGACCTGACCGTACAGGAAGAGGAGGCCGGGGGCTACTACATGCAAACGGCTTATCGGTATCCGAGCCGGCCCGTCAAGCCGGGCGAGGTCATCGCGCCTCAGGATCTGAAACCGGTGGAGGTCATGGTGGTCAAGTCGGTGATCGCCTCGCCACAACAGGGAGCAATTCTCGCCGGCGGCGCCGCGATGGTCCGGGGAGTGGCTTGGAGCGGTGAGGGCCGCATCGTGAAAGTCGAAGTCTCCACCGATGAAGGCAAGACCTGGGAGCAAGCAAGCCTCGTCGGCGAAGACGTCCCCTATGCCTGGCGTCAGTGGCAGTTCCTCTGGCGGACCAGGGGATCGGGCCGGCGGACAATCTGGTCCCGCGCCACGGACGACCGAGGGCAAGTCCAACCCATGACGAGTGCTTGGAACCCCGGCGGATTCCTTTGGAATGGTGTCGATCGCGTGCAGGTGCAGGTCAGGGAGGCATGAGGTGAGCCAGCGTTGGCATCAACCGGTGGGCTGGCTCTTCCTGTTGCCCCTCATCCTGCTGGGGCCGACGTGGCTCGCGACGGGACGGGCCGAAGAACAGCCGATAGATCAGCAGGCACAACGGTTGCTCGCCGCCCGCTGTAGCGTCTGCCACAGTACGGATCTGGTCCTGCAACAGAGGCTCCCGCGCGATCGTTGGGAAGCCACGGTCGACAAGATGGTCCATTGGGGGGCTCATCTTGACAAAGAGGAGGCAACGCTGCTGACAAGCTATCTGGCGACCTATTTCCATCAGGATGCGGGACCGGTCGTAGCCCTGCCTGCCGCTCCATCAGTCCAAGCAGGCCGGGAATCGGGCGCAACGCCGGCGCCCGGCGGCGTCGCTGCCAGAGGCGCCGCCCTCTACAAGCAGAACTGCCTACCCTGCCACGGGGAAGCGGGAAGCGGCGGGGTGGGCCCCAAGCTGGCCCGCAATCCCATCCTGGCCCAAGCGGACCGGTTCCGAATGACGGTCAGCCAGGGGCGCGGCGCCATGCCGCCCTGGGGATCCGTGCTGCGGCCCCAAGAGATCGCGGATATTCATGCGTGGCTGAACGCGCTTCGAGACTAGAGGACAGGCGCATTTTATTGTGGGAGGAACACGATGCAGACCAGAAGAGCCATAACCCTGGGCCTGATGCTGTTCGTTGGGGTCGTCTTGGGATTCTTCCCGAAGCCGCTGTTCGGCGGCGATCAACAGCGGGCCAAAGACCTGGTGCAGAACACCTGCGCACAGTGCCATCGATTCGAGGGGAAACCCGAATCCCGCTTCAATCTGAAAGCGCCGGACTTGATGTGGGCCGGCAGCAAGTACCAACGGCCCTGGTTGATCCGATGGCTGACCGGCAAAGAAGCGCCGCTCTACGTAAAAGGCTACCGGTGGGACCTGGACCAGACACCGGCCAAGCATCCGACGGTGACGCAGACGGAGGCGGAAGCCATTGCCGATTACTTCGAGCAGCACAACAAAGACCCGCGCGTGAAAGTCGGCGCGTTCGACGTGTCGAAAATCACCAAGTTCGAGGCCTCGTTCGGCGGCATGGCTTATAAGGCTCACGCCTGCCTCGGCTGCCACGTGATCGAAGAGAACGGGAAGCTGATCGGCGGCCCGCAGAGCGCCTCGCTCGTTGCAGCCGGTCAACGCTACAATCAGGACTGGCTCTTCCGTTTCGGGCAGAACCCGCAGGATTTCGTACCCCACAGCGGGGAGTTTCTGGCGGACGCCACCGAGCCGCAACTGCGCGCGGTGATCGGGTTCCTGATGGTGCAGGGCGTGAAAGACTTCACTTACTACGAGCCCTGGACGAGTCCTGAGTTCGGGATGGCCAGCGTCGATCGCGGCAAGGTCATCTACAAGGAATATTGTTCGCAATGCCACGGCGCGACCGGCAAAGGCGACGGCCCGGCCGCCTCCGGTCTGGAACCGAAACCGGCGATCCACGCGAACATTCCCTTCGACAAGGTGCCGATCGATTATTTGTACAACGTGATCAATCACGGCGGCGCGGCGATGGGCAAGTCGGCGAATATGCCCTATTGGAACTTGACGATTGGGCAGCAGGGCGTGGCTGATGTGATGGCCTATCTCAAGGCCACGTTCAAAGGCGGGCCTCAGGTGGCTCAGGCTGCGCCAGGCGGCAGCCCGTCCGGGGTCTGCCCGCAACCTCGCAAGACCGTCAAGGCGCCGGAGGAGTTCCTGGCAAAAACCAACCCGCTTCCGGCCTCCGCCGGCACCATCAACGCGGGTAAAACCCTGTTCCTCCAAACCGCGCAGCCGGTGGCCTGCGCCATGTGCCACGGCAACGAGGGGAACGGGCAGGGGTTCATGGGCGCGGCGCTGATCCCGCCGCCGCGCAACTTCACCTGCGGCAAGATGATGAAGGACCTTCCGGACGGGCAACTGTTCTGGATCATCAAGAACGGTTCGCCCGGCACGGGCATGATGTCCTTTGCCGGATTGCCGGACGACCAGGTCTGGCAATTGATTCACTACATTCGGAGCCTGGCGAAGTAACGCGTGAAACGTCGCTCGTATCTCATGAAGCGCGAAGAGGAAGTTTTCGGAGCACCGTTCTCCGTTGTCGGTTCCGAACACTGAGCACTGCATACGGACCACCGTAGGCTCTTGACGATCGACGAGATACGCTTCACGCACGAGGAGCGACGAACGATAGGAGAAATTCATGGCAACGTTTATCATTTCAGGCAGTCGAGGCACGGACGATCCCACCATGGCCACCTTGCCGTTCATGGCCGCCAAGGTAGCCAGGGAACAGGGGCATGATGTCATCTTATGGCTATGGAACGAATCGGTCACACTCGGACGCAAGGGCACGGCCGACCACGTCACAGGGGTGAATTTGACTCCGCTCAAGGACTTGCTCGCTTCCGTCCAGGCGGCGAATATCCCCATCTGGGTCTGCGGCGCCTGCGCCGTGGCGCGGCAGATCAAGGAAGCGGATCTGGTGGCCGGCGGGACGATCAAGGGGATGCCGGATTACATCAAGGCTGTCGCCGAGCGGGACCGGAACGTCGCATTCTGATGCGCGCGAGGAGGTCAACATGAAGAAGTCGAACCGCTGCCTGATCGCGCTGGCGATCGCGATGGCCTGGACTCTGCCGGTCGATGCAACCGAGCGGCATATGATGGCCCCTCGCGTGCCTCCCGACAAACTCGCGGAGGCGAGGGCGTTTCAGAACCCGCTGCCGGACTCTCCGGACATCGTCGAGAAGGGCAAGGCCCTCTACGAAGGCAAGGGCGCCTGTTTCAACTGTCACGGCAAGAGCGGGCAGGGCGACGGCCCGGCGGCAGTGGGACTCGATCCCTCCCCACGGAACTTTCATCACCATGGATTCTGGCGTCATCGCACAGAAGGGGAAATCTTCTGGGTGATCAAGAACGGATCGGCCGGCACCAGTATGATCGGCTTCGGCGGTGTCCTGTCCGATGACGAAATCTGGAGCGTGACCCGTTACCTGCGCACGTTCGCCGGGAGCCACGGTCCTGGCGAAGGGATGGGCCGGCACCGCGGCATGGGCCGCAGGGGGCTCGGAGGAGACGGGTGCTGCGAAGGGGAGGCAAGCGACCGATGAGCCGCTCTTTGTTGCGGCGGGCGCTGATCGTAACCGGATTGTGCGGAGCCCTGGCCGGCTGCGCGCCGGGTGAGCCGGAGCGTCTCCCCGTGGTGCTCCCCGATACCAGGGCGCCGCTTGGCCTGACGGCCCAGGAGGGCCGCGAGCATCGCGCCGTGATGCTCCAGCATCTGGAAACCGTGCAGGCGATCGTGGCGGCCCTGGCCGAGGAGGACTTCGTGCGGGCCGAGGGGCTCACCCAGGCCCATCTCGGATTTTTCATGCACCGGCAGATGATTACACCCGCCCAACCCCTCGCGCGCCAAGACGCGCTCTTTCCCGAGGCCCGGCAGCACCCGGAATCCTTTCCGCCGGCCTACCACGATCTCGCCATGGCTCATCACGAGGCGGCCGAAGCCCTGGCTCGAATCATGCCCTCGCGCGACCTGAAACAGATTCTCCCGAAGCTCGACGCCGTCCTGAAAGCCTGCGTGGCCTGCCATCTGGCATACAGAGTCGAAGGAAGTTCCGACAAGCCGGGGAGAACCGATGGCCATTCCGCTCATCCTTGACGGAGCGTTTCCAAACGAGGAGGCCCTGCGGGCCATGGTCGCCGCGCGGCGACTCTGTTTCGATCATGACCCGTTTTATGTCATGGATGGCCAGGGCCGGATGATTCAGATCGGCTTTCAACTCAACCTCTACGCGGCTTTCCAGGACTCCCGCCATCTTCCGCTGGGCAATGATGCGGAACATCGCGATCTCGTCCAGGAGCTCATGAAATTGTGCCGCGTGTTTTTTCAATCGCTCGATCTCTTGAAGCCCTGTAACTACCCGGAACGACCGGCTCCCCGCGTCCTCTATTCTCCGGAACGAGGCGGGCGGGCCGAAGTTTGTCTTCAGGTCCCGATTTTCGATCGGGAACGTTTCGGAGCCAAACCGGATCGCCGCCTGACCGAACTCTTGGCCACAGCCGAATGTCTGTTGCTCCATATTGGGGCGCGGGCCGGGAAGTGGGACGACGACCGGGCTGCGGCGTCACGCACACCCCGCGCCTGCGAAGACCACGCCGCCGCCGCACAGGCTGCCGAGGATCAAGATTGACCGGTTCCTGCCTGGCGCGCCGACAGGCTCGGCTCCACCTTGATCCGGGCATCGACGATGCGGCAGCCCTGACCGGGCGGCAACGCGAAGACAGGATTCAGATCCAGCTCCGTAATCTCGGGAGTCTCCTCGACCAACCGCGACACCCGCAACAAGACGTCCTCGATCGCGTCGAGGTCGGCCGGCGGATGGCCGCGGTAGCCCTCGAGGAGCCGGAAGCCGCGGACGCTCCGGATCATCTCGCTCGCGTCCCGGTCGGTCAGGGGCGTGATGCGGAAACAGACATCGCGAAGAATTTCGACGTGGATGCCGCCGAGCCCGAACGCGATCAAGGGCCCGAACAGCGGGTCATGCGTCACCCCCACCATCAGCTCGACGCCCCCCGACACCATCGGCTGCACGATCACGCCCTCCATGGCGTCACGTCGGTGATCGTCGGCCATACGTCGCTGAATCTCCTGAAAGGCGCGGCGCACCGCCTCCTGATCCTGAAGGTTCAGCATGACCCCGCCGACCTCCGTTTTGTGGATCAGCGAACGGGAGGCGAGTTTCACCGCCACGGGAAATCCCACTTGCCGGGCCAGCGACACCGCCTCGTCCATCGTCCGGGCCAATCCGCCCGGCGCCACGGGCAGCCGCACGGACGTCAACACCTCCTTCGCTTCTTCGACCGACAGCCATCCGACGCGACGCGCGTCAACGGCGCGGCGGCACAACCGCCGCGCCTGCACCAGGTCCATATCGTCAAAATCCGGGATCATCCCTGTCGGTTGAGCGCGCCACTCGGCGTAGGCCGCAACTTTGCTCAACACCAGCGCCGGCATCTCGGGAAAGGCATAGGTGGGAATCTTAGCTTGCGCGAACGCGTCAACGCCGGAGTCTCCATCCTCCTCCGCCATCCAGCAGGCGAGGAGGGGAACCAGTCGCCGCGGCATGGTGTCACCCTCGGACCCTGAGGCAGTCCCGCCCTCGACGATAGCTTGCGCCATGACCCGGGGATCGACCTGACCGGTGGACACATAGAGGGCGATCAGCGCATCCACCTCGCCCGACCGGCCGACGATCTGCAGGGCCTTCCGGAAGTCCTCTTCACGAGCCGAGGCGATCAGGTCTACCGGATTGCCCAGCCCCGCCGTAGGCGGGAGGAAGGCAGCCAACCGAGCCTGGGTCTGCGCGGAGAGTGTCGGCACGGCAAGACCGCCGGTCTCGCACCGATCCGCACAGAGGATCGCCGGCCCTCCGGCATTCGTTACGATCCCGACGCGCCGCCCCCCAGGCAACGGTTGAGTCCCCAGCGCGGCGGCCAGTAAGAGCATCTCCTCCAGCGTGTCGGCGCGCATTACGCCCGTCTGATGGAACAGCGCATCCACGGCCGTATCGCTGGCCGCTAACGCGGCCGTATGGGACCCGGCGGCGCGACGGCCCGCGGCCGTCCGCCCGCCCTTGACCGCCACGATAGGCTTCCGCCTCGCCACGCGCCGCGCGAGGCGCGCGAACCGCCGTGGATTGCCGAAGGATTCCTGATACAAGAGGATGACCTCCGTCTGTGGATCATCCTCCCAGTATTGGAGGAGATCGTTGCTCGACACGTCCGCCTTGTTACCGACGCTCACGAAGGTGGAGAGGCCGAGATGCAAGCGCTTCGCCGCCGCCAGGACCGCCAGGCCCAACGCGCCGCTTTGGGAGGACATGGCGACCGGGCCTGTGGGAGGAAAAATCGGGGAAAAAGAGGCGTTGAGCCGGATCGCCGGGTCCGTGTTCAGCAGTCCCAAGCAATTGGGCCCCACTATCCGCATCCCATGGGCCCGCACCATGTCGACCAGCTGCTGTTGCAGCGCACGGCCCTCGGCCCCGACCTCGGCAAACCCTGCGGTGATCACGACCAGGGCGCGGACGCCCCGGGCGGCGCAATCCTGCACGACCGACAACACAGCCGGCGCAGGCACGGCGATGACGGCCAGGTCCACCGGCTCAGGGAGATCTTTCACCGACGGATAGGCAGCCAGGCCGCCCACCGCGGCGGTTTGCCGATTCACGGGATAGAGGGCGCCCTGGAAGCGATTGTCGCGCAGGAACTCCAGGATGCGACGCCCGATACTCGCGCGGTCCCGCGAGGCGCCGACCACCGCCACGGAGCGGGGCTGGAAGAAAGGACGCAGGGAGGCGATCGTAGCCACGCGCTCCCGCAGCTCCGATCGCTCCACGCTGGCTCCTGTGGGCAACAGCGAGAGCTCCACCTTCATGTCCCCACCGTCGAGCGCTTCCCTGGTTGTCAAGCCGGACTCCCGAAACACCTCGCGCATCGCCAGATTGTCCGCATGCGTCACCGCCCAGAGCCGGACGTAGCCCTGCCGCACGGCCAGCAACGCCAAACGCTCCAGCAGCAGCGTCCCCAACCCCTTGCCGTGAAACGCGTCATCCACCGCCATGGCGACTTCCGCGGTCTGCGCATCCCGTTCCATGTAGGAACCGACGGCAATAATGCGCGGCGCGTCTTCAACGATGCGCGTGACCAACAGCGTCGTCAGGGCATGGGGATCGGATGGGTCGCAGAGGGAGGCGATCAGGGAGGGAGCGGTTTCGGAGAACAACCGATGGCGCTTCGCCTCGGATGAGAGGCGATCGACAAAGGCTTGCAGGGCCGGCTGGTCGTCCGGCCCGGCCGGACGAATGAGCGCCGTGGCGCCGTCCCTGAGGATCAGGTAGCCAGCGCCGGCCGTTTGCCGCCCGAAGTCCTGCAAGGAGGGGGGAAGATAAAGGGGGCGCACAGGGGGAGGAGCCATCCGTCATATTCTCCACACAGAACTATTTCGCACAGCCGTGTCAAAACGGGTCACCGCGGCGGATTGGCTTCGGAACGATCCTTTTCCAATTGTTCGAGGTATTCCTGCCGCTCCTGGTCCTTCGGTTGGTAGACGTCCGACGGCCATTTGGACCACTTGGATTCCGTGGAATAGTGCGTGATCAGGGCTCCCAAAATCCACAGCAGGATGAGCAAGGCTACCATCAGCAGCCACTCGCGACTCCGGAAGACCCACTCCCGCATGAAATCCAGCCTGGTTTTAGGAGGCAGCACCAACGGCCTGATAATCTTCGTCCGCGCCACGGACGTCACCGGTTGCGAGAAACGGACGCCGCCGAAGCTGTCCCTGCCTGGTTTGTGGGAAGGACCGGGCGTTTCGGCCCTGCCCCGGGCCTCACCCGACAGGCTCGCCGGTTGGACGGGACCCGGTGACGGTTGTAATGGAGGACTCGGCTCCTTCACAGAAGGCGGCGCTTCAGATGGAACGCTCGGCGGCGCCATCCTCGTCGGAGGCCCCGCCGATTGAGGGGGAGGCGCCGCAGCGACAGGAGGAGCTGCGCGCCTCTCGAACAATGGGACTGAGATAGCCGACGTCGGTTGCGGCGAGGGCGGCTCGACGGTCGCCACAGGAGGCGGCGGTTCGGGTGGAGGGCCAGCCGGGGCCACCGTCGTCGGTTGCGTCAGCGGTGGAGGAGGAGGCGCCGCAGCGACAGGGGGCGCTGCGCGCATCTCGTGCAAAGGGGGCCGGAGAACCGGCTGCGGTGGCGGCGGCTCGACGGTTGCCACTGGAGGCGGGGCCGCTCTCGGCCTGAGTTGGCGCTTGAGGATTTCGCTCAAATCCAGATTGCCGTTCAGGCCCAACAGGAGAATGTCGTCCAGCGTCAGGACGGAAATCACATGGCCGGCGTCATCCACAATCGGCAGCCGCCGGATGCCGTGGCGCGCCATGAGCGCGACGGCTCCTTCCACCCCCTCATCGTCGGTCACCGTCACCAGCGGCTGCGTCATCACTTCCCAAGCCAACGTCGTCTCGGGATCGGCCTCGACGGCCATGACCCGCACCACCAGATCGCGGTCCGTAATGATGCCGACCGGTTTCCGGTCCACGACCACAAAGACATCGCCGACATCCCGCGACACTATGAGCTGGGCCGCCTCCATGATCGAAGCTTCCGAGATGACCGTGCAAACATCCTGGGCACGATTCCGGGCGACGGACACCGCCGCCGAGAAAGCTTGCGTGATAGGGGCGATATCCCGGAACGAGAGGCCCGGCTCCTCGTCCGCCGGGGGCTTCACGACGGCCTTCTTCGACTCCAATTGTCCTTGGATAATGGCGCGCAAGTGCGGACGTCCGTTCAAGCCCAAGAGCAGAATATCGTCGAGGGTCAGGATGGACTCCAGCCGCCCGGCCTCATCCACGATCGGCAGGCGTCGGATCCCGTAACGTGCCATCAACCCCACCGCCGCCCCGATGTCCTGCGTGCCGGAGGCCAGGACCAGGGGCTTGGACATCACTTCCCACACGAGCAGGGTCTTGGGATTCAACCCCTGAGCGAGCACGCGCACGACCAGATCGCGATCCGTAAGGAGGCCGATCGGTTTCCGGTCCCAGGCCACGAGCACATCGCCCACCCCCTCCGAGTCCATCACCTGGGCCACTTCGAAGACCGGCGTCTCAGGCGGCACCGTATGGATGATCGCCGGCAACCCCCGCTTCGGAGCCGACTCAGGCTCTTGATCGACCGTCACCACGCAAGCCACTCCGGTTTGGCGATCAGCACAATGCCCAGACCCACCATGACCAGGCCGCTCACCAGCTTGAGCCAGCGTCCCTCCCGTTCCTGGAGCCGCCGCCGGCTGAGCGTCACGGCGCCGATGCCCAGGACGATGACATCGTCGAACATATACGCGGCATTGTACAGAAGCAGATATCCATAGTACAGCCGGCCCTCTAGTTGATGCCTCGTAAGGATTCCGGTGTAGAGGGCGGGCAGTCCGGCCGTGCAAAGGACTTCGACCCCCTGCACCAGCACCGCCAGCACCACCGTGCCCAGCAAGGCGCCGGCGAGGTGCTCGGCGTACAAGATGGGGCGGACCTTGGCGTAGAGGGTCGGCTTGGTCGAGGACGGGACGCTCAACGAGAGGCCGCGCCCGAAGGCCAGAAAGTCTTTGACATGGACGACGCCTGCCAGGCCCGCAATCGCCCCCAACAAGATTTCCGCCGCGCGCGAGAGACCGATGAACAGGAAGACGTTCAGCCACGCCGCCATGAACGCGAAATACACGAGTCCCTGGACGGCCACAAACGTCCCGGCGATCGCCAGCAACTTGACACGGTCCCGGAGGCCGGCCAGCAGCGACAACATCAAGACCAGCACCCACATGGAACAAGGATTGAAGCCGTCGAGGAGCCCCAGGATCAGCGTAAAGAGGGGAAGGCCAAGACCCTGCACGGTCAGGCGGCCGACGAAAGGGAGAGAGATCCCGTCGAGAGCCGGTTGCGGCTCGGTTGCGGCCCGGTCGCAGGGGATCGTCAACTCAGGCCGGCAGGCTTCTTCCGGCGCCGGCCCGGCGGGGGGCGATTCCGGTTGGTTCAGAAGAGCCAGAATCTGTTGTCCGGTGCGGTCCGGCCCGGCAAAGCCGATCAGCAGTCGGCCGCGCACGTAAAAAGCCGGAACGCCGATGGTGCGCGAGTTTTGCGCGGCAGCCACGTTTGTGAGTCGCGCCAAGGCCGCCGGGTCTTCCCCAATGTCCCGGATAAGGATGCGCAGGGTCGGTCGGGATCGTTGCAGCTCGTCGAGGAACCGTTTAGCGGCGGCACAGCGGGGACAGCCCGCACGGGTGAAGACTTCGAGGTCCGCCTGCGGCGAACCCTGGTCGGCGGCGAACCCGCTCGACGCAATGGTCAGGAGCCAGAGCGTCAGGAACAGGATCAGGCCTCGTCGGCTCGTCGTCACCCCGTCACAGACAGCAGCGGCGCACGTGGGCCGCTCAGCTCACGGCATCGAAGGGCGCCATTAGGCGGATATAGGCCAGCACGTCTGTGATCTGCTCGTCGGTCAACCGGCCCCGCCAGCCGTGCATGGGCGAAAACAACACGCCATGAGTCACGGCGACGAGCAATTCCCAGTCCGACTTCGACCGGGACTTCAGCGTCTGCAGGTTGGTCGGCGCGACGATCAAGTATGGCGCATCGGGCCCCCTGCCGTCTAGCGCAAGCCCGTGGCAGCGGAGACAGTGTTGCTCATACACGGCCTGCCCGATTTTCGTGTTGCCCCGAAAATCCTGGGCCACCGCCCAGGATTGGCCGAGGAGGATCGCGACGAACCCGACCGCCGCCGCCTGTGTGATCTTCATGGATGATCTCCTTTAGTGAACGTCGAACCGGTCTGCATCCGTCATGCCGTCAGGTCCGCATAATGGGTCGCCACGGTTTGCCTGAGCGCTTCCCGCAGTTCCTCCCCCTGCAATTGCCTGTTGGAGAGCTTCCGAAGCCGCGCGGCCAGATCCTGGTCGCCCAACGCACTCTCCACCCAGCGTACCAGATCCTGGCGTCGATCGTGATATTCCAAACTCGCGATAGGAAGCGACGGCAGCAGATGCAGCAGCTCATAGAGGCTGGCCGCCTCCTTGCCGAGATCCGTCCGCGCGTCGCAGAATCGAAAGCGTTTCTCCGGCGGCAGCGGCACATCCAGATACTTGTAGTGGTGGCGCGTGTGGGGCACCCGTCGGATCGCCGGACGCAGCCGCACCACCGGCCCGCCGCAGAGCAGCGCCGAGCCCGGCGCCAGCGCCGCCATATTCACGCCACCCGCGCCGCAGGTTTTGCAATGGGTCTGCACGGCTTGCACCGAATCCGGTTCGGTCATGCGCGTCAATAGACAGTGGTGTATCTCCCGGAGCACGGCCTGATCGAACCGATCGGGCCGGTAGGAGACAAAGGCCCAGCCCCCTCCTTCCAACAGCGGCAAGAGGCCCTCCGTCACCTCCCTCCCGTCCGGCAGGAGGAACTGCTGAGCCTCTTCCAATACAATCCAATGCGGCCGGTACTTGCGCTCACGCAAGGGGCGTAGCACGCGAATCAGTTCCGCCAGATACCCGCTGCGCAGGGGCACCGGATAGCGGCTTAGATCCAGCACCACCGACAGCCCCGCCGAGTCCAACAGAGCCGCCACGGCCGGCGGAGCCGGCAGAGAATGCGCATCTCCCTCAAGCGCCAAAAACCGAGGCAGAACCCGCAAGCCCCGAAAGTCCCCCTCCGGGTCGATCAAGAGCACCTGATACTCTTCATGGTGCAGCCCCTCGGCCAGCAGGCCCACCATCCAGGACTTGCCGGTTCCCGAATCGCCGAACACTCCCAAGTTCCGCCCGGCCAAGCGCGAGGCGGGAAGGGTCACCGCATGGCCCGCGTCATCGTGTCCGAGCAAGATCCGTCGTTCCCTCCGGAGCGGCACGTCGAGGTATCGCCCGGCGAGGGGGAACTCATCCAAGACCGCCCGCACTCCGGTCGGACCCGGTCCTTGCGCCACCACATCGGCCATCTCGCGTACGGCCGGAATGGCGTCTTCGACCGCCACGGCCACTTCGGCCAGGTTCAGCATGGACAGATCGTTCTCCGCATCCCCGAAGGCGGCCAAGTTTCTGGCCGAGAAGCCGCACAGCGCCAGCAGCCGTTCCAGTCCCGTTCCCTTGGAGGTGCCGGGCGGCACGATCATCAGGGCCCCTTTGTTGTATTCGACCGAGGCTTCGCCCCCATGGGCGCCGAGCACCTGCCAGACGGCCTGCTCGTGAGGGGTCCAGGTTGCGGCGATGGCCAGCCCGCGCTCGAAGGGAATCCCGGCGTCCGTCAACGCCTTCAGCAGACGCGGATGGAGCTGGCCGAAGGGCAGGTACAATTCTCCGCTCGCCCGGTGCGCCAGCACCGCGCCGTTTTCCCAGACAATTCCGACAAACAGCTCGGCCAACGGCCCCAACGGAACCGAATCGAATCGCCGACCTGTGACGAGGAAGAGGGCATACCCCGAATCACGGCACCGCTCCAGCGCCGACGCCAGCTCGACCGGGACCTTCCCCTCCACCGCGAGCGTCCCGTCGAAATCGAAGGCCATTACGCGACGATCCATGCCCGCCTTTCGTTGCGGGGCGCCAGTCAGTCGAGAACGTCAGGCCGTTCGGCTCGGATCAGATTCCCACTAGGGCCCGGTGCCCGCAAATCTTTTTCAAGGTATCCATGACGTCTTCGCAGGAGAGCGCTTGCGCCCCCTTCCACTTGGCCTCTCCGGTCAGCAGCACAAGGTCGTTGATGGACAGAAACCCCTTGAGCATCCCGTCATCATCCGTGACCGGGAGCCGCCGCACCCGCTCGGTGGCCATAGTTTTGAGCGCCGCCTTGATATCGTCATCGGGTCGGCAGGCATAGATTCGCCCTGTGATGGCCTCCCAGACGTTCACGCAGGACGCGATCCGGCCCTTCGTGGCAAGGGCTATGCAGATGTCCCGGTCTGTGATCATCCCGATCACCCTGCCCTCATGGTCCACGACCGGTAGGGCGCCGCAGTCCACGTTCCACATATATTCGGCAGCTTCGGCCAGGTTGGTGTGCGGCCGGCAGGAATGGACGACGGTGGCCATTGCGTCACGAACTTTCATGTCACGACTCCTTTCGCGGTCCGACTCAGCCGCACATCCCTGTTCAGCGCTCCCACCGCACGCGGATGAGCTGTTGATTGCGGGAATACCGTAAGGTGAGCGTCCCCTGATAGGCATGGCGCAACGCCTCGCCGATGCCTTGCGCCAAATGCATGTCGGTGGTGGTCACTTCCACGCGGCTGTTTTTCTGATCGACCTTCATGACCCGCGAGAGGGGATGTTCCGCCTTGGCCTTCGCCTCTTCATTGTGGATAAGCCCCAGGATCTCGTCCCGATGCGCGGCGAGGAACGGCCCCTGCAGGGTCAGAATCCCGGATGGGTTCTGATCGCCGATGCGCTCACAAGCCGGACAGATCGCCTCATGGGCTTTGGCCGGCCTGATCCTCCAACTCCAATGTCCTTTGCGGAAGACCGCCCCGCATCGCGGGCAGGCGGTCGGTTCCCGGAACTTGCCGCGGGCCTGGTACACGTCATGCCGGGCCTCTTGAATCGTTCGATCCCTGCGCGCCACCCGGACCGCCGGATTGCCGTTGGGCTTCCCCGCTCGTACGGCCATATCAAAACTCCTCATGAATGATTTCGGTTAGACCCAGTTACGCGCGCATCGCGCGCCCCTTCGCGCAACGCTGCAGCCGCCTTCTCCAGATAGCGGACGACGGCCGCATCCTCGACTTGCGCAAACTCTTCGTAATGGTTCCCGACGGCAAAAAACGGCTCCGGCGTCATCAAACAGACCACCTCGTCGACCTCTCGTTGCACCCGAAGCAGGGTCTCCCTCGGCCCGACCGGAATGGCCGCCGCCAGTCGATCCGGCTTGAGCTTCTTCACCGCCTCGATGCAGGCAAAAAAGGTGGACCCGGTGGCAATCCCGTCATCCACCAACACAATCGTCTGGCCGGCCATCTGCGGCAGAGCCCGGCCGCCGCGGTAGAGGGCTTGCCGCCTGACAATTTCCTCTTCCTGGACGCGAATCGGCTTGTCGAGATCTTCGCGGCGCAAACCGAGCGCGCCCATTCCCTCCTGATTGAGATAGAGTGCGCGGCCTTCGGCCAGCGCCCCAACGGCATATTCCGGGTTACCCGGCGCGCCCAGCTTGCGCACGATCAGGACATCGAGCGGCAGCCGCAGCGCCAGGCTCAGGGTGTATCCCACCGCCACCCCGCCACGGGGCAAGGCCAGGATCATCGCGTTCGGGTCGTCCCGATAGGCGCCCAACCGTTCCGCCAACAATCGCCCCGCCTCTTCCCGATCCCGCAAGACGAACAAGCCACGTCCTCCTGTTCGAGCCCTTGCCTATTCTCCATCCCCTTCCCGCCCCGGTCGGACAGCAAGATGCAGACCGGGAAGACGGCTGGGAGGGCCGGCCGCTCAGCTCACCTTCACCTCGATGCTCTTCGGCTTGGCCTTTTCCGACTTCGGCAGGTGCACCTTGAGCAAGCCGTCCTTGCATTCGGCGGACACCTTGGACCCATCCGCATCCTCCGGCAAAGTGAAGCTGCGCATGAAACTGCCGTAGGCTCGTTCCACACGGTGGTATTTCTTGCCCTTCTCTTCTTTCTCGTATTTCCGCTCCCCCGTGATCGTCAGCACATCCTCGTCGACGGTCAGCTTGATGTCCTCTTTTTTGACTTCGGGCAACTCGGCCTTGATCAGATATTCCTTGTCGTCCTCGGTGATGTCCACGAGCGGCGCCCACTCGGCCACCGTCAGGGCCTCATCTTTGTCGCCGGCCTTACGCACCGGCGCGCGGCCGAACATCGTGTTCAACCGATTCTGCATGTCCTCCAGTTCCTTGAACGGATCCCAACGGGTGATGGCATTCATAGCGACTCCTCCTCGTGAAACGTGAATGGGTGACGGTGAATGTCCAAGAGCCCCATCTCAGACTGTGCATGCCCGATGCCAGGATGACTGCAAGGATCGACCTCATAACCCCTTGAAACTTCTTCCGGTTCTCCCACTCTCTCGGAGGTTGGGAAAACGGCGCGGCATTTCTGGACAGTCGGACAAAGGACAATGGGGAGTCATGCCACAGACCCGCGATCTAGAGGAAAAGGGGGCAGCGACCAGGCCCGGAAGCGCCGAGGACAACTCATCCCTCAGAGAGTTGACCCCAAGCAAGGGATGCTTACATAGACAGCAGGAGGAGGGGGAGAAGCGGAGGATGGTTCGCAGCCAAAGGTGGGTGACTCGCCCTCATGCAGCCAGCGTGCAAAGGGCGCCGCTCCTGTGCCGGAGCGGGATCGTGATCCGAAGGACGCGCCGCCTCGCAGGTGCCCGTAGGCACGACCGGAGTTGGGCGTTGACCCAAGGGAGGCGCGGGACAACCAGCCGGGGAGGGACAGGCTGGGTTGCCGGACAAGGTCCCGATGAGTCGACAGGCCCGGCGGTCCACATGAGGGCGGGCCGTTTTTTTATGTCGGTCCTAATCCCCCGTCAGATTGTGCCCATTCCGCGACAGTCGGGAGCCAAGGTCCGTTCCGGTTGACCGGGCTCCCTCCCCTCGTTTCCACGCAAGGACGCCCGTCTTCTCCTTCAAGTCTGTGTTTCCTCGCCTCTAGCTACGGGTTCGGCCCAGCCGCGGCTTTGGCCAGGACATAAGCCACACAGGCGTTCAAGGTCGCGAGCTTCGGATAGTCCGCCTCGGGAATCTCCACCTGCAAGGCTTCGTGCAAGGCGATCACGAAGTTCAGAAAGTCCATGGAGTCGATGTCCAGCTGATCTCGGAAACTCACGTCCGGCTTGAGCGAGGCCAGGTCCGCTTCCGGCGCAATCTCCCCCAGGATGCGGAGGGCCGAGCGTCTCACTTCGTCGGCGGTCGGCTGGGCGCTCATAGGCGACTTGGCTCCTGTAAGAGGCGATCGACCGAAGCCAGAAACAGGCCGCCGCGATGGCCGTCGGTCACCCGATGGTCGGCGGAGAGTGTCGCGGAGACCACCGGCCTGGCCTCGACCCGGCCTTCGGCGGCCCAGGGCCGCTCCAGCAGCTTGCCGAACCCGACCAGCGCGACCTGCGGAGGGTAGATGACGCCGAAGACGGTCTCGACGCCTTGCTCGCCGAGGCTGGTCACCGTGATCGTCGGGTCGGATAGCTCGGAACTGCGCAAGGTGCCGGCGCGCGCCCGCTTGACGAGATCGCGGAAGTTGCGCATCAGCTCGTCGAGGCTCTGCCGGTCCGTGTCGTGCAGGGCCGGCGCCACCAAGCCTCCGCCCCGGAGCGAGATCGCCGTGCCGACGTGGATGGCTGAGGCGGGCACAGACCGTCCGTCCTTCCACAGCGCGTTCAGCTCCGGCACGTCCCGCAAGGCCAGGGATACGGCCTTGAGGAGCAGGACTCCGTACAAGAGCCGGTCGGGGACCGGCCGTTGCCGATTCGTCTCGGCCAGCCAGGCCATGGCTCGGCTCATGTCGATGCTGTGGCCCAGATAATAGTGCGGGATTTCACGCTTGGATCGGGCCATGGCCGCGGCGATGGTCTGCCTCATGCGAAGCAAGCGGTCGCCTGCCTCACCGGCCTGTGGCGCGGGGCGAGAAGCCACGGCCGGTTCTTGGTTTCCACCGCTCGCCTCTTGCCGCTCGCCTCTTGCCTGTGCGGCAGCGACTTCGATGTCGCGCCGCGTGATCGCGCCTTCCGGCCCCGTGCCTGGCACGCGAGCCGGGTCCACGCCGAGGTCGGCGGCGAGTTGCCGGGCGGCGGGGGAGATGCGCCGGCGGCCGGCTGATTCACTGGCTAGAGGCGCGGGGCTAGGGGCTAGAGGTTGTTCTTGTTCTCCGCCCCTCGCCTCTTGCCTCGCGCCTCGTGCCGGCTGGCCCTCTTCACGCACGAGGGCCAGGACGGTGCCGACCGGCACTTTCTCGCCCGGCTGGACCAGAAGCTTCTCGATCACGCCGCTCGCAAAAACTTCGACGTCGATGGCCGCCTTGTCGGTCTCCACTTCGGCGATGACCTCGCCACGGGTCACGCGATCGCCGGGCTTTTTCTTCCAGGCGACCAGCGTACCTGCGTCCATGTCGGCCCCCAGGGTGGGCATCACAAACTCAGCCATGGGCCGCAGTCACCTCCTTCACGCATCGGACAATCGCGCCGACATTGGGCAACGCGGCATCCTCCAGATGTTTGGGATACGGGATCGGAACTTCGGCGCTGCAGACGCGCGCCACCGGTCCGTCCAAATCGTAGAACCCGCCTTCCATGATCTGCGCGCTGACCTCCGCCGCGAAACTGCCGGTCCGCCAGCCCTCATCCACAATTACGGCCCGGTGGGTCTTGGCGACCGAGGCCAGAATCGTCGGGGTATCCAGCGGCCGCAGCGACCGTAGGTCGATGACCTCGGCCTCGATGCCCTCGCCGGCCAGCCGATCGGCGGCTTCCAGGGCTTTCCAGAGCGATCCGCCGAAGGTGACGATCGAGACGTCGCGCCCCGACCGGCGCACCGACGCCCGGGTCAGGTCCACCGTCGCCGATTCGTCCAGTTCGCCCTCGGTGGGGTAGAGATAGGCATGTTCGAAGATGAACACTGGGTCCGGCTCCTTGAGCGCGGCCAGCAACATACCCTTCGCATCGGTCACGGTTGCAGGAGTCACGACCTTGATCCCCGGGATGTGCGCGTACCAGCCCTCCAAACTGTGGGAATGTTGCGCCGCCACCTGGCGGCCCCCGCCGGTGGCCATGCGCACCACGAGCGGCACGCTGAACTGACCGCCGGACATGTGCCGGATTGTGGCCGCATTGTTGACGATCTGATCCAGGGCCAGCAGGCTGAAATTGACGGTCATAACTTCCACGATGGGACGCATGCCGCCCAGGGCCGCGCCGATCCCGGCCCCGACGAAGACGGATTCCGACAGGGGCGTGTCGCGGATTCGTTCCGGGCCGAACTCTTCCAGCAGACCGCGGCTGCAGGCATAGGCGCCTCCGTAGCGACCCACGTCTTCGCCCATCAGAAAGACCCGCGGGTCGCCGCGGAGCGCTTCGCGCAATCCGGCCCGGACCGCCTCTCGGTAGGTGGTCTTCGTCATGACCTCCCCCGCAGCCTCATGCCAGCCTCGTCAGCAGTTTTCGCCCTCGACTCTTCACCGCGGGACTCCCTGTTTTGACAAGCGATCGAATCAGCTTCACCACCTTCGGCCGAAGACGGGCATCCTGTTCGGCCAACTCTGCCAACGCTTGCATGGAGAAGGTGCGAACGAGTCGACTGCTATCCCGAAGGTATCGGAATAGAATGGCGACGGCGGCCATTCGCTCCGCCTGGCTCAAATGCAGGCGGGGGATCATTTGGGCCACATGCCACCGAACCTCCGGCTGCGCCGACTGAGCAACCTGTTCGAGGAGTGCCCGTTTGAAAGGCCGAAGATATTCCGGATGCACGGCGGTGATCTTTTCAACGGCATCCGCCGCCCGCATCCGCACCAACGGATCCACGCTCCGCAACAGACCGTCGAAGACCTCTTTAAACAACGAGGGCGCGTGGAGCACCTCGGCGACGACTTCCCCGCTTCTCCCGATGGAACGGCGATCGCCGCCCGCCAATTGAGCCAGCAAAGACCTCGCCGCCGGACTGGATCGGTCATGAGGCACAAGAGTGCTCGCGACCGTCCGACGGGCATGCTCGCAGCGTCCTGACGGCTACCGCCCCCTGTACCAGCGAGACGATCAAAATCAACACCAGCACGATCAATGACGCGGGCAATGTAAATTCCGGATGCCCGGCCAAGATCAGGGCGCTGTGAAGCGCAACGGCCAAGACTCCGGCCCCCGCCACGACCAAGGAGCACAGATGCCCGATGCGCGCGCCGAGCATCAGTTGCTTGAATCCGACCAGCACGGCCAGGACCAGCAGCGCGTTCAAGAGCAGGAACATCTGAATCCCCCCGGGGATGCCGAACAGCTCCCACTCCCTCCAATAGGCCGCATCAATCTCGTGGGTGACGAGCAGCGCGCCGTTCAAGAGATACAGATTGCGCTCCAATTCTCTCTGTTGCAGGAAGTGCATCATGGCGCAGGCATAGGATGCCGCCCCATCTCAGGCCTAGGTCACGGGCCCCCTGGCATGTTCCTTGTGCGCCTTCAGGTGCTCTTCGCAGGCTTGCTGACAGGACGCGATCGAGGCCTTGATGCGGGCGACCTTCTCCGCCAGTTCTTCTTCCGCCTGTTGCGCATAATCCTTCAAGGTGGCCCTGGTTTCCCGTCCCGACTTGGGCGCCAGGAGCAGCCCCGCCGCCGCGCCGATGAGCACGCCGCCCAGGAACGCCACGATCAGCCCCTCGACATTGCCCTCGTCTCTTTCCATGATACTTCCTCCTTGTGCATGCCTCACGGTCCCGCGTCAAACGGTGTACACGTCTTTCGTCAGGTCCTCGACCGGCTCCCACGGACCCGCCTCCGCCTCCGCCACAGCCGCGGCGATTTCCGCGGCAATGTCCGACTCCATGACCGACAGGTCTTCGGAGGTCAGACATTTCCACTCCCGCAGTTGTCCCTCGAAGATCGCGATCGGATCGCGCTGCTTCCACTGTTCGACCTCGTCCTTGGTGCGATAGAGTTCCGCGTCATACATCGAATGGGCGCGGAACCGATAGGTGCGATATTCCAGCAAAGACGGACCGTTTCCGCCACGCACTGATTGGGCGGCCCTGGTGGTCGCCCTCTCGACGGCCAGCACATCCATGCCGTCCACGGCTTCGGCGGGGACTCCCTCGGCGTGCGCTTTGAGCGTGATGTCCGGTTGGGCCTGGTGGCGCGACAACGCGGTGCCCATCGCATACAAATTGTTCTCGCAGAGAAACAGCACCGGCAACTTCCACAGCGCCGCCAGGTTGAGCGATTCGTGGAACTCGCCTTCCGCCACCGCTCCGTCCCCGAAGAAACAGGCGGTCACACGAGCCTTGCCTTGCAGCTTGTCGGCCAAAGCCAGTCCGACCGCCACCGGCAGCCCTCCTCCCACGATCGCCATACCGCCGTAGAATCGACGCGAGGCATCGAAGAAGTGCATGGAGCCGCCTCGCCCTCTGGCGCAGCCGTTGGCCTTGCCGTAGAGCTCCGCCATGAGCGAGCCGGCCGGTGTGCCGCGCAGGAGCGCCTGTCCATGTTCCCGATAGGTCGCCACAAGGGCGTCCTCTTGCGTGAGCGCGTGCATGGCTCCCACCGCCACCGCCTCTTCGCCGATGTAGAGGTGGAGAAAGCCGCGGATTTTGCCGAGGCTGTAGAGCTCCGCCGCCTTTTCCTCGAAGCGGCGGATCCGCAACATCTGGCGGAGCAGCAAGAGCGCATGTTGACGGTCGGCGACGGTCATTCAATTACCTTCCAACGTCGAGGTGTCTCCTTCGGGCAAACCCAGTTCACGGGCTTTGAGCAACCGCCGCATGATTTTTCCGCTGCGGGTCTTGGGGAGCGAGGGCAGAAACTCGATCTCTTTCGGCGCCACCACGGCGCCGAGCCTGGCCCTGGCGAACCCCAGCAATTCTCGCTGCAGCTCATGGGAAGGCGCATACCCATCCTTGAGCGACACGAAGGCCTTGACCGTTTCTAGCGCGACCGGGTCCGGCTTGCCGATCACGCCCGCTTCGGCCACCGCCTTGTGCTCCAGCAATATGCTCTCGACCTCGAACGGCCCGATCAGGTGGCCGGAGGTCTTGATGACATCGTCTGCGCGGCCGACGAACCAGAAGTACCCGTCCTTGTCCCGCCTGGCCAGGTCGCCGGTCAGGTACCACCCGTCGGCGAAACATTTCTTGTACCGCTCCGGCTCGTTCCAGTAGCCACGGAACATGGACGGCCAGCCGGGCCGCAAGGCCAGCTCCCCCTGGACCTCCGGCTCCTGCACGACCTCGATCGCCCCCTCGGCCGTTTTGTGCACGATCGCCGCTTCGATTCCCGGAAGCGGACGGCCCATCGAGCCGGGCCGGACATCCATCGCCGCATAGTTGGCGACCATGATCCCGCCTGTTTCGGTTTGCCACCAGTTGTCGTGGAACGGCCTCCCAAAAGCCTGCTGACCCCAGACGACCGCCTCCGGGTTCAGCGGCTCGCCGACACTGGCCAGGAACCGCAACGCGCGCAGGTCGTACTTGCGGACCGGCTCCAGGCCCGCCTTCATCATCATGCGGATGGCCGTGGGGGCCGTGTACCAGACCGTCACGCGCTGATCCTGCAAAATGCGGTACCACCGTTCTGCGTCGAACTCGGCCTCGTCCACGATGCTGGTGACGCCGTTCGTCAACGGAGCGATGATGCCGTAGGAGGTGCCGGTCACCCAGCCCGGGTCGGCGGTGCACCAGAAGATGTCCTCTTTGTGAAAGTCGAGCGCCAACTTCCCGGTCATGTGATGGGCCACCACCGCCTGGTGCACGTGCACCGCGCCCTTGGGCGTGCCGGTCGTCCCGCTGGTGAAGTGCAACAGCGCCACGTCTTCCGGATCGGTGGGCTCGATCGCAAACCGATCGCCCGCCTCCGCCATGAGCCAGTAATAGTCTTTCGTGCCCGCCACGTCCGTCGGCTTGTGAGCGTCTCCGACGAGCAGCACCTCTTGAAGGTGGGGGAGGGACGCCCGCAACCCGGCTATTTTCCGCTGATAGAGCGACTCGGTGGTCACGAGGACTTTCGCCTGACCGATGGCCAGCCTGGCGCGGATCGGCTCAGGGCCGAACGCGGAGAAGAGCGGACAGAAGACGCTGCGGTTTTTGAACGTGCCCAGCGCGGTCATATAGAGTTCGGGGATGCGGCCTGCCAAGACATAGACCCGGTCCCCTTTGGCCGCACCGAGCCGCTGCAGGACGTTGGCGAACCGGTTCGTCAGTTCTTCCAATCGACCGTAGGTGTAGTCGCGGACTTCCCCGTTCTTGCCGAGCCAGCGCAAGGCCACATGATCCCGCAGCCGGCCCGCCGCATGGCGATCGATTGCCTCATGCGCGATGTTGAGGCCACGCCCTCCCGGAAGCCCGTCGAGTTCCTGTCGGGCCCGCCCCCAGGAAAAGTGCGCGCGCACGTCGCCGTACTCGCTGAGGGTCGGCACGACATCCCAGTCACGCCTCGATTTGACGATCGGGTCCCAGGCCACAGGTTACGCCCCCTCTACTCACCGTCTGTCGGTGCAAAGGCCAGACCAAAGGAGAGCCGGTCTGCTTCCGGCCGGCGTGAAGGCAAATCCTCAAGAAATCAGACCGATGGGCGCAGCCGTCCCACGGTCCTCCATCGGCCTGTAGCATTATTCATCAAGCCTCGGCCTCGCTCCGGGGAGAATCGCGTCAGGCAAGGCCCCCTGCCTTTGCGCCGCAAGGGGATCGGAGGCCAGGTGCGCGAATTCATGCCGCTTCTTAAGGGAGAAGGCGGCCTCCGGACGCGCACAGTTCTTGCGTTATGAAGCGCTGCCACAATTCGGGGGCACATCTGTATGGGCCAGACCAAGGTGCTCATCATGGGGGCGGCCGGGAGGGACTTTCACAACTTCAACGTCGTCTTCCGCCAGGACCCCCGCTACCAGGTCGTCGCCTTCACGGCGGCGCAAATTCCGAACATCGCCGGTCGGCTCTATCCGCCGACCTTGGCCGGCCCCCTGTACCCTGAAGGGATTCCCATCCATGCCGAGGAGCAATTGGAATCCTTGATCGATGTGCAGCAGGTGGAGGAGGTGGTCTTCGCCTACAGCGACCTGTCGCACGAAGCCGTGATGCACAAGGCCTCGCAAGTCATGGCCAGGGGAGCGGACTTTCGGCTCCTCGGCCCGCGTGCGACGATGCTGCCCTCCACCAAGCCGGTGATATCGGTCTGCGCGGTCCGCACCGGCTGCGGCAAGAGTCCGACGGCACGCAAGATCGCGGCGATCTTACGACGTGAAGGTCTGCGCGTGGCGGTCGTCCGCCATCCGATGCCTTACGGCGACCTGGCCAAGCAGGCCGTTCAACGGTTCGCCAGCCTCGACGACCTCGCACGCGCCGACTGCACGATCGAGGAGATGGAAGAGTACGAACCGCACATCGTGAGCGGCGACCTCGTCTACGCCGGCGTGGATTACGAGCGAATTCTTCGCCAAGCGGAAGCCGAGGCCGACGTGCTCCTCTGGGACGGGGGCAACAACGATTGGCCCTTCGTGGCGTCGGATCTGGAAATCGTCCTGCTGGACCCGCACCGGGCCGGCCACGAGCGGAGCTACTATCCCGGCGAAGTCAACCTGCGCCGTGCGCAGGTGCTCGTCTTGACCAAGCTGGACAGCGCCGATCCCGAGCGGACCCGCGTCCTGCGCGAGAGCCTCCGGAAGGACAACCCCGGCGCCACGGTGATCGAGGCCACCATGCCGATCTCGCTCACGGATCCGGACGCGGTCCAAGGCAAGCGCGTGCTGGTCGTGGAAGACGGGCCGACGCTCACCCACGGAGGCATGAGCTTCGGGGCCGGGACACTCGCGGCCAGGAAATGGGGCGCCTGCGAGCTCGTGGACCCCCGTCCCCGGGCCGTCGGGTCCATCCGCCGGACCTTCGCCGACCACCCGCACATCGGCCCCTTGCTCCCGGCCATGGGCTACGGGCCCAAACAGATGTGCGAGCTCGAAGAGACGATCCGGCGGATCGAGTGCGATGTGGTGTTGATCGCCACCCCGGTGGACCTCCGGCGCCTGCTCCAGATCGCCCAGCCGACCTGCCGGGTCACGTACGAGCTGGAAGAGACGGGCAGGCCGACCCTCCGCGAGGTCATGCGCGGATTCCTTGAGAAGGTCAAGACCCATGCCTGAGAGAGTTCTGGTCGCGCTGGGCGGCAACGCCTTGGTCAAGACCGGGCAACGGGGCACGCTCGACGAGCAGGCGGCCACCGTGCAATCGGCCCTGGCCGGGGTCGCCGAACTGATCCGGCGCGGGCATCGGGTGGTCCTCACCCACGGGAACGGCCCGCAAGTCGGACAGATTCTGCTCCGCGCGGAGGCGGCGCGCGGACAGGCCTACGACCTGCCGTTGGACGTCTGCGTCGCGCAATCTCAAGGAGAAACCGGGTACATGATCCAGCAATGCCTGCAGAACGTTCTGCGGCAAGGCGGGATCGGCGATCCTCCGGTGGCGACCGTCGTCACCAGGACGCTCGTCGATCCGGAAGATCCGCGGATGTCGCATCCCACCAAGCCCGTCGGCCCCTTCTATTCGAAGGAGCAGGCCGAGCGATGGCGGGCGACGGGATGGCGGATCGCCGAAGACGCGCACCGGGGCTATCGCCGGCTGGTGCCCTCGCCCCTCCCGATCGGGATCGTCGAAACCCCGGTCGTCCGCCGGCTCGTCGAGGCCGGCGTCATCGTCATCGCCGCCGGCGGCGGGGGCATTCCGGTCCGCCGGGCACGCGACGGCACGCTGGCCGGCGTCGAGGCCGTCGTGGACAAGGACCTGGCATCAAGCCGCCTGGCCGTCGAGCTGGGGATGAACACCGTTCTTGATCTCACCGCGGTGGAACAAGTCAAACTGAACTTCGGCCAGCCGGACGAACGGAACCTGGACAAGCTGACGGTCGAGGAGGCGAAACGGTATCTCGCCGAAGGCCATTTTGCGCCGGGCAGCATGGGGCCGAAGATCGAAGCCGCCATCTGGTTTCTGGAACGAGGCGGGCGCGGCGTCATCATCACCAGCCCGGAGAATGCGCTGGCCGCGTTCGACGGCCGGGCCGGGACGCGCCTCCACCCCGTCCTCTCGGCACAGCCACGATCCTGATCGGAACGACAGCCATGCCCGATCCTGTCGCGACCGTCGAAACCGTGAAGTGGCAGGCCTACCCCTCCTGGGGCCAGTTTGCCTGGCTCTACTTCATGAGCCTGTTGACCGCGTTGCGCGGCCTGTTGTTGCTCCAGTTCGCACTCCCCGGGTGGAGTCTGTGGCTGGGAGGAGCCGTCGCGCTGCTGGGTTGCGCCGCCTGTTTGCGCCGGTGGGCCAAATACAGCCTCACCGCCAGCCGCGTGATGGTGACCAACGGGTATACCGGCCGTGTCCTTGACTCGGTGGCCATAGAACAGATCGAGGAGCTGACGATCCGGCAGGGGCCGCTTGCCCAGTGGATGGGGATCGGCACGCTCGCGATCCGAACCGGCGGCGGACAGATCCGGTTGCGCGGGATCAACGATCCGGAGGCGGTGAGGAACCGACTCGAAGCCATGAGGCCGGCTGGAGGCGTCGCAGCGGGCGATGGTCCCATATCGTCACATCCGATGGAGCCCCATGAAGCTGACAGCCTGGATTAATCCCTGGCGTGACGCCGCCGGTAGCATCATCTCTGTCTGCTGCCGATCGGGGAGCCAACGGGATCATGTCGCCCGCGTCGTCCCCGAGGAATGGGGTATTCCATCATGCGGATGATGCTGTGCCATCTCACCGGCAGCCGGCGCGGCCTGACCCAGTCATTCGATACCGATGCGATCCGGGTCGGTGTCGGGGAGTCCTGTCATGTCGCGTTCGACCCGGCGAAAGACCCGACGGTCTGCCCCCTCCACGCGGAGATTGCGGTTGAAGACCATGCCCCCCTGATTCGGGACCGGAGCAGGAAGCACGCACTCCTCATCAACGGCCAGCGAAGCTTTGAGTCCGAACTGAAAGACGGAGACCTCCTGCAGTTCGGCGAGGGCGGCCCGCTGGTGCGATTTCGGCGCATCCCCGAAGAAAGCCCGGAGACCAAGCCTTGGCGGGATATCGTCGCCGACTGCCGCGACATCGTCGTGCGCACGCCGCATCCCCGCTACCTCTCGCCTCTCTATTTGGTTCGCCGCTTGCTCGCAGATATTGCGCGCTATGGCTCCGCCGCCGCGAAGATCGCGGCCGCCGGAGCCGTCTTAGCCCCGGTCCTGCTCGTCACCCTGTTGGGCATCGTCGTCTACCGACAGCATCTGGCTGCCGCCGCAACGGAGCGGCGCATGGCCGAACTCGTCAGTCAACTCGAAGCCGGACGCTTCACCCGTGAGGAGATGGGCCGGAGGAGCGAACAGGAGCGACAGCGCCTGACGGAACTTCGCCGGCAGCATGAGGAGCTGGTCGCCACGCTCACCGCCTCGCTCAAAGAGCAGGAGACCGCCCGCCGGTCCCGGCAAGACATCCAGGCGATCCACAGACAGCTGCGCGCGCTCGAAAGCGGACAGCGGTTTGCCGAAGAGATCGTGGCTCAATTTGAGAGCGGGGTCGGGTTGCTGCAAGGAGGGTATGGATTTCTGGAAAAAGGCACCGGACGTCCCCTGCGGTACCAGGGACTCGATCCATTGGGCCATCCTTATCTGGACCGAGACGGCAATCCCTTGGTGACGATTGAAGGCGAGGGTCCGCCCATCGTCATCTTTTATGCCGGCAGCGGATTCCTCGTGGACAAGGCGGGCACGATCCTGACGAACCGCCACCTGGTCCGGATGTGGGACCATTATGAACCGGCCCGGCAGGCCATCGAGGCCGGCTTTGAGCCGCGTCTGTCCCTCCTCCGCATCTTCTTCCCCGGCGGGTCCGAGCCCTTCTCGCTCGAACTGCTCGGGGTCTCGGAGACAAGCGACATCGCCGTCCTCCGGACCGATCGAGCGCCGATCGGTTCGACGCCGCTCCGCCTGGCTCCCATGGACAAGGCCCCCCGGGTCGGCGAACCGGTCGTCGCGCTCAGCTATCCGGGGACGTTCGACAGCCTCATGGGACGGCTGGCCAAACCTGTGAGCGACGAGATTTTGCACGAGGCGGGGGGCGACCCGGCCAAATTGGCCGATGCGCTCTCGAGGCGAAAACTGGTCCGCCCTCTGGCCACTCAAGGGCACGTGTCCGACCTCTCGCCGGACAGCTTGACGTTCGAAGCCAGCGCCGGCGGCGGAAGCAGCGGGGGACCGGTCCTTGACCGAGCCGGCCTTGTCGTTGCGATCAATCATGCGGCGCTGCGCAAGGTTGGGGGGCTCAACGTGGGGCTGCGGACCAAACAGGCCAGAGCCTTATTGGCGCAGTTGCGGATCGCCCTTGACCCGAGCGCCGACGCCAAGGCGTTCCCGCGCACAGACCGTTAGGAGAGACCCATGCGCGTACTGCTGGCCGTGGATGCCTCGCCGGACTCTCGGAACGCCGCCGGCATGATCAAGCACCTGGCCGAACCACCCGATCTCCACGTGCTCAATGTGGTGGACGTGGAGGCGCTGCAACATGCCTACGCTGCGCCCAAGATGCCGGCCGGCTACTTTGAGACGTATCGCCGGGAAGTCTCGGAGGCGGCCGAGCGGACTCTGCACGAGATGAAAGCCGAGCTGGCTTCCCATGCCAGCCACATCCGCCTGATCGCCGATACCGGCGACGCGGCGGAGAGCATCGTTCAGACGGCCGAGGAGTCCCGTGCGGACCTGGTCATTCTAGGACAGCGGGGGATGACCGCGACCCCGACCTTCCTCCTCGGGGGCGTCTCTCAAAAAGTCGCCACCTACGCCCCCTGCTCCGTGTTGATCGTGAAGGAGCCGGCGGCGACAGTAGATCGCATCCTCCTGGCCCTGGACGGTTCGGACGAATCGGCGAAGACCGTTCAGTTTCTGGCTCGCACCCCCTTCAAGAATCGAGTCCGGGTCACGGCGGTCATGGTCTGGCCGGGCCATCACGCAGGGCTGTTTGGGCCGGTCAGGGGACTGCGCGACATCCGGTCCGCCGCGAAGACAGCCCGCGCGAGGGGCGAGGAGCTGCTGCGCAGCATCACGGCCCCGTTCACGACCGGACCGTATGAGGTGGAGACGGAATGGCTGCAGGGGGACCCGGCCTTTTCGCTCATCGAGGCGGCGGCGCGGCATCAGGCGCAGATGATCGTTCTCGGCGCACGGGGGATGAAAGCCATCCAACGATTCTTGCTTGGGAGCGTGTCCCAGAAAGTGCTCGTGCACGCGCCGTGCTCGGTCCTGATCGTCCGGTGACGTCGAACTGCACACCGAAGAGTCGGCTGGGGAATAAGAAACGCTGAGCGGAGGGTGGATCGTCGAGAGCTCCTGCCATGGTGGGGATCCCGGAGGGGCTTCAGGCTTCCCGGCCGACCGGGCCTGCACACCACCCCTGCGCCTAACCCCCTGCTCCTGCGCTGTTCCTCTCTCCAACACCTCCGCTCGGTTATCAGGTAACCTCCATCCCGATGCGATCAAGAGAGGCAGGCGCGATCTTCGGCGGGAAGCCATCCTCCGCATTAACTCCTCGTTGAGTCATTCGGCTACAGTGACGGGACCGGCTCATGTTGCGGATAGCTACAGTCACGCAAGGAAGACTTCGCCCCTGGCTCCTCATTCAATCAAGCCAGGCCAGGGCCAATGTGTATCTATTGGAAAGTAAAGGCCCGTTTTAGAGCGACCGGATCCGAGCCACAGCGGCACCACTCTTGCCCTTCACGAAGAGAGCCATTCGGCACAGGCATGATCGGAACCAGGGGCGGCGGCGTCTGTGCCGAACGGAGAAGGTCCTCATTGCTTGCAGTTGGTCACGAAGGAGCGCAGGTGAGCCGCTTCCCGAGAACAGCCCTCTCCGAAGGATTACGTCATGCGGCCAGGGAGGCCTGGCCGATCGGCCTCCTCGTGCTGCTGGGAAGCTGCGTGGCCCCGCTGCCCACGATGCAACAGGCAGCCATACAGGGGGACACCAAGACCGTGCTGCTGCTCTTGGATCAAGGGGCCGATGTGAATGCCAGAACCGATCGGGAGAAGATGCAAGGGATGACCCCGCTCCACTGGGCCGCTAAGTATGGACAAACGGACACGGTCAAGGCGCTCCTCGCGCGCGGGGCGGACATCAATGTGCAGACGGGCTATAGCGGGGAAACCGCCATCCAGCTGGCGGTAACGCCCTACAAAGTCGTGGAAGGGCAGACCGAGGCAGAGAGAGGGGAAACCGTTCGCGCCCTGCTGGAGGCCGGGGCGGACGTCCATAACAAGAACAAGCACGGGCAGACGCTGCTTTGCAGCGCCGCATACTGGCTTCTCTCTTCCGAGATGGTCGGCAGGATTCTGGACAAGGCAGGGGACATAGAAGAACCAGGCGAGAGAGGAAGGAGTCCGCTGCACTGCGCTGTAGCCTCTCCGTATGATCGGAGGAACACCGTGCGGCTCCTCTTGGCCAGGGGAGCCAACGTGAATACCAGGGACAACGACGGCCAGTCTGTGCTCGCCAGCGCCGTACGCTGGGGCAGCCCGGAGGTGGTCCGCATGCTCCTCGTCAAGGGCGCGGACGTCAACGTCAAAGATCAAGAGGGCTTCACAGCCTTGGATCGCGCCGAGAGCCGCAAAGACATGGAGGTTGTCGCACTGCTCGAACGCGCCATCGCGAAGCAGCAACCAACCGCTCCTTCCGCGTCGAGTCCTGCTCCAGCCGCGGTGCTACCCGTCAGCGACGTGGACCAGCCGCCGCCGGGCAAAGCGGCAACGGCTAGGAAGCACGCCTATGCGGTCGTGATCGGCATCGAACAGTACCAACAGCAATTACCACGGGCCGACTTTGCGGCACACGACGCCCGGATCATGGGCCAGTACCTGAGCAAGACGCTCGGTTATGCCGAGGAGAACGTCGTGGTCCTACTGAACGACCGGGCCACGAAGAACGGCGTGGAAAAGTACATCGAAGGATGGCTGCCTGACCATGTTGAAGCCGGCGACTCGGTGTTCGTCTATTTTTCCGGGCACGGGGCGCCGAACGCCAGAACGGGCAAGGCCTATCTCGTCCCCTATGACGGAGACCCGGCCTTCGTGGAACAGACAGGCTATCCGCTGGATCGTCTGTATGACAAGCTGGCCGCGCTGCCCGCGAAGGACGTCGTGGTCATGCTCGACTCCTGCTTTTCGGGAGCCGGCGGGCGATCCGTGATCGGCAAGGGCATGAGGCCGATGGTGCTCTCAGTGGAGAATCCGCTCCTGGCCAAGGGCAAGGTGGTGGTCCTGGCGGCGAGCGCGGGCGATCAAGTCTCCTCGACCTACAACCAACAAAGCCATGGACTGTTTACCTACTTCTTCCTCAAGGGGCTCCAGGGCGAGGCAGACGCGAACCGTGACGGCCGCATCGAGCTGCGGGAACTGTACGAGTACCTGAAGCCGCAAGTGGAGCGGACGGCGCGGCGCGAGTTTCACAACGAACAGCAGCCGCAACTGCTGGGCAACCCCGACGTGTTGAGTCGGGGCATCGTGTTGCGGGGAGCGGGCAAACCGTAAGGCTTATGCGTGGTCGCATGATCAAGCTCCTGGGCATCCCGTTGCTGACCCTTTTGGCCGGCTGCGCGACGATTTACACCGCCGCCCGTGACGGCGATCTTCCGACGGTGCAGACCCTGGTCGCCCAAGGCGCGGACGTCAATGCCGTGAATGAGAACGGCAGCACGGCCCTCCATTTCGCGGCGGACAAGGGCCGCACGGAGGTCGTCCGGTTTCTGCTGGACCACGGATCCTCGGTCAACGTCAAGGCCAAGTCCGGCTCGACGCCGCTCCTACTGGCGGCGCGATCCGGCTCCCTGGAGACGGTCCGTCTCCTGCTGGATCGCGGTGCCGAGGTCAACGTAGAAACCGGCGCCGGTCAGGGACACATCAATTGGTCTCCCCTGTCCACCGTTGCGGAGTCCGGCTCCCTTGAGATCGTGCGGCTCCTGTTGAGCAGAGGGGCCGACCCGAATCTCCCGAATGACCCGTTCATCGCGCCACTCGGGCTTGCCGCGGGAAAGAAGCATGGTGACATTGTTCGCCTCCTCTTGGAGCGTGGAGCAAGCGCCGGCAAAGAACATGCCTTGCGCTTGATGGCGCTACACGGCGACGTGGACACCGTCCGTCTGCTGCTGGACCATGGCGCCGATGTGAACGACCCGACGGTCACGAACGGGTGGACGGCGTTGAAAGAAGCGGCCTGGGGCGAGGAAGTCGGGAAACAGCTCCGCGTTATCCAGCTCCTGCTCGAACGAGGCGCCGACCCGACCGTCATTGACAATCAAGGCTGGACGGCTGCGCAATGGGCGGAGCATCGGGGCAAGCCGGCCTTGGCCAAGGTGCTCAGAGAGGCGGAGGCGAGGGCGGCCGGGGCCGGTCCCGCAGCACCAACCACGGCGGCTCCGCCCGTTCCGGCCAGCGACGTGGATCGTGTGCCGACCGCCAAGGCGACCCGAAAAAAGAACGCCTATGCCATCGTCATCGGTATCGAGCAGTACCGCGAGAAACTGCCCAGGGCGGATTTCGCCGCGCGGGACGCCGCCCTGATGGGCGAATACCTGACGAAGGCCCTCGGATATCCGGAAGAGAACGTGGTGGTCCAAGTCAACGAACGCGCGACGGGCAAGGACCTGGAAAAGTATTTCGAACACTGGCTGCCGAATAATGTCGAGAAGGATGGCTCGGTCTTCGTCTACTACTCAGGCCACGGCGCCCCGAATCCCAAGACGAGCGACGCCTACCTGGTGCCCTACGACGGCGATCCCACGTTCATCGAGTCCACGGGCTATCCCTTAAAGCGGCTCTACGCCGCCCTGGAGAAACTGCCCGCGAAGGACATCACGGTGGTGTTGGACTCCTGTTTCTCCGGAGCCGGCGGGCGGTCGGTTCTCGCCAGGGGAGCCAAACCAATGGTGCTCTCGGTCGAAAATGCGATCGTGGCTGGAGGCAAGACCGTCGTGCTGTCGGCCAGCGCCGGCGACCAGATCTCCAGCGCCTATCAGGAGCAGGGACATGGGCTGCTCACGTATTTCTTCTTCAAAGGCCTCCAAGGAGAGGGAGACCTGAACAAGGACGGGGCCATCGACCTGGCCGAGCTGTTCGACTACATCAAACCGAACGTGAAGAAAATCGCCCGCAAACAGTACAACAACGACCAGACACCGCAACTGCTGGCCAGCCCAGAGCTGCTCAGGAAGGGCGGGGGGCGGCTGATCGAGGCGCGCCCCTCAAGATAGCCTTCGCACTTCCCGCTCTTTCGTTTGTCGTTCGAATTCCTCGGACGACGGACGGCTCAAGACCTCGACAACCCCACAAGGCCGTATCGGGCTGGTATAATCGGTCACACCTTGCGGGGTTCCATCAGGTGAATATGGCGACGCAATCTGCCATCGTGGTTCCCACCAAATACTGGCATAGGCTCGAGGATGGGCGCGTGCAGTGCGACCTCTGCCCCCGGTTCTGCAAGCTGCAGGAAGGGCAGCAGGGGCTGTGCTTCGTCCGCGCGCGCCAGGACAATCGGATCGTGCTCACCACCTACGGCCGCTCCAGCGGCTTCTGCGTGGACCCGATCGAGAAAAAACCGTTGAATCATTTTCTGCCGGGTACGCCGGTTCTCTCCTTCGGCACAGCGGGCTGCAACTTGGCCTGCAAGTTCTGCCAGAACTGGGACATGAGCAAGTCCCGTGAGATGGACACCTTGGCCGACGAGGCCTCGCCGGACACCATCGCCCGCGCCGCCAAGGAACTCGGCTGCCGCAGCGTGGCCTTCACCTACAACGATCCGGTGATCTTTCACGAATATGCGATCGACGTGGCCCGGGCCTGCCGTGAGGCCGGCATTCAATCGGTGGCGGTGACGGCCGGCTACGTCTGCGAGGAACCGCGTGCGGAGTTCTATCGGTACATGGACGCGGCCAACGTGGACCTCAAGGCTTTCACCGAGCGATTCTATCACCAGGTCACGAACTCGCATTTGCAGCCGGTGCTGGACACGCTCGTCTACCTCAAACACGAGACCCAGGTCTGGTTCGAGATCACCACGCTGCTCATTCCGGGCGAGAACGATTCGAACAAGGAACTCGACGAGCTGAGCGGATGGATTGCCGAGCGGCTGGGGCCGGACGTACCGCTCCACTTTACGGCCTTTCACCCGGATTGGAAGATGCGGGACATCCAGTCCACCCCTCCGGCTACGCTGGCACGTGCGCGCCGGATCGCCATGGGCAACGGGCTACGGTACGTGTATACGGGAAACGTGCACGACGAGGCGGGCGGGAGCACCCTCTGTCACCGGTGCGGGACCGTCCTCATCGGTCGGGACTGGTATCGGTTGACGGCCTGGACCCTGACGCATGATGGTCGATGCAACACCTGCGGCACTCCCTGCGCCGGCCTCTTCGAGGCTGAGCCCGGCGCTTGGGGACCCACTCGCCGGCCGGTCATCCTCAAACATTTCGCTCGGTAAAGTCGCGGCCTCATCGGCTACGGTCAGGTCCGCACGACCAAGACCGCGCAGGGCGCGTAGCGCACCACTCCGTCGGACACGCTTCCCAGCAGGAACCGACTATCCCCGGTCAGGCCCCGCGACCCCACCACTACCAGGTCGGCCCGCTTGGCTTCGGCCAGCTTGACGATTTCATGGCTCGGGTTCCCGTGCAGCACCATCGTCGCCACCTCGAAGCCGGCTTGCTCGATCGGCGCCGCCGCCTCGTCGGCTACCAAGCTCGCCTCCTTCTCCAACGGGGCGAGGACTGGGTCCAGCAACGCGGCATCCGGCACTCCGGCGCCCGCTTCGATGGGGAGGGGCGGCACGGCCGACACGACCGTGATCCGCGCCAGGTCAGGGAGCGGCAGACCGAGCAGATACTCCACGGTGGACCGCGACCGCTTGGATCCGTCCACGCCGACGATGATGCGCTCGAACGCAGGGACCCGCTTCTTCACCACCAGCACCGGGCAGGGCGCCGCCATCACGACATGCCGCGACACGCTCCCGAGCAGAAAGCTGCGCACGTCGGTCAGCCCTCGCGACCCAATGACGATCAGATCCGCCTTGTGCCGCGCGGCGACCTTGGTCACGGCCTCAGCCGGATAGCCCCGGACCAAACTGGTCTCCACCTGAATCCCTTCTTGGGTCAGTATCGCTTCCGCTCGAGCCAGGAGGGCTCGGCCGTTGCGCTCCGCCACCCCCAGGGCTTTCTCCAGGGCGCGCTTGGCGGCCTGACTCATCCCTTTGACCGGCCGGAACCGGCTGAGATCGATGACATGCACGAGCCCCACCCGCTCGCCCGGCCTGGCGAGCGCATGGTGGACCATGTCCAGGGCCATTTGACTATGTCGCGAGCCATCCACGGCACAGAGAATCATGACGTTCCTTTCCAGGCCTCGACGGCCCTGCTTGCTGCTCTCCGAATCATCCTGTCTTGGCGACCGGACGTCGCACCGTCAGTTTGCGCAGTTCTTCCGCGGCCAACAGGCCGATGGCTCCGGCGATCAGCGGGAGCCAGGCCCACCAGGGCAAGGGTAGGGTGCCCAACACCTTGTTCCCCAGCGGGGTATACACGATCAGCGCGAGCAGAGCCACCTCCACGGCGATCCCCCAGAGGAGAAGCGGATTGGTCAGGAACCCCAGACGGAAGACAGAGGCCCGTTCCGACCGGCAGGCGAACACGTTGGCCACCTGCGCCACCACGATGGCGGCAAAGGTCACGGTCGTCGCCTGGCGATAGAGCGGATCGGTCCAGGCCAGCGGCGCCCCCCAGGTCCAGCCCTGCATTCGAAGGAACCAGAAGAAGGCCGCCATGGCGATGCCGGCTTCGATCAGGCCGAGGAATGCATAGGCCCGCAGCAGCAACGGCAGGCTCATCAGCCGCTCGGCCCTTGGGCGAGGAGGCGCGTCCATGATGCCGGGATGCGGTGGCTCGGCACCCAAGGCCACGGCCGGGACCATGTCGGTCCCCAGGTCCACGGCGAGGATCTGCGGAACCGTCAAGGCGAGCGGGATCTGGAAGAGCCCGTATCCCAGATACGGCACGATCTCCGGGACATTGCTGGCCAGCACATAGGTGACGAACTTGCGGATATTGGCATAGACCGCTCGGCCTTCCTCGATGGCGTTGACGATCGTGGCGAAGTTGTCGTCCAGCAGAATCATAGCGGCGGTTTCCTTCGCCACATCGGTCCCGGCCACGCCCATGGCGATGCCGATGTCCGCCTTTTTGAGGGCGGGGGCGTCGTTGACACCGTCGCCCGTCACCGCCACGACGTCCCCCATCTCCTTGAGCAGCGAAACGATCCGCATCTTGTGTCTGGGGGCCATGCGGGCGAACACCGACTCCGTTCGCCCGCTGTCGCGAGCGGCCAGGCGCTGCTTGAGTTCGTGGTCGCTCATGGCCTCCACCTGCGAACCTTCGACGACCGACACGAGCCGGTTGGGGCCGGGGTCGGACTCGGCGGGCACCAGCCCGATGAGGCGGGCCACGGCCAGGGCCGTCAAGGGATGGTCGCCGGTAATCATGACGACCCGCACCCCGGCCTTGCGGCAGCGGGCCACGGCCTCCGGCACTTCCCGATGGGGCGGGTCCATCATGGCCACCAGCCCCAGGAAGATGAGGTCCTGCTCGACCGTATCCGGAGTGAGGTGACGCGCCATGCCCCGTTCGATCTCCCGCGTCGCCACCGCCAGCACCCGGTAGGCCTGGTGCGCGAAGGCCCGGCTCTGCGCGAGGGCCGCCTCGCGCAGGTCCTGCGTGAAGGGGACCAGGACCCCGTCCCGGTACGTCCGACCGGACAGGGCAATGATCACCTCCGGAGCGCCTTTCACGAAGGCGACCAACTTCCCCTCCATCCAGTGCAGCGTGCTCATGCGCTTGCGATCCGCATCGAAGGGCAGCTCGCCCATGCGGGCCTGGTGGTTCCAATCCGCCTGGCCGTACTGTTGGGCGAACGTCAAGAGCGCCACTTCGGTGGGGTCTCCCTGTACCGTCGTGACGGAACCGGGGCCCTCGCCGCGCCGGACCAGCCGAGCGTTATTGCAGAGGGCCGAGGCCAGACACAGGAGGCGCAGAGATTCCTGTTCGGACACCTGGCAGGCCCGGCCTTGCAGGAGGAACTGCCCGTCGCGCACCTCCACCTCGCCGCCGTTCGCATACAGGCGCTCGACCTCCATGCGGTTCATCGTGAGCGTGCCGGTCTTGTCCGTGCAGATCACGGTCGTGCAACCCAGGGTCTCGACGGAGGTCAGTTGTTTGATCAGGGCCTTGCGCTTGGCCATCCGCTGGCTGCCCATCGCGAGCGCGAAAGTCACGGTCGGCAGGAGCCCTTCGGGCACATTAGCGGCAATGATCCCGATCCCGAAGACCGCGCTGACCCAAAAGCCCAGGCCCATGGACCAGCCGATGACAAAGAAGGCCAGCCCCATGGCGGAGGAGAGGATAGCCACCACATGCGTCACCCGGACGATCTCCCGTTGAAGCGGGCTCAATCCGGCCTCGACCATCGCGGTCATTTGCGCGATCTTGCCGAACTCCGTCCGGACCCCCGTCGCACAGACGACGGCGCGCCCCCGGCCGGATAAGATCGTCGTCCCGGCAAACACGAGATTGGCGGCGTCCAATGGATTGGTTTCCGGCACGGCTTCCGCCGTGCGCCGCTTGGGTTTGGCCTCGCCGGTCAGGGAGGAATTGTCCAGGCGCAGACCGATAGCCTCGATCAGCCGCGCATCGGCCGGCACTTGCTCCCCCTCTTCCAGCAACAGGAGATCGCCCGATA
This sequence comes from Nitrospira sp., assembly GCA_016873495.1. Lineage (GTDB taxonomy): Bacteria > Nitrospirota > Nitrospiria > Nitrospirales > Nitrospiraceae > SYGV01. Next base: position 36,057 of record VGXC01000014.1, on the reverse strand, counting down.
CCAATTCCCGCCGAGGCACCTCTTGCGGCTGGCCCGCGCGCAGGACCCAGGCCATCGCGGGCAGGAGACGGCGGAGCGCTTGCACGGCCCGTTCCGCCTTGTATTCCTGGACGAAGGAGAAGACAGCGTTGATCAGGATCACGCCCAGTATCGCCCAGCCGAGCGTGGCCATGCCCTCGCCTGGCTGGAAGTACTCGGCCAGAAAGGAGAGGCCGGCGGCCACCCAGAGCAGCAAGGCAAGGAAATGCGTGAACTGCCGAAGAAAGCGCAAGACGAGGGACGGGCCTCTGACTTCCTGAAGACTGTTCGGCCCGTCGCGAAGGAGCCGCAGGCGGGCCTCCTCCGGCGACAGCCCGGTCGGCCGGCTACCGAGTGCGTTGAATACTTCCTTGATTGCAAGTCTGGCAATGTCCATATGAGCTGGGGAGGGGAGGGGCTTTGTCGGTCCGTGATTAGGTCGCACCGGACGCTGCGGCAGCCTCCGCCCAATAGGCGTCTACGTGGTCTTGAATATGCCGGATCGCCTCGTCCTGCCTGGCCGGCTCGAAGAGGTGGCGGAAGCGCGTCTGAAGCTTCAGATACTCTTCAACAGGTTTTCGCTTAGGCACGTAGGTATGGGTCACGGTCCCGTTGACCGATTCCTTGAGGGGCCAGAGACCGGATTCGACCGCAAGCCGGGCCACCTCGGTCGTCTGCGCCGGGTCATACCCCCAACCGGTCGGGCAGGCCGAGAGGGCGAGAAAGAGTTTGGGGCCGGTGACGCGCGCCGCCCTGGTGAACTTCTCCGCCAGATCCAGGGGATGGCGGGGCGAGATAGTCGCGATATAGGGAGGCCGGTGCGCGCGCCAGATTTCAAAGAGGTCCTTCTTCTCCCGCGTCGCGCCGGCCGGGTGCTGCAGGCTGCAGGGGGAGGTCGTGGTCATTGCTCCGAACGGCGTGGCGGAGGACAGTTGCATGCCGGTGTTGCCATAGGCTTCGTTGTCGTAGCAGAAATAGTAGAAGTCCAGATTGCGGTAGATCGCGGCGGAGGTGGCCGACAAGCCCATGTCATAGGTCGAGCCGTCTCCGGCCAGGACGACGACCTTGAGGTCGTCGTCCTGCGGCAACCGCCCCTTGGCGATGAGCACATCCAACGCATCACGGATGCCCTGAGCGCCGGCCGGCGCCGAGCCCATCGTGGTGTAGAGCCAGGAGCCGTGGAACGGCGTGAAGGGATAGACCGCGAGCAACGTGAAGCAGCCGGCGGCGTTCACGTAGACGACGTTCGGCCCCAGCACCTTGGCCGCCAGACGCAGCGCCTCCAGGCCGCCGCAGCCCGCGCAGAGCGACGTGCCCGGCAGGACCTGTTCCTCCCGCGGAAGCTGCTTGATCTTCTTGAACGTCTCTCGTTGCCAGGTCATGGGAAGAAGTGCCTCGCTCTCGGCTCTCAGCTACCAGTTGAAGAAAGGGGCCTGTCTGGGTCTCCGCCTGATCGCTGAGGGGTGATCGCCGAGGGCTGCTCTACATTGCCCGCAATGGCGAGCAGCTCCTGCATGGTGTGTTGTTCCCCTTCCGTATAGAGCAGCACGGGGCCGATACCGCGCCTGCGATCGCCGGCCGCCGCGGTCTGCGCGAAGATCGCTTCGAACTCGCCCTCGCTGATGTCCTTCCCGCCCAACCCGCCGATGAACGAGCAGAGGGCTTTGGGGCGAGCCGGTTCGTGGTACAGAACCGCCGCCACTTCCTGGAACAGGATGCCGCCCAGCCCCGGCGCCAGGTTCTGATCCAGTACCGCCACGGCCCTGCGTCCCCGCAACGCCGCGGCGATGGCGTCCGCCGGCCAGGGACGGATCACCCGCAGGCGCAAGAGACCCACGCGGCGCCCTTTCGTTCTGGCTTGGTCCACGGCCGCCCGGCCCTTGGTGGCAAAAGCATTGCTCATGACCAGGACGTCTTCCGCATCCTCAAGACGGTAGCCCTCGATCAGGTCGTAGCGCCGGCCGAAGAGGCGCGCAAAATCCGCCGCCGCGTCCTGATGCGCCGCCAGGGCGTTGAGCGAGGCCAACTGCATCTGATGGCGGAAATAGGTGTACGAGGCGCCGCCCAGCACCGCCACGCCCAGCGATTGCGGAGCCGAGGCCTTGAACCCCAGGTGCGCCGGCCGATAGGGAGGGAGGAAGGCTCGTACTTGGTCGGGCTCCGGTTTCGTCACCGGCTCGCGCGTGAAGGAGAGGTAAAAGCCGTCCAGATTCACCATGACGGGCAGGCAGACCCGTTGGTCCTCCGCGATGCGGTAGGCCATGAGCACTGAGTCCAGCACCTCCTGGCAGGTCTCCGCATGGATCTGGAGGAAGCCGGAGTCGCGCGCCGCAAGCACGTCATTGTGATCCGGCTCCAACGTGATCGGAGAGGCGAGCGCGCGGGACACGTTCACCAATACCAACGGCACGCGCCAGCCCGCGATCGTGTACAGCACTTCGAAGGCATAGAGGAGCCCCTGGCTGGAGGTGGCCGTAAAGACCCTGGCTCCGGCGGCGGCGGCGGCCCCCGCCGCCGTCATCATCGAATGTTCCGAGTCCAGCGTGACGAAGCGCGCCGCCAGGTCCCCTCCGTCGCACCAGCTTGCCAGCGCCTCCACGATCTCGGTCTGGGGCGTGATCGGAAAGACCGGAATGTAATCCACCTCGGCCAACCGGGCGCCCCAGGCCGCCGCCAGATTGCCGGTCATCATCTCGCGGGTCATGCCGTCTCCTTGCGGCGGGGGCCGGCCGTTTCCCGTTCCACGATCAGGGCATGCGTCGGACATTCCTCGACGCAGAGCAGACAGCCTTTGCAATGGTCATAGTCGAATACCGGCTTGTCCTGCCGGTCCATGCGGATGGCTCCGTCCGGACAGTAGGCGAAACAGAGCCAGCAGCCGTTGCACTTCTCCGGATCCAACACCGGCCTGAAGGTCCGCCAATCCCCGGTTTCGTGGAGCGGCGCATTGGCCGGTGCGGTGATGCGGGCCGATCCCCTGCCGGGAGCCTCGTACTGCGGCGTCCAGAGCGGAGTGGGAGGCGCCTCGGCCGGCACCGATTCGGTGAGCGGCGCGGCGGACACCAGCCGGAAGCATTCCAGGGCCAGGGTCAGATTTTGTTCGATCGTGGAGGCGGAAAGGCCGACTTCGCGCAACTCTTGTTCGACGGCCGACCGGACACCGGCTTCCTTGAGTCCCACCAGACGCGCAGCCACGGCTCCCAACGCCGCGCTCAAGACCCCTCTCTTGCCGAGTCTCGCCAGAGCCAGGCCGGTCACATCCAGTGTGATGAAGCGGCCGGGACAAGCCCCCTCGGCCTTGAGTTCCTGCGCAGGGCGGGAGGAATTGATGAAGACCGGAGTCTCGTCTTTCACCCCCTCCAGCACCCGCGCGGCCTGGTGGGCGAGGAGGGTTTCGTCGGCCACAAGGACCAGGTCCGGGTGTGCGATGAGGCCCCGCTCAAAGATGGGCCCGCGGGCGAGGCGGACGAAGGCGGACACGGGGGCGCCGCGACGCTCAGCCCCGTAGAGGGGGGAGTCTTGCGCCGTGAACCCCTCCAAGAAAGCGGCCGTGCCGAGGATGCGCGCAGCCGTCTTGGCCCCTTGCCCACCACGTCCCTGGAAGCGGATACGGATCATGCTACAGAACATCACAAGTTCCGTGCCACGGCGTCCAGATCGCGATCCCCTGACAGCCGGACGAAATAGCTTGTGAATCAAGCCGCTGAAGGCCGACAACAAAGGCGGACGATTGGTAAGGCCGGCTTTGCCCCAAAGCCCGTTGGCCCTCTGGGGCAAAACTCCCCAGCTTAGGTTTCCTGCTGCGCCTTCTCGATTTTGGCCCAGAGGTCGCGGAGGGAGACGGTCCGGTTGAAGATGAGCTTGTTGGATGAGGAATCCGTATCCACGCAGAAGTAGCCCTGCCGCTCGAATTGATAGCGGCTTCCCGGCGCGGCTGAGGCCAGGCTTGGCTCGACCTTGCAACCGGCGAGGACCTGCAACGAATGGGGATTGAGCTGTGTCGTGAAGTCGCCGTCGCCCTCCGTCGGCTGTGAGAGTAGATGCTCGTACAGCCGAACCTCTGCGTCCTTCGCATGGGCCGCCGACACCCAGTGGATCGTGCTCTTCACCTTGCGCTGGGCCTGGGGGCCGCCGCTCCGCGTCTCCGGGTCGTAGGTGCAGTGGACCTCGACGACCTCGCCGCTCGTCGGGTCTTTGACGACTTCGACGCATTGAATGATGTAGCCGTACCGCAGGCGGACTTCGCGGCCCGGCGTGAGGCGGAAATACTTGGGCGGAGGGACTTCGCGGAAATCCTCTTGCTCGATGTACAGGACGCGGGAGAACGGGACCGTCCTAGTCCCCGCGCCCGGATCTTCCGGATTGTTGACCGCGTCCAACTGCTCGACCTGCCCCTCCGGATAGTTGTCGATGACGATTTTGAGCGGCCGCAGCACGCCCATCACGCGCGACGCGCGACGGTTCAAGTCCTCGCGGATGAAATGTTCCAGCAGCGCCATCTCCACCATTCCGTCCCGTTTCGCCACGCCGATATGCTCGCAGAAGGCCCGGATCGCCTCCGGGGTGTAGCCGCGGCGACGGAGACCTTGGAGCGTCGGCAGACGCGGGTCGTCCCAACCGGACACGAGCTGTTTCTCGACGAGCGTCAGCAGCTTGCGCTTGCTCATGACCGTGTGGGTCAAGTTCAACCGGGCAAACTCGATCTGCTGCGGGTGGCAGGGGGCGCCGCTCTGCTCGACCACCCAATCGTAGAGAGGGCGATGGTCTTCGAATTCCAGCGTGCAGATCGAATGGGTAATCCCTTCGATGGCGTCCGAAAGGGGATGGGCATAGTCGTAGTTCGGGTAGAGACACCATCGGTCGCCGGTCCGGTGATGGGCTGCGTGCCGGATGCGGTAGAGAGCCGGGTCCCGCAGATTGATGTTGGGCGAGGCCATGTCGATCTTGGCCCGCAACACGTGGGCTCCGTCGGGAAATTCGCCGGCCTTCATGCGCGCGAAGAGGTCCAGGTTCTCTTCGACGGATCGATTCCGATAGGGACTCTCCTTCCCCGGCTCTTTCAGGGTGCCCCGATAAGCGCGCATCTCGTCGGCGCTCAAACTGTCCACATAGGCCAGGCCCTGTGTGATCAGATGCACGGCGTACTGGTACAGCCGCTCGAAGTAGTCCGAGGCGTAAAACAGCTTGTCGCCCCAGTCGAACCCCAGCCAGCGCACATCGGCCTGGATCGCCTCCACATATTCCACTTCTTCCTTCGTCGGGTTCGTATCGTCGAACCGAAGGTGGCAGATGCCCTGGAACTCCCGGGCGATGCCGAAATTCAGGCAGATGGACTTGGCATGGCCGATGTGCAGGTAGCCGTTCGGCTCGGGCGGAAAGCGGGTCACGACGCGCCCGCCGTGCTTGCCGGCTTGCTGGTCCTGCGCGACGATGTCGCGCACGAAATTCCCTGCGGCGGAAGACTCGGGACCGGCCATGGAAACGAATCCTTCTTTCTGTCGATCGTGCCCGCGTGCTGACCGGTAGTTTTATCATAGACGAGGGGGAAGGAGAAATGCCCCGCCCATAGAGTGAGCCTTGCAGTCTTGCTCCTCCGATCTCCGCCGAGTTATGCTCGGCCCGCAAGAGGCTCCCCTGCGAATCTTCGAGGCAGGCAAACCCGTCGCTTATGGCTGTGTCTAATTCGTTGGACGAACAACACAGGGGATGAACCAATGGCGAGATTCTTGCAGCATTCAGATGCGCAAACCCTAGATGTATCCGTTGCCTTTAAGGCATGAAAGGATGCTTGTGAAATCAACCTATCGGTGGATGCCGGCGCTTGCGGCAGGGCTCGTGACAGTCCTATTCACGCCATGGGCTCCTGGGGTTACCGAGGCGGCGGGGGTTCCGTCTCCGGCAGACCAGGAGGCGGCCTGCTCTGGTCCATTCCGCGATAAGCACCCGAGCCGGAAGGCGTTGGCGCTGGTGCTCGAGGCCCATGCCCAATGGCTTGAGGATATCCAGGATCGGCATGGAAAACGCGCGAACCTCTGCAAGGCCGGGTTACGCGGCGTCCGACTGCGGGAAGCGAACCTGGAGCGGGCGGACCTTTCCGGAGCGGATCTGCGGGAGGCCGATTTGCGCGAGGTCACCCTGAGCGAAGCGGACCTCTATGGAAGCGACCTTCAGAAGGCCGATCTCTCCGGATCGGACCTGACCGGCGCCGACCTCCGCAAGGCCAATGTGAACGGGGCGAATCTTCAAGAGTCCGCGCTGTCGGAGGCCGCCCTGTTCGGCGCCACGCTGGTGCGGGCCAATTTGCGCGGCGCTTACATGGAAGGCATTCATTTGTATGGAGCGGATTTGCGGCACGCCGACCTGCGGGACACCAGCCTGGGGGACGCCCACCTCTATGGGGCCTACCTGCAGAACGCCAATTTGTCCGGAGCCGAGCTAATCGAAGCCGATCTCCGCAAAGCGCACCTGGACAAGGCCAACCTCTCCACCGCCAACCTCAAGGGCGCGAATGCCGCCGGGGCCAGTCTGCAGGGAGCCAACCTCCACAAGGCCGATCTCTTTGCGGCGATATTCCGGGACACCCTTCTGGTCAAGGCCAACTTGCACGGCGCCATTTTGTCCGAGGCCGATTTCTCGAATGCCAACCTGCGCGAAGCCATCCTGCAAGGAGCAGGCTTGGCCAGAGCCAACCTGGAGGGGGCCGACCTGACCGGCGCCGACCTCCGCGACGCCGATCTGGGGATGGCCATTCTGTACAAAGCGGACCTGCGCAGCGCCAATCTGCGCGGGGCCTCCCTGCCGCAAGCGGTTCTGCTGGGGGCCAGACTCGGAGCCGCCGATTTGCGGGCCGCCCGTCTGGAGGAGGGTCACCTCGCTGGAGCCGACTTCGAACGGGCGGCTATGGCCGGAGCCATCCTAGAGGGGGCGAACTTGGTCAAAGCCAACCTGCGGGGAGCCGATCTCCGACAGGCCGACCTGCGCCGCGCGAATCTCCAGGAGGCGGATCTGAGCGGGGCCACCCTCGATGGGTCGGTCCTAAGCGGAGCCGATCTCACAGGCGTCTTCGGCCTAACCCAGGCGCAACTCAATCGAGCTTCCGTCGGAGCGGACACCAAGCTTCCGGCGGGGCTCGGGCGACCGCCGGCAACCCCGGTACAACCCTAGCGGCAAGGATGTGTCGCGCAGGCCGACGATTGTCACCATGTTGAAGTGAACCAAGGAGGAGGAATCGATGATCAAGGAAGTGACGGGAGACATTCTCTTGACCAAGGCACAGGCGATCGCCCATGGCGTCGCGCCCAATGACAACTTTGCCACCGGGCTGGCGCTGGCCTTACGGGACCGGTGGCCGGCCATGTACAAAGATTTGCGGCACTATCATCAACAATCCAACCCAAAGCCGGGGGAGCTCTGGACCTGGGGCGGGGCCGGGGGGGTGCGCATCGTGAACCTCTTCACGCAGGAATCGGCCGCCAGCCATGGGGTCCATCCGGGCAAAGCCACGCTGGAGAACGTCAATCACTGCCTGCGCGCCCTGCGGAAAGAAATCGAGGCGCAGGGCTTCAAGACCCTGGCGCTGCCGAAACTGGCCACGGGCGTCGGGGGGTTGGATTGGAAAGACGTGAAGCCGCTGATCGAGAAGCATCTCGGCGACCTGGCGCTGCCGGTCTACGTCTACTCGCACTATCAGCCCGGCGTCGCCGCGACGGAGGCGGTCTAATGTCCTATCCGGAGACTTCTTTCGCCAGGCCTTGCGCGGTTCGAGATTCGAAACAGGCCTGGCAGAGGTGGGTCTGCTTGTCTTCGGAGGTATAAAAAACCGTGAGACTGCCGGCTGCGCAGTCGGCGCAAGTCACGGGTCCGAACCGGCGGGCATCGGCAGGGACGAAACAGGCAACGCGGCAGGTCATTGGGCATCTCCTGCCCCCATCATTTCATAGTCGCAGGCCCATGGCAACCACAGGCCGGGAACATGCCGCCTCTCCGGCGATGCTTTCATTCCCGGCCCCAGAAATACTTCATCGAAAACCCCGGATAGACGGCATCCACATTGTTCCGTCCGGCCAGGGTAAATAAGATTCCCATGGAAGCCACCCATTCGGGGGTGAATTTGTACTCCACGGCGACCGCCGTGCCGAGCAACGTAAAGGTCTTGATGTCGGTCGTGACGGCATGACCGTCCAGCCGGTACGGCAACCCGTTTTGGAGGACCCAGTCCACGATGAAGCCGAAGCCCTGTTTGTCCTGCACCACATATTCGAGGCCGACCCGGGCGTCCAGAATATCGCCCGGATAGCTGGTCTTGCCACCCTCGCTCCCCGGCGCGTTGTACGTATACATGACCATCCCGCTGAGGCGAAAGGGTTCGAGGTTCTTCCGGATGATGGGGCCTTCGGTGAAGGAGAGGGAGCCGGCGCGGGTGATCGGACGGGGCGTAATCGGGACGAAGCCGCCGGGGATCTCATGGGCACCAGTCCAGCGGCTGGCCGGGAGCGAGATGCGGCCGTAGGTCCCGACCGACGGTTGCCACCCGTCGGGGTTCTGGACCAGATGGCGCGTTTTCACGATCAGTCCGATGTCGTCCAATCCGGTGGCGTTCACCCGCCCGGCGGTCCGGCTCCCGGACAGCCGGTCCGAATCCCAGGCAGTCAGGGCGGCGCTCACGCCGAGCGAGACGTGATCGGTCAGGCCGTAAAAGATCACCGCGCCCGGCGCGATGACATCCTGATGAAACGGCGCGCCGGTTCCGGTGGCGGCCAGCGAGTTGTCGAAACGGCGGCTGGTCAACTCGCCGTAGGCGAAGGACCAGAACAGCCACCGGCCCTGGGCCTGCAAGTCGGCCGGGGAGATGAGCAGCGGCCCGTGGGTCAGGGGATTCCAACTCCGGTGGAATTTCTGCATCTCCTGGTCGGTCGGAAACCAGTCGAAGGCCGACCCGGCCCCGGCCGGCCCGAGGACCAGCGCCCAAACGAGGGCCGCGCTGAAACTACGCAGCCGGATTCTTCGACGATCCTGCAGGCGATCGTTGCCCATGTCTTTTCGCATGTTCGTGGCGGCTTGGCATGATGTCCTCAGCCGGTGGACGATTGCAAGACAGGGGGTGGGGGGCGCACCGCTCTTAACGAGCCGGTGAGCGGAGGGGGCTAGCGGATCAAGAAGTCGGCGAAATAGACCGCGCGCACGCCGCCGTTCGGCAAGAGGGCATTGATCTTCCCCGTGAGCTCGTCGCGGAGCCGCGCCTTTCCCTCCACGCTCCGCAGTACCGTGGAGTCCTGGCTAGCGGCCGTGACGATGACGATGTTTTCGATCGCCGCCAGCCGGGGCTGCACATCATCGGCGACATCGGGACGTTCCAATTCCAGCGTGAGGGTCAGCCGCATGAAGGCGGAGGTATCGACATCCCTCCCGTTCATGATCAAGGGCGCAAGATAGAAGTGGTTCTGCGAGGCGCCGGCGGGCCGCTTTCCGGCCTTGCCAAGCGTTGTGGTGAGGCTAAAGCCGCCTTTCAAAAATACTCCGGGTGAAAAGCGGTAGATCAACGCCAAACCCAGCCCGCAGACACACACTACCGCCCCAACCACCAACAGGTTCCTCCACTGCAGGTTTGTCTCAGGCGTCTCATCGCTGGCTGGAGGCTGTCCAAACACAACTATGCTCCCTCCCTCTTACACCGGTTCGGTTGTTCCCCGTGATCGCTCAAACCCGGCTCCTATGTCGATGAGTAGCATCGGATTCAAAAACCGACGAATAGAAAGCAACGAGCAACAACGCATACGTTCTGGGGTGTCGTCATGAACGAGGCCGGAAAGAATGACGTCGGTCAGGGGAAGATGTTCATCGGATCAGCATCAACGCCGCGCCTCCCCCGCCGAGCGTGAGACCCAGCCCCAATGCCACCGGCGCGGCCAGCGCCCCCCCGCCCAACCACCAGGCCAAGCCCGCCTTGACCACCGTGTTGGTCACCGCCGCCAGCGTGACTACCGTCGCCGCCGTGCCGGCCATCAGCCCATCCAGGTGAAATCGAGCCATGGAGAGGCTAATGGCATCCACGTCGGTCGCGCCGGCCAAGATCCCCGCCAGGTACAGGCCTCCCTCGCCCAACCACTGTTGCGCGCCTTTGGACAGGAAAATCACCGCGGCGTAGTACAGGCCGAATTGGAGCGCGGCGCGCAATTCGAAGGGGTTGCGATGGGGCACCGGCTCTGCGCGCGGCAGCTCATGGCGCGAACGGAGGTACAGGGCCGTCGCCAGTCCGTAGGCCACCAGGGTCATCGTGCCGAGCGGCCAGGCCAATGTCGGCACGAGGCCGGCATCCACGATGCCGACGATCGCCAGGATTCGGGCAAACATGGTGGCGGAGGCTGTGAGGATCGCGACCGCCGCCGGCATGACGGAGGATGGCGCCTCCTTCGCGCGCGCCGCCAGGCTCACGGTCACGGCCGTCGAGGACACCAGTCCGCCCAGGATCCCGGTGACGGCCAGCCCCTGCCGTTCCCCGATGACGCGCGTCGCGAGATAGCCGAGAAAACTGATGCCGGCGATGAGGACGATCATCATGCCGATCTCGAATGGATTCAACACGTGCAAGGGGCCGAAGGTGCGGTCGGGCAGGAGGGGCAAGACCACCAAGGCCAGGATGATGAACTTGACCGTGGCGTAGATGTCGTCTTCCGACACCCGCTCGACCGCATGGTGCAGGGGCCCTTTGAAGGAGAGCACCGCCATGACGACCGCCGCGCTCGCCACGATCAAGAGGTACCGTTGGCCGGTGGCCAGCGGCAATCCCGGCAGCAGCGCCAGGACGCCCAGGAGAAAGGTAATGAGCGCCGCCACCTGGGTCGTGATTCCGGGCGCCCCGTCTTGATGCCATTCCTGGTAATAGGAAATGGCTAAAAATGATCCGAGCGTCAGCAGCGCGCCCAGGATTGCCCACACGCCGACCGCATGGGCGAGAAGGGCCGAGAGGGAGCCGGAGAGCGCGATCAGAGGGAACGTGCGGACGCCGCCGATGATGCTGGGCTTCTTGTCCAGCGTCCGGGACTGCTCCCGTTCCAGGCCGATCAACGACCCGGCCGCCAGCGCCACCAGCAAGCTCAGGAAGATTTCCTCGAACGACATGGCCGGCTCGTTCATCTCCGCGCAAGCCTCACGGTTCGACATTCACCGCACATCATTCCGTCGCAAGATATGAGCAAGAGCAGTGCCATGGGGGCCTGGTGGCACCCGAAGCTTTTCGATATCCAATCATCGGCTTCACGTCCTGCAAGCCCACGCTTGTAGCATCTTGGCTCTCGACTCCATGAAGTCCTGTGGCAATTCTCCTCAGTTGAGCCGAATGGCATTGCTTCCTGAAAGGCGCGGATCTCTAACCTGCCAGATTTACTGGCCCATCGCAGGGATCCGATTTCCCTCATCTTGGCCGAGCCTTTGCTTAGTGACCGTCTCAGCACCCTTCACATTAGAGGCAGGAGGATGATATGGCACAGCAAGCACAACCGGCACGGCCCTCCAACAGACAACTCACCGATTTCAGCCGGCTGACCGTGGCCCGGTTCATGGAAAAGGACGTGCAGATCGGCCACCTTCAGACCAAGGCCGACGTGCTTGCATCGCAGATGATTGAGGGCTTCGGAGCGGTGCCGATCGTGGACGAGCAGCAACGCCTGATCGGCATCGTCAGCGAACACGATTTGCTGGCGTCGCTGGAGAAGGGCCAGGCGTGGAGCCAAGTGGCGGCCGGGGACATCATGGCTCCCAACCCCTATTCGGTGCGGCCGGAAACGGAGTTGGGCACCTTGATCCATGTGCTCCGGGCCAGCCAGATGATTCGGGTCCCGGTCGTCGATGCGCAGGGGAAGCTCATGGGGATCATCGCGCGACGCGATATCCTGCGCGGCTACCTCAACTACGGCTTCGCGCCCGGAGTATAAACGACCTCGTGCGGCGAACCCCTGTGATGAATCGCGTGTGGCAGGTGATCATCGCCGTTGCGATGACGGCCTTGTGGCTGGTCCCCGCCTCCCCCTCGATTGCAGCCGGTTCGGCGACCGAGGCGGTCAGGGGCACGATCGACGAAGTCATCCGCATCCTGTCCGATAAGGAGATGAAACAACCGGCGCGTCACCAGGAGCGCCGCAAGCTGCTGGAATCCGTCATCTGGAGCCGGTTCGACGACAGGGAAATGGGGAAGCGAGCCCTGGCCGCCCAATGGACCAAGCTGAACGAAGCCGAACGGGAAGAGTTTGTCGGCTTGTTTCGATCCTTCCTGACGGACGCCTATGCGGACAAGATCGAAGGGTATGCCGGCGAACAGGTTCAGTATTTGGGCGAACGGCTGGAGGGGTCCTATGCGGAGGTCCGCACCAAGCTGCTCTCGGAGAAGACCAGCTACCCGATGGACTACCGGTTGATGGAGAAGGCCGGAGACTGGGTCGTCTACGACATCGTCGTGGACGGCATCAGCCTGGTCCGCAACTATCGCGGGCAGTTCGAGCGGATTATCCGCGCCGAGTCCTATGCCGCTTTGGTGGAGAAGCTGCGCAAGAAATCGAAGGACATCGCGGCGCCCAAGACCAGGACCTCGACGCCCGATGGCGCACAGCCAGGACCTTCGTGACGGACTAGCCTCGCCCTACCTCCCCCGTTGCGCCAGCACCCGCACGTAGGCGATCGCGTCTTCCATTTGTCGGTCGGTCAGGCGTCCGCGCCAGCCGTGCATCGGACTCAAGGCCAGCCCGAATTCGATCGTCGTGAACAGTTGCTCATCCGACTTCATCTGGGTGATGAAGCGATGAAAATTGGCGGGCGGAATTTTTAGCCCCAGTGCATCCGGCCCGTCTCCCCAACCGCCCGCTCCATGACAGCGCTGGCAATGCTGTTCATAGACGCTCTTTCCCCGGTGGGCATCCCCGGCAAGGTCTTGGGCCTGGACGGGAAGAGGCGGCTCCAGCGCCCACCAACCGAGCCCCGCGCCGATCAGCAGCATCCATACGCGCTTCATGGGTTCCCCCTCAATTGACAAGCGGGCCGTGCGATGCGCATCGCACGGCCCGCGGTCGTCCCGCCCGATACCGGCGAAACGACGGCTCAGCCGCCGCCGACCTCGCCCCTCGTCTCCACAATGTACACTTCACCCTTCATATCCGGGTGCATGTCGCACCAGAAGGGAAGCCGCTGGGTCTCCATGTCTTTGGTGCTTCCCTTGGTGAAGGTGAGCGTGATGCTCTTGCCCGGACGGATGTGATAGGCCCGGACCCCTTTGCCTTTGAGATACACCCCCTCGCCCTCCATCTTGACGGGCACATCGAAGAGCAAGGGCGATGTGAACCCATGCTCGATCGCGTCGTCGTTCCTGATGAGGACGGTGGTGAGCTCCCCCGGCAGCGTGTGGCCGCTGACCTTATAGGCCTTGTCCTTAATCACGATCTCGATTTTCATCGGATCCCCGGCCGCCTGGGCCGTCGAGGCCCCGTCCAAGCCGAACCCCGGCACCGCCACGGCCGCAACAGCCATGGACGCAAAGAGTGATGTGAATACCTGCCTGCGTAGCTTCATGATGGCCTCCTTGAGTGAGTGGAATCCCCTGTCCTTCCCCAGCTTCCCGCCAAAGGCCGGCACCCAGACGGGGCTGCTTGCATCTACCCTCTGTCACTGCAACAGCAATGCCACAAGCCGTTGGCCGGCGCCATTCAGATTGACGGACCATATTGTGTGCACGCGGGCATCTATTACCTTTGCCCACAAAGAGTTACGGTCTTCGCTCCCTCTTCGCTCCCTCTTCGCTCCCACCGGCCCCTGGCGCCGGTCAGCCCCTCTTCCGCTCCGCCTGCCGCATTGCACCACAGGCAGGAATCCCTGTGCTGTAGCAGAATGCGCCGCTCTGGAAGGGTGTCCTGCTGTGGCAACGGAACAAGAACATGGGGCGGTGATCCGAAGATCGGCGCAAGGCGTTTTGGGGCCGCCTCAGCTTTTCTTGGTCGTGTGCGGGATGAAACTCGTATAGAGCTGTTGCAGTTTCTTGCTGCCGCAGGAGGGACAGACAACCGGGCCGCTTTCGTGCTCCTTCAACGTCAGGATGATCAGCGACTCTTTACCGCAATCGAGACACTTGTAATCATACATCGGCATGGCGTCACCTTGTGGAAATTGACGATCGAATCATTGGGTCATTGACGTATGTCCGAAGAATTGACGATTTCGACATTTACGATTGGTGATCGTTCGACTCTTGCAATGAATCGATGACCCCATGAAACAATCGTCAATTCCTTTGAATCGGCAATGATGCAATCGTCAATTCTCCTGCTTCTCGCCCCACTCGGTCACGATCTCGGCCATCTCCGCCAATCGCCGGGCCACCTTGCCGAATAACGTGCCTTCTGGATACTGTCCGTCGGACCTTCGCGCCCCCGCCGGCAAGCCGGTCAACAGTTCCAGCGCTTCCTCCACCGTGTGAACGGCATAGATGGAAAACCGGCCCGCCTCCACGGCCTGCACGACATTGCGGCGCAGGCCCAAGTGCTTGGCGTTGCGGGCGGGAATGATCACGCCCTGGTCGCCGGTCAACCCGCGCCGCGCGCAGGACGCGAAGAAGCCCTCGATCTTTTCGTTCACGCCGCCGATCGGCTGGATCGCGCCGAGTTGGTTGACCGAGCCGGTGATCGCCAACGACTGGCGCACCGGGACGTCGGCCAGGCTGGAGAGGATCGCGGCCAGCTCGGCGACCGCGGCGCTGTCTCCCTCGACCTCGGAGTAGGTCTGCTCGAACGTCAGCGTCGCCGTGAGCGCAAACGGATGGGCTCCGGCAAATTTTCCGGCCAGGTATCCGGCCAACGTCAGCACCCCCTTGCTGTGGATGTGTCCGGCCAGTTCGGCTTCCCGCTGGATGTCGAGCACCCCTTTGGTGCCCACGGAGGTGCGGGCGGTGATCCGGCAGGGACGGCCGAAGGCATAGTCGCCCAGCAGATGCACGGAGAGCCCGTTCACCTGGCCGACCACGGTCCCCGCGAGATCGACCATGAGCGTCCCTTCCTCGATCTCGTCCTGGACCCACTGCTCCGGGAGGTCCGCCCGATGCCGCTTCTTGGCCACGGCGGTCTCGACATCGCCCCGCGACGCCACCGTCCGGCCCGCGCGAGCGGCCCAGAACGCCGCTTCGCGCACCACGTCGCTCAGGAGGCTCAGGCGCAAGGACAGCCGGTCGTACCGCTCGGCCATCCGGGCGCCCTCTCGAATCAGTTCCGCGACGGCCTCGGCGCTGAAATGGGGGAGCCCTTCGTCCCGGCAGAGCTTGGCCACCAGACGGCCGTACAATCGGTCTTGTCGCTCGTCCCGCTCGACGTCGACATCAAAGTCCGCCTTCACTTTGAAGATCTTCTGAAAATCTTCTTCGTAGGCCTGCAGCAGGTGATACACGATCGGCGGTCCCACCATGATGACCTTGACGTCCACCGGCGCCGGCTGCGGCCGCAGGCCGGTGGTCGAAAACCCGAAGAACTCGCCCGGATCCTCGATCTTGACCTCCCGGGTCTTGATGGCGCGCTTCAACGCGTCCCAGGCAAAGGGCTGCCGGAGCAGATCCAACGCGCTCAAAATCAGATAGCCGCCGGACGCCTGCAGGATGGCGCCGGCCTTGATCTCGGTGAAGTCCGTGAAGACCACCCCCATGTGGGCCTTGCGTTCGATCTTGCCCACCAGATTGGCGTAGGTCGGGTGGGATTCGTCTACGACCGGGGCGCCGCCTTCGGCTTCGTGTTCCACGATCAGGTTCACGCTGTAGCGGGTCAGGTCCGGCGGACGGCCTCCGACGAGCCCGGGGACGGGGATCGGGAGGGACGGCGCCTCCTGGCGCAGAAAATCCTTGAAGGTGTTCAGGATGTCTTCGTGCACCCGGTCCAGATAGTCGAGCACCGCCGCCTTCCCGCCGTACGCCCGTCGGAAGGTCTCGAACCGGCCGATCAGCGCGTTCTTGACGACCTCCCGGTCCATCTCCCGCACGCGCTGCTCGGCTTCATGGTCCAGCGCATGGACGCGGACGTGGAACTCGCGAATCTCGCTGTCGAGCGTTTTTCGTTTCTCGGCCATGTCCTGCCGCTCCCGCTCCGAGAGCTTGGCCATCGCCTCCTCGGAGATGGGCTGCCCCTCGCGCGTCGGCACCAGGTTGAAGCCGACCGGCGTTTCTTCGAATCCGAAGCCCCGGGCTTCAGTCAGGTCGGTCAGGTTCCGGAAGAGCGCCTTTTTTTTGGCCTCGGTCTCCTCGTAGATCCTGGCCCTGGCTTCCAGGTAGGTGGTGCCTTCGAAAATCTTGGGAAGGTCGCGGCGCAGGCCCTCGATCAGGCCGGTCATGGCTTCTTTGAAGGCCCGGCCCTGGGCGGCCGGAAACGACAGGCACCGCGGCTTCGACGGGTCCTGAAAATTATTGACGTAGCACAGGTCCGGCGCCGGAGGGGCCAGGCGGGCCAGCCGTTTGACCATGTCCTTGGCCATCGACCATTTGCCCGAGCCGATCGGCCCCGCCACATACACGTTGAAGCCCGGGCTCTGCATGCGCAGGCCGAATTCCAGCGCCTCCACCGCCCGAGCCTGGCCGATCGGCTCCTCCAGCGGCGGCAGTTCGCTCGTATCCTTGTACCCGAGCTTAGACAGGTCCACAAAGGGCGCCAGGGCGGACGCCGGCAATTTCAACAGGCCGGGCGCCGCCGTCTCCGGATGCCCCTTACCCGACGGACGGGATCGGCTCGACGGTGGTGGCTTGGGGACCTTTGTCTCCGGCCTCGACGTTGAAGGCGACTTCTTGCCCATCGCTCAATTCCTCAAAGGTGAACCCATGGACGGCATTCCGATGAAAATAGACTTCTCCGCCGCCTTCTTGGAGGATAAAGCCATACCCCTCGCGCAGAAAACGCTTGCAGATCACGCCGCGCAGCGGCACGGGCGGGACGCGGACGACCGTCGAAGCCCGCTTCTCGCGATACTTCCGCAATTCGGTCTCCACGGCGGCAAAGGCCGACCGAATCGCTTCTTCGAAGGTTTTATCTTCTTTCCGCGCCGTGAAGGTATGTCGCCCCGGCAGTGTCACGACGACGAGGGCCTCGGCCACATCATCGAGCTTTTTATGGTGCTTGTTCTTGGTCAGCGTCACCCGAGCATGGGTCACATCCTCGTGGCCGGCTTGCAGATCGGCCATCCGTTGTTCGATTTCGGCTTTCCACCGCGGCGTCATTGCGACGTTACGGCTTTCAATGTGCAGATCCATACGGCCTCCTTACCGTCGTGATTCCATGGCCTGGCTGACGCAAAGCCTATGCCACAGAGCGGTACATCCCGGCAAACCATTGACAATTGCTTCATTGGGCCATTGATTCATTTCAAGAGTCCGTCAATCGTCAATGATCCAACGACCGATCGTCTATCTCTTCGGAGCTGGCGCATTATTCCTCACCGGCGCCGATCCAGGTGGAGCCGAATGCGGCAGTCGGGATAGCTTTCGGCATTCAGCCGTCAGCTTTCAGCCACCGGACGGGGGAATAGGACTTGCTTCTCTTGGAAAGATGATAGTTGACCGCCGATCGCTCACAGCTCTCATTTGCCATGCCGATCTTGCACCGAGAGAAGCTTGAAACATACCTGCGTCGCCGGTTCGGACCGAAGGCGCGATTGTTGGCGTTCGGGCCCATCGGAGAGGAACCCTCCGGCGCGGCGCGCAAGAAGTACGGCTACGGGGCCCCCATCGGCCTGACCGTTCACGACGGGCTGACGACCAGGCGCGTCGTCATCGAAACGATGCGTCCGGGACCGTTCGGCCACGAACATATGGCCGACCGAGCCCAGGCGCTGCTGTGGGATTACGACTCCTACGGCCGACTGCCGCGTCACGTCCCTGCGTTGGACGTCGGCGCCTTCGACGCAGACGGAGCCCCGTTCTCGGTGGCCCCGGCAGAGGAGTTCTTCGTCCTGACGGCATGGGCCGAGGGGGCCGGCTACCAGAAGGATCTGGAACGTCTGAGCCGCACCGGCCGCCTGTTGAAAGGGGATCGCGATCGTACCAGAGCCCTCGCTCGGTACCTGGCCGTCATTCATCGCACGAAATATCGGGCCCCACAGCTCTACCGACGCCGGCTTCGGGAGCTGCTCGGCCACGGGGAATGCATCATGGGATTGACGGACAGTTATCCCCGCCGGTTCGGCTTCATCACGGAAGATTTGCTGCGGTCAATCGAAGAGGACTGCAACCGCTGGCGCTGGCGGCTGCGCCACAAGGGCGGCCGGCTCGCGCAGGTGCACGGAGACTTTCACCCCTGGAACGTGCTCTTTCGCAAGGGCACCGATTTCAGCGTTTTGGATCGCTCGCGAGGGGAATGGGGCGAACCGGCCGACGACGTGACCGCGATGACGATCAACTACCTGTTTTTTTCCTTGTGCCGATGGGGCCGGTTGCAGGGCCCGTTCGAGGTCCTGTTTCGCCAGTTCTGGGAGGACTATATGGACGCCTGCGGGGACCGGAGGGTCACCGAATGCGCCGCGCCCTTTTTCGCGTTTCGCGGCCTCGTCATCGCCAGCCCCCTCTGGTATCCCAAACTCTCCCTCCGGGTGCGGCGCAGTATGTTCACGTTCATCCAAAACGTGCTCTCGGCCGACCGCTTCGAGCCGGCTGACGTGCACCGGTATTACGCAGGTTGAGGCCGGATTGAGGGACGAGCGGGGGGTGACGATGCGCAAATTCACAAAGACCTTCACACCGACCGAAAAATGGAGTAGTAGTTGCGCATACGGTAGGACTATCTCAGAAGAAACGCCCGGGACCGTCGATGATGGATTTTCGGAAGCTCATCTCCATACTCACCACCCGCTGCCCGATCTGCCGGACCCGATACGGAAGGCGGACCTTGCGCCGCTCGACCGACCGGTGGCTCAGCTTGTTCTGCCTCTATCCGTTCGAATGCTCGTCCTGCAATAACCGGTTCCATGCCTTTTCCTTTTCGCGCCACACACCGTCGGATCGCTCATTCCATTCGCATGTCCCGTAAGCCCGAGTTCGCTATCTGGCTTACGGGCCTGCCGGCCTCCGGAAAAAGCTCGATTGCGGCCGCGCTCCGGCCCAAACTCGAAGCGCTGGGGCTGCGCGTGGAAGCGCTGGAATCCGACAGGCTGCGAGAAATCTTGACGCCGGACCCGACTTACTCGCGCGAGGAACGGGACTTATTTTATCGGGCCCTCGCCGTCATGGGGAGCCGATTGGTCGCGCAGGGCGTGGCCGTTATTTTCGACGCCACGGCGAACCGGCGAGCCTACCGGGACTTTGCCCGCACGTTGATCCCCAACTTTATCGAAGTCGCAGTCGAGTGCCCCCTGGAGACGTGCATGGAGCGGGACAAAAAAGGGACCTATCGGAAAGGCCGGGCAGGGGAGTCGATGACGGTGCCGGGGCTCCAGGATCCCTATGAGCCGCCGCTGGACCCGGCCCTGCGGATCGACACCACTCGCACCGGGCCGGAAGCCTCGGCCGAGCTGATTCTTTCCATACTGCGGGATCGGTTCCCGCTCACTCGGTGAACGATTCGAAGAAACCTTCGCTCACCTGAATATCAACACCGGACAGGGGGCCCGGTGCAGGACCGTATGCGAGGCGCTGCCCAGCAAGAACCGCGCGGCGCCAGCTCGGCCGCGGGACCCCATCAGAATCAGATCCGGTTTGGTCGAGCCGGCCCACCCGATAATGGCATGACCCGGATCGCCCAGCGTCACCGAGCCGGAGGCCTTGTATCCCTGTTTGGCCAGCTTCCCCGCAATGCCATCCACGAAGTCCCTCGCGCTTGCAATTGCTTTTTCCTTCAACGCCTCCGAATCCGAAATCCCCACCGGCCACAAAGGAGCGGCGAAGGGCAGGATCGTCAGGACGTTTACCGTGACCGGCTCCTTGAACGGTTTGGTCGCCAGAAACTTCTCGGCCTTCTCCGCGTCCGCTTGCCCCTCCACCGGCAGCAGGACGGTGCGCAGCGTCTTCATCGACCGGTTGACGACCAGCGTGGAGCAGGGGGCCTGCGTGATGATCCGGTGCGAGACGCTGCCGAGCAGCATTTCCTGCACGGGGCCCAGGCCGCGCGCGCCGAGCACGATCAATCCCACCCGTTCTGCTTCGACGACGGCCAGAATTACGTCGGCCGGATGTCCGACTTCCATCCGCTTTGTGGGCGCCCCTGTGTTGAAGGGCAGAATCGAGACCGTCCGATCCAGCAACCGCTGCCCGTCCTCTTTCATGGCCCGTTCCACCGTCGTGTAAAGCTCCTGCGAGACTTCCGGCATCATCATGGGATAGGCCGGTTGCGGAACGTTCACCGCATGGAGCACGATCAACGACTCGGCCGGGGCGAGATGCCCCAGCGCCCGCGCCGCCTCGTACGATTGATCCGATCCGTCCACCGCGAGTAGGATTTTCACATGTCACCTCATTGATTCATTGTTTCATTGACGATGGTCCGAAGAATTGACGATTGGCTTGCAATGAATCAATGATCCAATGAAACAATCGTCAATTCTTATTCGTACCGCAACGCATCGATCGGATTCAGCCGCGAGGCCTTGTTGGCCGGGTAGAGCCCGAAGAACACGCCCACTCCCACCGAGAAGAGGAATGCGATCGCCACGGCCTGCGGCGAAACGATGATCGGCCAGCCGGCGATGGTCGTGGCCAGGCGCGCGCCCAGGATCCCCGCGAGCACGCCGACAAGCCCGCCCGCCGTACTGAGGATCACGGCCTCTACGAGGAACTGCAAGAGGATGTGCCGTCGTTTGGCCCCCACCGCCATCCGGATGCCGATCTCGTGCGTCCGCTCCGTTACCGACACCAGCAAGATGTTCATGATGCCGATGCCGCCCACGATCAGCGAGATCGACGCGATGCTGAGCAGCATCAGCATCATCGTGCGGCTCGCCCCCGCCAGGGTCTTGGCGATGTCCTCCATCGTGCGGATCGTAAAATCGTCCTCCTCGGCCGGCTGCAACCGGTGCCGGGCCCGCAACAGGTCCTTGATCTCCGGCACCACCGTGGCCGCCTGCTCCCGCTTGGCGGTGGCCACCAGGATCACCCCCGCCGTGCCCAAAAATTTCGTGCCCAGCACCTTACGCTCCGCCGTCGAAAAGGGGATGACCACGGTGTCGTCCTGATCCTGACCCGTCAGGGTTTGTCCCTTCGACGCCAGCAAACCGATCACACGGAGCGGCACGTTCTTGATCCGAATCTGTGCGCCGATGATCTCTTCGCCCCGCTCGAAGAGATTGTCCGCGGCGGTCTTGCCGAGGACCGCCACCTTGGCCCCGTTGTCCTCGTCCGACTGGGTGAAGAAGGTCCCCTCGGCCACGGGCCAGTCGCGAATCTCCGAGAAGGTCTCGTTCGCGCCGAGCACGACGGTGCTCCAGTTCTTGTTTTCGTGCACGACTTGGAGCACGGCGCGAGTGACATACGTGACGGCGGTCACCCCGTCGATTTTCTTCTCGATGTCCCGTGCGTCGCCGACCGTCAGCGTGGACATGCCCCCCAACCCGCTGCGCACGCCGCTGACGGTGGTGGCGCCCGGGATGACGATGAGCACGTTCGTGCCCAGGCTGGCGATCTGGGACTGGACCGAGGCGGTGGCGCCCTGACCCAGGCTCACCATCGCCACCACCGCCCCCACGCCGATGATGATGCCGAGCATCGTGAGTCCGGCCCGCAAGGGATTGCGGGCCAGGACACGGAAGGCGACCTGGATGGTCATCATCAAAAAATTCATAATTGTGAGTGTTGAATAATGAATTGTTAGTTAAGGTCAGAGGTCATCTCATCAACTCAAAATTAAAAAATCAAAATTGAACATTTGCCTGCCTCACCGCATCTGCGGCCCCATGCCGAAGCCGGGCGGCAGATTCTTCTGGTCCTTCCCTTCCGATGCCTCCAGGCCGACGATTACGGTATCGCCCTCTCGAACCTGTCCCTCCAGCACCTCGGTGAACTGCGCGTCCGCGACGCCGGTCTTGACGACGACGGCTTGGGGACGCCCCTGGCTGTCGAGCACCCACAGGTCCGTTTTCTTCTTGTCGATGGGGACACCGACCGGCTTGAACCGCAATGCCGCATTGGGCGCGCGCAAGGCTCCGTCCCTCCTGGCCGTCACGATCGAGACGTTCGCCGTCATGCCCGGCTTGAGCTTGAGTTCGCGGTTGTCCACCGCGATCACGACGTCGTAGGTCACCACATTCTGAATGCTGATCGGGGCGTTTCGGACCTGGGTCACCGTGCCTTTGAACGGCTCCTTGGGATAGGCGTCCACGGTGAAGCCGGCCTCCTTGCCCTCGGCCACCCCGCCGATGTCCGACTCGCTCACGTTGGCGTTCACCTGCATTCGGGTCAAATCTTGCGCGATCACGAAGAGGGTCGGGGTTTGCAGGGTGGCCGCCACGGTTTGCCCGACGTCCACGTTGCGGGAGACGACGATGCCGTTGACCGGCGAATAGATGGTGGTGTAACCCAGATCCAGTTCGGCATTCGACAGGGTCGCCTGGGCTTGGTCCACCTGGGCATGGATCACCTCCACCTGGGCTTCCGCGTCGCGAAAATTGGTCCTGGCCAGGTCCAGATCCGCCTGCGGCACGAACTCCTGCCGCCGCAGGACGGTCATGCGATCCAACTCCAGCTTGCGCTGGGCCAGGGCCGTCTCGGCTTTGATCAGGGTCCCCTTGGCGTTTCGCAGCGAGGCCCTGGCCTGTTTGACGCGCGCCTCGAAGATCGCCGGATCGATCTGCGCGATGACCTGCCCCTTCGTGACCACGGAGTTGAAATCCGCGAAGAGGGCCTTGATCTTCCCGCTCACCTGGCTGCCCACTTGTACGGAGATTACGGGATTGACCGTCCCGGTGGCGGTGACAAAGGCGCTGATGGGACCCCGATCGACGAAGGCCGTCTTGTAGCGGATCGGCGAAACATCCGCCGCCAGCCACCACCACAGCGCCAATCCGCCAAGGATTCCCCCCCCGGCCATCGAGAGCAGCAACCCGTACCGGAGACGCTTGCGCGGAAGCGGTTGAGGCGCAGGGAGGGTCGCGAGGGGAGGGAACAGATCTCCGGCCGGCACGAGCGTCGATTGAGCCGCGACCGGCTTTCCGGTTTCCGGAAGCAAGCCGTCCGCCGCCGATGTCTTGTCCTCGGGATACACGTTTCCCGTCTCCTTCCCCATTGCCCATAAGAAGAGAGCAAGACAAGTGCCGAGATAGGCAGGACCAGGATCGCATAAAACCCAACAGATTAAGGAACTTAGACGTGCGCCCCCCCAAACCGAATCGGGGCTTCGACAGATTGAGGAGAATTGCCCCAGACGCAAGCCGGCGGCTGCGGCAGAGCGGGGCAGTTCTTGGGGAATTTGAAATTATGAATGTTGAACGGTGGAATGATGAATTGTCGGAGCCCACCTCAATTCAAAATTAACAATTGGAAATTCATCATTTTCTCCCCAGGTGCTTAAGAAACCATACCCGTGCCAGATCGGCTACTTGCTCCAGCGTACCCGGTTCTTCGAACAAGTGCGTGGCGCCGGGCACGATGATGAGTTGCTTCGGACAAGTCAGCAAGACTAGGGCCTCTGCGTTCATCCGGATCACCGGCCTATCTTCGCCGCCGACGATGAGAAGGGTCGGGGCTGTCACCTGAGAGAGAAACGAGCCGGCCAGATCGGGCCGCCCGCCCCGCGAAACGACCGCGCCGATCGATTGCTGGGTACGGGCCGCAGCCTGAAGCGCCGCGCCGGCGCCGGTGCTGGCCCCGAAATAGCCGAGAGGCAGGCCTTTGGTGGCCTGATTGCGAGCCAGCCAGTCCGTGGCAGTCACCAGCCGGTCTGCGAGCAGGTCGATATCGAAGACCTTCCGCCGATCGTCGGCCTCTTCTTCCATCAGCAGATCGAGGAGCAGCGTGGCGAGGCCTCCTTCCAGCAGCGTCTGCGCGACGAAGCGGTTCCGCGGGCTCAGCCGCCCGCTACCGCTCCCATGGGCGAACAACACCACCCCCGCCGGCTGCTCGGGCAGGCCCAAGTCCCCCGCCAACCGGACATCGTCCGCGTCCGCCGCGATCACGACCGGTTGTATTGTGAAAACCTTCGGCATCGTGCTTCAGTTCCAGCCGCCAACAACCAGCATCCCGCTACAGCAGCGCCGTGGCGATGCTTAGATAGACGCCCACGCTCAGAATATCCTGGAGCACCGTCGCGATCGGCCCGCTGGCCAGCGCCGGGTCGGCCCCCAGCCGCACAAACCCCAGGGGGAGCAGGCTTGCCATCAGGGTGGCTGCGAGGGCCGTGACCGCCAATGTGAGCCCCACCACGACCGCCAACGAGCCGCGTCCATCGAAGACCAGCAACCCCGCCGCCGCCATCGCCCCGATCGTCCCGCCGATCAGCAGGCCCAGCAGTCCTTCCCGCAGTAGTTGCTTGGCGAGCGGCACCTTCCCACAAGCCAGGGCGCGCACCAGAATCGTTTCGGTCTGGGTCCCAATCGCGTCGGCCATGTAGACCACGAGCGGCAGGAAGAACGCGAGCACAATCTCCCGCTCCAGGGCCGCTTCGAAGAGGCTGGCCACCCCGGCTGCCAGCCACCCTCCTCCCAGTCCCAGGAGCAGCCAGGGCATCCGGGCTTTGAACGATCCGCTGATGCCATCCTGCGTGCTGGGAAGGGGATGGGCCGGGTTGACCCCTCCCATACGCAGCAGATCATCCATATGTTCTTGGTGGAGTTGCGCCAGCAGATGGCCGATGGGAATGGCGCCGATGAGTCTGCGCCGGGCATCGACCACGGCGACGTCCGCATCGTGCCGCTCGACTGCGGTCAATGCCACGGATTCCGCGTTGTCCTCCGGATGGACTTCCACCGGCGGATCGCCGCGCAGACCGTCGAGTCGGTCGCCTGGCTCGGCGAGGATCAATGCTTCGATGGGAACTTGGCCGACCAGCCGGGACTGGTCGTCGACTAGATAGAGGTGACCGGCTTCCTCGGGGCGGGACCGGCGGAGGGCCGCCAGCGCCGCTTCCACCGTATCGGTCGGATGCGCCCGTGGGACCTCTTGGCTCATCAGGTCGGCGGCTGTCGGCATAGGCCTTTCGATCGGATCGTGACTGCAATTAGCAATCCGTGAGCCGGCGGCACCGTGGACAGCGCATCGTCTTCCTCCCCAGCTATCAGCCTTCAGCCGTCAGCTTTTTCGGAAGCTGAGTGCTGATCGCTGACGGCTTCTTTAGTGGCACTCGGTCGGGCAGAACAGGACTAAATACACCACGATGACGACACCGAGCAGCACCGCGCCGAGCAACCACCAGCGAGCACGCGTCATCTTGCCTCCTCGTCGACCTCCAACTAAGCCCTGTCACAATAAGAGCGAGCAAAAGCGGTGCCACTCCAAACCGTGAGGGGTAGGGGGTGAGGTGTAAGGCATTGGGCAGGCACATTAACGTAGGAACCCAGCATCGGCAGACCCCTCTCTATCCTCCCCTTCTTCCTCACGCCGCACGTTTCACACTTCACGGAATTTGTGGTCTAACGCTACAGGGCCATGGCTTCGACTGTAGCAGGACTCCCCGGCCCGAGGACGGGAGGTGCAAGGCAAAGGGCAAGGGGCGAGAGATTTAAGAACAAAGTCGGGCCTCTAGCCCCTCACCCATCGCCTCTTACCGCTTGCCTGTTGCTGTGGCACCGCCCTTGCTCACCCTGTTGAGAGAGAGGGCGGCGCTTATGACCGGCAATGAACGAAAACTGTGCCTGCTCTGTGCGGGGCGTGCCTCCTGCGAGGGCAAGTATCACATGCCGGGGGGTCAGGCATTGCACTGCCTGGAGTACCGACGGGACACCGGGTCCGCGCCGGCTGAAGGGGGCAAGCGCAACGTGTTGATTATCGGTCCGGCCGGAACGGACCGGACCAGACTTGTCGAGGAGATCGCGCTCCGGACGGGCGCCAAGCCAAACGGCTATTACACGAAGGTGGTCAAGGACGGGCTCTTTCGGTCGCATGCGGAGCTAGTCCTCTGGTCGGACGGCGTCGCGAGGACACTGCCTACCGACGCTCCTGACACGGTGGACCGGCAGCTGGTGCCCCTGCTCGAGCAGGCGCTGCGGGCGGACGTGACCGGGCTGCTCGTACTCGATGAGGTGGGCGCCCTGCAGTGCGCCTCGGCTCTATTTCGCCGCCTATTGGTGGATTGTTTTACCTCGGATAAGAATGTCCTCGCCACGATGAGCCTGGGCGGGCGGGAGGAGGATTTCTTGCTCTCGTTGGAGTCGCGGGCGGACATCACGGTCCTTCCTATGAGCGACGGCTGGCGAGACAGTTTCGCGGACCTGGTGGCATGCCTCCTGAGCGGTGCCCCTGCGCCACAACCTGAACCGGCCTACTAAGAGGGGATGTCATGGCAGGAACGCTGTTTTCAAAAATTCTTGTGCCGGTGGATTTTTCGTCTTGTTCCGAAGAGGCGTTTCGTGTGGCCCTGTCGCTGGCCCGGGCCTACCAATCGGAAATTCTTCTGTTGCACGTAGTGGACATGTCGGCCCTGGATCGGCTAAATCAATTGGGACTGGCCCTGCCGTCCGAAGAGGCGAAGCAGAAGAAGCGCCTTCGGCACCAGGCCCGCTTGAACGCCAGACGGCTGCTGCAGTCGGACGAGGCCAAAGGCGTCCCGATCACGAGACTGCTCGCGGAAGGGTCGCCCTTTGTGGAGATCGCGCGAGCGGCCCGCAGCGAGCAGGCCGGCCTCGTCGTCATGGGCAGTTACGGAGGGCAGGGCGGGCGGGTCGAGAAAATCTTCTTCGGCAGCACGGCGGAAAAAGTCGTGCGAACGGCCGGCTGTCCGGTCCTGTGCGTCCCGCTTCCGAGCAGACCCAAACCGATTCAACGGCCGGGTGAACGGCCCAAGGAGGCACGATGATGGATACGCCGCACACACGACACGCAACCGCACCGCTTCCGGCCGGTCGCCGGCTGCTCCGACTGCTGACGGTCGCGGGCCTGCTGGGAGTCTTGTTCGTTCCGGCCGGCGCGCAGACCGAGCAGGTGGTGGAGGTGACGATCAAGGACTCCATCTTCGTCACCAAGCAAGTGCCTCTCCAGTTGAACGTCCCCACGCTGATCCTGGTGCGCAATACGGACGCCATCCGGCACGACTTCGGCTCCAGCATGTTCCAACGCACCATGACCCGCGCGGAAATCGGCGGGGTGATTCCCTATGGGCGTGGCATCGAGGGGGTGTATCTGGATCCGGGCAAGGAAGCCTCCCTTCGGTTCACGATCGAACGGCCCGGCCGCTTTGAGTTCAGGTGTTCGATCCACCCGCAGATGAAAGGGGAGCTGCTTCTGCTGACCGCCGGCACGGTCTAGCGCCAGACACGGGGTGGCGAGGGCCGGGCAACGATGCCCTCTGTCCCTCGCACCCCGAACCAAACCCTTACTGCACAATGGCACCGCTGATCACGAAAATCCTGCTGGCGACCGACTTTTCCGATTGTGCAACCCTGGCGCAGGACTATGCCCTGCTGTTGGCGTCCACCTGGAAGGCCGACCTGGCGATCCTCCACGTCCTCGAGTTTCAGCCGGGCATGGACCCGGAGTTGCCGGTCAATCGCGTGTACCTGGAACAATTGCGCAAGGACGCGGAACAGCACTTGACGCAGTTGCGCGCCCAGGTCGCCCGGCGGGGGCTGACGGGAGAGTCCCGCCACGTGACGGGCATCCCCAGCCTGCGGATTGCGCAAGAAGCGACCGAAGTCGGCGCGGACTTGGTCGTGCTCGGAACCCACGGCCGAACGGGCTTGGCCCATGTCTTGTTAGGCAGTACCGCGGAGCGGGTCATCGCGTCCGCCCCCTGTCCCGTCCTGACGGTCAGAATGCAGAGAGAACCGGCACGGCCGCAGACCGCGGCGGCGATCCCATCGATTCGACGCCTGCTGGTCCCGGTGGATTTCTCGGACTATTCACTCGAGGCCCTCGAATATGCGGCGCAACTGGCCAAACAATGTGGCGCGGCGCTCACCCTGCTGCACGTCATGGAGCCGGTGGCTTACGGGTTGGATTTCACGCTGGCGCTCGGGGAGGATGCGCAGGCGACCAGGGCCGGCCTGGAGGCTCGCTTGGCGGATCTGGCGGCCCCGCTCCTGGCGCAAGGACTGGCCGTTGAGCAGCATGTACGCGGCGGCACGCCCATCGATTCCATCCTGGGCTGGACAAGCCACCAGGCCTGTGATTTGATCGTCATGGGCACCCACGGGCGGCGCGGCCTGTCGCACCTGGCCAGCGGCAGCGTCGCGGAAGCCGTGCTCCGACGAGCCCCCTGTCCCGTCTTGACCGTCAAAAGCCCGAAGTTCGGCCCAGGGCGCCAGCGGCACTAAACCTCTTTTACTCGGTTTGAGAGGACTGTATGGCAACCAAGAAGACGCAGCCCAAAAAACCGACCGCCAAGCCCGGTGCCCGCGCCAAGGCCGTCGCGAAGCCCGGCCGGCCACCGTCCGCACCCGGCAATCCGCCAAGCAATCCAATCGAGCTGCCCGACGGCATGTGGGAGCGGATCGCCAGGAAGGCCTATGAACTCTGGGAGCAGCGAGGCCGCCGGACAGGACACGACTTTGAAGACTGGCTCGACGCGGAGACCCAGGTGATGGAGGAGATGCATGAAGCCCGCGAGTGACCCGCCTGCGGCAAGGCCGGAGGCCGGCATTGCACTCGATCCGTCGCTGGCTTCGTTGCTCGCTCGATTGGAGCGTACGGCGCAGGAGCCGGGATTCCTGACGCAACGCGCCGCGGCCCTGGGACAGGCGCTGCGCCCCTACGCCGAATATGCGCGCGTGCTCCCGATCGCGCCGCTGCCGGAAGAACAAGCCCTGGCTCATCTCTATCTCTACGCGGACTACTTCCCGACCGACGGACAGCTGTCGCTGGTCGAACAGGTGCGGGACATGATCGAAGTCCATGTGCCGCAGGAAGAGCGGGTCTGGCTCGACCCGCTCCGCCATTCCTACATGGATCTGTTGGAGATCGTCTCGGCGGCGGGCAACGGTTCGCCGGAGATATTGGCCTTGCGATCGCTCGGCGACCGGAAGGAATTTACCGTCGAGGCGGGCCCGTTTGGCAGAGCCGTGAAACCGGGCCAGGTCCTCCTCACCCGCTTGATTCGCTTGCCGGACCGTTCCGTCCTGCCGGGCGTCGCCCTGGCGCTGTCGGCCATGGTCGCCCGCTCGATTTACGGCGGCGCGGACGAGTGGCGCCGCGCGATGGAAGCCCAGTCCGGTACCTTCGCGCTCGGCGACTGGCAGGAATTCGCCAAGGGCTATGGACATATCCTGCTGTGGCAAGTGGCCCAGGCTCGACTGGGGACCTTGATGCTGGCCGATGAACGCTTACAGTACCGGACGGTCCGGGGCGAGCCGCTGCTCTATGCGGTGGCCCTCTATGACCACCATGACTATCGCTTTCTGGCGGAGCAACTCGCCGAGCAACCGGACTTACGGCCCGACGAGCGCGCGAGCCGGGCGGACAGCCGGGCGGTCTGGGTGCTGCAAGAGCCCGACGACCAGGGCCACGCCGCCGTGGTCGCGCGGCTGACGCTCACCCCCACGCAGCTGGTCGTCGAGGCCGATGCCAAGGCCAGGCTGGATTCCCTGAAGCATGTTCTGGCCTCGACCTGTGGGTTCTCGCTTCATTTTAGGGGAGAGAGCACCCAGGCGCCGAACCATGAGCTGCCGGCCATGGACCTCTTGATGGAGACGCCCCCTGCCCGATCGCTGGTGGTCCCGCTCGAGGAAGAGCGGCGGCTCCTGAACGATTTCCTGGAATCGATCTATTTGGAATGGGCCGAACGGCCTGCGCCGGCCCTGGGAGGGCAGACCCCTCGCCATGCCGCGACCAACCAACAGCAACGCGAACAGGTGGCGGCGCTCATCGATCAACTGGAGCGTGAGGATTTGGCCCATCGCCGGACCGGCAAGCCGGGCTACGATTACAACCGGCTGCGGGCTCATCTGGGACTGCCTGAGGTCCGCGCATGAGCAAGCCGGCCCTGGCTGTCCTCCTGACCCGCCATCCCCGCAAGCCGCCCAATATCCTGCAGACCCTGCTGGAGGTGCAAGCCTCTCTGGGGTTCGTGCCGGCCGACGCCCTGCCCGAGATCGCCCGCTCCCTCGACGTCACCGAGGCGGACGTGGCCGGCGTCCTGTCCTACTATCCGGATCTGCGGACGGCCAGGACCGGCCGGCACCTCATCCGTGTCTGCCTGGGAGAGTCCTGCATGGCCAATCATGGAGCCAAGGTGCTGGATCGCCTGCGCGCGCACTTGAAGATCGAGGTGGGGGAGACGACGCGCGACGGACGCGTGACGTTGGAGCGAACCTATTGCGTCGGCACCTGTCCGGTCGGCCCCAGCCTCGTGGTGGACGGGGACGTGATCGGCCGGGTGAGGCCGGATCAGATCCCAGCGCTGCTGGAGGAGTATCAGTAGGCAGAAGGCACAAGGCAGCAGGAGCAGCACGCGATGCCTTCTGCGTTCTGCCTCCTGCGTACCGTTTGTTTGACGGCGAAGACTCCATGGCTTAGGCGGATATGACGCGCCTCTATCTTTCCAACGACACCTCGGCCCGGGCCGCCGGCGCGGACCGACTGGCGCAAGCCTGGGCGCACGTTCCCGACGTCGAGCTGGTCAGGACCTCCTCGCGCGGCGCGTTCTTTTTGGAGCCGCTGGTCGAACGGGATCGGCCTGGCGGCCGGATGGCCTGGCCCAATGCAAAGCCGGAGGACCTGCCGAACATCCTGGCCTGGGTCGGCGGAACCCCCGTCGACGACATCCCCTTCCTGGCCGACCAGCGGCGGGCGACCTTCGAAAACTTCGGGATCACCAGGCCGCTGTCGCTGGAGGAATACCAGAGACGGGGAGGGCTGAAGGGGCTGGAGCGGGCCGTCTCGCTGGCTCCGGACGCGATCGTCCAGGAGCTGAAGCGCTCGCAGTTGCGCGGGCGGGGCGGGGCGGCCTTTCCGGTCTGGACCAAGTGGCAGGTTGCCAAGGACCAGGCGGCGGAGCAGAAATACGTCGTCGCCAACGCGGACGAAGGAGATGCCGGCACCTACTGCGACCGGATGATCATGGAGGGCGAGCCCTTCCGCCTGATCGAGGGGATGTTGATCTGCGCGAAGGCTATCGGCGCGACGCGTGGGTACATCTATTGCCGCCAGGAATATCCGGCGGCGGCGCAGACCCTCCGCGAGGCGCTGACGATCGCGGAGCGGGCCGGGTTGCTGGCCGTCGAGGGAATCCCCGTCCATCTGGACGTCTTCCTCGGCGCCGGCTCCTACGTCTGCGGCGAGGAGACGGCTTTATTGGAGTCGCTGGAAGGGAGACGGGGTGTCGTGCGGGCCAAACCCCCCTATCCGGCCCTGTCGGGCCTCTATGAAAAACCCACGATCGTGAGCAACGTCCTGACCTTCGCCACCGTGCCGAGCATTCTGGCCAGGGGCGGAGCCTGGCATGCCTCCCTCGGCACGGACCAATCGCGCGGCACCATGACCTTGCAGGTGGGAGGCCGGGTCAAACAACCGGGCCTGGTGGAGATCCCCTTCGGCGCGACGCTGGCCGAGGTCATCGAGCGGTTCGGCGGCGGCATGGCCCCCGGCGCCCGTTTCAAGGCCGTGCAGGTCGGCGGGCCGCTGGGCAGCCTGTTTCCCGCCTCCGGCCTGGACATTCCCATCTGCTACGACGCCTTCGCCAGGGCCGGCGCCATCCTGGGCCACGGGGGGATCGTGGTCTACGACGACGCCACCGACATGCTGGATCTGGCTCGCCATTTCATGGCCTTCACGGCCGACGAATCCTGCGGCAAGTGCACGCCCTGTCGGATCGGCTCGGTGCGGGGCCGCGAGATCCTGGAGCAGCTGCAGGCCGGCCGCGGCAGGTCGGGAGACCTCGACTTGCTGGCCGATCTGAGCGAGACGATGAAGGCGGCCAGCCTCTGCGCGCTGGGCCAGAGGGCGCCCTATCCGGTCCTGACAGCGATCGAACACTTTCCGGGAGAATTCAGGAAGAATTGACGATTGCCAGGATTGACGATGGAAGGATTCCGATAATCTTGGCAATCGCCCAATCATCAATGAACAATGATTCAATGAATCACTGCATCAATCTGACCATCAACGGCCGTTCCGTGACGGCGGCGGAGGGCGACACCGTCCACGAAACGGCGCGGCGCGCGGGGATCGAGATTCCCGGCCTCTGCGCCTCGCCCCACCTGGGCCCGTTCGGCTCCTGCCGGCTTTGCCTCTGCGAGGTGGAAGGGCAGGGCGGCACCCCCGCCTCCTGCACGACGCTCGTGCGGGAGGGCATGGTGGTCCGGACCGAGAGCGAGCGCCTGACCAGGCACAGGAAGAACGTCCTCGAGCTCTACCTCTCCGAGCAGCCGGCGGGAACCGAGCCGCCGGAACCGCTCCGGCGGCTGGCGGCGGAGACGGGCTTGACCCGCGTGCGGTACGAAGCCGGCGCAACGCGCGCGCCCGTGCGCGACGAGTCCAATCCGTTCTTCGTCTTCGACAACGCCCGGTGCATCTCCTGCGCCCGCTGCGTCCGAGCTTGCGACGAAATCCAAGGGACGTTCGCTCTCACCATGGCCGGGCGCGGCTTCTCGTCCCGCCCGATCGCCGGCGCGAGCGCGCTGTCGGGCGAATCGAACGGCTTCGCTTCATCCAACTGCGTCTCCTGCGGCGCCTGCGTGAAGGAATGTCCGACCGGGGCCCTGACGGATCGCACCATCCTTGAACGAGGCGCGCCGACCGGGCAGGTTCGGACCACTTGCGCCTATTGCGGCGTCGGCTGCACCTTCAACGCCGGCACCAGCGGCGGCCGGATCGTCAGCATGGCGCCGGCAGACGACGGCCCTTCCAACCAAGGCCATGCCTGCATGAAGGGCCGGTACGGGTGGACCTACAACGATGCGCCGGATCGGCTGCGCGTCCCGCTGCTGCGCCGGGGCTCATCCTGGGTGGAGATCACGTGGAACGAAGCGCTGGACCAGGTGGCGCGGGAATTCACCAGGATCACACAATCCCAGGGGCCTGACGCGCTGGCGACGATCTCGTCGAGCCGGGGCACGAACGAGGAGAATTATCTCTTTTCAAAATTCATGCGCTGCGTGGTCGGCACCAACCATATCGACAACTGCGCCCGCGTCTGCCACAGCGCCACCGTCACCGGCATGATGGAGGTCCTGGGCGCCTCCGCGGCGACCAACTCGATCCGGGACCTCGATCTGGCGCACCTGATCCTGGTCGTCGGCGCCAATCCCACCGAGTCCCACCCGGTCGTCGGGGCCAGGATCAAGCAGGCGCATCGCCGGGGGGTGCCGCTCATTGTGGCCGACCCGCGCCGCACCGAGTTGGCCCGCCTCGCGGATATCCATTTGCAGTTGCGGCCCGGCACCAACGTGGCGCTCCTGAATGGCCTCGGCCATGTGATCGCCCAGGAGGGGCTGCTGGACAGGGGCTTCATCGAAGCGCGAACGGACGGGCTCTCCGAGTGGCTTGAGAGCGTCGGGGCCTGCACGCCGGAACGCACCGAACAGATCACCGGCGTCCCGGCCGAGCTGATCCGCCAGGCGGCCCGTCTCTATGGGACTAGCGGCGCCTCATTTTGTGTGCATGGCCTGGGTGTGGCCGAGCACCGGTGGGGCAGCCACGGCGTCATTTCCCTCTGCAATCTGGCCCTGGCCACCGGCAACATCGGCCGTCCCGGAACCGGCATCAACCCCCTGCGGGGACAGAACAATGTCCAGGGCGCCTCGGACATGGGCTGCCTCCCGACCTACTTCGCCGGCTATCAGAGCTTCGACGATCCGGCCTTGGCCTCCCGCCATCTGACGATCACCGGACGTCCCTTACCCACCACACGCGGGATGAAAACGCCGGACATGTGGGACGCGGCGCTGGAGGGGCGGTTGAAGGGGCTTTGGATCATCGGCTACGACGTGGCCCAGACGGACCCGAACCTCACGAAAGTTCGGGAGGCGCTGGGCCGGCTGGAATTCCTCGTCGTGCAGGAACTGTTTCTGACCGAGACGACCAAGTTCGCCCATCTGGTCATCCCCGGCGCGTCGTTCCTGGAGAAAGACGGCACCTTCACGAATCTGGAGCGGCGGATTCAGCGTATCAGGAAGGCCGTGGACCCGCCCGAGGGGGTCTTGCCGGACTGGCAGGTTGTGAGCGAAGTGGCGACCAGGATGGGGTACCCCATGTCCTATGGCCATCCTGCCGAGATCATGGACGAGATCGCGCGTCTGGCCCCGACCCTTGCCGGCGTTTCCTACGAGCGGCTGGAAGGGGAGGGGCTCCAATGGCCGGTGCCGTCCGCCGCCCATCCAGGCACAGCCCTCATGCATGGCGACCGGTTCCCGCGCGGGAAGGCTACGTTCGTGTCGGTGGATTATCTGCCGCCGGGCGAATCACCGAACGAGGCCTATCCGTTTACCCTGGTCACGGGCCGCATCCTCCAGCATTATAATTGCGGGGCGCAGACCCGCAGAACGAACATCATGACTCTGGTGGATGCCGACGTGCTGGAAATGCACCCGGAGGACGCGGCCCGTCTGAACGTCTCCCAGGGCGAAGCGGTCCGCCTGGTCAGCGCCAGGAGCGACGCGACCCTCCCGGTGGCGATCAGCGAGCGGGTCAGACCCGGGCAACTCTTTACGAGTTTCCATTTTCCGGCCACGGCGATCAACGACCTGCTCTCGTCCAGCGCCGACGAGAGTTCCAAATGTCCCGAGTACAAGGTCTCCACGGTCCGGGTGGAGAAGCTGACGCCGTCCAGACAGGCCGCGCCGCCTCATACGAGGCTGATCACATAGGAAATTGATGTTTGCGTGATGTCGGATTGACGATTGGAAGATTCAGAGCGATCCAAGTCGCCAATCGTCAATGCTCCGCAAACCGTCAATGACACGATGGCTCAACCGTCAATGAATCAATCGTCAATTCCAACGGCGCCGCCGTTCGACGCCTACCCGCCGCCTCAGATCGCGGCGCGCGTCTGCCAGGTGGGGTTGGCGAAAGTGACCGTGCCTGTGCCGACGATGATCGCGCTGGCTCTCCTGGCGGGGGCCTTCATTTCGTTGGGCGCGCTCTTTTTCACGGTGACCATTACCGCTGGAAGAGACGTCGCCGCGGCACCGTTCGGGCTCACCCGGCTGGCCGGCGGCATGGCCTTCAGTCTGGGGCTCGTGCTGGTGGTGGTGGGTGGCGCGGAGCTATTTACCGGCAACAACCTCATTGCGATGGCCTGGGCCGTCGGCTGTGTCCGGACGAGTCAGGTCGTCAGGAATTGGCTCTGGGTCTACCTCGGCAACTTCCTCGGCGCGCTCGGCACCGCCGCCCTCGTATGGCTGGCGGGTGTGCATACGCTGGGAGACGGAGCCGTAGGAGAAACGATGATCCGGATCGCGCGCGGCAAAATCGCGCTCGATCCGGTGTCGGCGGTCGCCCGCGGCATCCTGTGCAATGTCCTCGTCTGCCTGGCCGTCTGGCTCTGCATGGGGGCCCGCGGCGTGGCGGACAAGATCCTGGCGATTCTGTTTCCGATCAGCGCCTTCGTGGCGTGCGGGTTCGAACATTCGGTCGCCAACATGTATTTCCTCCCCATCGGGATGGCGCTGACGGCATCGAGCGCCGCGCCGATTTCGCTCGCGGACGCGGCCGGCAACCTGTTCTTCGTCACGCTCGGCAACCTCCTGGGCGGGACGGTTCTGGTGGCGTTGGTCTACTGGTTCATTTATTTACGAGGCGAGAGGCAAGAGGCGATCGGCAAGAGGAACGGGGTCAGAGGATGAACCGCTTGCCCCTCGCCACTGGCCTCGTGCCTGCGCGGAAGGGATGATCTACACCATCACGCTGAACCCGGCCCTGGACCATTACCTCGAAGTCGAGGACCTTGACGTGGACGATGCCAACCGGGTTCACGCCGAGGCTCTCTACGCAGGGGGAAAGGGGATCGATGTGTCCCGCGCCATCCGGCACTT
>VGXC01000013.1 GCA_016873495.1 Nitrospira sp. | reverse complement strand
ATCTTGTCGGTGACCATTTTCGAGAAAACCCCATTACAACAGGCCATTCTTGGAGACAACTGGCCCGGGCAATTACTTGAGAACGCGAACCAATTGAACCTATTCACGTTTTAACCGGACACTACTGACAATTCACAATTGCTTATAAGCTAACGCCTTTGATCCTCGCCACTTGCTGCACATCCTTGTCGCCGCGTCCGGACAAGTTCACGATAACCACCTGGCGCTTCTTCAGCTTGGGGGCCAGCTTCACCACTTCGGCTATGGCGTGGGCGCTTTCCAACGCCGGCATGATGCCTTCCTCCCTGGCCAACAAATCGAAGGCAGCCATGGCTTCGTCATCGGTCGCCGACGTATAGTGAATACGACCGGCATCGTGGTAGTAGCTATGCTCAGGCCCCACCGCCGCATAATCCAATCCCGCCGACACCGAATGCGTCAAATTAATCTGCCCGTCGTCGTCTTGCAGCAGATAGGTCATGGTCCCGTGCAACACCCCCGGCCTCCCGCCGGCAAAACGGGCCGCATGCTTGCCGCTCTCCACGCCCAGCCCCGCCGCTTCCACCCCGACCATCGTGACCCTCTTGTCCTTCAAGAACGCGTGGAAGAGGCCGATGGAGTTGCTGCCCCCGCCGACGCAGGCCACCAGATAGTCCGGCAGCTTTCCTTCCAGTGTAAGGATCTGTCTGCGGGCCTCCCGCCCGATCACGGATTGGAAATCGCGGATCATCATGGGATAGGGATGCGGTCCGAGCACGGAACCGAGGATGTAGTTGCTGGTTCGGACGTTCGTGGTCCAGTCGCGCATCGCCTCGTTGATGGCATCCTTGAGCGTCCGGCTTCCCGCCTCTACGCCGGTCACGGTGGAACCCAGCAGGCGCATGCGGAAGACGTTCAGCGCCTGGCGTTGCATATCCTCCGTTCCCATGTAGATTTCGCAGGAGAGGCCGAACATGGCGGCCGCCGTCGCCGTGGCGACCCCGTGCTGGCCGGCGCCGGTTTCGGCGATGACCCGTTTCTTCTTCATCCGGACGGCTAGCAGGGCCTGACCGATCGAATTGTTGATCTTGTGGGCGCCGGTATGACAGAGGTCTTCCCGCTTGAGGTAAATCCTGGCGCCGCCCAATCGTTTCGTGAGCCGTTCCGCAAAGTAGAGGGAGGTGGGACGTCCGACAAACCGCTTCAGGTAGCCGGCGAATTCCGCCTGGAATGCTCGGTCCTGCCTCGCCCTGGCATACGCCTGCTCCAGTTCAAGGATGGCCGGCATGAGCGTTTCGGGGACATAGCGCCCCCCATAGTCACCGAAACGGCCTTGTGCATTGGGCAATTGTGGCATAACGTATGAGTCTAAAAACCCGGACGTCGAACCGCCGTCACATCTCACCTTCTAGAAAACCGTATCCCTTGATGGACGTTCCAACTTGATAACTCACGCGAAGTATAGCCTTGCGTCTCTGGCTAAACAAGCTTTGCCGCGTGAATGAACGCCCGGATTTTCGCCTGGTCTTTTTTGCCTTGGCTCGCTTCTACCCCGCTGCTCACATCCACGCCGTACGGCATGACCTGTTGAATCGCAGCGCGGACATTCTCCGCCGTCAGCCCCCCGGCCAGGAGCACCGGAGCATGCCTGGCTACTTCCGCCGCCAGAGCCCAGTCCGCCACTTGGCCCGTCCCGCCATAGGCAGCCGCGGAAAAGGCATCCACGACAAAGCCCCGCACTCCGGCCCGGCCTTTGAATTCCGCCAAACTGAGCAAATCGGCCGGACCGCGGAACCGAAAGGCTTTGAGCACGGGCCGACCCAGCGTGTCGCAATAGGCCGCCGTCTCGTCACCGTGGAGCTGGGCCATGGCCAGACCGCACTGATCCATGAGGTCGCGGACCTTTTTGGCTTCCTCATTGACGAATACCCCGACCGGCAACACGAACGGAGGCAGCCCGGCCACGATACGCTTCACCAGGGGCGCCTCGACGCAGCGAGGGCTTTTGGCGTAGAACATGAACCCCAGCGCATCGGCCCCCGCCTCAACGGCAGCGGCCGCATCGTCGGCATTCGTGATCCCGCAGATTTTGACTTTGACGGCGCTCATGCGTCTACATACCCGATCGCGTCGACGAACGTTTGGGCGAACAGGACCGCCGGCTGATTGGCCCACTGGCGCAATGCCCGGCAGAGGCCTCCGACTTCGGCCCGGCCCAATCCAGGCCCGGCGACGATCTGCTTTCCGACCCCTTCTTCGATCCGTTGCGCCAGTAGTTCGGCCACCAGCGGCACATCCTCGTAGCAATCGTAGATCGCCGACAGCGCGATGCGCGAGAACCCGGCTTCCTGCAAGAGCGGTCCGAATTCGCACCCCACGTAGGGATTGCCCCCGTTCCGCTGCTGAATCGCCTTGTAGACCTGGATGGCCTGCTCGACGTCATGATCACGCGGAGCCATGAGGTTTCCGGACCAATCGGGACTGGAAATTGCGGCGAACCCTCCGGGACGCAGCACCCGCTTGATCTCCTCCAGCGCCGCCAGCGGCTCACCCAAATGCTCAAAGAGGGCATGGGAAAAGACCGCGTCGAAGGACCGGTCAGGAAACGGCAGTTGATAGACGCTGGCGACCCGCCACTCGACGTTCTTCGTCCCATGTTCCCGGGCCGTATTGCGGGCCGCTTCGATTTGCGATTCCTCAAGGTCCACACCGATCACCCGACCGGGCGCCACGGCCTCGGCCAAGCCCACCGTAATCGTCCCTGGCCCGCAGCCACAGTCCACCACTGTCATGCCCGGCTTCAGATGCGGCAGCAGAAAGCCCGCGTCGCGCGACGCATGGCGACGTCTCATGTACCGCACCGCCACATCGCTGTACCCGACCGTATAGGTCTCTCGCGTATCCATCACACGCCAACCATCGACGTCCTAACGAATCTGACAGACGCTCAGTCTGGCGCCGCCCGTGTCTCGCGGGACCAGGACCCGGCCGATCCCGCGGATGACCTCGTCGTAAAAAGGAACGCCTCGGGTTTCCCAATCACGCGCCAGACTGGCCACATCTTGGGTCAGCAGCGCCACCATCTGCACTCCGTCTCCCGAAAAACTCTGGGAGAGATGAATCGCCCCCCGTTGGAGCGAAAATTTCCCCTCCACAGGCCTCTCGCCCAGGAGTTGCATGAACGATGTGATCGTCGGCTGGAAATCCGAGGCTCCGACCTCCACCCAGCCGATCCGCGTCGCGCCGCCGAGGCCTTCGCTCGTCGGGGGGACGCGCAGCTGACGCGGCGTCAGGTCCTGGATCAGAAACGGCAGCCGAGGATTTTCAGGATGGGCGGTCCGCCAGGAGACCTGTTGTCCATCGGGTCTGACTCGCCCCCCGGGAGGCGCCTTGGCGATCGTCAAGCCTCGGTCGCGGACCGCCTGCACATCGCCGGTCACATCGTCGCTCTCCAGGGCATAGCCGGCCAACCGGTTGGGCTTGGCCAGGGCCTCCAGCACCTGCTGCCCGAAGGGAAACTGTTGCGCCAGCTCCGGCTTCTTCACCCCGATCAACTCCAGATAGCAGCCATCGGAAAACGAGACCAGGGCATTGTGTGTCCCGACCGTCGGATGTTCCCCGCCGACCAGAACCTGAAACCCGAGACGGCGATAGAGCTCCATCGCCTTGGGAAGATCTTCGACTGCGATCAGAAGATGGTCAAGCCCGACGATCATGCCGATCTAACCTCGTCGGTTCCGAAGAGTTCTTTGATCTTCCTCCCTGTGTCGTCAGCTCGTATCAACGACTCCCCGATCAGCATGGCCTGGCAGCCCGCGTCCATGATGCGCTTCACGTCGTCCCGCTTGTGGATGCCGCTCTCGCTCACGATCATCTTGCCCGCGGGAATCCGCTTGGCCAGCCGTTCGGTCACGCCCAAGTCGGTCGAGAAGGTCTTGAGGTCCCGGTTGTTGATCCCGATCAGCTTGGCTACAGACAGCCGCTCCAGCACCGTATCCAGTTCTCGTTCATGGTGGGTTTCGATGAGGACATCCAGCGAGAGTTCCTGGGCGAGCGCGAAGAAGTCGATCAACTGCCGCCGTTCCAGCGCCGCCACGATCAGCAAGACCGCATCGGCTCCATAGGCCCGCGCCTCATAGAACTGCACGTCGTCCACCATGAATTCTTTGTTCAGACAGGGCAGCCCGACCTTGTCCTTGATCGCCTGGAGATAGTCCAGCTCCCCCTGAAAAAACTCCTTGTCCGTCAAAACCGACAAGGCCGAGGCCCCATGTTCCTTATACTGTTCCGCAATCTTCACCGGTTCGAAACAGTCCTTGAACTCCGGCCGCAGCAAGCCCAGGCTGGGCGAGGCCTTCTTCACTTC
This sequence comes from Nitrospira sp., assembly GCA_016873495.1. GTDB lineage: Bacteria > Nitrospirota > Nitrospiria > Nitrospirales > Nitrospiraceae > SYGV01. Next base: position 72,943 of record VGXC01000013.1, on the reverse strand, counting down.
GGCAATTAGCGACGGACAGTCCGGCGGGCGGGTCGCCTTAAGGGCTTGGATGAACCCCCGCGGCGCCCCCCGGTCGCTGATCTTGGACTTCAGCTCGACCAGATACCCGCGGCTCTGCTTGTGCCGCACCTCCGCTTTCTTATGTTCCAGGATTCGATCGAGAATCATCTTCTTTTTACTCTCCCCCAACCCCATCGCGGTCACCAGGGGCATGGTGGAACTCAGAGCGAACTTTGTCGGAGAAGCGGGGCACCCACCGAGACTCTGCCGGGAAGGAAAGCGGAAACTGACCGAGTCCGCGAGGGAATTTCCGAAGGCTTCCACCCGGCAGAGTCCGGAAAGGTCGCTTCGGGAGACGCGGGAGCGATGAGTTCCACCATGCCCCTACCCTTTGTTCGTAAACGCGATCAACCGCTCCAGCTTCTCGCAGGCCGCGCCGCTTTTAATCACCTGGCCCGCCAACTCGTAGCCTTCCTGCAACGTCTTCACCTTGCGGCCAGCCACGAAGGCCGGCGCGGCGTTCATACAAACGATGTCCCGCTTAGCCCCAGGCCTGCCTTGCAGAATCTCCCGCAGGATGTGCGCGTTCTCCTCGGCGGTTCCGCCGGCAAGTTCTTTCGAACGGACCCGCTCCAGCCCGAAATCTTTCGGTTCGACGAAATAGGTCGAGACCAGGCCGCCCTTTCCTTCCGACACCTTCGTGCGATCCGTCAGCGTGATTTCATCAAGCCCGTCCATGCCATGGACGATAAAACAATGTTGCGCACCGAGCCCCAACAAGACCTTGGCCATCAGTTCTGTCAGATTGGCGTCATAGACCCCCAGTACCTGAAACCCGGCCCGAGCCGGATTGGACATGGGGCCCATGATATTCAGGAGCGTGCGGATGCCCAACTCCTGACGGACCGATGCGCAATGCTTCATCGCCCCATGGAACAAGGGCGCGAAGAGAAACCCGATGCCGACCTCGTTGATACAGTCCGCTACCCGCTCGGGGGGAAGATCGATCTTCACGCCCAGCGCGGCCAGCACGTCGGCGCTGCCGGACCGGGAGGACACGGCCTTGCCCCCGTGCTTGGCCACGGTCAGCCCGCCGCCCGCCGCCACGAAGGCGACCGTCGTCGAGATGTTGAACGTGTGCGCCCCGTCTCCGCCGGTACCGCAGGTGTCCACCACCAGCGGATCGGCGACCCGGATGCCGACCGCCTTCTCCCGCATGGCTCTGACGGAGCCGGAAATTTCTTCCGCCGTTTCTCCCTTGAGACGGAGCCCCATGAGGTAGGCGGCAATCTGGGCCTGCGTGGCAACCCCGCCCATGATCTCCAGCATCACCGCCTCGGATTCCTTCTCCGAGAGGTGCGTCTTCTCCGCAAGTTTGCCGATGGCTTCTTTAATCATGAGCAAATGGCCGATACCGATGGCGCATGGCCGGAGAGCCCCAACTAGAGCTTCAGAAAATTCCTAAGCAGATCCATGCCGACTGCCGTCAGAATGGATTCGGGATGGAACTGAACCCCCTCGACCCGCAACGTCTTATGGCGCAGCCCCATGATCTCCCCTTCGGCCGTTTCGGCCGAGACTTCCAAGCAGTCCGGTAGGTTGGCCCGATTCACGAGCAGGGAATGGTATCGGGTCGCTTCAAAGGGATTGGCCAGGCCGTGAAAAATAGTCTTACCGTCATGGTGGATCATCGACGTTTTGCCGTGCATTAGCCGCCCGGCCCTGATCACCTCGCCCCCGAACGCCGCGGCCAAGGACTGGTGCCCCAGACACACGCCCAGGATCGGAAACCGGCCGGCAAACCGCTGGATTGCGGCCACCGACACCCCCGCCTCTTTCGGCGTGCAGGGGCCTGGCGAAATAACCATCCGTTGCGGCTTCAACGCGGCAATCTCGTCCAACGCGATCATGTCGTTTCGGTAGACGCGGACATCCTCCCCCAGCTCGCCCAGATACTGCACCAGGTTGTAGGTGAAGGAATCGTAGTTGTCGATCATCAGTAGCATCGTACACTCTCAGAGCTGATAGCTGATGGCCGATAGCCTATGGCCGGCTCCGGAACAACATCGGAGCTTTTTGCCATCGGCCATATGCCATCGGCTCTTTTCCTATTCGAGTCCCTGCTCCGCCAGCTCGATCGCCTTCATCATGGCCTTGGCCTTGTTGCAAGTCTCTTCGTACTCGCGGGCGGGATCGGAATCGGCCACGATACCGGCGCCGGCCTGGATGAAGGCTTGCTTGCCCTTGATCACGATCGTGCGGATATTGATGCAGGTATCCATGTTGCCGGAAAAGCTGAAGTAGCCGACCGCCCCCGCGTAAGGCCCGCGCCTGGCAGGCTCCAGCTCCTCGATGATCTGCATCGCGCGGATTTTCGGCGCGCCGGACACGGTGCCAGCCGGAAAGCAGGCTCGCATCACGTCGTAGGCGGTTTTGGGCCGCTCCAATTCGCCCTGCACGTTGGAAACCAGGTGCATCACGTGAGAGTAGCGTTCGACGGTCATGAGCGCATCCACCCTGACCGTGCCCTTCTTCGCCACGCGCCCGATATCGTTCCGGCCCAAATCCACAAGCATGATATGCTCGGCCCGCTCTTTCGCGTCCGCCAACAGCTCACGCTCCAACGCCCGGTCCTGTTCCTCGTTCTCTCCGCGCTTTCTGGTGCCGGCGATCGGTCGCACCGACACCTTGCCCTCTTCACAATGCACCAGGATCTCCGGCGAAGAGCCCACGAGCTCGACGCCGCCGACCCGCAGATAGTACATATAGGGCGAGGGATTGACCAGCCGCAGCGCACGGTAAATTTCGAACGGCGCGGTTTGAATGCGCGTCTCCCATCGCTGGGACAGCACGCCCTGAAAGATGTCGCCGGCTTTGATGTACTCCTTGGTCTTCACGACCATCTTCTCGAAATCCGCGCGACTCATATTCGACGTAAAGGCGATAGGCTTGCGGCGCCGCTTCGGACCGGGGCGGCGCAGCGGCCTCCTGAGGCGCGCGATCATCCGCTCGATGCGCGCCGTCGCGTCGGCATAGGCCCGTTTCAAGTCCGACTCCTTGCCGGACGGCACATACGCGTTGGCCACGACTTTGATTTTCTGCGCCACGTTGTCGAAGATCAGCAGCGTATCGGTAATCAGAAATGCCAGGTCCGGCAAGCCCAGCGCATCCTTACGGCGCGACGGAATGTCCTCCAAATACCGGACAATGTCGTAGCCCAGATACCCGACCGCCCCGCCCACGAAGCGCGGGAGCCCCGGCACCGTGACCGGCCGGTAGGCGGCCATGATGTCACGCAACCGATCCAGGGGGGTTTCCCCTTGCTTTGCTGAGATCGGCAGGCGCTGGACTTTCCCGCCCCGGACGATCAAGAGCATCCCCCGTTCTTCGCGAATGACTATCGGCGATCCGCTGCCGAGGAAGGAATAGCGAGCCCAGGTCTCTCCCCCCTCCACGCTTTCCAGCAGGTAGGCGGAGGGGCCATGGTCGATCTTCGTGAAGGCGGAAACAGGAGTCTCGAAGTCGGCCAGGATCTCGCGGTACAAAGGGATGAGATTCCCCTGTGAGGCGAGGGTGCGGAACTCCTCGAAACTCAACGAAAAGGAAGGGGTTTTCATCCTCGAAAACTAGCACGCACCCTGCGCAAAGTCAACGAGCGGAAACCGGCTTCACGGGACAGGAACGAGTGGCCTGGGTGGTCGACAGAGCGGGACCGGGACCGGGAAAACAAGACAGGACTCGCGTAGAACGGGAGGTCAGCTTTTCTTCGGCGCGGTCCCGCGGAAGGAGGGCATCCGCCAAGCGCTCACAATCTTCTCGCGATCTTCGTCCGAGCATTTGATGAATTCGATCCCGAGCTTGCAATACTCTTTGCCTTTGTCGTCCTGAAGCTTCAGGACGTGGACCACCTTGCCCCCCACTTCGGTGAGCTTGTGGCCGTTGGGCAAACTGAAGGACAGGATAAACTCGGTCCCCATGGGAAAGACTTCCCGCGTGCTGAGTTGGACCCCGCCCCGGCTGATGTTCTTGATGGACCCCTGATACATACGGCTGCTCGTCGCATCCCGGTAGATCGCGAACAGCGAGACATCCAGCCGGTCGTGACGGCGGAGGTTCTTCTTGCTGTCTTCCGCTTGTTCCTGTTCCAACAGGTCGATCACTTCGTAGGGCTCGACCATGCCGGTCCGTCCCTTGACCTGCACCGGCGGAAGCTTGCCGGTCCTCACCAGCCCTTTCACCTGCTGATAGGTGGCGTCGCTGATGACGATGCCGTCCGCGGGCGCCAGCGGCTCGAGGCGAGCCGCCACGTTGACCGTATCGCCGATCACCGTATAGTCCAGGCGCGACGGGGACCCGATGTTGCCCGCCACGACCTGGCCGCTGTTGATGCCGATGCGCAGGTGGAACCCCTGCCGTCCCTCCTGCTCCGCTTTTCCTTGCAAGCGTTTCGCCTCCCGCTGCATTTCGATGGCCGCAAGCACCGCCTGGCTCGCATGGTCGGGCATGGGAACCGGGGCGCCGAACACGGCCATGATCGCGTCCCCGATGAACTTGTCCAACGTGCCCTGGTGACGGAACACGATATCGGTCATGGCCGTGAAATACTCGTTCAGCACACGCACGACCTGCTCCGGGTCCAGATTCTCGGCCAGAGGGGTAAACCCGCAGATGTCGGCGAAGAGCACCGAGCAATCCAGCTTGGTCCCCCCCAATTTTAACGTGCCTTCCTTGCTCTTCATCACGTCGTCCACCACGGTGGGCGACAGGTAGCGCTGCAGGCTCAGCCGGGCTTTGGTCTCTTTCCGGACGTTCTCATAGAGCCGGGCGTTCTCGATCGCGATGGCCGCCTGGTTGGCAATGCCCGTGAGCAGTTCCACGCTGTCCTCAGTGAACGCGCCGGACACGATTCGGTTGTCCACGTATATGACTCCGATGACCTCCCCGCTCTTGGCTTTCAGCGGCACGCAGACAAGCGAGGCCAGGTTGTGCGCCATCACGCTTTGCATGCCCTGAAATTGATCTTCGCTCTGCGCGTCGGTGGCCAGGATGGGCTTGCCCTCGTTGGCCACCTTACTGCAGATATTGGTACTGATCGTCAATCGCGATTCCGTCCCGCTCTGGGATTCCATGGTCATGTCGCGGGCCGCCTGCACGGTCAGCTCGCCGGTCACGGCATCCTTGAGCATCAACAGTCCCCGCTCGGCGAACATCGTCTTGATCACCATGTCCATGATCAGATTCAGGAGCTTGTCCATCGTCAGGACGGAGTTGATCATGCGACCCACTTCGGCCAGCGTCGTCATTTCGCGCTGAGACCGGCTCAATCGCTCCACGTTGACCTTGAGGCCCCGCAAGGCGTCCCCGAGACCGCGAAGGCCGTCCAAGGCCGGCTGGGAAGTCGGCGCGGCGGCCTGCAGGTGAGTGCGCATCTGTCCGAGGCCGGCTTCGAAACGCGCGATGGCGCTCTTGACGCCGCCATAGTGGAGGATATGCACCCGGCACCGGTGGCAATAGACCGCGGCAGGTTGCTCGTGGTTACAGTGCGGGCAGACTACGTGTTCGTCGGCCATCTCGCTTGCCCCATCAACCGAGCGCGTGCAGGTCGCGCCCCATGGCTTCCATGTTCGGGTAGCGGTCCTCGGGTCGCTTTTCGAGCGCCGTCATGACGATCGCATCGAGCGCCGCCGGCAGGGTGGGATTGAGCACGCCCGGCAACGTGGGGGTTTCATGAATTTGCCGGTAGGCGATATCGCCTTCGTTGAACGGCACGGACCCGGTGAGCAGCTCGTAGAGCATAATCCCCACCGCATATTGATCGCTCCGCCCATCCACCGTCTTGCCCAGAATTTGTTCGGGCGCCATGTACCGGGGAGTGCCCATGACCTGGCCCACCTTGGTCATCCCGCCGCCTTCTTCGATTCGCGCCAGGCCGAAGTCGGCGATCTTGATACCCCCGCCCTTGACCGTCAGAATATTGTCCGGTTTGATGTCCCGGTGGACGATCCCCTGCTGATGCGCGTAGCCCAAGGCGTCGCAGAGCTGGAGGGCGATGGCTTGCACTTGCTTCACCGGACAGGGGCCCTTCTTGAGCCCATCCCTTAGGCTCCCCCCCTCGACGAATTCCATCGCGATGTAGATCGGCTCTTTCACGTGGATATCGTAGATCGCCACGATGCCGGCGTGCCGCAGGTGGCTGGCAGCCTGCGCTTCGCGGATGAACCGCGCCACCGCCTCGGTGTCGTACTGAAAATCCTTCTTGATGAACTTCAGCGCGACGTCCCGCTTGAGCACTCGGTCCTGCGCGCGGAAGACCGATCCCATTCCGCCTTCCCCGACTTTTTCGATCCGGTCATAGCGCTCCCGGACCACCGCCATCGGATCGGTCTGGGGGAATGGCGACGCGAAGGGGGCCGGGCTCTGCATCTGCACCTGGGTCGCGGGCGGGGTTTGGACCGGCAGCTGCCTGAGGCGCTGGGCTACGTCCCGATAATTCACGTCGACTTCTACCGTCCGCTTGTAATAGTCCCGCGCTTTTTCCGTCCGGCCGACCCGTTCGAAGGTCATGCCGATCTCATACCAGAACTGCGCTTTGACGTTCTCGGGCAGAGCCAGACGCCCCAGCTTTTCGAAATGGTTCTCCGCCAGATCGACCAGGCCCTGGCGCAGGAAAATGAAGCCCAACCGGAACAGCGCGTCCGGCTGGTACGGCGACGTCGGCTTGGCCAATTGCTGGTAGACCGCCACGATTTTGTCATCCGGCTCCCCTTGCTTGACGTAGCACTCGCCCAACTCGTTGAGCAAGGCGAACGCCTCCTGTTCGGAGAGCATGCCGCTTTTCAGCCGCTCCTCCATCTCGCAGACCCGTTGGGGGCCCATGACCGACGCCAGCTGATCCAGCTGATCTCGATAACCCTGGTTGCCTGGGTCGAGCTGCAAGAGCAGTTCGAGCAGGGCCTGGGTGGCGTCCAGTTCGCCGGTGTCGGCATGCTCCTGCGCGGCCGTGGCCAGGATACGCTCCAGTTCCACCCGCAGAGGCTGGGATGTGCGGGCTATCGGGAGCGCGGTCTGCAACCGCGCCCGCGCCGCCTCCGCGCCCCCGCGCCGCAGGGCGAGCGAGAGCACCTCCGCTTGCAGCGGCACATGATCCGGCCGCTGGGTGGAGACCCGCTCGAGTCGGGCCTGGACGAGATCCGCCTTCTCCGGGCATTTCTCCAACAATTGTCGGTACTGCGGAAGCGCCTTGTCCAACTGGCCCCGTTCCAGCTGGAGGTCGGCCAGGAACCAGCGCATGCCGTCGTCCTCGGGATGGCGTTGCGCATAGTTTGCAAACAACTCCATGGCCTTGGCATCCTGCCCCTCGATCTGATAGTAGAACCCGAGTCGAAAGATGTCGGCCTGGTCCTTGGCGCCGCCCCGCACGGACTGCTCCCACCCGTCCACCGTGTCCTTAAGCTGGCCCCGCTTCTTCAGCACTTCGACGACAAGACGGTGGGCCTTGGCGGTCCGGGGAAACTTCTCGGTGACCGAGTGCAGGCCCTTCAGCACGAGGTCCACCCGGTCCGGACGCCACTTCCAGAGCTGCTCGTATTCGCTGACCGCTTGGTCGGCATGGCCACGGGACAGATGGATCTGCGCGGCAAAGTGGAATTTATCGGAGAGGTTGCCCTTCAGGAATCGGAGTCGTTCGAAGACCCGCAAGGCCTCATCGTATTGGCCGCGGGCATAGTAGATTTCGCCCTGCACCAGGTGATAGCGCATGTACCGAACGCCCAGCTCGGTGACCTGTCGGGACAAGTCCTGGATCGGGTTCACCTCGTTGATCTTCTGGCAGGTCTGATGCGCCTCGGTGAGCATCTTCTTATGGTAGTAGGCATCGGCCAGATCGTTGAGCGCCTTGATGTCCTGCGGGTCGCTCTCCACCTGCTTGCGCGCGACGGAGATCACCGTATCCCAGTCCCGCTGGCTGTAGGCTTTTTCCCGTTTTTCAGAAAGTCCTAGTCCGAACATGGGATGATGCCCGTATCCCGGGGCGCGATGCCTGTATCGGATGCGGCCCAGCAAGGAGCCGTCGCGGGCTCGTTGGCAGGAAGCCGTCGCTGGACCATGGGCAGAGGAACGTAGCTACCGGGCCGGAACGAACCGCATAGACGACGCCGCGATCATTCGCGCCCGACCACCAGACGCTGGCCTACGTGGATCGTATTGTTTTTCATGTTGTTCAACAGCTTGAGCGTATTGACGTCGACCCCGTACAGTCGGCCGATCGCCATCAGGGTATCGCCCGGTCTGACTTCGTGATACCGGGGGGTTGCGCCGCCGGTCGGGGCCAAGTCCGGCATCGGAACCGGAGCCAGGGCGCCAGGGTCCATCCCAATGGGCGCCATCTTGTCGACCCGCTTCCCTTTGGCCGGCGCCTTGCGCGCCTTCCCCAGCACGTCCTGGTCTTTCAACAGGGCCGCGTCGCGCATCGCCGCAGCTTCCTCTTGCATCCGTCCCAACTGTTCGCGGACTGCTTGCACTTGGGCGGCCAATTCACGATTGCGCGCTTCCAAGTCCGACGAGTCCCGCTTGAGGCGTTTCAACTCGCTGTCCATCTCGCCGGTCCGTTTTTCTTCCTGGGCCAGCAACCGCTGAAAATTCATCGCACGGGCTTTTTCCGCCTCATATTTCTCCGCCATCACGCAGCCGGCCAGCATGACCACGCCGATCGCCAACGCCACGAGACGGCCTGCTTGTCCACCCATCATAAATTGCCTCTTCCCCTCCGTCTTTAATTCCCGTAAGCCACCATGCGAACGTCCAAAGCATAGAACTGAAGGGACTGAAAGTCAAAGCGAAAGGCTCTTCACAACTGGGAGGAGGGCGCCTTAGGAGATGGCGCCTGACCGACGTCGTTGGTTTGACCCCTCTCCGAGGGTATGTTACGGTTTGAGCCGGATCGGACCCGCGTCAACTGTGGAAGGCCGGGCATCCAGGAGCAGCCATGCACAAGCCTGACGGAGACGGACAGAAGGGACTCGCGGGAACGACCAGAGCCGGCCGCTCGGTGCTGTTGGACGGGGTGACCATCCACCTGGCCCAACCCATGGACTCCCCGCAGGAATGGATCGGCGAGCGCGAGATTCTCAAGCAGTTGCTCGCCTGCTGGCTCGTGATCGACGAACGGGACCTTCCCCTGTCCCCCCGCATCACCGGCCAGCCCGGCATCGGCAAAACCTCGCTGGCCATGGCCGGAGCCAAGGAGCGCAAGCAGGACCTGTACATTTTCCAATGCACCGCGGATACCAGGCCCGAAGATTTGCTGATCACGCCGGTGCTGGCGGAGTCCGGCACGATCGCCTACCATGCCTCGCCTCTCGTCACGGCCATGTTGACCGGCAGCGTCTGCGTGCTGGACGAGGGCAACCGGATGAACGAAAAGAGCTGGGCCTCGTTGGCCTCCCTCCTGGACCACCGGCGCTGCGTGGAATCCATCGTGGCGGGCCTGCTGATTCAGGCCCGGGACGATTTCCGCTGTTGCGTGACCATGAACGAGGATGCCTCGACCTACGAGGTCCCCGATTACATCCTGTCCCGCCTGCAACCGACCTTGAGCATGGGTTTCCCGCGCCGAGACGACGAGCTGGCGATTCTGCGCTACCACATGCCCTTCGCGCCGGGTGAGATGCTGGGGCTGACCGTGGACTTCTTGCAAGCGGCGCATCAGCTCAATCCGGAGTTCTCGGTCCGCGACGGGATTCACCTGCTGCAATATGCGCTCAAGCGGCTGGCGCAAGACTCGACCCACCCCCTGTCGAAAGACGAAGCCTGGCGGGAATCGCTGGTCAAAGTACTGGGCGAAGAGGCGCTGGACTTGGAAGGACTCTCGCGGCGACGGAAGCGGGCGCTGGGAGACCAAGCCTTGCCCCAGGGTCTGGGCGATTTTTTCTTCGAAGGTGACGATCCGCTGCACCCGGAACGGTAGGCCACAGTCTGAAAGTATGCAAGTCGTCGAGTCGCAAAGGCTCGGCGGCGATAGACGTGATGTCTTTCTGACTTTGCAACTTTTATGACCGACCGAATCGATGCGATCCTGCGCCTCTCCCCGCGAATTCAGGTCCTGCCGATCCTTCACGGAAGCGGCGACCTGGCGCAGGAGGTCCGCGAGACCCTGATTTCACGCCCCGTCGATTGCCTGGCGGTGCCCCTGCCGCCTTCGGTTGAGGCGGCGCTGGAACGGGCCGTCGAGGCGCTACCCCGCATCCATCTGGTGGTGCTCCCGGAGCCGGACCGGGGCGAGGCCCCGTCGGTCAGTTTCGTGCCGGTCGATCCCTGCCAGGCGGTCATCATGGGCATCCGAGTCTCGATGGGCGAGGGCATTGCGCGCGCCTACATCGATCGGGACGTGACCGTCTTCGAGCCGACGCCCTTCACCGCCCCCGACTCCTATGCGCTCAAACGGATCTCGCTGGCCGCCTATGCGGCGGCCCTGGTCCCCTCCCTTCCGGCGCCGGCTCCCGAAAGTCAACGCCGGCTCCGTATCGACTGGATGGCGTTCCGCCTCCACGAACTGGAGCTGGATTATGCGTCCATCCTCTGTCTTTGCCATGTCGCCGACTGGCCCTGGCTGCGGGAGGCCTATCGGGAACGCCGCCCATACGTCGCTCCGGAGCCGATCGCCCAACGTCCGTCCGCCGCTCCGGTGTCCCCTGCGACCCTGTACTTTGCGCTCGGGGAGCTGCCGTTTCTAACCGAACTGTACGAGCGCCGACGCGCCGAAGTCCGCTCGGACCGCCACCTCTCGGTTGACGGCATCAAGGAACTCCTGCTGAGCGCCCGAACCCGCTGGGCCGACAGACGCACCGCCGAGAACCGGTCGATCGCCAACTGGGTGACGCCCCACCTGTTGCAACGATACCTCCAATACGTCCGGAACCTGGCCCTGCTGGACCGCCGCCTGACCCCCGATCTCTACACCCTGGTCTTGGCCGCCAAGCAGATGGCGGGAGACGACTTCGCCATCACGTTGCTGGAGACGGCCAGGAGCTACGCCTTTCAAGAAGACACGGAGGAATGGGCCGGCCCCTCCCTGTCCGTCGGCGTCGGCAAGCTGGAATTGCCGGACGGCCAGGTCGCGGCTGCCAAGAACCGATTGCAAGGCCCTGCCCTGGCCTGGCGGTCCCTTTCCCTCCGCCCAGCCCCGGAACCCGTCACCAGCCGACGGTGGGCCCCGCAATGGAATCCGTTCCGGCAATGTTCTTGGCCGCCGGAGGACAACCGGATCGAAAGCTTCACGCAGCACGTGCGGGAGCAGGCCAGGGCGATATTGGGCGCAGATCTGGCCCGGGTGGAGAAGTTCACCAGTTCGATCAAGGACGGAGTAGACATGCGCGAGACCCTCCGCCACTGGCACAAGGCGCGGAGACATACGGGCTACGGCGCCAACAGCCAGGCCGCCAAGCCGCGCATGGATATCTATGTCAAAGACATCCCTCCGGCCCGCGGCCAGGTCGACGTGGTCATGTTCCTGTTCGACACCCCGGCCGATCCAGCCCGCTATTCCTGGCAAGCCACCTGGTATGCCGAGCATCAGGAAGAGTCCACCCTCTGCTTCTATGCCAGCCCCTTCCAAGAGCGGATGGTCGGACCGGGCATCGCCCAGTCCTGCTACGGCGGGGCCTTGTTCCTGTTTCCACCCAGGCCGATCCCCGACATCTGGAAGGATCCCCGACTGAACGCCGCCCGGACATTGGAGGAACGGCTCATCGCCGCCGGAGCGCTGCACTCGCAGGACCCGCATATCGTACTGGTGACGCCGGTGCCTCCGATGGCCCGCTGGCGAAGGATCGCTCGCTCGTTCAACCGCCGGCTGGTGCCGATTCCGCTGAGCCGCTTCTCGGGACAGACCCTGGACCGGTTGCGCCGCTTCCATGTCCTGAATGGACACGAGATCCGGAGCTACGCGACCAAATTCATCCGGGAATGATCATGCGCCAATCGACGCAGACAGATGCGGAAAAGCGTGTCCTAGCCAGTCAGCGCATCGAGACGCTGCGGAAAGAGATCCGCCGGCACGACCACCTCTATTACGTTAAGGACCGGCCGGAGATTTCCGACCTGGCCTACGACCGCCTGTTCCGAGAGCTCGTGGACCTGGAGGCGGCGTACCCAGATCTGATCACCCCCGATTCTCCGACCCAACGCGTCGGGGCCCCGCCCCTGGACGAACTGGCCAAGGTCGCGCACGAACGGCCCATGCTCAGCCTGGATTCGATCACCGATCGGGAAGAAGTCCTGGCCTTCGACAAACGCGTGCGACGGGAATTGGGTAAAGAGCTGGATCGAGCGATGGAATCCGAAACGATCCATTACACGGTCGAGCCGAAATACGACGGCTTGTCGGTGGAGTTGGTCTACGAGTCGGGACGGTTCGTGCGCGGCGCCACCCGAGGCGACGGCCACGTCGGCGAGGACGTGACGATCAATCTCCGCACCCTCCGCTCCCTGCCGCTGACCCTCCAGGCGGACGTGGCCCCGCCGGCGCACCTCGTAGTCCGCGGCGAAGTGTACATGCGCCTGGACGATTTCCAAGCGCTCAACCGCCGCATCACCGAACGGGGCGGCGACGCTTTCGCCAATCCTCGGAACGCGGCCGCCGGGTCGCTGCGCCAACTGGACTCCCGGATCACCGCCGAGCGTCCGCTGGCCCTGACCTGCTATGACACCATGGTCCGGTCCGGCCCAGTACCGCCCACGCACTGGGACGAGCTGGACACCTTGGCCGCCTGGGGATTGCCGGCTCCGGAACAGCGGCGGCGCTGCGACAGCATCGACGAGGTGCTCGCATTCCATGCCGATATCGAAGCGGAGCGCGAAGCCCTGCCGTTCGAGATCGACGGGGTGGTAGTCAAAGTGGACCGCCGCGATTGGCAGGCGGCCCTGGGCGAAAAGTCCCGGAGCCCGCGCTGGGCCATCGCATTCAAGTTTTCGCCGCGGAAAGAAATCACGAGGGTGCAGGACATCGTCGTGTCGGTGGGTCGCACGGGCACGCTCACGCCCCTGGCCTTGCTCAAACCCGTGGAGGTAGGCGGCGTCACCATCAGCCGCGCCACCCTGCACAATGCCGACGAGATCGCCCGCAAGGACATCCGCGTGGGCGACACCGTGAAGGTGGAGCGGGCGGGCGACGTGATCCCCGCCATCGCCGAACGGGTGCCGATCACCGGCGAGCGACGCGCCGAACCCTTCCGCATGCCGGACGCCTGCCCAGTCTGCGGCGCCGCCGTGGCGAGGGAAGGAGCCTACTATTACTGTTCCGGGCAGGCCGCCTGCCCCGCCCAACTCAAAGGCGCCTTGGAACATTTCGCCTCCAAGCAGGCCCTGAACATCGACGGGCTCGGGAAAAAGACCGTGGCGCAGCTGGTGGAGGAAGGATTGGTCCGCGAGCTGCCCGATCTCTACGAGCTGACCATGGATCAGCTCCTGGCACTGGACGGATTTGCCGACAAGTCCGCCTCGCTGTTGCTGGAGGCCATCCGGCAGAGCAAGCAGGCGACGTTGGACCGGTTTCTCATGGGGCTGGGCATTAGGCAGGTCGGTCGGCACATCGCCAAGGTCCTGGCCCGCCGCTTCGGAACCTTGGACGCGATCGTGGCCGCGGACCGGGACATTCTCGAAAGCGTTCACGAGATCGGTCCGGAGATTGCAGCCAGCCTGGAATCGTTCTTCCGCGAAGAGCGCAATCGGCGCGTGATCCACCGCCTGCGCAAGCTGGGCATGAGCTTCGAGGAACCGGGCGGACCGAAAAGCGGCGCGGCGCGGCGGATGGAAGGCAAGACTTTCGTGTTTACCGGCGGGCTGACCCGGCTCAGCCGGGACGAAGCCAAACGCCTGGTCGAAGACAGCGGAGGCCGAGTCACCTCCAGCGTCAGCAAGCACACGAATTTTGTCGTGGCGGGCCAGGACCCAGGTTCCAAGCTCGACGAGGCCCGGCGGCTTGGCGTTCAAATCTTGACGGAACCGGAGTTTCACGATTTACTGGAGCCCTCGTGAAGACAACCCGCCCCATGGCCGTTACGCAGCCCGCCCCGCGCCGGAAAAAACCGGCCCGGCCTCCGAGCTCCAAAACCGGTTCGACCAAGACCCCGGAGTCGTCGGCCATTCTGGATGCGCTGGCCTGGCCGGTGGCGGTGTTGGACCGGAAGGGTTTGCTGATTGCGGCCAATGCCGCGTGGAAGCGTGCGGCTCGCACCCAGGCGCTCCCCTTCCCGCGGCTAAGCCAGGGAACCAGCTACTTCAACGCCTGCCGCCGCGTCACCGGGGACGCGGCGGAAGCGGCGAGGAAAATCCTCGCCGGCGTGCAAGCGGTGCGGGACGGAGCGGTCGGGCAGTTCTCGCTTGAGTATCCCTCTCGCACCCCGAAAGTCCTGCGGTGGTTCCTGGTGCAGGCCGCTCCGCTTGCGCAGGCGGACGGCAGGGTGGTCCTCTCCCACCAGGACATCTCCACCCTGAAGCGCCAGCAACTGGAGCAGGACAAGCGGCTGAAAACGCTGGAAACCAGGAACCAACAGCTCGACCAGATTGCGATTCGGGACCCGCTCACCGGGCTCTATAACCGCCGTTTTTTCGACGAGATGCTGGCGAGGGAATGGCGGCGCTTTCAGCGGACCGGGGAGGGCTTCACCATTATCATCATGGATGTAGACGCGTTCAAGAGCGTCAACGACCGGTTTGGGCACGAAGCCGGCGACCGGGCCCTGCAGCAGGTCGGCGCGGGGCTGCGTGCAACGCTCCGAGCCAGCGACCTGGTGGCGCGCGTCGGCGGAGACGAGTTTGCGGCCCTGCTGCCCCGGACCGACACCGAACGCAGCCGGCCCGTCATCGAGAAGTTGTGCGACACGGTCAAGCAACTGCGCCTGCAGACCGAGTCCGGCCCTATTCCCGTGTCGCTCAGCCTGGGCACAGCCACGGTGCCCGGGTTTCCCCCGGTCACCTCCGCCGCCGAGCTGTTGCGAGTGGCCGATAAACGGATGTACGAGGCCAAGCGCCTCTACTCAGAGGGAAAACCCGCTTCCCGCTGACTCGACCGGGACGTCGGCCTTCTCTTCCTTGACGATCTGCACGCTCTTGATGGACTTGGGATCCGCTTCGTGCACGATAAGGCGGCAGGCCCCGGCGCGCACCTCCTCGCCGGCCGCCGGAATGCGGCCCAGCTGTTCCTGAATCAGTCCGCTGATCGTGTTCGCCTTCTCGTCCAGCGACACTTTCAGAAACTCGTTGATCCGCCGCACCTCCGTCCGCCCGTGCACCAGGATCTGATTCTTGCCGATGCGCTTGATCAACTCCACGGCCAGGTCGGTCTCGTCCATGATCTCGCCGACCACCTCTTCCAGCAGATCCTCCAGCGTAATCAGGCCCATCATGCCCCCGAATTCGTTCACGACGACGGCCATGTGGCGTTTCTCCCGCTGGAACTGCTTCATGAGGTCGTCCGCCGGCTTCCCGCGGGGCACAAATAGGGCCGGATTCGCGATCGCCTTGAGCTGGACTCCGTCATGCCCCTTGGCCAGCTCCATCAGCGCCTTGGTCTTGTAGAGAATGCCGATGATGTTGTCCAGACTTCCCTCGAACAGCGGAATGCGGGAATACTTGGACGCGAACAACTGCTCCCGCGCCTCCTTCAGCCTCAGATTGCCGTCGAGCGCGAACACATAGATGCGCGGGGTCATCGAATCTTCGGCCGTGAGGTCGTTCAAATGGAAGACGTTCTTGATCATCTTGACCTCTTCGGTCTCGATGACCCCCGCCTTCCCCCCCACGTCCAGCATGATTTTGAGCTCCTCCTCGGTCACGAAGGGCACCGTGAGCCCCTTCCCGCCCGTAATCGCGGCGATCATCGGCTCCAGCACGAAGAGGACCGGCGAGAGGGCCTGCTCGATCCAATAGATCGGATAGGCCATCGTGAGCACGACGGACACCGAATGCTTGGCCGCCAGGGTCTTGGGTACCACGTCCCCGAAGATCAGCAGGAGGAAGGTCAGGATGCCGGTCGCGATCGCCACGGCCTCGGACCCGAAGGTCCGGATCGTCAGGATCGTGGCCCAGGAGGCCGCGCCGATGTTGACCAGGTTGTCCCCGATCATGATGGTGGAGAGGAGCCGCTGGGGATGAGCCCGTAAATGCAACGCCAGCGTCGCTCGCTTACCCCCGGCCTCCGCCAAGGCTTTCAAGCGCGTTTCGTTGACGGAAAAAAATCCGATCTCGGCCGCCGAGATCACGGCTGACAGGAAAATCAAAACCAGCAGAATCAGAAAGTCCATGGAGAAATCAGGCGAAGACTAGTGCCGTGGATATAGCTGCGCGACCGGTAGGTGTCGGCAGGAGCGTCGCCGAGAAGAGAGCAACCGCAACGGTGCGACGCGGTAAGAACGGCTTGGTGCTTATAGGGCCATCGTCATCCATAGCCGGCTTTTTGTATCACAATCCTTGCAATCAGGCAATCAACCAATAATAAATGCCCATCAATTCAATGGGTTGACATCGCGTACGATGAAGAGATTCCGCCAATGGCTCACGCAGGACTCGAGCCACACTCCAGACTGGCCCAGTCCTCGCTCAAGCAATCCAGACAAAAGACCGTTGAAGAGAGTGCGTTTCCAGATAACGAAAGGAGCCGTGGATGCCGGTCCTGGCCAAGTCGGTACTCGACCGACTGCAAGACAAGATTAAAGAAAGCGAACTGCCGATCCTCCGGCAGAGTGCCGCCCGTGTCATTACGTTGGCCAGCTCCTCGAAAACCGAGATCAATGCGCTGGCACAAATCATTCTGCAGGACCAAGCCTTCACGGCCCGCGTCCTCAGGATGGCCAATACCTTTTTCTACAATCGCCAATCGGGACGGCCCGTCACATCCGTTACGCGAGCGATCCTGTTGATCGGGTACGGCGCATTGCGCGATCTCGCCCTCGCCGGGGAATTCGCCGAATTCGCGCAGAAACATCTGCCAGCCGGGGTGGACCTCCGCCAGATTATCGCCAAAGCCTTCGTCGCCGCCAACCAGGCCTCCGACCTGGGCAAGGCGCTCGAACTCCCGAACACGGAACTCCTGTTCACCAGCGCCCTTCTCCAGAGCATCGGCGAATTGGCGTTGGCCTATCATCTGCCGACCGTCCGCCAGAACATCCAAACCCTCATGATCGAGGAAAACCTGTCATACAGCACCGCCCACCAGCGGGTCGTGGGAGCCAGCCCGAAGGAGACCATGCGCAAGGTGTGCGAGCCCTACCAGATTCCACAGGAACTTGTGGCGGCCACGCTCCCATGCTGGGAGGCCAGCGCGCAGTGGACGGATGAGGATCGATGGGGAGCCGTCATCCACCTCGCGAACGACCTGGCCAGAAACCTCCTCTCCCCCGCTTCCGCTGCAAGCAATGCGAGTTTGGAGCGACTCCTCCGCGATGCCGCCTCCGCCTTCCACGTCGAGACCACCAAACTCACCAACACCGTCACCTTGGCGTTCGAACAAACGCTTCAATTGGCCGACGTCGTAAGATTCGACCCCAAGCATCTGGTGCCCTCGAAGGTCACGTCTGAAGGAGCGCCCACGGTTCGGGCAGAGCTCGTCGAAGCTTGCATTAAAATCGTGGCGCCGGCCTTAACCTCGTCGGCAAGCCAGGTCGCTTCACAGACAAGCGCCCCAGTCGTCGCGCCCTCGTCGAAGACCACTGGCCAGTCCTCCGCAAACACCGATGAGGCCGCTTCGACTCCGGCCTATCTCAATTACCTGACCGATCTCGGCGCACACATGCTCGAAAAGCCGGACTTCAACACGATCTTAAACCTCGCGCTGGAAGGACTCCATCGCGGGGCCGGGTTCACCCATACCTTTCTGTTGTTGAGCAGTCCCAAAGATCGCCAATTCATCGCTCGCTTGGGATTCGGCCCCCTCTCCGATACCTTCCTGAACGAATTCGCCATTCCGCAGGAGGGCCCCGCCGCCTGCCCGGGCCTGACGCAAACCTCAACGTCGATGCGATTCGAGAGCCCCTGGCCTGGCCTTGCAGAGACCCTGCCGCCTCAACTATTACAAAGCCTGCGCCCGGTCGGAATCGCCCTTGGCCCCTTACGGACCAACAATCGGCTGATCGGATTGATCTGGGCCGATCTCCCCGCGCCGATTCCCGACTCCCTGTGGACCGCCTTTGAGCTGCTGACCCTCCAAGCCAACGTGGGACTGCGTTCCCTCGCCCGTTAGCCGGTCGTTAAACCGCGATCCTGGTCCACCTGGGACATCGGGGTCTGGATGACTCGGATCGCACAAACGCGACTTCACCGCGGAACACATCACGACCAATCTTTGAAGAAGGCTCGAATGGCTGCCGATGCGCGGTTGAAGTGCGGCAGCGATTAAGTCCGGAGAGGTTGACTACGTATCGTCGCGCAGGACCAACGGCTCGACCGAAAATTGAGTTCCCAATCTATCCGCCACGGCCTCTGCCTGTTGCTCCGAGGTAAAGCGGCCGACCAGCACGCGATACCGGATGCCTGCGGGAAGCTCGACTCGCGCGACACGCACATCGTGGTACTGGGCTTTGAGCCTCCCCGCCAGCGACTGGGCATTGGCGTGTTCGGCGAACGACGCCACCTGGACCTGGAGGTAGCCCATGGCGCCGGGACGGCCCTGGTAGGCGGTGACGCGCAGCTCGATCTGGTTGGTGCCCGCGCCGGTCATGCCCAAGCTCTGGGCCGCCCCCAGCGACAGGTCCAGGATTCGATTCTTGGCGAAAGGTCCTCGGTCGTTGACGCGCACCGTCACCGTCCGACCGTTGCTCAACGACTTCACCAACAGGACGGAGCCCAACGGAAGCGTGCGGTGCGCGGCCGTGAACCGATGCATGTCGTATTGCTCGCCGTTGGCGGTCTTATGTCCGTGGAACCCCGGTCCATACCAGGAAGCCACACCCCGTTCCACATGGCCGATTGGGTAGCCCGCCGGATAGCCGGCTGGGGAAGGGGTCTTCTGCGGCCCGCCCCCACAGCCAGGCACGCTCCAGACAATCAGCAGCAACAACGATAGACAGGAACGGATGAGGAGAGGCCGAAGCGCGATGCCGTAGACCTCTTTTAGCATCCTATTAGATTTCGTCCAAGGACTTATCCCGGAGCGTCGCCAACGCCTTCTGCTGGTCGGAAACGGTCAGCACCACGATCGCACGCTTCCCCTCGCGGGAAGGAGTCAGGTAGGCGCACTCGATGTTGATCTTGGCCTGTTTGAGCAATTCGGCCATCTCGCTCAACGCGCCCGGCTTGTTTTCCAGACTCAAGACCAAGGCCGCCTCTTCCCGAAACTTGATCTTGCCCCCCGTGAGCGCAACTTTTGCCTTCTCCACATCGTTCACCAACAAGCGCAGATGGCCGTGGCCGGCAACCTCCGGCGCCGAGAAGGCCTTGATGTTCACCCCCGCCGCACCGAGCACCGACGCCACATGGGCCAGGGTGCCCGGCTTGCTTTCCTCGCTGATTACGAATTGCGTTATCGCCGGCATAATATTCGCTCCCAGTTATTCAGGTCGTTCTACTTTACGCTTCTTGATATCCATAGAGCCACTTGGCGGTGGTGCCGCCCACGTGCCGCACCGATCGAGTGACGTGCGCCGGAATGAAGACCTCCTCTTCAATGTTTGGGCGGAACGTCTTCCCCTGCATCTCCAACTACAGTTTCCCTTCCAACACTATCAGCAGCTCATCCGTCGCATGTACATATTCTTCCCACACTTGCCCCCGCGGGTCAACCCAGAGACCACAGGAAAACCCGCGGGAACGTCAGTCTCGTTCGACCTGCCTACGATCTGCGCCCAGCTAATCTATCTTCCCTTCACAAAGAATAGTTGACGCAATGCCTTCCTAATTTGATCTCCGCAAGGCCATCTTAATGGAAGAACTCAGAGGATAAAGCACAAAGGGGATGCGGCGTATAGCCTGCATCCCCTCCATGACTGACAGAAGCGCCACCGGCGCTCAATGCCGGCTGATTTACGACCGGGGGCATCTCCATCGTCGGCGGACGATCCTCGTGCGCGCCTTAATGGGACGGCCGGCCCGATTTACGTCTCGATCCTGCGCCTGCCCCGCCGCCCGCTCCATCCAGACCGTATCGCAGGCTCGTCGCAACCTGATCGCCCGATGGCGCGCCATGAGTTCCCTCCTGTTCAACCTTTGACCAGGCTCGTTAGGCCAACTGGAACGTGTCGTTGAGAAAGGCATACTCGTAGATGCCGTTCAGATCCACGCCGGCCATGACCGCCAGCTGCCGCACTTTCGACCGATAGCCCTTCGGCACGACCAGGTAGAAGGGGACGCTTTTATCGGCCAGCGTCTGCCACCGCTTGTAGCGGTCCAGCCTGGTCAGCGAGTCCTCGGTTTCGACTTCGGCGATCCACTCGACCCGGTTTCCGGTCGGGCTGAACTGCCAGCCGAACACATCGGGCTCCGCGGTTTCCGAACCGGGGCTGATCGTAACCTTGCACTGGAACGACTTGGCCCAGCGCTGCGCCACCAGACTGGATATCTGATCATGGAGCGATTGGATTGCGACATCACCGGTGATAGTAGTCATAGTCAGCCCTCCGTCAAGAGCAGCCGCTCGTCGCGCCGCAGTTCATGCACTTAAGACAGGTGCCGTTGCGCACCAACGTAAACTCCTTACAGTTCTGACAAGGATCGCCTTCGTAGCCCTTCAAGCGCGCCAGTTCGACGGTCGTATAGGTCAGCGTCTCGCGTTTCAGCTCCAGCTTGTGCGCCACCGCGCCGTTTTCACCGTTGCCGTGCCCGTTGCTGCCGTTGCCGTTTCTGCGCCTGGCCGGAAAGATCTCCGTGCTGATCGAGGAGGACGCGAGGGCCTGCGGGTCCGCCTCTTCGCTGTCCTTGCACTCGGGGTCCTGCGCGTCCTTCTTCACCGAATCCATGCGCAGGTCTTCCGGCACTACTTGCGCCAGGTCGTGGCGGCCCAGGTAGGTGATGGCCAACTCGCGAAAGATGTAGTCGATGATCGAGGTGGACATCTTGATCCGGTCGTTCAGCTTGACCGGGCCGTTGGGCTCGAACCGGGTGAACACGAAGGCCTCGACGAACTCCTCCAGCGGCACCCCATGCTGGAGTCCCAGCGAAATGGCGATCGCGAAACAGTTCATGAGGCTACGGAAGGCCGCGCCTTCCTTGTGCATGTCCAGGAAGATCTCGCCCACGGTCCCGTCGCTGTACTCGCCGGTCCGCAGATAAATCTTGTGCCCGCCCACGATCGCCTTCTGCGTGTAGCCCAAACGCCGTTCCGGCATCCGCCGCCGCCTCGCCAGGTACCGAACGAGCACCCGCTCGGTGATCTTCTCGGCGGCGGTCAGCACGTCCCCGCTTGCCGCTGCCTCGGCCAACTCGCCGGAATCCGAGGCCGAGTTGAGCGGCTGGCTGAGCTTGGAGCCGTCCCGATAGAGGGCCACGGCTTTGACCATCGAGTGCCAGGACAGGAGATAGGAGGCCTTCACCTCCTCCACCGTCGCATCCGCCGGCATGTTGATAGTCTTGCTGATTGCTCCGCTGATGAAAGGCTGCGCCGCCGCCATCATCCGGATGTGGGCGTCCACGGCGATGTAGCGCTGCCCCGTGCGCCCGCAGCGGTTGGCGCAGTCGAAGACCGGCAGGTGCTCCGGCAGCAGGTGCGGCGCCCCCTCGACGGTCATAGTGCCGCAGCAGTAGTCGTTGGCCACGACGATCTGTTCCTGGGTGAACCCGAGCGCCTTGAGCATGTTGAAATTGGGCTCGTTGAACTGCGCGTCGAGCAAGCCGAGCTTCTCGCGGCAGAATTCCTCCCCCAGCGTCCACTTGTTGAACGCAAACTGGATCTCGAAGGCCTGGCCCAGGCCCGCTTCCAGCCGGTCCAGCGCCGCTCCGTCGAAACCCTTGGCTTGCAGGCTTTCGTGATTGATGAACGGCGCCCCTTTCAGCGTGCGGCGGCCGGTGCAGAAAGTGACGATCTCCTGAACCTGCGCCTCGTTGTACCCGAGCGTCACCAGCGCCGGCGGAATGCTTTGGTTGATGATCTTGAAGTAGCCGCCGCCGGCCAGCTTCTTGAATTTCACGAGTGCAAAATCCGGCTCGATCCCGGTCGTGTCGCAGTCCATAACGAGCCCGATCGTGCCGGTGGGGGCAATGCACGTCACCTGCGCGTTGCGGAACCCATACGCCGTGCCCAGCTCCAGCGCTTTGTCCCAAGCCCGCCGCGCTCCGATCAACAGGTCCGGCGGGCAATGTTCCGGCTGAATGCCTTGCGGCTTGATCGTCAGCCCCTCGTACTCCTCCGGCGCCGCATGGTACGCCGCCCGCCGGTGGTTGCGGATGACCCGGAGCATGGGCTCGCGGTTTCGTGCATACCCGTCGAAGGGGCCCAACTCGGCCGCCATTTCCGCCGAAGCCGCATAGGACTCGCCGGTCAGGATCGCCGTGAGCGCCCCGCAGATCGCCAGGGCCTTCGGAGAATCGTAGGGAATCCCCTGCCGCATGAGCACCGTCCCTAAATTGGCATAGCCCAGCCCCAGCGTGCGGTAGATGAAGCTCTTTTCGGCAATAGCCTTGCTCGGGAACGATGCCATCAGCACGCTGATTTCCAGCGCAATGGTCCAGAGCCGCACGGCATGGCGGAAATCATCCAGCCGCAACTGGCCGTCGGCTTCGTAGAATTCGCCCAGGTTCAGCGAGGCCAGGTTACAGGCCGTGTCGTCCAGGAACATGTACTCGCTGCAAGGGTTGGACGCATTGATGCGCCCGTCCTCCGGGCAGGTGTGCCATTCGTTGATCGTCGTGTCGTACTGCGTGCCGGGGTCGGCGCAGATCCAGGCGGCCCAGGCGATCTTGTCCCAGAGCTCGCGGGCCTTAACGGTCTTGACGACCTTGCCGTCCGTGCGGCGCTTGAGCGCCCAGTCCCCGTCCTGCTCCAGGGCCTCGAAGAACCCGTTGGGAATGCGCACGCTGTTGTTGGAATTCTGCCCCGACACGGTCTGGTAGGCCTTGCCGTCCCAGTTCGTGTCGTACTCGTGGAAGACGAAGTGGGTGAACCCCTCCTGGGCGTAGGAGAACATCCGTTGGATGTAGGCCTCCGACACAGCCGCCTGCCGCGCGGCCTTGATGGCCCGCTTGAGGGCCTCGTTCTTCGCCGGATCGATCTCGACTTTCGTCGCGCCGTTGCCGTCCTGCTCGTGGCAGGCGCGGAGCACTTCGTTCAGGCGCTGCGCGCAGATCTTGGAGCCGGTGACCATGGCCGCCACCTTCTGCTCCTCGACCACCTTCCAGTCGACGAACTCTTCGATGTCGGGATGGTCCAGGTCCAGGCAGACCATCTTGGCCGCGCGCCTCGTGGTTCCGCCGGACTTGATGGCGCCGGCCGCCCGGTCGCCGATCCGGAGAAAGGACATCAGGCCGGAGGAACGGCCGCCGCCGGACA
Source organism: Nitrospira sp. (assembly GCA_016873495.1). Lineage (GTDB taxonomy): Bacteria > Nitrospirota > Nitrospiria > Nitrospirales > Nitrospiraceae > SYGV01. The sequence goes on along the minus strand of VGXC01000013.1, from coordinate 49,476 downwards.
GGGGCTCGTTGTCCCCGCGCAGCTTGGAAAAGTTCGTGCCGGTGCCGGACCCGTACTTGAACAGCCTCGCCTCCCTGGTCCAGAGGTCCATGATCCCGCCCTCGTTGACCAGATCGTCGTCCACCGATTGGATGAAGCAGGCGTGCGGCTGGGGATGCTCGAAGGCGTTCGCGGCCTTCACCATCTCCTTGCTCTTCGGATCGACATAATAGTGCCCCTGGGACGGGCCGGAGAGGCCGTAGGCATAGTGCAGGCCCGTGTTGAACCACTGGGGCGAGTTGGGCGCCGCCATTTGACGCGCCAGCATGTAGCACATCTCGTCGTAGAAGGCGGAGGCGTCTTCGTCCTTGGTGAAGTAGCCGTAGCTCTTTCCCCATTGAGTCCAGCAACCGGCCAGCCGGTGAAAGACCTGCCGCGCATCCCGTTCGCCGCCCAGCACTTGCTTGCCCTCCTGGTTGAGCAGGGGTTTTCCGTCGGGACCGACCTGGGGCACGCCGGCCTTCCGGAAGTATTTCTGCGCCAGGATGTCGACGGCGAGTTGGGTCCATTTCTCGGGCACATCGATGTTGTCCAGCTTAAAGACCGTGGAGCCATCGGGGTTCTTGATCTCCGAGGAACGCTTGGCGAACGGCAGGCCCTGGTAGGGACTCTGCCCTCGTTGCGTAAAGCGACGCTCGATCCTCACAATGTCTCCTCCTGCTGGTTATGGGACCCGATTCGGGCTCATCCGGCCCTGGGTGCCAAAAAGAAAAGCGAACACCGGGAGTCCGCAGTGTTCGCTTCCGTTCAGGAAACCCCTGTCCTGGCTCGTTCGTCCGGCTGACCCTGGAGGTTGAGAGGTTCAGATCGCGTCATCTGAGGCCCCCGTTCGACATGTGCATCACCTCTAGAAAACCGGACGAACCGCAATATATGGCGAAGCCCATCGTTTGTCAATACCAAATGTTGTGGGGTCCTGTTGATTGGGAGGGAAAGGCTGTGGATAGAAAAATCGCCGCAGCCCATGCGGCTGAGACCCAACTCGACCGTCAGATATCAACAGGTAATCGGGCTGTGGAATGCCCTCGGAAAGGACCTATTGTGCCTGCCGGAGGCCGAGCGACCCGACTTTTTTCGTCACTTGCTCGACGCCTTGCAAAGGCAAGAAGACTCCTCCGGCTCCGAGCACCAGAACCCGCTCCCCCAGGAGGCTGGTTTCAAAGAGGCTGAAGAGTCCGTAGCTGCGGCGCATCGTGTTCGGACGTACGACGGTCTCGATCACCTGCCGGCCTTGCCCCGTCAGCAGCGCGCCCACCAGGTCCGATTGGCCTTGCGGCCGCCGATCGAGCGCCAGCACCAACCGTTGCTCCAGAAAGGCGACATAGTCCTGCATCGTCGGGTTGGTCAGCGCAAGCCAGACGCTGATCCCCAGCAGCGCCACGATGAGGCTCAAACTCCGGTTGCTCATGTCCGTTCGACCCTGCCCAGGCCGCCGGGCGCCGGCGCGACCAGGGCGGCGCCGGCCGGTTTGACAATCGCCCCCTGCTCGCCTATCTTCCGTCCGACTCGCCGTTCGTTACGCGACATCGCATCACACCAGCCTCGGAGGTCGTCATGTACGTCTGGAGCAAGCGTCTTGTGATCGGATTGCTGGCCGCCTTCGGCCTACTGCTCGTCATGTTCGTCATCGAGGGCCAGGCCGGCGGCGCCAGCGGGCTCAAGATGCATACGATACGCTGGATCACCCTGAACTACGCCGGGCTGGCGCTCTGGGTCTTCGTCTGGATGATCGACCAGGCGCGGGTGCGCGGGCAGAACGTCTGGCTCTGGCTGTTGCCGTTTCTCTTCGCCCCCCTGCCGACGCTCATGGCCTTCGTCCTGTTTCTTCAGCGCCCGATCAAAACGTAGTCCGTCAAGCGCACGTCATTCGCGCCCTTGGATCGCCGAGAGATTCTCCCTCTGCCTCCAGACCAGCCAGAGGCCCGGCAAGGCCGCGAGAAAGGTCAGGAAGAAGAACGTGACCCACCCGACCGCTTCGACCAGATAGCCGGACGGAGGCCCCACGAAGACGCGCCCCAGCGCGGCCAGCGCCGACAAGGCGGCAAACTGCGTGGCGGTGTAGCGATGGTCGCAGAGAGACATGAGCAGCGCCACGAAGGATGCCGTGCCCATCCCGCCGGCCAGATTCTCGAACGCGATGGCTGAGACCATCACCGTATAGCTCTTCCCCGCCCAGGCCAACAACATAAAGGACAGATTGGAGACGGCCTGCAAGCAGCCGAAGAGCAACAGCGAGCGGAACAGGCCCAGCCGGGCCATCAGCGCCCCGCCCACTAATGCCCCGACGATTGTCGCCCCCAGCCCAAGCCCCTTGTTCACCACCCCCACTTCCGTGGGCGAGAACCCGACGCCACGGATCAGAAACGCAGTCGTCAGCGTGCCGGCAAAGGCATCCCCGATCTTATAGAACACGATGAGCAAGAGGAGCCAGGGCGCGGCGGACCGTTCAAAAAATTCCTTAATCGGTCCCCACACGGCTTCCCCGAGGCTCGGCGGCGCAACCACCGGCACTTCCGGCTCCGGGCTCAGGATAGTCGTCAGGACCCCAACGAGCAGGACCGCTGCCATGAGCAGGTAGGTGTCGCTCCAGCCGATTCGCTCGGAGAGGATCAAGGCCCCAGCGCCGGACACCAGCATAGCCAGACGGTAACCGGTCACCGAGAGGGCCGCGCCGAATCCCCGCTCCGGCGGCCTGAGCACATCGGTCCGGTAAGCATCAAAGACAATGTCCTGGGAGGCAGAGGCAATGGCCACCAGCAAGGCTAGGGTCCCGATCAGCCAGAAGGTATCCGCCGATCCCGCGCGCACGCCTGGCCCAAACAGGGCCATGGCGGCAATCCCCGCCATCAGCGCCGCCTGGGCGGCCACCATCCACCCTCGGCGCCGTCCCAACCAGGGCAGGGTGAAGCGATCCATCAGCGGCGCCCAGAGAAACTTCAAGGTGTAGGGAATGCCGACGAGCGTGAAGAAGCCGATCGTGCGCAGATCCGCTCCGGCGACGGTCAACCAGGCTTGCAACGTGCCGGAAGTGAGCGCCAGCGGCAGGCCGGAGGCAAACCCGAGCGGCAACATGATTCCGAGGCGACGGTGGCTGAATGTCTCGAGGAAGGAAGGCCGGCTCACCTGACTGGGGCCGACTGGTTGCCGAGCAGAATCGGAAACGGAACGGAGGAGGCCCCTGCGTCATAGAACACAGGCATCAACAAGGCTGCCCGTTGAATACGCAGGGTTTGAAGCGCGTCCGATCGAAGTCGATGTTCTCTTGATAGACCTTTTCGTTCCCGTTCACCCCATCCTGCTCCGGATCGTTCCACATCGTGTGGTTCCACCAATAAAAGAGCGGAAAGGGCTCGGTATAATAGACCGGGTTGCCGTAGTGACTCCGAGCATGTTCCTGCACCAGGCGGCCGGTGACGTAATCCACCTCTCCGTTTCCCTTCAACGAGTAGAGCATGAGGAACATGCGGGCTTCATGGTCGTACAGCTCGTCTACGCGAGTGCTTTCGTCCGGTTCGACGGGCAGGGTTTCTTTCGACCAGCCGGCGGGAGGAGACAGCAGCGCAACGCCGAACACGACAAGCCCAACCCAGGCTCTGAGGTCGTTCATCCCCGCACCTCCCTCTCCCCCCCCACACGGGATCATACCGAATGAGGCACCGGCCGGCCACAGGTTCCATGCGCAACCGCGCCTTTCGAATAGTACCCAGCCGGCCCGATCCTGTCAACGCTCGATCAATCCACTCGTGCGTGCGGTCGCCTTGCACGAGGCCTCCTTGCCCCGCTTCACCCCACTCCCCTATAATGGCGAGCCTATGCACCTCGATTCGCAGACAGAACAAGTCCGGGCGCCGCGGCCGGCCCGTCCCAGGGCTTCGCTCCACACCATCGGCTGCCGACTTAACCAGGCGGAGACCGCCCTGCTGGCGGACCGGCTCAAGCGGGACGGGTACCAGCTCGTGGAGCACGGCGAGCCGACCGACCTGTTCGTGCTGAACAGTTGCTCCGTCACCGAAGACGCGGAAAAGGACTGCCGCTACCAAATCCGCCGGACCTTGCGCCGCTCACCCCACGCCTTTGTGGCCGTGACGGGATGCTATGCGCAAACCGGCGTCGAGGGACTCAGGCGCCTCTCCGGCATCGACCTGATCGTCGGCGGCCAGTACAAGATGGACCTGCCCGATTACCTGCCGGCGCCATCGGACCTTGCGAAACAACCGGCGCCCCTGGTGCTGCACACAAATACCATCGAGCGAGCCGATTTCGTCCTGGACGGAACGGGCGCCTGCGACTCTACGAGAGCCAACCTGAAAATCCAGGACGGCTGCAACTTCATGTGCTCGTTCTGCAACATTCCCTTCGCCCGGGGCCATGAGCGGAGCCGGCAACTGCCCGACGTTGTGCGCGAAGCGGAGGCGCTCGTCGCGCGGGGGCACCGAGAGCTGATTTTAACCGGCGTCAACATCGGACAGTACCGGCACGGTGGACGATCCCTGCTGGATCTGATCAAGGAACTGGAGCGAGTCGACGGCGTGGCGCGGATCAGAATTTCCTCCATCGAACCGACCACGATTCCCGATGCCTTGCTGGACCACATGGCCGCCTCCGCGAAACTCTGTCACCACTTGCACATCCCGCTGCAGAGCGGCGACGATGGCATCCTGCAGGCCATGCACCGGCGGTACCGCGCCGGCGACTATGCCTCCTTCCTGCAGAAGGCCGCCAGCCTGATCCCGGACCTGTGCCTCGGCACCGATCTCATGGTCGGCTTTCCCGGCGAAGACGATCGTGCCTTTGCCAACTCCTACCGGTTGGTCGCCAACCTGCCGCTGGCCTATTTTCATGTCTTCAATTATTCCGCCCGGCCCGGGACCGCCGCAGTCAAGCTCCCCGATGTCATCCAACCCGCAACCCTGAGCGCCCGCGCGAAGGCCCTGGCCTCGCTCTCGCGCGCCAAGCGGCTCGCGTTTTATCAGCGGTTCACAGGCCAAACCTTGCCCGTCCTCTTCGAGGCCAGGGAACCTTCCGGGCTCTGGACCGGCTGGACCGGCAACTATCTGCGCGTCGGCGTGCGGAGCCACCGGGACCTGAGAAAACAGATCGAGCCGGTCGTGGTCACCGGCGCGATGGACGGGCTGGCCGTGGGACACCTGAGCGGGGCCGGAGGTTCGGCATGATCGCGCGCGCACCGGCGGCCTATCAAGTCCACATCGAGACCTTCGGCTGCCAGATGAACGAGTACGACACGGAACTGGTCCGCTCCCTGCTCAAGGCCAGGGGCTTTGCCTTTACCGAAGATCGAGAACGGGCCGACGTGGTCTTGATGAATACCTGCGCCATCCGCGAGCACGCGCACAATAAAGTCTACGGACATCTGGCGACGCTCAAGACCATCAAGAAGCAGCGAAACCTCGTCGTCGGCGTCCTGGGGTGCATGGCCCAAAATCTGAAACAGGAGTTGATGGACCAGGCATCCATCGTGGACGTGCTGGCGGGGCCGGATGCCTATCGCAAATTGCCGGACTTGCTCACCCGAGCCATCGAGGCGCAAGAGCAGGGCCTCACCGCGAAGGGTCTCGCCGTCGATCTCTCCGAGTACGAGACCTACGAAGACATTCTGCCGCAACGGGCCGAGGGCCTCAACGCCTGGATCGCCGTCATGCGGGGCTGCGACAACTTTTGCACCTTCTGCGTGGTGCCCTATACCAGGGGGCGGGAACGTTCGCGGGACCCGCAAGGAATCATCCGCGAGGCTGAACACCTGGCGGCCCACGGCCACAAGCAGGTCACGCTTCTGGGACAGAACGTCAACTCCTACCGGTACGACGGATGGGACTTCGCGCGGCTGATTACGGCCGTCGCGGAAGTGCCCGGGATCGCCAGGGTCCGCTTCACCTCACCTCACCCGAAAGACTTTCCCCCGGCCCTGTTGGACGCGGTCGCGGACCATCCGAAAATCTGCAAGCACATTCACCTGCCGTTGCAATCGGGCAACGATCGTATCTTGCGCCTCATGGACCGGACCTACAGCCGCACGGAATACCTGGCCCTGGTGGAGGAGATCCGACGCCGGAGCCAAAACATCGCGCTGACTACGGATGTCATCTGCGGGTTTCCCACCGAAACCGAAGAAGAATTTCTCGACACCTATCGGACGGTGCAGGAGGTCGGCTATCACCAGGTCTTCGTCTTCGTCTACTCAGAACGGAAGAACACGATCGCGGGCCGAAAATATCCGGACGATGTCCCGGATGCGATCAAATCCGACCGCGCCACCAGGCTCGTGGAGAGGCAGAAGCTCATTGCGCTTCGGAAGAACCAAGCACTGATCGGCGCCGCCGTCGAGGTCCTCGTCGAAGGCGACGCGAAGAAGTCATCCTCCCAATGGATGGGCCATACGGACTCCAACGTGACAGTCGTGTGGGAGAAAGAAGGCTCCCGCGCGAGGGTTGGAGAGAAAGTACCAATCTATGTCACTCATGCTTCTGTCACGACCCTGTTCGGCCGGCCAGCCATCGCTCTCTAGCGGGCGATTATCCGCCTCTTCCCGCTCCTCTCGCCTCTTCCTCTAAGAGAAAGTTTTTTCCCAACCGGTGGATTCTCGGCACAAAGGCGAAATTTTGACCGTTCGGCAGAACTTCGGCCAACCTCAGATTAGCCGTAGCCGGATAATCCCTTCATTTTTCTGAATATATGCCCATAGGCCTGTATGGGAAATATCGGCATCGTCTTTGCTTTCGCTATGCCATTAGGCCAATTTTGCGGGGAGCGTTCTCATGAGTCTCGAGCGGATGATATCGGTTGGATTGGTGGGCTGGATGGTGGTCGGCATCGTCCTGATGGGCCTGGGCATTTGGTAGACGCGAGCTGGGGCTCCACACCGATGCAGAGGCAGGCCGACCCGGGTCACGTGCTCGGCGCGAGGAGCATCTCCCGAATCTTGCTAAGCAGCACCGAGGGCGTGAACGGCTTTTGAAGGAACACGATTCCCTTGACCGACAAGCCATGCGCCACCACATCTTCGCCGGCATAGCCAGACATAAAAAGAACTTTCATATTCGGGCGGAGCGGTAACAGGCGGCGCGCCACCTCCGACCCGCTCACCAGGGGCATGACTACGTCGGTCAGCAGCAGATCGATCGCCCCCTCATGTTGCTGCGCGAGATGGAGGGCTTCGTTGCCCCCGCGAGCTTCCAAGACCCGATACCCGTTCTGGGCGAGAACGGATCGAACCATGTTGCGAACGATGTCTTCATCTTCTACCAACAGCACCGTCCCTGCCCCCGCCGTGGCCTCCGGAGTCAGTAATCCCGGAACGCCTTCGGCGGCCTCCTCCACGCAGGGCAGATAGATCGCGAACTTCGTGCCGCGGTGGGGTTCGCTCCGCACCTCGAGACATCCGCCGCTTTGCATGACGATTCCGTACACGGTGGAGAGCCCCAATCCCGTCCCCTTCCCGATCTCCTTGGTCGTAAAGAACGGTTCGAAGATACGCTCCAAGGTCCCGGCATCCATCCCGCAACCGGTGTCGGTAACCTCGACCATCGCGTACGGGCCAGGCTGCACGGAACCGTGCCGGTTCGGGCCGATCCGATCGGCCTGGACGGTGGCCGTTTCGATCGTCAGACGTCCGCCCTGGGGCATGGCGTCTCGGGCATTGAGCACCACGTTCATGAGCACCTGTTGCACCTGTCCAGGATCGGCCTTGACTCGCCCCAAAGCAGGAGCCAACTGCGTGCTTAAGGCGATGTGCTCGCCGATCAGCCGACGGAGCAAACGCTCCAAATCGGCCACGACGAGGTTCAGGTCCAGCACTTTGGGCTGCAAGACCTGGCGACGACCGAAGGCCAGCAACTGACGGGTCAAGGCCGCGGCCCGATCCCCGGCTTTTTTGATCTCCGCTATGTCGGATCGCAGCGGATCCTGTCCGGCGATCCGGTCCAGGGCCAGGTCGCAATAGCCGAGAATACCCGTCAGCAGGTTATTGAAGTCGTGGGCGACTCCCCCGGCAAGTTGCCCGACCGCCTCCATTTTTTGCGACTGGCGGAGCTGCTCTTCCAAATGCTTACGGTCCGTGATGTCTTCCGAGAGGCCCAACAAATATTGGGGCCGCCCACCCTGATCCAGAATCGGGACTTTCAGCGTGCGCAAATACCGCAACCCTTTGTACCGGGTCTGGATGGGTTCCTCCGGTATCTCGAGCAATCGTCCGCTGGCCAACACTTCCCGATCCTTGGCGGTAAAGAAATCGGCTTCGTCTTTGGGAAAGAAGTCATAGTCGTTCTTGCCGATCAGTTCCTCCCGCTTGTACCCCACCAAATCCTCCCCGGCCTTGTTGAACAGCACAAAGCGAAGATCCGTGGCATTTTTGACGAAGAACATCGTGGGACTGTGTTCGACGATCGAGCCGAGCAGCGCCTGCACGCGCCCCGCCTCCGCTTCGGCCTTCTTGCGGGCGGTAATATCGCGAATGGCGGCAAGGCGGGCCTTGCGTTCCTGGTAAACGTAGGCCCGGCTAATGACCTCGCAAAACACCATGGTGCCGTCTTTACGGACTTTCACCGCCTCATACGGGGCTTCCTGCGCTTCGTGGACGCTCTCCGTGACCAACCCCCTTGATTCGGGCGCCACAAACTCGAGCACATGCATCCCGATGACTTCGGAAACCGTATAGCCGAACATCTTGGCGTAGGCTTCGTTGACTTCGAGTATCACTCCGTCCTCGTGGATCGCGATCGCATCGAAGGTCGCTTCGATGATGTTCCGGTAGCGGTTTTGAGTTTCCCGCAGCCTGTCCTCCGCCAGCCTGCGCCCGGTGATATCTTGAATCTGTGCAATAAAATGGACGGGCTGCCCCTGGGTATCCCGCACGAGGGACACGCTCAGGAGAACCCAGACCATGTGCCCTCCCTTATGGACATACCGTTTCTCCATCTGATACGAACGAATCTCTCCGACCAGCATCTGGCGCACATAATCAAGGTCGCGCTCGATGTCCTCAGGGTGCGTAATGTCCTGGAACGTCGTCCGCGTCAATTCCTCCGCCGAGTATCCCGTGATGTCGCACAACGAGCGGTTCACTTTGAGAAAATGGCCCATGGGCGACACGAGCGCCATTCCGATCGCGGCATGTTCGAAGGCGCTCGTGAATTGCTGGGTGCTAAAACGCAGCGACTCTTCGGACCGTTTGCGTTCGGTGATGTCCTGGATCGAGGCGACGGACACCCGTCTGCCTTCCAGTTGCAGCCGACTGGCCGTAATCTTGACGTCAATGATCGTGCCGTCCTTTTTCCGATGCCGCCACTCCCCCGCTTCGACCAATCCATCGGGAGTTTTTTCGAAGTGTTCGAGCAAGGCGGGAATATCCTCCGGCGGACGAACATCCTTGACCGTCATGCCGAGGAATTCCTCTCTCGAGTAGCCATAATGGGCAACCGTGGCATCGTTCACGGCGAGGAAGGCGAGGGTCTCCATGTCGAAGACCCACATGGGCTGGGGGTTCTGGTCAAAGAGGAGTTGATACTGCCGCTCAAGTGTGGGCATGCCCCCTCCGGGTCGGACCGCACGGTAGGCGGATCATAATAGACGCGCAGGCGCGCCGCGTCAAAACCATGTCGGCTTAGTAGCGGCGCAGCTCCAGCATGGGGCGATTCCACAAGCACAACCGGGCCGCAGTCCAGAGCGCGGTAAACGTCCGCACCAGGGCCGGAGCCGAACGGGACAGCAGCTTGACGGCCAAACCCGGCACGGCCGGTTGGGAGACTCCCCCCAAGACCTCCTCCGGATGCTCATCCAGAATCAATGCCAATGCCTCTTCCAATTTCTTCCTGCGCTCGGCGTCGATCGAATCGCCGACCAGATAGAGCGACGCGACATACTCCCAGTTTCGCGCGAGCCCCGTTCGATGTGGCCCTTTCGACCCATCGAGATCGTACCGCTCGACCAGCCGACGGCCGTCGGCGGCGATGATGCGGATCTCGTTCTCTAGGCTGGCAAAATCCCAGCGCTCGCCTCGGGCGACGCGGCCGCAGGCAAGGGCATCCCAGAGCAGCAGCGTCGCACCCGCTTCCAGCCGGACATGGATTTCTTGTCGATACCGGGCTCCGGCAAAGGGAATCGTGAGATCCGGGACCCATTCGAGGATCGCCCGCTCCCCGACGGACAGATTAATAAGTTGCGCCGAAGTCTCCGACAGAGATCGGTAGACGCGGTTCGCGGAGGGAGTCGAAACGATCACGTGGGTGTCAGGCCCCAACTGCGCATCGAGCGAGAGTCGGTCTCCCCCCACCAGTCCGCCGGAGGGGTTCAGCAGCGGCTGATAGACGGAACCGGACCCGTCCAGCTGGATGGGCGGCGACTGGTGCCAGGGGGTTGTGCAGCGGGAATGGGACAGGACAGTCATCCGACGGCGCTGCTCATAGCGGAGAGTCATGGCGCCGATCCGGCCGACCGAGCGCAAGGAGTCGGCATGAACGGCCTGGCGCCCCATGTTTCCCTGCCCTTTCAGCGATTCGCGGGAATGCGCGCCAGCACCCACTCCACCACCTGGTCCAGCCCCCGTCCGGTAAGGAGATTCGTGAAGATGAACGGCAACGACTCGCGCATTTTCTTGCTGTCGCGGTCCATCACGGAGAGGTCGGCCCGGACATGCGGGGCCAGATCGATCTTGTTGATGACGAGCAGGTCGGATCTCGTGATCCCAGGCCCGCCCTTGCGCGGAATCTTGTCGCCCGCCGCCACGTCGATCACATAGATCGTATAGTCCACCAGCTCGGGGCTGAAGGTCGCGGCCAAGTTGTCGCCGCCGCTTTCGATGAACAGCACTTGGACGTCGGGGAAACGCCTCACCAGATCGTCCAACGCTTCCTGGTTGTGCGACGCATCCTCGCGGATCGCCGTGTGAGGACAGCCGCCTGTTTCCACCCCCAGAATACGTTCCGGCGGAAGGACGCCGCGCCGCGTGAGAAATTCCGCGTCTTCCTTGGTGAAAATATCGTTGGTCACAACCCCGATGCTGAATCGGTCGCGCAGCTTGCGGCAAAGCGCCTCCACCAGGGCGGTCTTGCCCGATCCGACCGGACCACCAACACCGAACGTCGGGATCTTGTTGGCACGGGCCAACGTCGGCTTCCCGTTGCCCTCATGATGGTGGTCGTGATCGTGGTGATGCCCGCCCATAAGAAACGCCCTCGGCTATGAGCCATCAGCCTGCAGCGACGAGCTAGGACCGAAAGAGGCGTGAAGCCAACCGGCTATGCTTCATAGCGTAGATGTCCTGCACCGGCGTCCAGGCAGTCATGGCCGTGTCAGCGACAGCCTGTCGGCTTAGACGGCTGATCATCGGAGCCCAGGAAGCCAACAACCGCTGGCCCTCGCGTTGACCGATAGGAAGCAGCTTGAGCGACGCCGACACGAACCCGACCGATTGCTGGTACAAAAATGCTGTCACCGTCTGTTCTCTTGTCCAGCCCGCTTCGCCCAGCACCAACCCAAGTGCAACGGCCAGGTGCCCGGCTGCGCGACCAGCCTCAACTTCTCGGAGATACTCCCGAACGACCGGGGACGCGTCTTCGTCCACCAGCGCTCCTCTGAGCACCTGCCGTCCCATCTGCTTGCTGGCCTGACGGCTCTCGCGGCCCGTCATCATCGCATCCAGTTCTTGGTCCGCCTCCTGCGCCTCTCGCCCCTTGCCCCTCGCCCCTTGCCAGGCCCTTGCTACGGCCACGGCTTCGCGCCTCCCCAACCCGGACTGGAAGAAATCTTCGACGTACAGAGCGAACCCCTGCGAGTCCTTTACCGCCCCTCTCTGCACCGCCGCCTCCAAACCTGACGAATAGGCAAATCCCCCGGCAGGGAAAAAACTGTCCACGTACCGGATGCCATGAAGCAGCGAAAGGGCTTTCATTATATTATCCCGTTCAGACCAACAGGCTGATCAAAATGGTCTCCAGCAAGGCCGCAAGGAGCGAGGCCCCTGAGGCGTACTGGAGAAGTACGTTGAGGGGGTCGAGCGACTGAGAACGAAGCTGGAGGACATTTTCATCAGCCTGCTAAAAGAGGAAGTACCGCTGTGCCATCGGCAAGAGGGCCAGCGGTTCGCAGGAGAGCGTCTGTCCGTCGGCCCTGACCACGTAGGTCTCCGGGTCCACTTCGATCCTGGGCAGCGCGTCGTTCAATTTGAGGTCGCGCTTACCGATCCCGCGGCACTTCTTGACGACGGCCAGCCGCTTCTGCAAACCCAGAGTCTTGGGCACTTCCCGGTCCAACGCCGCCTGCGACACGAACGTCAGGCTGGTGTTGTAGAGGGCCCGACCAAAGCTCCCGAACATGGGCCTGGTGAGCACCGGCTGCGGCGTCGGGATCGAAGCGTTGGGGTCGCCCATCGCCGCGGACATGGGAAACCCGCCCTTCACGACGATCTCCGGCTTGACCCCGAAGAAGGCCGGCTTCCAAAGAACGAGATCCGCCAGCTTTCCCACTTCGACCGAGCCGACTTCATGGGCGACTCCATGCGCGATCGCAGGATTGATCGTGTATTTGGCCACGAATCGCCTGGCGCGGAAATTATCGTGCGTGACGCTCGCCCCTTCGCCCGGGCCCTTAAGATGCCCGCGTTGCAGCTTCATCTTATGCGCCGTCTGCCACGTGCGGATGATCACCTCCCCGACCCGCCCCATCGCCTGCGAATCCGACGACATGATGCTGATCGCGCCCATGTCGTGCAGAATGTCCTCTGCCGCGATCGTTTCGCGCCGGATGCGGGACTCGGCAAAGGCGATGTCCTCCGGCACCCGGGGATGGAGATGGTGGCAGACCATGAGCATGTCCAGGTGCTCATCCATTGTGTTGACGGTGAAGGGCATGGTGGGGTTCGTCGAAGACGGCAGCACGTTCGGTTCGCCGCAGACCTTGATGATGTCCGGCGCATGGCCACCTCCCGCTCCCTCCGTGTGAAACGAGTGGATCGTCCGGCCGGCAAATGCCCTGATCGTGTCCTCGACGAACCCGGCCTCGTTCAGCGTGTCGGTATGAATCGCCACTTGCACGTCGTACTGCTCGGCCACATCCAAACAGGTGGAGATCGCGGCCGGCGTCGTGCCCCAATCCTCGTGGAGTTTGAGCCCGATGGCGCCCGCCTCGATCTGCTCGTTGAGCCCTTCGGGTAGCGACGAGTTCCCCTTGCCCAAAAATCCCAGGTTGATGGGAAATCCCTCGGCCGCCTCCAGCATTCGGTGGATGTTCCAGGCGCCGGGCGTGCAAGTCGTTGCGTTCGTCCCGGTGGCCGGGCCGGTCCCACCGCCGATCAGCGACGTGAGGCCGTTGGCCAACCCTTCCGTGATGATCTGCGGACAGATGAAATGGATGTGGGTGTCCATGCCGCCGGCCGTCACAATCTTGCCTTCCGCCGAAAGCACTTCCGTGGCCGGGCCAATTTCCATCCCAGGCGTCACCCCATCCATCAGGTCCGGGTTGCCCGCCTTTCCGATGCCGGAAATGCGTCCGTGCTTGATGCCGATGTCCGCCTTGACGATTCCCCAATGGTCCAGGATGATCGCGTTCGTGATCACGAGGTCCAGCGCACCGCCCGCACGGGTTGCCGAAGGCGACTGGCCCATCCCGTCCCGGATGACTTTCCCACCCCCGAACTTGGCCTCTTCGCCCGGCGTCGTGAGGTCCTTCTCGATTTCGACGATCAGCTCCGTGTCGGCCAGGCGAATCCGATCTCCGGCGGTCGGCCCGTAGAGGTCTGCATATTGGCGGCGAGGAATCTTCATGGACGCGATCCCTTTACGAGAAAGCCCTGTCCAGCCGCGCGCGCCATTGCCTGGGCCTTTACCTGCGGATCGTCCAGGCGGCCATGGGTCAGCCCGTTGATACCATAGGCCACCCGATTACCACCGAGAGCCACAAGCGTCACCTGCTTTTCTTCGCCTGGTTCAAATCGGACCGCCGTCCCGGCCGGGACGCAAAGACGGAACCCGAAGGCCTTCTCCCGATCGAACTTGAGCGATCGGTTGGCCTCGAAAAAGTGGCAGTGCGACCCGACCTGAATCGGCCGGTCTCCCTCATTCGCCACCGTAACCTCCACAGTACGACGACCTTGAAGGGCGACGATGTCGCCCTTCCCCAGGATGATCTCCCCGGGGATCACATCAGCCGGTTGGGGCGCTTTGCGAGACGGAGCCTGCGGGGAAGCCTTGGCCTGAATCTTGACGGACGGCTGGGCTTTGGCCGTGATTCTCTTAGCTGATTTCTTCATCATCGGACCTCGTGTTTCAAGGGCCAATATATCTTAACAATCACTTTCTATATATCATCTAATTGGTTGATGAACCGTGACTAATTTCGTCCCATCTGGAAAGGTCCCTTCGACCTGTATATCGTCAATCATCTCCGGCACGCCGGGCATCACATCGGCCCTACCAAGGAGCGTGGCCCCATAGCTCATCAGGTCGGACACGGTCCGTCCGTCCCTGACCCCCTCCAGCAAGGCCGCCGTAATGTAGGCCACCGCCTCCGGGTGGTTGAGCTTCAATCCGCGGGCCTTGCGCTCTTTGGCGAGTTGCGCCGCCACATAGATCAGCAGTTTTTCCTGTTCTCGCGGAGTCAGATGCATAGAGTCCCCTTACCCAGCCGCCGCCGATCACATTCCCTGATGAGCCCCGCTGGAGACCAGCGACAGCGGGCGAAACCTAGCACTTCCAATGGTCTCAGTCAACACGAGCATCTCCGGCTGGAACCAGGGGAATCAAAAGAAATAGACGACGTCCAGCGTCAACGTCGGCTGGTAACTGGTCGCGCGATTACCGAGCTGGAAGACGTTCTGGTCGGACTTGTCGTAGCGGTACTCCAGGCGTGTGAGGAGCGACGCGAAGGGACGATACTGGAGAGTGCCGGTGGTCTCCCAAAGGGTCTGGGCCACGTCGCGGGACGTCCGGCGATCCGTCGCGCCGAAACAGACGTTGGCCTTCGGGAAGGATTCGGTCCCGTTGCAGGAGACAAACCCGCCCGCATCCTCGAAGATCTCGGACCGGAATCTGACCCCCCATTCCTTGTTCACATCATAGATAAGGTAGCCGGCCACCCCGTCCCATCTGGCGTTCCCCCCCCCGGCTCAAATCGCTGGCTCGCTCCTGGTTGGCGTAGTAGGCCTCCAGGACCAGCGACGCCTTGTCGGACAATTGGTAGTTCACAAATCCTCCGCCAAGGACACGGTTTCCCCCCGACCCAGGCCGCTGTCCCGGTCTCGGCCCGAAGAGCCCGTAGAAGGTCGCCTTCAATCGCTCGGTAACGGTCCAGACGAGGGCCGACTCCACCATAAGCTTGTTCGTCGAATCACCGGTCGATGAGGTGATCGAATTGATCCCGCCGATCGAAAAGGAGACCTGTTTGCTGAACTCGTAGGAAGCTCGTATGCCGAACGTCGTGAAGGGTTGCCCCAGGCCGAAGAGCCAGGACCGAGAATAGTTCGGGTTCTCCGGACTCTCAAGGCCTTCGAAGCCGATCAAGGTATTGATGCGGCCGGCTTTGATGTCCAGGCCCGTTCCGACCGGCAGGACATACTGGACATAGAACTCCTGGAAATCCGCATAGGGGCTGAGGTTGGTGCCCCCGATGAATTTCGAGTCCTTGCCCGCGTTGAACTTGACGTGGAAGCCGGCCCGCTCCCAGCCGGCTCCATCCGCATGGGCTTCGCGATCGAGCACGAACTTGGCCACGTTCGGCCGGAACTCGTTTGCGTTGACGTCGAAGATGCGCAGCTGGTTGATGCCGTTGGAGGGGTTGCTGAAGTTCTGCGTGTAGGAGCCTTCCAGATAGCCGGAGAAGGAGATGCCGAGGGCCTTGGAGACGATCAGCCGTCCATGAGCATCCCGCCTGTCTTCAACCTTGATAGGCTCATCCAAGGCCAAAACGAAACCGGGCTGCCCCTGAACACACAAGGCAAGGAGGATCGTCCAAGCACAGAAACAACTCAGCCGAGACAGGGTGATTCGACGCAGGCAGGCCTCCACTTAATGCGCGAATCTTGCCTGAAGCAGGAAGGAAATGGAAGGGACCGGAAAACCTGGGTTGGGGCAACGGCCTAGGATTCTAGGAAGGACGGCGGCAGACCAAGGTTGCGCACATCAAACGAGCACCGCTTCATCGTGCGCGTTCTGCGTGCAACCCTCTTCTCTTACCCCTTACTCTCTCCCCGCTCGGGGCAGGTTTTTCAGGGCGGCTGGGTGGCTTCCAAACTGCGCGTGTCGAGGGAGCACTTTCTGAAGTGCGGCCTCCACGAGCAAGGGAAGCTACCCAGCCGCCCTAGACGATCAAATGCCGCTTCACCTGTTCTTCGCTCAACTCGGCCGCCCGCCCCGACGCCACAACCGCCCCTTTGGCCATGATCACATAGGTGTCGGCCAGCCGCGCCGCAAACTCCATGTACTGCTCCACGAGCAGGATCGCGAAGCGCCGTTCGGCCTTGAAGCGCTCGATCACGTTTTCGATCTGCTCGACGATGGATGGCTGGATGCCTTCCGTCGGCTCGTCCAGGAGCAGCAGCTTGGGCTTGGACAACAAGGCCCGGCCGATCGCCAGTTGCTGCTGCTGCCCGCCACTCAGGACCCCGCCGGCCCGTTCCAGCATCTGTGCCAGGACCGGAAACAAGGAGAACACTTCGTCGTAGGCTTCCTTCTCGGAGCCACCGTGTTGATCCGCCGGCCCCGCCTCATAGCCCAGCCGGAGATTCTCCCGGACCGTCAGGTGGGGGAAAATCTCCCGCCCTTGCGGCACATAGGCGATGCCACGCCGCACACGCCGGTCCGGAGACTCCTGCGCAATATCGTCTCCGCCGAACTGTATCTTGCCGGTCCGCGACTTTAGGAGCCCCATGATAGTCTTGAGCAGGGTCGTCTTGCCGACGCCGTTCCGGCCCATCAAGCAGACCACCTGGCCAGGGCCCACCTCCAGCGACACGTTCCGCAGGATGTGACTCTCGCCGTAATAGACGTTCTGGTTATCGAGCCGGAGCATCCTCTTTCTTTTCCTTCTTTCGCCCCAGGTAAATCTCCATGACGCGCGGATCGGACTGGATTGTCTCCACCGGCCCCTCGCAGAGCACCGTCCCTTCGTGCAGCACCGTGACCGTGCGGGCGATCTGCCTCACGAATTCCATGTCGTGCTCGATGACGATGATGGAATGCTTGTCTGCGAGCGACAGGAGCAACTGCCCCGTCTGCTCGGTCTCCTGATCCGTCATGCCGGCCACCGGCTCGTCCACCAAGAGCAATGCCGGATCCTGCAACAGCACCATCCCGATCTCCAGCCACTGCTTTTCGCCGTGGGAGAGGGCACCGGCCCTGCTCCCCCGTTTGTCCTTGAGCCCGATCGTGGCCAGGCCCGATTCGATCCGCTCCGTTTCCTCGCGCGTGGCCTTGGCCCAGAGAGTGGCGAAGACCCCCTTGCTGGCCCGTTTGACCGACAACTCCAGGTTTTCCCAGACGGTCAGGTTGCCGAAGACCGACGGCGTCTGGAACTTGCGGCCGATGCCCAATGCGGCGATCTGGTTCTCGCGCAGGGGCAGCAAATCTTGATCCTTTCCGAATATCACGCGACCGGATTGTGGCTTGGCCTTGCCGGAGATCACGTCCAGCAACGTGGTCTTGCCGGCCCCGTTGGGCCCGATCACCACGCGCAGCTCGTGGTAATTGACGATGAAGTTGAGGTCGCGGAGGGCCTTGAACCCGTCGAAGTCGACCGTGACCCCTTCGAGGTAAATGATGGAGCCCCGCTCGGCCGCGACGTGCACCGTCTCTTCGTCCTGGATGGCTCCGTTCATCGTATGACCACGTTAATGGGGGCCCGGCTCGGAGGTCGCGAGCGGCTTATCCAGGCCATCGCCGGCTTTCCGGGACGACCAGCTGCCGCCCAGTTTCCGCAACAGGCCGACGCACCCGTCGGGGAAGAACAAGACGACGGCGATGAAGAGGCCCCCCAGGAAAAACGGCCAGAGCTCGGGGAAATGATTGGTCAGGATGCTCCGTCCCAGGTTGACGCCGACCGCGCCCAGCACCGCGCCCACCAAGGTTCCCCGCCCGCCGACCGCCACCCAGATGACCATTTCGATGGAAGGCAACACGCCGATTTGCGCCGGCGTGATGATGCCCACTTGCGGCACATAGAGGGCCCCGGCCAGACCGGCCAGCGCAGCCGACACGACGAACACGAACAGTTTGTAGTTGGCCTGGGAATAGCCGGAAAAGAGCACCCGCTGCTCGCTGTCCCGGATCGCCACCAGCACCTTGCCCGTGCGGGACTTGACGATCCAGCGACAGAGCAGGTAGGCGGCGCCTAGGAAGAAGACCGTCGCGACATACAGGGCCCGCTGTGTGCCCGGTTCGCCCAGGCGGAACCCGAAGAGGGTCTTGAAGTCGGTCAAGCCGTTGGTGCCCCCCAGGTTCGTTTCGTTCCGGTTGAAGACCAACCAGGCCGACAGGGCCAAGGCCTGCGTGATGATCGAGAAGTACACCCCTTTGATCCGGCTGCGGAAAGCGAGAAATCCGAAAATCGCGGCGAAGATCGTCGGGACCAGGATCGACGCCGCCACCGACAGCCAGGCGCTTGAGAACGGCCGCCAAAACAGCGGCAGCTCCTTGACCTGGTTCCAGACCATGAAATCCGGGAGCGCACTGCCGTAGACGCTCTCGGTCCCGATCGAGAGCATCATGTGCATCCCGATCGCATAGGCCCCCAGGCCGAAGAACACGCCGTGGCCGAGGCTCAGGATGCCCGTGTAGCCCCAAATCAGATCCAGCCCGAGCGCCAGGATGGCGAAGGCCAGAAACTTGCCGAAAAGATTCAGGGTGAAGTCGGACACGTGCAGCGGAGACTCCGTGCCGGGCAGCACGTTCAACAGCGGCAGGACGATCAACAGGACAAAGCCGACCAGCCAGAAGGACAAGCCTTCTCCCGATTCTTTACCCTGTTCCATCACCGTCGGCTCCGACACAGACCCTCATCATTGGTATCTCGTGAAGCGTATCTCGTTGTTCGTAGGGAGGAGGTCCTTCTTCACGCTTCACGCTTCACGCTTCACGCTTCACGCTTCACGCTTCACGCTTCACGCTTCACGCTTCACGCTTCACGCTTCACGAATCGACATGCCGTCCCTTGATCGTGAACAGTCCCGAGGGGCGCCATTGCAAGAATAGGATTACCAAGACCAGAATGAACACCTTGCCGTAGACCGCGCCGAAGCTCGGCTCCAACAGCTTGTTCAAGCCCCCGATCCCCAGCGAGGCCACGATCGTGCCCGCCAACTTCCCCACCCCGCCGGTCACCACGACCATGAACGAGTCCACGATGTAGTTTTGCCCCAAGCCCGGCTCGACGTTACCGATGAGCGTGAGCGCGCAACCGGCCAGCCCGGCGAGGCCGGACCCGAAGGCGAAGGTGTAGGCATCCACCTTGCGGGTTGGAATCGCCAGGCAAGCGCTCATGTTCCGGTTCTGCATCACCGCCCGGACCCTCAATCCCACGCCGGTGCGAAACAGCAGCAAGTAGATGCCCAACACACAGACCGCCGCCAGTGCGATGATGAACATACGATTGTACGGGAGCTGCACGCCGACCATCAACTGCATCCCCCCGCTGAGCCAGCTGGGAGCCACGACCGACGTCAGGTCCCCAAACACTACACGCGCCCCTTGGATCAAGATCAGGCTGACGCCCCAGGTGGCCAGCAAGGTTTCCAGCGGGCGGCCGTACAAGAACCGGATCAGCGACGCCTCCAGCAACAGGCCGAACAGGCCCGCCGCCAGGAATGAACAGGGCATGGCCAGCAGAAAATAATAGTCGAAGAGGCCCGGAGGCAGCCACGCTTTAAATCCCTCCTGAGTCAAGAACGTGGCGTAGGCTCCCAGCATCATAAACTCGCCATGGGCCATATTGATCACGCCCATCAGCCCAAAAATAATCGCCAGGCCCAGGGCCATCAACAGCAGGACCGAACTCAAACTGATGCCGCGAAATAAGGTCTCGATGGCGCTGGTCCAGCTACTCCATGTTTCGATACGCTCGATGGCCTCTCTCGCCGCCTTGGCGACAAGGGCCTGTTCCGGTGTCTGCGCCGCCGAGTCGGTCGAAAGAGCCTGCCCTGAGCCAGTCGAAAACGCCTGTGCTGAGCCTGCCGAAGCAGCCAGCTCTTTCAAGGCCGGGACGGCATTCTGGCTATGCAGTTCGCCCAGTTTGGTTGCGGCCGCCGCCTTGACGGCCGGGTCGGCGTCGGCCAGCTTGATCAAGCCGATCGACTCTTCGATCTGATAGCGGACCCACCGATCCTGCTCGGTCGGGAACGCCGCCTCCAGCCAGACCAAGGCCATCGGATTGCCGGTGGCAGCCAAATCGGCCGCCGCCGAGCGCCGCTCCTCCTGCTTCCGGCTCGTCAATTTCGCCTTGTTCTTCAGCAGATCCAGGACCGGCTTGATCGCCATCCGCAAGCTGCGATCTCCCTCCGCACGCATTGCCTCCAACTTCGGCACAAGGGCTGCGTCGCCCCGTGTAATCAACGTCTGGACGGCCGCTTCTTGCACCGCCGCATCCTCGCTGGCCAGGTCCTTGAGCGCCTCTTCCATCATGACGGGCGCAGCCGACGGATCGGTGAGAGCCGGTTCCTCAGCCCGCACGCCGGCGACGCTGCCGCACAAGACGGCCAATGCCACTATCCCCCACATCTTCTTCATGCAGGCTCGTCCGATCCCGGCCGCGATGCAACCATCACCGCATCCGCCTCGATTTCCACGAGCATCTCCGGAGCAATCAGGCGGCTGACCTCCACGATCGTCATGGCCGGACGGATGTCGTGAAAGATTATGCCGTGGGCCTTGCCGATCTTTTCCCAGTCGTCGATGTTCGTCACGAAGGCCCGCGTGCGCACCACGTCGTTCATGGTTGCGCCGACGCCGTGGAGGGCTTGTTCGATCTTCTTGAGGATCTGGACCGTTTGGGCGTAGGGATCGCCGGGCCCGACGATATTACCCGCCTCGTCTGTCCCCGTGGTCCCCGACACGAACACCTGCGCGCCGATCCGGACGACCCGCGAGTAGCCCACGGCCTCTTCCCATTTGCTGCCCGTCCCAACGTTCTTTCTTGCCATGGCCTTGCCCAATCCTCGTTACAACATAGGTGTGGCGCGGCAACCAACTGCCGCGCCACACTCGGAGGCCCTCAGCCCGGCTTAAGCTTTTTTCTGATAGGTGCCCTGGTGGCTGATCCAGTCGCACCCCTTGTCCGGATTCGTGTATTCGCTCCAGGGCTCAGGCTTCACCAGTCCCTTGGACCGCCAGACCGTCTTGAATTGCCCGTCCTTCAGAATCTCGCCGATCAGGACCGGCTTGTTCGTATGATGGTTGGCCTCGTCCATCTTGATCTCGCCACCCGGCGCCAGGAACTTCTGTCCGTAGACGGCCTTGCGCACCGAATCCACGTCGGTCTTGCCGGCCTTCTCGACCGCCTGCTTCCACACATGGACGCCGAAGTAGGCCGCCTCGATCGGGTCGTCCGTGACCCGCTTGTCTCCGTCAGGCAGATTGTTCTTCTTGCAGTAGGCCTTGAAGTTGGCCACGAACTGCTTGTTCTGCGGCGTGTCCACGCTTTGATAATAGTTCCAGGCCGCTAGGTGTCCGACCAGCGCAGTCGTGTCCATCCCGCGCAGTTCGTCCTCCGCCACGCTGAAGGCCATGATCGGGGCATCCTCGGCCCTCAGTCCTTGATTCGCGAATTCCTTGTAGAAGGGCACATTGCTGTCGCCGTTGATCGTGCTGATCACGGCCGCCCCGCCGCCCGCGGAGAATTTTTTGATCTTCCCGACGATGGTCTGATAGTCCTGATGGTGGAACGGCGTGTATTCTTCCGCGATGTTGGCCGCCGGCACCTTCTTGGCCAGCAACATGGCCCGCAGAATTTTGTTCGTCGTGCGGGGGTACACGTAGTCGGTGCCGAGCAGGTAAAACTTCTTGAACCCGCCCCCTTCCTTGCTCATCAGGTATTCCACGGCCGGCACCGCCTGCTGGTTGACCGCCGCGCCCGTGTAGAACACGTTGTGGGAGCACTCCTCCCCTTCGTACTGCACTGGGTAAAACAGCAGCCCGTTGTTTTTCTCGAAGACCGGCAGCACGGACTTGCGGCTCACCGACGTCCAGCAGCCGAAGACCACCGCCACCTTGTCCACCAGCAGCAACTGCTTGGCCTTTTCCGCGAAGAGGTCCCAGTTGGACGCCGGGTCCACCACCACCGGTTGGATTTTGCGCCCCAACACGCCTCCCTTGGCGTTGATCTCCTCCACCGCCATCAGGACCACGTCGCGCAGGGACACTTCGCTGATCGCCATCGTGCCGCTCAAGGAGTGGAGCACCCCGATCTTAATCGGCTCCTTGTCGGCCGCATAGGACAGGGCCCAGTTGCCCAGGTCCCCCAGCAGGGCTGCGACGCCCAAACCCGCGGCAACCCTTCCGCCACTCACGAGAAAGTCACGGCGGGACTGATTATTACCTGCCCTTGCTTGTTGCGACAGCCCATTCTTATCAGTTTCTTTCATGGACGTATCTCCTCTTTGTTCTCAATGGCAGCTTTTTGCCATCCGCGCTTGCTTAGAAGTTGTACCACACGGACATGTTGTACTGTTGACCCGAAAACCGCTCCATGGTGGTCCATTGGGTCCAGAGGTTCTGGAACTCCGCCCCGAAATAGAAGTCGGCCCAGATCGGCCGCACATAGGTTGCGTACATCCGCTGGTTGGAAAGGTATTGGATATTGGCCGCCGACGTGCTGCCGCTCAGGTCGTTCTTGTTGGGATTGTCGAAGCCGTAGCCGACCAGGAAGGTGCTGGGCGAATGAGACGGGGCATAAGACAACTGGCCCCACCCGACCAAGGCCCGAATTGGCTTGCCGGTCGTCAGGTTTAACTCCTGGTTGAAACGGAAGAACTCGACCCCCATCGCCTGCCCGTAAGCAACCTCGCCGGAGAATTTCAGGTTCTTCGTGAGCGGATGCACCGCTTCGATTCCGAACAGGTAGGAATTAATATCCCGGCCCGATTGGAACGCGCTGCCAGAAATTGGGGCGGACCGGTAGTACCGATAGCCCACGCTGGCCGCCAGCATCGAGCCCTGCAGATTGCCGGTGCCGGTGTAGGCCAGTCGGCCTCCGTAGTAGGGGTTCTGCACCGGATCGTTGAACGGCGCAACATTGGTCGAGCCGCCGCCGACCTGCCCCGACGGGATCGTCGTGGGTCTGGTTTGCGTATTGCCGCAGCAAGCCGACAGCCCGCGCTCGAAGCGCATGACCGTCACCAACCCCTCGATGTTTTGATTGAATTGATGCCGTACGGTGATTTGCGGCAGACGTTGCCAGAGGTTTCCGCCGTAGCCCATGATT
Source organism: Nitrospira sp. (assembly GCA_016873495.1). Taxonomy (GTDB): domain Bacteria; phylum Nitrospirota; class Nitrospiria; order Nitrospirales; family Nitrospiraceae; genus SYGV01. The sequence continues at coordinate 26,025 of VGXC01000013.1, read as the reverse complement.
GAGAAGTCGATCAGGTCCGGATGCAAGGACATGATCGGGGTCCAGTCCATGCCGGCCGTCAGGCTGGTCTTGTCGTTCGTGTACTTCACGAAAGCCAAGCGGAGACGGGGCGGAATGTTGCCTGCGTTGTCCGTCTGTCCGTAGAAGTCCACCTCGACCACGCCGGTCAGCGAATGCTTCCCATCCGTCCGGTCCGCCCGGATGCCGAACACGCTGTAGCGCGGGTTCAGGGTGGCAGTCGCGTTGTTGCCCTTGCCTGCCGCTGTGGCATACCCGTTGAATTGTCCCGGGTCCAGGGGGTTGTTGTTGCGGCTGCTATAGATCGCATCCAACTCGATGCGCCCGTAAGGGGTGATGCTCCCCTTACTGCCTTCCGTATAGATCGCGCTCAAGCAGCCGGCGCAAAGGTGCGTCGCCGGTTCTTCCTTGCGAATCAGCTGCCCGGCTCCTTCTTCTTGCTGCGGCGCTACCTCCTGCTTGTGTATCTCCTCAAGCATGGGCTTCGGAGCGCCGTCCTTCTGTTCCTGCGCAAACGCCGGCGCCGCGCTCGCCATGAACACCGCGGCCAGCACCGTCCGGCTGATGCCGCCCCACATACCCAATCTCTTCAACATGACCTCCTCCGTATCCCCAAATCGTTCAAATGTAAAATGAGACCGGAGGGCTTCAAGGCAAAAAAAAGCGCCCTTCCGGTCCACCTTGGACCAAAAGGACACCATTGTCCTCACCGTGTCTGCGCCGAAAGCGAGGACGACATTGTCCGCGCGCTCGCGCCTACGTGTATTGGGCGCCACTTATACCAATCCACCCAATCCCTGTCAACCATTTGTTTCCCGCTTCTTTCTTTCTGCCCGGCCCGATCTTTGTGGTACACTGCGGCGCATCGTCTGGAGCTACCCGAGACCTCGTACGCATGATCCGACGTCCTCCACACCGCCCTCCGTTACCCTTCGCGTTTCTCTTGGCCACCGCGTTGATCGGCGCATATTCGGCCGGCTGTGTATCGGCCGCCGGCCCGGAGATCATCGTCTACGATAGCCAACACGGGCGCGTCTATTTGGAGGCCCTGCCGGACAAGACGCTCCAAGCCGCCCACCCCATCACTCTGCCAGCAACCACAATCGCGCAGGTGTTGCGCGGGATCCAGGTCGTGGGGGACAAGAGCACGGTCGAGGGCCTCTTCGACGGAAAACCCAAGCCCACCCGAGTGTTTACGGAAGAAGAGGTGGGGTTTCTCGCCCCTCCTCTGATCAAAGCCCTGGCCCAGGCCGGCCCATCGCAGCAAGTGGGGTTCCGTGTCTCCCATCTGGTCAGTCCCATCGCATACCAGGAACGGGAGGGCGCCGCCGTGGGCTCTTCCGAGTCGCCGCCGTACGGTCCGGAGCCGGAGACGACTTCCGGAAGTCTCTATGTGCATGGCCTGTCCTTGCATCTCACGCTGGCGGAATACCATCATCGGCCGACGAGACCCGATGCGATCAACATGCCAAACCGCCAAATTCCAGACCGGACCGGATTAGACCGGCTCCAGGTCCTGTTTACGCCGGAAGCGGCCAAGCGGCCTGATTCGTTCAAACAGTCCGGCTTTTTCGGCGACTCCGACGCCACAACCCTGGTGATCGATTATCAGCTCTTGGCCAAACTGCCGGCCACAGCGCCAGCCCAACCGGCCGCGCCTTCGTCCCGGCCCCTGCCGGCAAAAGATACAAGCGCGGCGAAGGGAGCAGCCGTGACGGCGCCGGCCAAAGCCCCGGCCCAGGCGGAAGGCGCCGCCGCTACCGAACTCCAATCGGTCAAGGATCTCTTGATCAAGAAGGATATGGAGATGCAGGAGTTGAAAGAGGAACTGCGCGCGATCAAGAAGCAACTGGCCGAACAGGATGCGGACAAACAGAAGCTGAAGAAGAAAAAGAAACCGACTCCACCGCCGACCACGCCATCGATCCCCTGAGTGTCGTCGGACGCACAGCCCTCATCGCACCTCGATCAATTCCTTTGACGCCAGCACCGTTTCGCGAGGCAAGAGCGGCCGATAGTTCATCCGGCAATAGCAGGCATAGGTCACGTAAGTGTCTTGCAGGCAATAGTCCGCGATCTCCCTGCCCCGCCCCTTGGCCCACATCTCCGCCACCTGTTTGCCGCTGCCCGACTTGCTCTCGACGTTCAGCGCCCGCGCCAGCACATCCAGCTTGACCCAGCCCCGGTTGTCCCAGTTGCTCCAGACCGCCATCGTGTCGTAGACCGGCTCGGTCCTGAACTTGGCCAAGTTGAGCTCCAGGCTGGGCTTTACTTGATGAATGACGGATCGCTTTTTGATAAACGGCAGGTCGAACCCCAGGCCGTTGTGGGTGACGAACGAGGACGGACGCAGCTGGCCCAATTTGGCCCAGAATTGCCGCAGCAACTCTTGCTCGTTTGCGCCATACCAGGACACAGCCCCCAGCGGATCCAGCTGGTCGGACAGTTGAATGAGGCCTATACAGACGATGCGGCTGAAGGTCCCGTCGAACGAGGCCCGTTCGTACTGCTCGTCCTCCTGCCGCTTCCGCTCGCCGGCCTCGGCGGAGGCGAACAAATCGTCGGCCGGCTCTCTGTCCCCGGCCTGAAGGCCAGCCAGCCCCACCAACCGAGCCCATTCCTCGCGGGGCGGCTGCACCGTTTCGATGTCCAGCACGACTTTCATGGACGAACCTTCAGCTCTCCGCCAACAGCTCTTCGATCAAGGCTTGGTCCGCCGCGGGAAATTCGAACCGGCCCAACTCCTCGGGCGCGACCCATCGGAGTTCTTGGCAGTCCAGCGCCCGCACCTGCCCGGCTCGAATCGAGCAGCGGAAGAAATGCAGCTCTACCGACTTCTCTGGATATTCGTGGCGGAGTACCCGATGGAAGACCGGCTGCGTCACCTCGATCCCCAGCTCCTCGCGCAACTCCCGGCGCAAGCAATCCTCCAACGCTTCCTCCGCTTCCCGCTTGCCGCCTGGAAATTCCCAGAGGCCGCCCAGATGGACATCGGCCTTGCGCCGGGCAATTAAATAACGGCCATCCTGCACGATGAGGCCGACCGCAACTTGCACTGTCGCGGGCCGCCGTGAGGCGTGAGGCGTCAGGCGCAAGGTATCAGAAAAAACCTGGCCGCTCCGAGCCGTTGGGTCTCTTTTGCCCTTCACGCCTCACCCCTCACGCCTTACGTCTTTCGTCGAACGGATAGCTCTTACAGAACGACTTCATTGGACAGAGCAAGCAGTAGGGATCGCGGGCCGTGCACTGGAGGGCGCCGAAGTCCATCAAGGCTTGATTGAAGTCATAGCCCTTGCCTTTGGGAATCAACGCCTCGGAAAGGGCCCAGAGCGTGGACTTCTGCGCTTTGGGATCGCCCTGGCCGACAAAGACCCGGTGCAGCACCCGCATCACATTCGTGTCCAGGATCGGTGCGTCTTCATTGAAGGCAAAGGACCGGACCGCCCCGGCCGTATATCGGCCGATCCCCTTGAACGAGAGCAGTTCCTCCGGATCACTGGGCAGCGCTCCCCCATAGCGGGCCACCGTTTCACAGGCGATGCCGTGCAAGCGGTGGGGACGGATGTTGTACCCCAGCGGGTACCAGGTCTTCCGCACTTCTTCCACGGGTGTCCGGGCCAGATGTCGAAACGACGGATACCGCTCCAGAAACTCATGGTACTTGGGAATGACGCGATCCACCTGGGTCTGCTGTAGCATCACTTCGGAGACCAAAATCTTATAGGGATCGGATGTTTTTCGCCAAGGCAGGTCTCGTCCGTGTTCCCGATACCATTTGAGCAGGCGCGCCTGAAACCGCCGCTTGGCCCCCGGTTCGACCCGCACGGATGAGGCGGCACTCTTGGTCCGTCTGCGATTGTGACTGTGCTTGGGTTTGGCTGACTTCATATTGGTCACCGGCCAGGCCAAACCATACTCCGCCGATAGCTCCAAATCAACGGGCGCGCCTGCCACGAAACCGCCCACTCAAGAATCCGGCCTGACCTGCCGACAAGGGGATGAAGCACTGCTCGGCATATCGCTGACTGCCGAATGGAGACCCCATGCCTACGACGCAAACCAGAGGCGGACTCAAGTGCCCGCCTGATCGGATGTACCAACTCCTGCGCGAGGGCAATATCAAGGAGTTCAACGCCATCAAGGCGGGGGGCGACAAGGCCGATCTCACCGGCTGCGATTTCCGGAACGTGGACCTGCGTGGGCTCGACGCCCAGGGCCTTGACTTCAGCGACTGTTATTTTCGGCAGGCGGACTTGCGCGGCGTGGATTTCCAACAGTGTCGCCTGGAGGGGGCCAGCATCAACGCAGCCAAGGTGTCCGGCGCCTGCTTCCCGGCTGAACTCTCCGCCGAAGAAATCACCATGTCGCTCGTCTATGGAACCCGCATGCGGTACAAACGCTGATTCGTGTGTTGGTGGCCAGGCACGTACCCTCTGCCACCGCGCGGATTAATCTCCCGCCAATCTGCCTCACCTGCTCCCGCTCCTCAGACCGCCGACATGACGGAACCTTAGTCCTGGCTCTGCAACACATCATGGATTTTTTTCAGTAAATCTTCCGCGTCGAACGGTTTTTGAAGAAACGCCGCGCGCGCGTTCAAGCCGAAGTTCTGCCTGAGCAAACCGGTATCAAAGGCGGAGATGTAGAGGAAACGGATTTGGGGACGAAACGCTTGGATATTGGCGGCCAGTTCCGGGCCACTCGTGTCGGGGATGACCACGTCCGTGAGTAACAAATGGATGGGGCCCGGGTGTTGTCGGCACAGCGCAAGGGCCTGTGTCCCGTCGTGAGCCTCCAGGACCTGGTATCCTTGCACCGCGAGAACTTTGACAATGAACCGTCGGATTTCAGGTTCATCCTCGACTAGCAATATCGTTTCTGCCGGCGACGGTTCTGCCATCCTTGTTGCCTTATACCAAAATCTCGTTCACATCTCCATGTCAGATATCGGACGCCGGCTGCCAAACTTGAGGATGGCGCGCCCGGCAGGAATCGAACCTGCGACCCCGAGCTTAGAAGGCTCGTGCTCTATCCGACTGAGCTACGGGCGCTATTTCCTAACGCGAGAGAAGCGCTCCGACGGAGAAGTATCGGGCAATGGCCCATCAGATATCCCTTTCGGCCGTGGCACGCACACACCGGAAGCGGTGTTGCTTCGCAACGACTGAATCATGGTCTTGCTTGGCGCGACAGGAACATCGAGACGTATTCCCACAAGCCCTCCCGCACCAGGGACCTTCACGTCTTGGCGTTTGGGCGCCGGAAAAGGTTGAAGCCCGTGTTCATCCTAGACCACGGTCGCGTAGCGACACCTTGCCCAGTGATCAAACGCCATGCCCCGCCTGCACTGCTGGCGCGCCATGGCCTGATCAACAGCCGTCGGTGAGCACCTGTCGCGCCTAACGACGAGCCGATGTCATTACAGCACTTCGGATTACTTGAGGTGCTTATCCGCCGGCATTAATTACGATAAAGCGATAAAAAGCCGGCGGCTCACACGGATGAAATTCAAATTGCAAAAACCTAAACTAAGGTGTTTCTCCGGCGGCAATAATTCGATACTTCGATAATGAGCCGCCGGCACACGCAAGCGAGGTATGGTCGGGGCGAGAGGATTTGAACCTCCGACATCCTGCTCCCAAAGCAGGCGCGCTACCGGGCTGCGCTACGCCCCGACTCCACTCAGCTCGTGAACAGGCATCGATAACCTAAACACCGACGCTCGCTAATCCTTAGCACAGGCAATGAAGTTCGAAGCCTATTTCATGTAATCCTTGGAAGCTTGCTTCCCAAGAGATCTTTGACCTTGGCGAAGGCCTTAGCCCTGTGGCTGACGCGGTTTTTTTCTTCTGGGGTGAGCTGCGCAAGCGTCTTGCCAAGCTCCGGCACAAAAAACACAGGATCGTATCCGAATCCTTGGTTGCCGGCCGGCTCTTCGGCGATCACCCCTTCCAGCGTTCCTTCCACGACCTCCACCGGCTCCTGTCCAGGCCAGGCCATAGCCGCCGCCGTGACGAACCGAGCCCGGCGCCGGGCCCGAGGCACTCCCGTCAGTTCCCGAAGCAACTTCCGCCAGTTGTCTTCATACGTGGCGTGCTCCCCGGCATAGCGCGCCGCATAGATACCGGGCCGCCCCCCCAGCGCATCCACCATCAACCCCGTGTCGTCGGCCACCGCAGGCAATCCCGTATGGCGCGCAATCGTCTTGGCCTTCTTGATCGCATTGTCCCGGCAGGTCTCGCCATCCTCCACGATCTCGGGCGCATCGGGAAACTCGGTCAGGGTCCTGATGATCACCCCCAGGTCGCCCAGGAGCGCGGCCAGCTCCGCGCCCTTATCCCGATTACGCGTGGCCAGCACCAGTTCCCTGATCGCGGGCATCCTTTACGCGAGGCTCCCCACCAATTCCCTTTGCAGCGCCACGAGTTCCTGGATCGCATGCCCGCCCATCGACAGAAACTCATCCAGGTCCTTCTTGGCAAAGGGCAACCGTTCTGCAGTCCCCTGGACCTCCACGAACCGGCCGTTGCCCGTCATCACCAGATTCATGTCCACCTCGGCCCGCGAGTCTTCTTCATAGGCCAAGTCCACGAACACCTCGCCACCCACGCGGCCGACGCTCACCGCCGCCAGATAGTCTGTCAGGGGGCGGGCCTTGATGAGCCCCTTCGTCTTCAGCACCGCCAAGGCGTCCGCCAGCGCAATGAACGAGCCGGTGATGGACGCAGTCCTCGTCCCTCCGTCCGCCTGAATCACGTCGCAGTCGATCCAAATGCTTCGTTCGCCCATCTGCTCCATATCGGTGACCGCCCGCAGCGCGCGCCCGACAAGGCGCTGAATCTCCAAGGTCCGGCCCCCTTGCTTGCCTTTGGCGGCCTCGCGCTGAGTCCGCTCATGCGTGGCCCGCGGAATCATGGCATACTCGGCCGTCACCCATCCCCGCCCCTTGTCCCTGAGAAAGGGCGGCACCTTTTCCTCGATGGAGGCCGTACAGATAACCTTGGTCGCGCCCATTTCGATCAATACCGAGCCTTCGGCCCACTTGATGAAATCCCGCGTGATCTTGACGGGCCTGAGTTGATCTTTCCGGCGCCCGTCCTGGCGCAAAAGCCGCGCTGCCTGGTTCATGCATGCCCCCCATTATTCTAACAATGCGACCCGGGAATTATAAGGGAAACCGCAAGAAGAGCATAGCTCAATTACGGTGTCACTTTGTCCGGTTTGCCCTGGGGCTCCGGCCCGACGGAGGGCGTCCAGCGCCGACGGGCCAGCCACAGACGGAAGGCCGCCAGTCCCAGGATCAGGCCGCCGACGCCCAGGACAAACAGCTGCTGATGCGGCGACGGGGCTAGACGATCCTCAACTGGCCAATATTGCCCTGGAATCGGGGGTGTATGGCTACAATCTCCAGCACTTCGAGTCCAGGCCTCATCAACACTGCCAACGCGGCGGCGTCTATTTTTCGAAAGAATTGTCGGTCGAAGAAATCAGGCTACCCGTTGAGCACAGCATCCGTGCGTGCTATCGCGCAGGCCGGCGCCATACCAACTTCGGCTGCGCGGGTCCATCGCAAATCGCCGCTGATTCCCCCGGATACCCAGTCCGCGAAGGCCAGCGACGACGTCATGCCCGGCGAAACCACGTTCAAGATATGGATGGAACGAGGCGTTGTCTCAATAACAAGGTCTTCGACTAGATGCCCGTTCGCATGAATGAGCTGCGGTCGAATCCCGACCCGAGAGTCTAGGGCAAGGTCCTCCGGCCGCAATCCACATACTAAGCGGCTGGCCTCCGCATGAAAGTGCCGGCGGCTGCACGAATTACGCAACTCGTTCCACGCAATTCCGACCAACGCACGATTTTTCCTGAAGGCAGTCCAGGTTCCCTTGTGGGTCGCGATTTCTCTTAGGTCTTTCCAGCCGATTGAGAACCGGCTGTAGGCCTCTCGCCCAAAGGCTGGCACCGCGTTTGGGCCCACCAATACCGTGCCGTCCACGGATTTGGTGAGGTGCACACCTAGAAACGGGACGATCGGATTGGGCACCGGATAGACCATGCTTCGGATGATGGGCGGACCCGGCCTCCGAACGATGAAATATTCGCCGCGAAACGGGGCAATGACGTAGTCGCGACCCACGCCCATCATGTGCGCCAACCGGTCCGCGTGCAGGCCTGCGCAATTCACGACAAGCTGGGCACAGAAGGTCCCGGTCCTTGTGGTCACCTCGACTTCCATCGCGCCTTCGCGAACAGCCAGGACTTCCTGTCCCAGCGCGATATCCACTCCCAACTGCTTTGACTCGTTGGCCACCGCTTGCGTCAAGCCCACGGAATCGACGATGGCTCCGGCCGGCGAGTGGAACGCGGCAATGCCCTTGACATTCGGTTCGTACGATCGGACCTGCTCGATCGGCACGATCTCGATACCCGGCACGCCGTTCTGTTCACCCTTTTTCTTGAGGCCGTCGAGAATCGGCATTTCTCGCTCATCGACCGCAACCACCAACGTACCGACCTGTTCGCATCGCACGCCTCGGTCATGGCACAACTCACGAATGAGCCGCCCTCCCTCAACACAAAGCTTGGCCTTCAACGTCCCCGGTGTCGGGTTGAATCCGGAATGCACGACGCCGCTGTTCCTCCCGCTGGTATGGCACGCCACTCCCCCCTCTTTCTCCAGTAACAGCACCTTGTCGAACCGGATGCCAAGCGCGCGCGCAAGCGCGCATCCGACGATGCCGCCGCCGATGATAGCGATGTCGTAGACCTGACGTGTCATGTTTCCCGCATTATTGTCCGCTCGAAACCCCGGATGTAGGCGGGGATAGCGCGCCCAATAGGAATCCAACCTTCGCCAACTCGAACCTATCTCAAAATCGATTTCCTACCCGGATGCGTCTGCCCAGGAGGACCGGAGTCCTGAACGAATCGCAGTATTCCTGGGAAAGCGACCCCCCGAGCTCTCAAGCTAGCAAGCAGCATCTCCTCGAAGTAAAGCCGTTTAAATTTTGAGATAGGCTCTACTTCCGCAACACTTCTTTTACTAGATACCGCGGCCTCTGCTTGACTTCTCTGAATATAGCTCCGATATACAATCCAACAAACCCCAAGAGCATGATTTGCAGGCTGCCCAAGAACAGCACGGCCGACATGATTGCGGACAACCCAGGGACAGCGACCCCCATGATTTTCTGCGCGATCACGACGAGAATGTACGACATGGAAATCCCGGACAAGATGAAACCCAGCACCAGCATGAGCTTGAGCGGGGCATCGGAAAACGAAATCAACGCGCGATCCAGCCAGTAATAGATCACTTTCCGGCTGAGGACGTTCATCTTGGTATTTTGGCGTCCATCGTGGCGCGGCAGTCGGTCATAGTAGACCGGCACCTGCTTGAACCCGATCCAACTGACCAGCCCGCGCATGTACGGTTTGTCCTCTTTCAACTGAAGTAGGCACTCGACGGCGCGTCGAGAGAGCAACTTGAAGTCCCCTGAATCAACTTGGAGCTCGATGTCCGAAATGGCGTTGATGAATCGATATCCGATTTTCGTGACGAACATCTTTACCCTCGACTCGCCCTGGCGGCTGGTCCGCGTGGTATAGACCACCTCGACTTCCGGATCCGCCATCCACGCCTCAACCAGCCGAGGGATCACTTCGGGGGGATCCTGCAGATCGGCATCCATGTAGATCACCGCGTCTCCGCCGGCATGGGCCATCCCCGCCATGACGCATTCGGACACCCCGAAGTTTCGGGACATGCTGACGAGGACGATGTCCCCCCGGCCCAACTCCGACCTCAGGTAGGCCTCGGAAGCGTCCGTCGAATTGTCGTTCACGAACACGAGTTCGTAGAACCTCACCTGGCCGCGCTCCATCAGCGAGGCAAACACCATCCTCAACCGGCTCAACAGTTCGGGCAACACCGCCTGCTCGTTGTAAAACGAGAGCACGACCGATACGGAGGCCGACGCACGATTCATTCCCCACCCCCTGTTCCGAGCGATTTGTCCAGGCTCGTCGAGAGACGCTTGCCGAGAAACGGGACGGCAATGAGCAGCGCAATCAACGCCGCCGTCATGCCCCACTGTCCCCCAGGCGAGAACAGCGTGGCCGCCGAATGGCCGGTCATCACCAGCAGGATTTGCAGCGGCAGCATGAACACGGCTGAAAACCCGAGGTATCGCAGCAACGTGATCCGGCTCAAGCCGAAAACGTACCCCGCAGTGGATGCGGGGATCAAGGGACTCAACCACAAGACGGCGATGATCTTCCAGTCGTGGGCGACAACTCGCTGCAAAGGTCCGGCGACGGTCGGGTAACGCCGCAGGAGATATCGTTCGATACGGTCGTGCAGAAACGTCCGGGATAAACCAAAGGTCGTGGCCGAGGAGACGAGGGCCGCCGCCCCCGACAACATCACGCCCTTCCCCCCGCCCCACAAGACGCCTGCGAGCATAGTCATCGGCGAACAGGGTAAAAGGCACACGGCCAGCACGGTGTGGGCAAAGATAAAGAGTATCGGCGCAGTCACCGGGTGATTCGCCACCGCACTGTGGACCCAGTTCACTAGATATTCCACGTTCTCCCCGCACGGCCTTTCACCCAGAGGGAAGGGCCTGGGCCATGAGCAAACGCTACGATGACGGAGCGGGTACTCCCGATCTTTCGAGGCGAAGGCTCCTTAAAAGAAACTGATCGTAGACTGGGTTGCTCTTCGCGTTCACGTCAATCCACACCGTTCCTTCCTCGACCGGTAGCTCGAGGTCCAATCGCTGCTCACCTCGATCGCCGGGGGTCTCGATCGGATTGACGTCTCGCACATAGAGACGCTTGGTGCCGCCCTCCTTCGTCTCCAGCCGGACGGCCAATTCAACGCCGTCAGCGCCGGCTCCGGACAAGGTGCCGGCATACAGCTTCATCGCGGACTTCTTACGGACCCAGTCAAGTTCGACCTTCAGCGTGCCGACTTCGCTTTTGACGTCCTGACTGCCCCTTTCGCGCGCGGACACGGATACGGCCACGCCGGTTACGGCCTCCGCCGATCGGCCACCTATTGGATCGTCCACTACACCACGAAGCCAATCGAACCCGACTTTGAGCTGATATATCTGGCTGTAAAAAGGCGGAGGCTCTTTCTCATAAGTCTTCGGATACATCCCATAGAAGGCTGTCAATCGACGAGCGCCCTTGGGCTTATGCAACTGGATACGGCTTGGTGCAGTAAACTGAAAGAATGCTTTTCCAAATGCCGTCGCACTCATCACGGGAGACGCCACGTCCATGGCTTCAACCTCGGCATCAAAGTCGAATTGCCCTGCTTTGAAACGGTAGAATTGCTCCTGATCGTTATCAGACCCAAGCGCAAGCCCGCGGACGTCCTCGAACGCCACTTGCGCAGCCGGCTCACAAAGAGCCACCAAACGATCGCAGGCGATCCGAAAGCGCACCACTTTGCTGAGTGCGGGATGCGCATCGGCCATGTACCGCTGATATTCCTGTCGAAAGCGGACGGCCAGCGCGTCGCCGTTCTCAAGGATCAACGGATTCATCAGAAACCCCGTGGCCGCCGTTTGCGGAACGAACTTATAGGTCCGGATCATCCCGTTCTTGAAGGCCAACTCAAGACGGTATTGGGGAGGCTTGTAGGCCAGCGTTACGAGGTGGGCCAAGAGTCCTCGCCCGACCTCGACCCTCACCCAGAGCGGATTCGAAGAATCGTAAGGGACGTCGACCCACTCGCCAACCCGTATATCCCGCGCCGCGATCGGAACCTTGAGGAGCGGGTTTTTCTTGCCGGCCCGGCGTAACAGCAGCTTCCCTCGATGCGGAGAATAGTCTCCCCGCAAAATGTCGCTCTGAAATCTCACTACGTCATAGCGATGCAGGATTTCCAGTTGCGCCAGCGCGCTGTCCTGCGCCACAAGCCGTCCATCGGCCGAATCGAGCGCAAAAAACAGATAGGGCGGGGCCCGCCGGTCATCGCGAATGAACTCGGCATCGGCCTTGACGATCCGGTCATTCCAGGAGGCGAACGACACGGTCGACGGCATCGAGACATAATTCAGGCCGCTATATAGCATTGGCGCCGGGAAATTGCCGAAATACCCGACGGCATCCCGCCCTATGAGCGCACGGGCGGCGGGGGATTGCATGGTCGCGGCGTTGCGATGCAGCTCGGCGTTAAGCCCGGCAAAATAGCCGGGCAAGTCGACGATCCCTGCCAGCGTGCGCTCGATCTTTGGGAGCGTCGCTATCAGCAGCAGGGCCGCGAGAATGCCCGCCGCGGTCTTCGCGGAACGCCCTAGAACGCTTTCCCGGCCTCGCGCGAGCGTCTCCGCACAAGACACGCTGTCGACCGGAAGCGGCCTGGCGAAGAGGGCTCCGGCGAAACCGACGACGAGATACTGGAAATAGATGGCCAGGTGATGGTTATCGTCCCTCACGATGCCATGCTTCCACACGATCAATAGGATGAGGAGTTCAGTCCCCGACCAGAGCGCTTGTCTGGCGCTTTGCGCAATGTCCACCCGATCCGACAGAACGCTGGACCACACTCTCCGGACAATCAGCCCCGCACAAACCAACAAGGCGAGGAACCCGGCCGCGTCGATGCGATACGATAGATACAGGGCCATCGCGTCGTTGTAGCCATTCGTAAAACTGATCATCCCGTAAAAATAGGCCGGCAAATTGACCCAAGATTGACCGGCAGCCGCCCAGATCGCCATAAGGGAGACGAGGAAACCAACGGCCGTGGTCGCCGCGAGCCGCGGCCGCCGGGAGAGCAACTGGCAGGCGAGGGCCGCGGCGACGCTGACCAGCGCGATAAACAAATAGGTGCCGTGCGCCAGCGCCAGCAAGGCCAGAAGCACCGCTGCGGGCAAGACGACCCGCCGTCGCTCGGCCGCCATCAACTGCCGCGACGCCAACAAGAGCAGCAGGTACAGAGACGTCGAGCCGACGGCACAACTCCCCGCCGCGACCAGGAGCACCAGGCGCCGCCAGCGAACCATGCCCTCCGCATGGCGCAGGAGCAGGACGATCAAGCTGCACATCAACAGGACGTGCAGCAGCAGCTTGGTTCCGCTCAGAAACCCCGTATAGATTTTCGGGTAACTCAGAAATCCCAGCGGACCGACGTTTTGGAAGATGTCTATCCCGTAGGCGAATCCATGGAGCGTCCAATACTCGTAGGCGGCTTGGCTCCCCGAATCGTGGCCGTTGACGGTGGCCTCCGTCGGCAGTTCGACCAGAGCCAGGAACAGCAGGGCGATAATCGCGGCGTCGAGGACGGGATGCGTGGTGAGTTTCATGCGGCCGTGCAATGTATCGGAGATCACACATTCCCATAGCGGGAGTTCTTGATCATGGCGTATCCCTTGATCAACTCAGCAATCCCGGCATCGAGGGAGGTCAAGGGTCGATAGCCCGTGGCTTCGATCTTCTCGTTGGACACGATGTAGTTACGCTGATCGGGATCTGTCCCGACGGGCGCATCGAGGAACACAAAGTCCGGCACATGCTTCTGGATCGCCTGACACAAATCTATTTTGGAGATGTTCGCATCGGAAAGCCCGACGTTGTAAATCTGATTTTTCATGCCCTCGAAGTTGACGATGGCGTGCTGAAAGACCCTTGAGACGTCGCGCACATGCACATAGTTCCGCTTGAACGCGCTTTCAAATAAGACGACAAAACGGTCGTGGACAGCACGATAAGTAAAATCATTGACCAACAGATCGATCCGCATGCGAGGCGACATCCCGAAGACCGTCGCGAGTCTAAAGCTGATCGAGTTCTCGCGTTGCATGAGTTCTTTTTCGATGGCGACTTTCTCCTTGGCATACAGCGAAATCGGGTTGAGAGGCGATGTTTCCGTGCAGAAGTTATGCTCGTCTCCTGTTCCGTAGGCGCTGTTGGTGGTCGGCATAAGAACCCGTTGTCCATTCGACAAGAGTTTCAGCATAAGAAGTACGGCATCGTGATTGACCGTTCTAGCCCCTACGGGATCTTGCCCGCATATTGGCGCCCCGACGAGAGCAGCCAAGGGAATGACGATGTCCGCCTTCTTGAGCAATGGTGCAATCACGCTTTCGACGCGGATATCGCCCTTAACGATCGAAAAATTGTGATGATGGCAAACATGGTTCAGGCTCGACTGCCGATACATGAAACTGTCCAGCACCGTCACGCGATGGCCGAGCTGCAGAAGATCCGGAACCATGGTGGAACCGAGATACCCGGCTCCTCCAGTCACGAGAATGTGGTACGTCATGCGCTCCATCCTTTTCTGGCGATCGAAGTGTTCCGTCGCGCCACACAATTCCGATGGGCCGACTCCCTCAGCGCTCCCCCGCCAGGAGTGCCGCCGCACGCTGGTAGTCCTCCGGCACCCCGATGTCGATAAATGTGCCGACACACTCGAGGCCGAACATGCGCTGCCCTGAGGCAAGAGCGGCGGGAAACACGTCATCTTCGAGTGATACCATGCGATTCGAAACGAAATGTTCTGCCTCTAAAACGCGTGGGTGGACCCAATACACCCCGCCGTTGGCAAATCGCGCCCCCTGGTCCGCCCCCGATTTCATCGAGGTAATCCGTCCCTGAGGGGACATCTCGACCCCCATATATCGCCCCCCCCCACCGGCTCGGAACAATGCAATGCACCAGTCCGCCTCATGTTCCTGTGCATAGGCGTTCAGCACGCTCCAGTCAACGGCAAAATAGGTATCGCCGTTCAAAAGCAAGAACGGCTTCTCGCGGCCGACTTTTTCCGCGGCAAGCAGGAATCCTCCACCAGTCCCTAACGGCTGCCGCTCAATCGCATAATCAAGCTCCGCTCCTTTGTATCGAGTCCCGAAGTGGTCTCTGATGGCCTCGTACCGATAGCCGACGGAGAGCACAAAACGGCAGACCCCCTGAGCGATCCAATAATCGAGCTGATACTCCAAAAACGGCCGGCCGGCGATCGGCGCCATCGGCTTTGGGAGATGGGGCACAGAGCTGCGCAGCCTGGTCCCAAGGCCGCCGGCAAGAATCACCGCGGAGGTCGCGGTCTTCTCAGGCGGCATTGAGGATCGCACAAAGACGGTCGATCTCATCATCGCGCAAGTCCGGGAAATTGCCGATGTAGAAACCATAGAAATGAATATGTTCGGCTTCGGGGAATGCACGATGGTAGTCGTTCGCAACGATGCCCTTCAGATAGGGCTGGCGGGTCTGATTGCCGCCTCCCGCGCTGCCGCGTCGGAACTCGACCCCCGATTCGCGCATGACCTTCATCAAGCGCTCGACCAATTCGTCGTCCGGCCGTTTGAGGATCAGATTGAAGGCATAATTGCTCGATCCTTCAATCTTGAAATCGGTTCGGTACTTCTTGGGATCGATGTGATCGAGGAACCGCAGCAGATTGTCGGTCCGCCGCTTCACGTTGCCATCCAATCGCTTCAACTGACTGCGCCCCAATATGCCGCCGATCTCCGTGTTCCGTACGTTATAGGCCGGGAAGGCGAAGATAAAGTCGGGATTCAGATCTGGGTTTGCCGACCGGTAAGCCGCATGCACGGCGGGATCGCCGGCCTCGCGCACCATGCCGTGAGAGCGCAGCATCCGAGCCTGCTGGTACACCTCCGGGTCGTCCGTGCAGATCATCCCCCCCTCGATCGTGCTCATATGATGGGCATAATAGAAGGAAAAATTGGAGATCCACCCGAAGCTGCCCAGCTTCCTGCCGCCATGCGTGGCCCCGTGCGACTCGCACACGTCCTCAATGAGTGGAATCCGTCGTTGCTGCAACTCGCTCAGCAACCGATCCGTCAGCCCGTCGAATCCCTGGACATGCGTCAGGAACACCGCCCGTGTCCGATCCGTGATCGTCGCCAGAATGTTCGCCGTGTCCATCGCCAGCGACCGGGGGTCGATATCCACAAAAACCGGGGCAAATCCGTTTTGCAGGACCGACGCGATATCCGACACCCAGGCCAACGGCGGAACGATCACCTCCCCCCCCTCAGGGTGGCGAAGTTTGAGGATCGCCATCGTCAAGAGATTGGCCGACGCCCCGGAATTCACGAAGACGCTGTGCCGAACCCCCAGCCACGCCGACCATTCAGCTTCAAAAGCCTTCACATTCGCGCCTTGCGTCAGAATCGGATCATCTTGCCGCAAATGCTCGATCACGGCGTCCAGATCCTCGCGCAAGACATTGTTTCTCATCAAGGGGTATGGCATGCGTGCTTCTCTCGCCCAAGTCCGCAGTGTCACGTTTGAGAGCGTCGAGACCGCCGCGCGATCGACGTCACCGCCCGTTCTTTTGACGCCTCGTCCCTACTTCTCACCGTAATAATCTCCATACTCGACCAGGATCGTGCTCCGCCCGTCGTCCCTGAGCAAGGCGCGCTCATAGGCCGGATAGATCTCCTCGGGTTCGTCGAGTCGGATCAACTCGATCGTGCTGCACATGGCGCGAAGAGCCTCCGTGAAGTCTCCGACATGCTGATGCTGGGGATGCAAGGGACGCTGAGAGCCGATACCCGTGCGAATAATGGCGTTCGTCCGGTAGCCGGCATTGGACATGACTTGGATCTTGTCCAAATGATTGACCAGTTGATTGATGGCGCAGAGCAGAAAGTTCCATCGGGGGAATATGCTCACGGGGATAAGACCGGCCAGCGCCATTCCGGTCGTCATCCCCATCTGCAGTTCCTCGGCCACGGGCAGCTCGATGAGGCGATCGCGAGGCACCCCATTGAGCGTGTTGGTCATCGCAGTCCCGGCTACGGCCACCGCCTGTCCGATAAAAATCGTGCGCGGATTGCTCGCCAACAACTCCATCGACCGCTTGAGTTCGTCAAAATATTTCATCGCCACGCTAAAACTGCACGCGAATGCCGGCCCCGGCATGGGGGTATTTGGTTTCGTACCGGTAGTAACTGACATACTCGTCCGCCACCCCTTCATAACTGAGGTGGGGCTGATTCCAGACTTCCCGCGTGTCGGTGCAGACGGATTTGGCGTTGTCTTCGACGATGAAGTGAATGGGCAGGCGATGGTTGCGGCTGTACTTGATCGACTCGTACGCGATGCCGGTCTCCGCCGTCATATCACCCATGAAGCAGTACACCTTGGCGTCTTCGCCGCTCCGTTGTATGGCCATCGCCACTCCGACAGCGATCGGCAGCACGCCCCCGACGATGGCCGAGGAAAAGATGCGATGGTCTGGGAAACACAACGAAATTGATCGTCCCGCCACAATTTCATCGCGAACCCGTTCCTTGGGAACTCCCTTGAGCAGACACTGATAGTGCGAGCGCCAGGAACACAACACCCAATCCTGCGGACGAATCTTGCGGAAGATTCCGATCATTTGTTCTTCATTCCCATAATACAAATGCACGGGCGCGCGAATTTTTCCCGCATTGAACAAGGCGGCGATCTCTTCCTCGAACGCAATGAGTTCGTCTTTGGTCATCATGCCTTCCTTCTCATGCCCCCCCGACCCCAGCCCTCTCCGAGCCCAGGTTGCCCAGATACCATCGATAAGTCAGAGAGAGGCCTTCGCGAAGCGTGATCGTCGGCTGCCAGCCGAGGGACCGCATACGAGCACTATCGAGCAGTTTCCGGGGCGCCCCATCAGGCTTGGTCGAATCCCATTCTATACGCCCCTCATATCCCACGACGTCCGACAACAATTCCGCCAGTTCACGAATCGATACATCCTCTCCGACCCCGATGTTAAGGGGCAGGTCAAACCTTGTGCTGTCGCAGGCCAATAGATGAGCGCACGCATCCGCGATATCGTCGGCATGGATGAACTCGCGCCGGGGAGAGCCGCTGCCCCACAGTGTGATAGATTCGGCATGGCGCAGTTTCGCCTCATGAAATCGCGCCATTAGCGCCGAAAGCACATGGCCGGATCTCGGATCGAAGTTATCGTGCGGCCCGTAGGCGCTATTCGGAATGACGGGGATAAACCGGTTTTCACGCTCCTGCTTGTTGTACGCCAGGCACAGATAGGTCCCGGCCATTTTGGAAATGGCATACGGGAGGCTCGTCGGCTCCGGCTTCCCGGACAACAAGAGATCCTCGGCCATCGGCTGAGCGCATTCCCGAGGATACATACAGGAAGAGCCAAAGCAAATCAGCCTCTTGACGTCGGTCGCGCGCGCCGCTTTCAACACGTTGAACTGGATCGCGAGATTCTCCTCCAGAAAGTCGGCGGGATACGTTTGGTTGTCGACAATCCCCCCGACTCGTCCGGCCGCAAGCACGACATACTCGGGGCGGTTCTCCTGGAAAAACTCCGTGACTCGACCGGCATCTCGCAAATCCAGCTCGCTTCGGGATCGCGTGAGAAGTGCGGGGGAGCCGCCCCGCTCCAGTCGCCTCACGACTGCCGAACCGATGAGCCCGGTATGCCCCGCCACGTAAATCCTGGCATCGCGCGGTCCCATCGTTACGAGAGTCCATCAGGCTGGTACAGCACGACACGGCTGCCAGAGTTTTCGAAACGAAAGGGGACATGAACCAGATGCTTGAGCCGCTCCCGGACTTTCGGCTGCAGATCGGGCCTAACAAACAACAACAAAAATCCGCCGCCACCGGCCCCGAGCAGTTTTCCGCCGATGGCTCCCATTCGCATCACTTCCTCATACAAATGGTCGATCTCGGGCGTCGACACCTTTTCGGAAAGGCTTCGCTTGTACAGCCAACTTTGGTGCAGCATCCGACCCACATCCTCGATCGGCGCCCCGGTATTCTGAAGAACGCGGATGGCTTCAATGACCATCTCTCTCATCCGATGTAGCTCGTGGTGCCGGCTCTTGAAGTTTTCGATCTTGGATCGGGCGACCTCCGAGGCGATTCGCGAAAAACCGGTGAAGCACAGCATCAGATGCTCTTGAAACTCGTGCAGCCGTTCTTTGGGCAAAATGATCGGAGATACTTGAAAGGTGTCGTTCGGCAGAAAGTCGATATGATTGAATCCGCCGAAGGCGGCTGAGACTTGGTCTTGCGAACCGACATGCTCCTTGATGATCTCCTGCTCCATGTGGATGGCCTGCGCGGCCAGCTCGTCCCTTGAGACATAGTGGCCGCGCAACGCCGCCAACGCATGAATCAGCCCGACCGTGAACGATGAGCTGGAACCAAGTCCAGACCGCGCGGGCAGGTCGCCATCGTGATGAATTTCGAGTCCTCGGTCATCGCATCCCGCCCAGTCCAGAATGGCCCGGACGGCCGGATGCTTGATCTCGGCGATGTTCCGAACGTTTTCAATCAGCGAATACACGATCCGGTGCCTGTGCTCAAAAAACGGGGGGAGGTAGCGGCAACTGATGTGGCAATATTTGTTGATCGAGGTCGCCAGAACCGATCCGCCGTGCTCTCGATACCAAGCGGGATAATCCGTCCCGCCGCCGAAAAATGAAATCCTGAACGGTGTTCGCGTAATAATCATGCGATGGCGTCACCCAAGAGTCTTCGCTTGAGTCGAATAAGGGCCAGTGCCTCGACATTGCTCCGTTCGAGCGCTCCAAATTTGCGCTCGATCAGGTCGAGATAGGCCGGATTAGTGAAGTAGGTGCGCCAAGCCTCGTCGCGGAACCTCAACACCTCCGCCGCACTCACCGACTTGGTCGGGAGCGGCTGGCACTCGTACGATAGGAACGCATAGCCTTCATACGAATCGGGGAGCGCCCACCCGTACTGTTTAGCGCGGCGATAGATGGGGCTGCCCGGCAACGCCTGACAGGGGTACATGTTTGCCATTTCCGTGTTCAGCTCCAATGCCAGATCCAGCGTCTCTTGCATGGTTTCCAGCGTATCTTCGGGAAACCCGAAAATATAATTGCTGATGACGTAGATGCCGGCGTCCCGGATTGCCCGACACACCTCGCGAATATTCACTTCTTGAAACGAGCCCTTCGAGACCTCCTGCCGAACCGTCTGGTTGCCAGCCTCGACCCCAAGCGCAAGCCAGTTTACCCCAGCTCGTTTGAACAGCTCGAGCGCATCCTTTCGCACCGTATCGACCCGTGAATACGTCCACATCCTGAAGCCGAACCCCTGGTCGATCACGTGCTGCAAGATCGGCAGGTAATTCTTCCGATTGAGAAAAAACATTTCGTCGCTGATCCGCAACGTTCGCACCCCGAGATTCGCCAGCTTGCGCATTTCCCGGCCGACCCATTCATGGCTCCAGAAACGCATACCTCGAGAATCCGCGGCGGTGACCGCGGCGTCGTTGTCGACACGATTGAGGATGTTGATCATGCAGAAATCACAACCGAAATTGCACCCCAAAGAGGTATAGATGGCCGCGAAGGGAGTCCGCTTGCCGTGATCAAACTCGGCGTGCCAAAAGTGCGCGCGGTAAAGGTCGAGCGGCTTCTCGCGGTACGGCAGAAGATCCCAGGCATAGCCCGGCAAATCGCGATCCATACGATCTTGGGGCACTACACCCTGCGGATGATTAAGCACGGGCGTTTTACCGTTTTCACCGCCTCGCCGTTTATAGCCGATGCCCTTGATCCGCTGTAGATCGCCATCGAGATTGCTGCGCAAAAGATTGTGGAGCGCGTAGACGCCTTCGTTGAGCAGAACCAAGTCGACGCAGTCGTGCGAGAGGACTTCCATGGGCAATGCGCTGGTGTGCGACCCGACAAAGCAGATCGGAAGTTCAGGATGGTGGGATTTCAGCTGGCGTGCCAAATCCAGAGCGCCGATCATGCTCGTGGTCCCGGAGTTGGGATTCTGCCCGTACACCACGAAGACGACAAGCCTCGGCCGGATATCGCTGACCCGTTGTATGGACTGCCCAAGGGACAATCGCTCCGCGTCGCAGTCGAGGATGCTTACGCCAAACCCCTGCGCACGGCAAGACTCGGCCAATAGCAACGCCCATGTCGGGGGCTCAATAGCCGAGTATATCTTTGCTAGCCCTTGATAGGCCTTTGCCGAAGAGTCCGGATTAATGAACAGCACGTCCATCTATAACGTTCACCTCTTGACGTCATCGCATAGGCACTCCTGGACGTCATGGTCGCTCCAGGGTCGGCAGATAATCCAAGGGCCGTCATGTGTCTCAGGATGTCTAGCAAAACTCTACGTCGTCATTATGGTATTGGGACACACCTCGCAAAGAGGGCGCCGTCCTGACAAAGCACCGCGGTCAATTCCGCAACACCTTGCCTGGCACAAAGATCGTAGCTCGCGCGAACGGATGACCAAGCCGCACGAACATCTGAAGGTCACCACGGCAAAAATGGGCGTGCGCGTCCCTCGTCCTCCCAGCTTCCTGCTGCCTTCTTGTCCTCACTCTTTGTTCGCGCCCATTTCGATCAACACCGAGCCTTCGGCCCACTTGATGAAATCCCGCGTGATCTTGACGGGCCTGAGTTGATCCTTCCGGCGCCCGTCCTGGCGCAAAAGCCGCGCTGCCTGGTTCATGCGTGCCCCCCTAAGCCTGAAGACCGGGCCCGGAATTATAATGGAAACGACAAGAAGAACAAAGCTCAATCAATGGGGCGAGCCGATGCCCTCTCGTCTTGTTTACCCACGGGCGCCGGCACGGCCGAAGACGCCCGTCGCCGCGCGACCCACCGCACTCGAACGACCAACAGCCCCAGGATCAGGACGCCGATACCCAGGACGAAAAGCTGTTCATAAGGGAAGACATACGGCATGCCACCAGCCTAACCGGTTCCCTCTTCGCTGGCAACCCTAAAACCCCCCTCACGACCCAATCGCACCGACCGCGCACTTACCGGTTGACTGGGGTCGTCCCTGATCTATAATGCATGCAGCAGGAGGCCGAGCCATCATGGCGCATTTTATATCCGAACAGGCCGCCAGCATTCTTATCGTCGAAGACGAGGACGCGACCCGACGCCTGCTGGGTCGGTTGCTCGAAGGATACGGCTATACCTGCACCCTCGCCGGAGACGCGCAGGAGGCCCGCCGCCGGCTGAGCGAACGGGAGTTCGCCCTAATCCTCTGCGACGTCAACATGCCGGGGGAGTCGGGGCTGGACTTGGTCCGGCAGGTCCTGAAGGACTATCCGCAGACCGCGGCCGTGATGGTGACGGGGCTGGACGATCCCCAACTGGCCAACGTGGCGCTGGAATCGGGAGCCTACGGCTATATCCTCAAGCCCTTCGAGACCAACGAGATCCTCATCAATATCGCCAACGCGCTGCGCCGGCGGCGCCTGGAGATCGAGAACCAGGCTCATCGGGAACATCTCGAGCAAATGGTGCGGGAACGGACCGCCGAATTGAGGCTGGCCGTCACACGCCTCGAAGAGGCGGAACAAAGCCTCCGTCTCTCCCAGGAAGAGACCGTCCAGCGCCTGGCCATTGCCGCCGAATTCCGGGACAAAGGCACGGCCCAGCACATCAAACGCATGAGCCACTACTCGGCCCTGCTCGCCCGCCGCTATGGATTGGAAGCGGACCACTGCGAACTGATTCGCATCGCCAGCCCCATGCACGACATCGGGAAAATCGGGACCCCCGACCACATTCTCCTCAAACCCGGCGGATTTGCACCCGAAGAATTCTCGATCATGACGCGCCATACGGAAATCGGCTACCAGATCCTGGCCGGGTCGGATTCCGCACTGCTGCAGCTGGCCGCCACCATCGCCCGAACCCACCACGAAAAAGTCGACGGCAGCGGGTACCCCAAGGGATTGGTGGGTGCAGCGATCCCGCTCGAAGGCCGGATCGTGGCCATCGCCGATGCATTCGATGCCCTGACCACCAAACGCGTGTACAAGCCGGCCTTCTCGGTGGAGCAGACGACCGACATCATGACCCAGCAACGCGGCACGCATTTCGATGCGGCCTTGCTGGACCTGTTCTTGGGCAAGATGGACGAGGTCCTGCTCATCAAGAACCGGTACATGGACCGTGAAGGAGAGAACGGCCAGCCGGGCGAGACCGGTCCCCGTTGATTCGCTCAGCGCGCGGACGCCGGTTTCTGCAAGCGGGCATCCAGTGCCGTCCGAATGGCTTCCGCCAGAGCGGCAGCAGAAAACGGCTTGGCCAGAAAGGCGTCGCCCAAATTCTGAACGCCCCGCTGAAGGGCCTCGTCTTCAGTATATCCGGACATGTAGAGCAGGCCGGCGCCCGGCCGTAGGACGGCAAACCGCTCGGCAAGACTGCGCCCGTTCATGCCCGGCATCACGACGTCGGTCAGCAAGAGATCGATAGGCGCAGGATCGCGATCGCATAGCGCCAAAGCTGCCTCGCCGTTGTCGGCTTCGAGCACCCGATACCCCTGAGACCGCAACACGGCCCCCACGAAATTTCTGACCGCTTCTTCGTCTTCCACTACCAGGATTGTCTCCGTGCCGCCAAGAGACCGGCCAGGCCTAGCCGGAGCCGGAGCCGCCTCGACCGATTGGCCGGCGGCGGGGAGGTCGATCGTGAAGGTGCTCCCCCGCCCCGGCTTGCTCTCCGCTTCAATCGTACCGCCGCTTTTCGTCACAATGCCGTACACCATCGCCAGCCCCAACCCCGTCCCCTTGCCCGGGGCTTTCGTCGTAAAGAAGGGCTCGAAGATACGGGCCAACGTATCCTCCTCCATCCCCTGTCCCGTATCGGAAACCAAGAGCCGGACGCGCGACGGCCCCGGCGCCGCCACCAGATTCGGCACGGACCCGGACGGAACGTTGACCGTCTCGAGCACAAGCCGGCCCCCATGCGGCATGGCATCGCGGGCGTTGATGGCCAGATTCATCAGCACTTGCTCCATCTGCCCCATGTCGGCCCTGATCGGCAACAACTTCGGGGCCAGCCGGGTCTCGAGCTCAATATGCTCGCCGATCAGTCGCCGTAGCAGCCCCACGACGTTGGTGACCACTTGGTTCAGGTCCAAAATCCTCGGCTGCACCACCTGCCCACGGCTGAACGCGAGGAGCTGGGCCGTCAGCGCGGCGGCCCGTTCGCCGGCTTTCAGAATCTCCCCGGCATGATTGCAGAGGGGATTGCCTGGGCCCAGCTTCTGGACCAGCAGTTCGCTGTACCCAGTGATCGCCGTCAGCAGGTTGTTGAAGTCGTGGGCGACGCCGCCGGCCAGGCGGCCGATGGCTTCCATCTTTGCCGCCCGTTGGAGCTGCTCCTCCAGATGCTTGCGCTCGGTGATATCCGTCGAGATTCCGCAGATTCCGAACGGCCGGCCCTCACCGTCGAAGACCGGGAATTTCACCGACACGTAGGTATGGAGTCCGTCGCTCCGCTCCACCGTCTCTTCGCTCTGCAGGGGCGCCAGGGAGCTGAGGACTTTGAGGTCGTTCGCCCGGAAGGTGTCTGCCTCGGCCGTCGGGAACAACTCGTGATTGGTCTTACCGATAATCTGGTCCTCGGCAAGACCGACCAGGGACTGGAACCGACGGTTCACGATGATATGACGCCCCTGGGCATCCTTTACATAGATCACCGCCGGGGTATTATCCAAAATCGCCTGTAGCCGATCTTTGGTCTCCCGCAACTGGACCACGATCCGTTTGCGCTCAAGCTCCGCCCCGGCCCGAGCCGAGAAGATGGTCAGAATCTGCTCGATATCCAACGACGGCCGCATAGGGTGGTCGTGCAACACGGCCAACAGCCCCAAGGCATGCCCCGCTTTGTCGAACAGGGGGGCCCCGCAGTAGCTCTCGACCCCAAGGTCGGCCAGCATGCGATAGTCCGGGAACAATTGCCGTACCCCCTGAGGAAAATGGCGCAGTTGCCGACCGATCACCTGGGCACAGGGTGAATTGAGCAGATCGTATTCAAAGTTCTCCAGGAACGCAGTACCGTCCCAGAAGGCGAGCGTCCGAACCTTGCTCGGATCCCCGTCCTTGAGTTCCCCGATCAACGCGTACCGGACCTTCAGCGTGCCGGCCAGGTGGAAGACGAGCGACCGGAAAAAGTCTTCGCCGGTGGTGACCGCCGTCCCCTTCTCGATCGCGCTGAGCGCCTCGGCCTGGTCTCGAATTTTCACTGTCGCCGCTTCAATACGGTCCGCCTGATCGATGACCGCTTGATCGTGGGCGTGAATCAGTTGCTCCTGCACGGTCATCCGCGCCTTCAACCAATTGACAACATTGATCGGCCGCTCGCCCTTCGCGGGGGCAGCGGTTTTTCCGGGAGGCTCCTGCGAGACGGTGAAATCCGCCTGGCCGTCGAACGGTAGGAGGGCGATTTCCACGCTCAAGGCCAGAGTTCTGAACAGCTCGGCCGTGTCCCTGGGAATTCGCACCTTGGAGAAGAGGATGACGGCGAAGAGCGAGCCGGTCGGCAGCAGGCCGCCGAAGCCCAGCACCGAGCGCACGCCATACGGCTTTACGAATGGCTTCTGGCCCGGAACGTAGGGACTACCCAGTGCGTCGGGAACGTGAAAGACGTTGTAGCTGGTCTCCTGCCGATCCAGCAACAATTCCGTGCGCGGCTCCAAGATCGTCCCGAGATCCACACCGAACTGGGTCATGAGCTGGGAAAACATGGGAAACTGGGCGCCGAACTGTCGGTCGGCGATCGGGATGGCTTTGAAGCGCTTGGATTGATGCCGGTCGTTCCATTCCGGCAGGAGTCCCGCCGTGGCCATCAAGGTGAAACAGGGCATGGTCGGCGCCGCAGGCCTTGCCCCTAATATCTCCTTGACGTAGCGCTGGAGATCCTGATCCAACTCGCCGAACGGATGGGTCTTGAACAGCCGGACAAGAACACAGGCCTTCTCTTCTATCTCCGAATCGCAGAGCTGTTCATACAGGTGGCGGACGATCCGGTTGGCCGTTTCCTCCAAGCTCTGAGCCCCGGTGCCCAACCGGCGAAGCTCGGCTCCGCATTCGGCCATCTCTTTAAGAGAAAACCGCGTCAAGTGGTACATGTAATCCCAACATGAGAATGTCCGCTTTCGCCAAGATAGAAATGTCCTCTTCATTGCTAGACTGTCGGCTTTCACCAGGAGGGCCGGATGGTCGGAGAGGACAGAGTCACGATGAGTGGGAAGGAA